>CANQWC010000016.1 GCA_947627455.1 uncultured Clostridia bacterium | reverse complement strand
ATGAAGCGATATGCCGTATACACAGCTTTGCTACTACAAAACTGCTTATAAGCGGAATTATGCGGTGGTGCCTTAGTGATTGCGGAGGGGTTCGGGGAACCCGCAGGGTGCCCCCGACTTATCTAATCTCAAGGTGGCATGTGATTGCCCGCAGGGTGCCCCCATAATTAAAATATTTGGCAGCTCAGCGTCCCAGCAAACAAACGGCCGCAAAACCCAATTCCCCCTCTCCGCGGAGCCCGCCTCAGCTGGCTCCCATGAACGCGGTTTTTGTCCAAGAGCACACGCCGCCGAGTTTACGAGGCGGCCAGTGCGGGAAAGGGCGTGGGGAAACAAACGACGCCCTCTCCAAAGTGCAAAAGGTCACATTTGTCAGCGTCGTTCTGCAAAGGCTTGCGCCTTTGCCCGACAATCTTTCTGAAACTACATGGGTGCCCCCGCCAATAAAAATCGTAGCGTCGTTATATTAGTGATTGCGGGAAAGGGCGTGGGGAAACAAACGACGCCCGCTCCAAAGTGCAAAAGGTCACATTTGTCAGCGTCGTTCTGCAAAGGCTTGCGCCTTTGCCCAACAGCCTTTCTGAAACAACATGGGTGCCCCCGACTTATCTAATCTCAAGGTGGCATGTGATTGCCCGCAGGGTGCCCCCGACTGTATTTAACTTGTCGGTGCTCTTAGTCCGCCTTTAACGATTGCAAAGTCCGCTTGCCCGCCAACCCAATTCCTCCATCTCTGCGGAGCCCGCCCCAACTTGCCCATATGAACGCAGTTTTTGCCCAAGAACGCAAGCCGCCAATCCGAAATGGACACGATACGCACTCTCCCAAGTCCCCCAACTCTGCGGAGACCGCGTAAGCGGGCTCCTATGGACATCGGGCTTTGCCCAAGAGCGCGAGCAATCAATCGTTCACGATTGCGAAGCGCGATTGGCAGCAAAACCGATTTCCATTTCATTTTGTTCAACATCGCCGAAAAGAGCCCCTTTTTGCGCTGCTATTTTTCCTTGACAAATTTCGCACGTCGTGTATAATTGTTCTTGGGTAAAATACAAATGTATTTGAATCGGACACCCCGAGGAGATGTTTTTCACGAATACAGAGTTTGTCGTCGTAAGCTCAGAGGTCCTGCCAGAGGTCGTTCTCAAGGTTTTGGAAGCCAAGCGCCTTCTGGCTCAGGGCATCTGCCGCACTTCAACCGAGGCCTGCCGAGAGGTCGGCGTTTCGCGGAGCGCTTACTATAAATACAAAGACACCGCGTTCATTTACTCTGAAAAGATGAACGAGCGAATCGTCACCTACTGCTTTGTTCTCACCGACCGCGCGGGCATTCTTGCTGAGGTGCTGAGCGTGTTCTACCGTCTTGATGCTAACATTCTCACGATAAATCAGAATATCCCGATCGACTCGGCCGCAACGGTGATGATAACCGTTCGGTTCAACGGCCGCGATGCCGACCCGACCGACGTTCTTTCGGCGATATCTTCGGTGAACGGCGTTTCGCACGCAAGAATAATCTCGGGAAAATAACCATTGAAAGGAATCGGCTTATGAAAGTATCAAAAATCGCGATAATCGGCTTCGGCGTCGTCGGAAGCGGCACCGTCGAGCTGTTCTATAAGAATAAGGAGCTCATCGAAAAGCGCAGCGGCCGCAAGATGGATATCAAGCGCATATGCGACCTCCGCGAGTTCCCGGGGAGCCCGTTTGCCGACAAGTTCACGAAGAATTTCAACGATATCCTCGAAGACCCCGAGATCTCCGTCGCGGCCGAGATGATCGGCGGAAAGACTCTTGCCTACGACTACACCAAAAAGCTTCTCTCGCGAGGGGTGAGCGTCGTGACCTCTAACAAAGAGCTTGTCGCCACCCACGGCGCCGAGCTCATAAAGCTCGCGAAGGAAAACAAATGCAACTATTTCTTCGAGGCGTCGGTCGGCGGCGGAATTCCGATAATCCGCCCGCTTCACCAGTGCCTCGCCGCAAACAGGATCGAGCGCATCGCGGGAATCCTCAACGGCACCACAAATTATATCCTCACCAAGATGATCTACGATCAGGTCTCGTTCGAGCAGGCCCTTGCCGACGCTCAGCGCCTCGGCTATGCCGAACGCGACCCCTCCGCCGATATCGACGGCGACGACGCCTGCCGAAAGCTTTGCATTCTCGGCTCGCTCGCGTTCGGAAAACACATCTACCCCGAATACGTTCACCGCTCGGGAATAAGAAATATAACCCTCGACGACGTTGAATACGTCGCCAACGCTGGCTATGCTGTAAAGCTCATCGGCCTCATCGACAGGACCGACAAGGGCCTTGTCGCGACGGTCTGCCCGAGGCTTGTGAGCGTGAACAACCCGCTCTCGGGCGTGAACGGCGTTTATAACGCGATAATGATTCGCGGCGACAGCGTCGGCGACACGCTGTTTTACGGCAGGGGCGCGGGGAAAGAGGCAACCGCCTCGGCGGTAGTGGCCGATATAATCGACGCGGTAAAGCATGAGAACGCCGACATCGCTTCTCTCACATGGGAGGACAGCGAAAACCGCGACTTCATTCTTCCCTACAAGTCCGCGAACGTCAGGGTATATGTGAGAATAAGCGCCCGCGACGCCGATTCGCTGAAAAGCTTCATCACCACCCTCTTCGGGTTTGTCGACTTTATTCCGAGAAAGCAGCGCTCCTCCTCCGAGCTCGCGTTCATCACCCCCGAGATCGAGGAATACCAGATCGACCGCAAGCTTGCCCTTCTTTCAGAGCACGCCGATGTTATGAGAAAGATAAGGCTTCTTTGACATATTCGCCTATTGCACTAAAACCGAGCGCAAAAAGCCCGTCCGTTTGACATATTCGGAGAATGTCGGAAAACCTATTGAAAAGCGCAGAAAAATGGAGTATCATACCTTTTGTCACACTTTACAGCTTCAAAGAAGGTTGATTTTTTGAAACCCTTATCCAAAAGGAGCTCTTCGGTCACGATGGACATGACCGTCGGCCCGATTTTTGCGAACATAATCCGATTCACAATTCCGCTGATGCTGACGGGTACCCTCCAGCTTCTCTACAACGCGGCGGATATTGTCGTCGTCGGAAAATACGGAAGCGACACATCGCTTGCCGCCGTAAGCTCGACAGGAGCGCTGATAAATCTTATAGTAAACGTCTTTATGGGCCTCTCGATAGGCTCAAGCGTGCTCGTCGCCCAATGCTTCGGCGCGGGTCAGTCAAAAGACGTGTCCGAGGCCGTTCACACCTCGATGGCAACCGCGATAATAAGCGGAATTGTCGTCGGTCTGTTCGGCTTTTTTGCCTCGCGGGGAATGCTCGAGCTGATGGATTCGCCCGACGACGTAATCGACCTCTCGGCGCTTTATGTGAAGATCTACTTCATCGGCGCACCCGCGAACATGATATATAACTTCGGCGCGGCGATACTTCGCGCTGTCGGCGACACAAAGCGCCCGCTCTACTATCTGATGCTCTCGGGCGTCGTGAACGTTATTCTGAACCTTGTATTCGTCATCGGCTTCAATCTTGATGTCGCGGGCGTGGCCATCGCAACGATAATCTCTCAGCTCGTCTCGGCGGTTTTAATTGTGATATGCCTTGTTCGCACCGACGGCGACGTTCGGCTTCACATCAAGAAGATAAGAATCCACTGGTCAAAGTTCAAGAGAATAGTCGGCGTGGGCCTGCCCGCGGGCATTCAGGGCTCTGTATTCTCTATCTCGAACGTCATAATCCAGAGCTCGATAAACGCTTTCGGCTCGGCGGTAATGGGCGGAAACGGCGCCGCCGCGAACATCGAGGGCTTTATCTATAACGCGATGAACTCGCTTTATCAGGCAGCCGTCACCTTCACGGGGCAGAACTACGGCGCAAGAAAATTCAAGCGAATCAAAACCGTCGCGTTTGAGTGCCTCGCGATCGTATTCACGGTCGGCTTCGGGCTCGGCGCGATAGCGAAGGCGATAGGCCCGACGCTTCTCGGAATCTATACCAACAAGGCCGAGGAGATAGCCTTCGGAATGGTGAGAATGAACGTCATCTGCCTGACGTATTTCACCTGCGGCCTGATGGACGTCATGGTCGGCCTGCTGAGGGGCATCGGCCGCTCGGTGATTCCGACGATAGACTCGATTCTCTTTGTCTGCGGCTTCAGAATACTCTGGATATACACATATTTTGCCCAATACAAGGCCACGGGGGCGGATACAAACTCCTGCCTCAGAACGCTTTATATCTCATACCCGATCTCTTGGGTGTTGGCCATTATCGCCCACGGGGTATGCTTCCTTATTTTCTTCGCGATCGCGAAAAAGCGGGCGATGAAAGAAAGCGGCGGCGCCCTGAGCGAAAGCCCCGCCTGACGGAGGCGCTATGTCGGAAATTCGCAAAAACGATCACGCGGGTCATCGCGCAAGGCTTCGCGAACAGTTTATAAAGCACGGAATAAACAGCTTTCAGCAGCATCAGGTGCTCGAGCTCCTGCTCTTTTATGCCGTTCCTCGGCGCGACACGAACGAGCTTGCGCACAAGCTTTTAAACCGCTTCGGCAAGCTTAGCGGCGTTTTAACCGCCGATATCGACGAGCTTATGAGCGTCTCGGGCGTCGGCGAGCACACCGCGATATTTCTCAAGGCGGTATTCGACATCTACGCGTTCTACGGCAACAACGACTCGAACGGAAAAATCACGGTCGGAAACGTCTTCTGCGCCGACCTCTACTATCACGCGGCGTTTGACAGCGCCGACGGCGAGCAATTCGGCGTGACCGTCACCGACACCGACCATACGGTTCTTTTCACCGAAGGGCTGCCGATGCCGAGCGAGCGCTTCGACAGCGAATTTCTCAGTCAAAAGATCATCGAAACGGTCTTGGGCGCGGGCGGCCGCAGATGTATGATCGTTCACTTTTCGCCCGACAAGGGCGTTATATCCGACGATGAGCGCGGCTTTGCGGGCCAAATTTTCTCTATTCTCGCGGCCTCGGGGATAGAAGCCGAGGGCTACTGCGCGATATATGATAACGAGATCACCGCGATTTATCAAAAAACCGACTGAAAAAACCGCAAAGCCGACATTTCTGTCGGCCTGCGGTGAAACGTATAAAGGATTGGCGGGAAAAACGCTTTCCGTTTGTCCTCACCTATAATACGCACGGGAGCGCAAAAATATTGCACTCCCGTAAAATTTTTTTATTCGTTCACAAGCCTCATGAACCTCGCGTTCTTTTCGAGGATTTTGAAGAGTATCACCCCGACAACGCTCACGCAGACAAACTCGCCGACGGCGACCTCTACCGCGTTGAGCCAAAACGGCGTCTCAAAGCTTATCGTGAGCTCGAGCCCGACGATTATCGCGTTGGTTAAAACGGGCGCGAGCGACGCGATATAAATGTTCGGGCTTATGAAGATGAGAAGCACCGCAAGCAGCGTCGCGAGGGTCCCGAAGATCATATCCGGTAGCATCATCGGGCTGAAGATATTCGCGATAAAACAGCCGAGCGTCAGCGAAATTCCGTAGTCCTTCCTGTAAAAGCAGAGAAGCATCAGCGCCTCGGCGACGCGGAACTGAATGCTCCCGTAGGACATGAAGCCGAGCGCATAGGTCAGGGCGACGTAAATCGCCGCGACGGTCGCAAGCTTTGCGATTCTTTTGGGCGAAAATTTTTCGCGATTCATTTTTTCAGACATAAAAAAACTCCTTGTTTTTTATTAGGGGTGGTTTTTCAAGGTAACACCCCCGACGCCGTTAGGCGCTCATGTAAATTTTGTCGGGATACGCCCGACGCGCGAAGGGTCAGCCAAGCTTTTTTCGCATGATGAGAAAATCCTCCGACGAGCCGATAACCTTGAACCCTGCGGCTTTATACATTCCCGAATGCCCGCGATAGTTTCGCTTTTCGTTCAAATCTGCGGCGGGGTAAGCCTCGAGATACTTAAACCCCTTGGCTTTTGAGGTGCGCATCGCAAAATCAAGAATCTCCCTCGCGATGCCTCTGCCGCGATACTGCGGTATCAGGTCGATGCAATAAAGCGACGCGACCTCGCCGCGGTTTTTCGGCATTTCGCCGTGGTACCAATCCCGAAACGCCTCGAGATCGAGCTTGTCAACGAGCTTCACCCAGCCGACATCGCGGCCGTTTTCGCGAAGAATGTAGCCGCCGAGCTTGCCCTCCGAAACAAGCTGAGAAGCGATTTCGCGGCGGGTCTCGCGGTCGGTGAAGGAAATCTCAAAGTGGCGGTCACAACTGCCCTCAAGGCAGTAGCACCCCGCCCATTCGTCGTCGGGCTCAAACGCCGCGCGGTCGAAGAAATTGAGAAAATCCGCCAACGCCGACGGCGTGATCGGGAAAAATTCCATGCGAAGCCTTCCTTTCTATGGGTATTATAGCACATTGAAGGTGGGGTGTCAAGGCGGGGGATGGGTGTGAAAGTTTTCGCTCAAGCCTTTCTCAAAAAGATAAGCGTTATTTCTATCCGTTCGCTCTCGCTCGCCAAACAAAGCGTTAAAACTATCTTTTCGCCTGCCCTCGGCGAAAACGATTGCCTCGGTTGGCTCAAAGAGTTTTAGCCGCGTTGTTAAACGGCTTGGCTCGTGGAGCTCACGGAGAAATAATCGCGTATCTCGGCTTGCAGATTTCCAAAGAGCAGCGCCCTTTGGTCGCGCTCCGCAGAGCGCGAAATCTCCAAAAAAGAGCACGCGGCCGAGCGTGCTCTTTTTAAAAGCGTAAGCGAAACGCAGGAAGGGGAGGAGCAATCAGCCCGGTGGGCTGTTGCGACGCGGGGGAACAAACGACGCCCTCTCCAAAGTGCAAAAGGTCGCATTCGTCAGCGTCGCTCTGCAAAGGCTTGCGCCTTTGCCCAACTATCATGCTAAAACAACAGGGGTGCCCCCGATTTTCGAGCGTCAGCGAGAAAATTTCCCCGCCCAAGCCGCGCACCCTCATTATAAGGTACTCGCTCCGCTCGTGCTATTTTTAGTCACCCCGCCCCCGCCGAAACATAGTGCAAAAGGAAAGGTAGCAACGCCCCCTCCCCTTGAAGGGGAGGGGGCTGGGGGAGAGGTGGCTAAAAATAGTATACCTCGAGCTCGCGTGAGCGAGATCGGGGTATACCTTTTAAAGGGGTGCGGGGGATTTATCCCCCGCTCTTATTCAAACCGTAGACATCTTATCGCCTTTTTTGCCATGTAGCCGAGCTTGCGAGGCGGCCAGTAGCGGAAGGGGCTCGGGGGAACCCGCAGGGTGCCCCCAATTTAAAAATATAGTGGGATATCGTCTCAGGGTTCCCCCGATTAAATATTTAAAGGGCTATTGCCCCCACTAATTTTCCCCCTTTCTGAATATTTTCCGATTTATGGCTAATACTTAACTTGAACAGCAAGTCTGTTGATTTTTCTTGAGGGCAACGCCGTTGGTCGCGGGGCTGCCCGAGATTTTCCTTGGAGGTAGCTATGAAAAAGGTAAAATTCAGAAAATCAGGCGGAAGAGCGCTTTATTTGATGCTCTGCGTCGGAATTCTCGCGGTCGGTGCGGCATCGGTAGCGGGTTATCGCGCGGCGGTAAACTCTGTCACCGACGGGCTCATCACGACAAAAGACGAGGCAGAAATCCCAGATATTGATTATTCTGAGGTCGATGCGATTCTCAGCGATATCGAGATGGACAGGCAGGATGCCGAGACAGGTCTCAACATGGGCTTCACGCCCGACACGGGGCTTGGGTTTGCGCCGAACGGTCCCGAGGCTACTGTTCCTGATGTGAACGGCAGCAGCGAGGCGATTGTCGACATAACCGATGAGCTTGAAGCGCTTTATTATGAGCAGGCGATAATGATGCCGATAAACGGCGAGATAATCGCGGCATATTCGGACGGCGAGCTTGTCAAGTCGACGGGCGGTGTATGGAGAACTCATGACGGAATTGACATCGCCGCGGCAGAGGGCACCGATGTCAGGGCGATGACCTCTGGAACAGTAAGCGAGGTCTATGACGACCCGCTCTGGGGCTGCTGCGTCGTCGTCGATCACGGCAACACCCTCGTCGGGCACTATTACGGGCTTGCACCCGATCTTGAGGTCGCAGTCGGCCAAAAGCTCAACGCGGGCGACAGCATCGGTAAGGTCGGCAACACTGCCGATATTGAATCTGACAGCGATTCTCACCTGCACTTCGCGCTGAAATATCAAAGCGAGTGGATCGACCCGATTCAGTATATCGAGCCGATGAAGTAAGCGCAAAAGCGCCCGTGCGTCCGCGTCGCTGCGGAGTATCTTAAAACAGGCGAAAGCCGAAAATTGCTTACAAGGTATCCCCCGACCTCGCGCCCGCGAGCTCAGGGGATACTATCTTTACCGCTCCGCACATGCGTCAGCCGCGCTCAACAGCTTTAAAAAAGCATCCCTCCACCCCCGCTCTCTATCTCATCCGCATGTGCTCCGCTCTCACCCCACCCCCAGCCCCCCGTTTAACAAACTTAAAGACGTGCATATGGGTTTTAATCAATTTTACCTACGAATCGGTAAAATATTTCAATTTCTTGATTTCTGGTGCCGTCAGAATCTTTTGTAGCTTCGTGTACGACAATCTTTTCAATCAGCGTGTTGGGCATTTCAGCAGTCAGCTCCGTGGGCTCGGAGTATTGCTTGATTAAGGCAATCCACTTTTCAGCATCGACTGTGGTCTGCTTTTCAGCTGCAAGCTCTGTTTTAAGCCTGTTAATCTTCTCGACCAAATCCTGTTGCTCCGTCTGATACTTCTGTGATAGCATCTTGAAGTTATACTCCGTAATGCGTCCGCTCGACCAGTCCTCATACATTTTCGCGAACAGTCTGTCTACTTCTACCTTTCGCTTTTCGGCTTTGGAGAGTTCGGCAGACTGCTTTTTATGTGACTTTGCAGATTCTTTATCGCTTGTCTTAAGCAGTCTGTTCAGAAGCTCTTTCTCATCTGTATGTGCCTGATAAATCCAGTCCTGCAATCTTGCGAGAACATAAGCATAAAGCGTATCATACCTGATGTAGGGTGCAGAACACCGTCCTCCGACCTTACCGAGCTTCCGAAACTGCGAGCAGTTAAAGAATCCTGTCGTGCAAGTTTTGTACCGCCTTTCAGCATAACTCATCGACCAACCGCAATCCGCGCACTTCACAAGTCCTGCAAAAATCTGCGTTTTGTCTGACTTCATAGTTCGTCTGCGACTGGCAATCTGCTTTTGAACTTGGTCAAAAACATCTTTCGAGATGATAGGCTCAAGGATATTCTCGACGCGGAACCACTCGCTTTCGGGACGGCGAATGCTCTTTTTATTTTTGTATGAAACATTCGTCTGTTTGCCGTGAACAGAATTCCCTATATAAGTCTCGTCTTTCAGAATATCGCTGACAGCTCGGATATTCCACGAATAAGCCTTTTCCGCAGGAGCGTTCCCATAGATTTTGGCAAATTGACGGTCTTTTTGTAGTTGATGTAACCCGCCGTCGGCACTCTCTCTTGAATAAGGATTTTTGTAATTTTCCCTGTTCCTGTGCCATGTACTGCAAGATTGAAAATCTTTTTGATTATCCAAGAGGTGTCGGGGTCGATAGCGGGCTTGTTCTTGTTCTCCGAGTGGCGCATATAGCCCAAAGGTGCGGTCGTGAATGTTCGCTCGCCTGCTGCAAACTTGGCGTGGAGCGCGATTTTCACCTTGCGGCTGGTATCCTTGGCAAGCCATTCGTTAAACAAGTTACGAAACGGAACGAAGTCGCTCAACCCTTTTTCGGTATCCTCGCCTTCTGTGACGGCTATGTAGCGAATCTGCTTTTCAGGGAAAACAAACTCCAAATAGTAATCCATCATGACGTGTTCACGCCCAAAACGTGAAAGGTCTTTTGTCAAAACGCAGTTGACTTTGCCCGTTTCAATATCCGACATCATTCTTTGAAACGCAGGTCTTTCAAAGTTAGTGCCGCTCCAACCGTCATCGACGTACTCGTCATAAATAATCAGACCGTTTTCCTGCGCGAATTTTTGCAGGACTATTCTTTGCGTTTCTATTGAAACGCTATCCCCAAAATTTTCGTCATCTCTGGAAAGCCGCATATAAAGAGCAGTGTTATATTTTGTATTGTTGGGTTGTTTCATATATACCTCCTTTTCGGAAACAGCCCACGCTTACAATACGGTTTAATTATATCATAAGCGCGGCGCAATTTCAAGCTTTAAAGCGATGATTTTACAGAATATTTTATGACATCTTCGAGCAGATCTTCTAACGGCTTGCAGCCGCTAAAAAAAATCCGACGTCTTGAAGCAGGCAAAACTATGGATAACATTGTTTATTATTCACCTCCCCGTTTAATTTTCCCCTCAAAATCCACCTTTCGCTCATTGAATCCGCCGGAAAATATGCTATAATTTAATTGAACGAAGCGCTTTGTTACAATAATTAAGGAGATTATTATGGATATTAACATTTCAAAAAGCTTGCAGGTTTTAAGGCGCGAAAAGGGCAACACTCAGGAGGAACTCGCGAATTATCTCTCGATCAGCATTCAAGCCGTCTCGAAGTGGGAGCGCGCCGAGGGATATCCCGACATCACGCTTTTGCCCAAAATTGCGGCGTTTTACGGCGTTACAGTGGACGATCTGCTGGGCGTAGGCGAGCTTCGTAAGCGGGATTTAATCAAAAATTATCGCACGCGGGCGATCGAGCTTCATGGGCTCGGCATGGTACCTGATGCCGTTCAAGTCTGGCGGGAGGCGCTCGCGGAATTTCCCGAAGATCATGAGGTCATGTCGGAGCTTGCGCGGTACCTATACGAAGAATTCACAAAGACAAAACAGCCGGAAAGCCTCAACGAGGCGATACGTCTTTGCGAGAAAATCCTTGCAAAATCTACAGATCAGGAGATGAGAAACTTCGCGATAAACTATCTCACTGCCTTCTATAAGGCTTTGGGAGATCACAAAAAATCGATGGAGTTTGCCGAGATGGGTGGATCGATATACCATTCAAGAGACTTTTTGGTATCTGAAGCCGCCTATGATGACGAGGTGATCTACGCGCACTATTTCACGGGCGAAAAAATCACCGGCGACCAGTGGCGAAAGTCGGCGATTGCGGAATTCGTTGAAATTTTGGTTCATGTACTTGACTATACAAACACCGTCGATCGGCTGACTCGGCATGAGTTTACGCTTAATATGCTTAAGCTTTTATACAGCGACGGCTTCTACGGCGAGGCGGCGCGGCGGGCGGCGAACAGCCATTACCACTGCGCAAGAATTTACGCCGAGCGCGGCGATGAAAAGAAAACGCGGGAGCATCTTGAAGGCATGGTTAGGTTTGCGAAGCAGTATGAGACCCTGCCGCAGGAGTTTATGTTCAAATCGCCGATTTTAAACGGCTTGAAGCGCTATAAAGAGGTCCCGCCGTCAAGGAAATGGAGTGAGCATTATCTCAAAAGGCTGACGGATGAGGAGTGCTCCTGCGGGGTGTTTGATAGGTTTCGCGAGGAGGGGTGGTTTAGGAGGATTGTGGGGGAGTTGGAGGACAGGAAATAATCCATCGTTGCCTCGGCGCAACGATGCTTGCAGCCGGCTTTTGTATCGGCTTGTCTGTCCATATACGGCAGAAGTGGTACGTCTGCAATTCGCAGGGAATTGATAATGATATGGCAATGGATATTGCTCGAGTGGTTGTGACCGTCGGCGTGTGTGCAAACGATTGCCTGATGTCCTGCGAAATGTTCGCGGCAAAACTGTTCGCCGAGAACTTGTGCGCTCGATCAACCGTCAAGCCGTTCTCAACACCATCTCGCGGGTCAAAACTGATTATGTAGTGGTGTGATTTGACGTCGTTCTGACTGCGGTTTTTGCCGTAATGCAGATTCGACTTCATGCATGCGATTGCGAAGTCATCTTCTCCGCAATTTAAGGTTGCAAAGCGGCAGTTTTCGCGAGGGAGCAGCCTTCCACTTTCGTCGAAAACAGGTTTGTTTGTAAACTCGTCGTGTTCAAACAACAGATATTTTTCAGCCGCACCATAGTCGGCATTTTTAGAGCTTAAGTGTTTGAACGTCGCCAACCGAATCGCCTACCTTTCGCAAGATTTCAAATTTCAGATCGGCGAGGTCGGCAATGGCGGTTCGAACCTCATTTGATAGCGAATTGTACGGCGTGCCGTGCTCATTCAAAAACCGAGCAATCTGGTTTAGGTTGCCGCCGATTTTGCCAAGCTGCGCGATTAGCTGACCGACAGTTGACAGTAGTTTTTCATTGACGGGCGAGACGGTGATGACTGGCTTGATGATAGCATTTTCGATTGCCTGACGGATAAATTCAGACTGACTAACTCCACAAAATTTAGCTCGCTCGGTGAAGTCTGCGTACTCCTCATCGGTCATACGAGTTTTGACGACAACACTGCGTTTTGGTGTGTTGTATTTCTTTGGCATATTAAAGCCTCCTTTTATCTTTAACGGACATTTTTTACATAAATTGTGACACCTGAAAAGTGAATTTTATATGAACATGATTTATCCTCCCCATCTTATAACGTACATTTTTCAAACGAAAAGCAGGTATCCGATTGTAAATTTTTTGTGAACTGTATTTCTTCTGCATTACCTTCAACGCAATTTTTTCAATTCTGCCAAACCTTCAGCTCCTTCCACACCGAAAAATGATTTTTTGCCAATCTCATCAGAAAAATCTTTCTGCTTTATAACGGACATCTCAGGGCGGGTTTGTCCACTAATGCTGCAAAATTATTTTCCCTCTCACCCTAAACGGACAAATTTTCGCCAAATGATCGGGTAGGCGAATGTAAACTTTTTGTTAATTTTTCTCGTTCCATGAAATGCCAAACAAAGTTTTATTGATTCCTCCCACTTTACAACGGACATTTTTCTGAAAAAATATGGGGTAGCAAATGTAAATTTTCTGTAATTTTCATCGCGTTTTTTATCTATCTCACTTTACAACGGACAAATTTTTGTAAAATTTTAACCCTCGCCCGAAAAAATTTCCCTCTCATATTACAACGTACATTTTTTCTTCAAAAAGCAGGTATCCGATTAAAAAATTTTTGTTTTCACACTAAACGGACATTTCTCGGGCGAATGGACACCCCCACGATTGTAAAATTCCTATTAACAATGTCGTATCCCCCCTCTCACGATACAACGTACATTTTTTTCGCAAAAATCAGGGTACTATCTAAAAAAGTTTGCCTAAAACGCAAAATTTCTTCGTTTGGCACAAATCACAAGGACTTTATGGTAAGTTTGTTGTGCAATTTTAGCGACTGCTTTTGTTTCAATAACACTTGAATTTGAGAAAAAGCAACTGACGTGAACAAGATTTGAATATAAAAATGCCAATGTACCAGATTTGATACATTGGCATTTTTCATTAGGGGCTTCCACAAAGTCCCAAGACTTTGTAGGAAAAAGGAGGAGCAGCAAAATGAGCGAGCCCTGACGATTTCGGCAGGGCGAGCGATACGGAGCTTGCGACGACGTGCAGGGCTTGGGGAAGGCACTCCCCAACAAGATTCCGCACAAGACAAAATTGAGCATAATGCAAGCTGGTTTTGTTGCTGCGCGACCGCCCTCGACAAGAACGACCGTCTCGGTTGTCGCGCAGACAAAACCCCGCGTGCATACGCGAAATTTGGTCCCGCGGTAGAATCTTGCTCTAAGATTTCTTCAACTTCTTTTTTTCTTATCTCTTCCTATCCAAAGCCATTCCGTTCTTCAAATTTTCTCATTATTTATGCTCATAATAACTGTTAATCATCGTTTTTCGTTTAACTTCACTAAATTTCAGCTATTATATATAACACTTTTTCCTCTTGAAATGCGACAATAAATGTGATATAATTACAAAAAAGTATCTCATTATTTATTAAATTTTAGGAGGTTTGTTTGTGAGCACTGTTTTTTCCAAAAAAGATATGTCAGAAGAAGATATAAAGCTCCAATACATCACTCCCGCTATCGCTGCGAAGTGGAATCTCGGGCTCGTCACTATGGAAACAAAAATCACCGACGGGCGGATAAATCTTCGGGGTAATATCACGGTCAGGGAAAAGCCGAAAAAGGCTGATTATGTCCTCTATCTCAACAAAAACAAACCTATTGCCATCGTCGAAGCCAAGGACAACAACCACGCTGTTTCGTTCGGACTTCAACAGGCTATGACCTACGCCGCGATGATGGATATTCCCTTTGCATACAGCTCAAACGGCGACGGTTTTTATGAGCATGATTTTTTAACAGGCAAGGAGCGAGAAATTTCGCTTTTAGGGGTTGACTTCTGCATTGCTGTCGAATATAATAAACTTATGTAATTTTTTGCTATAGCTGTGGATTCAGAAGCTTGCCGTAGGTTCGGGGGGAGAGCTTTTAATATATGTATCTTAACAATTAAGATGCAAAAGGATTCTTTCTGGATTTTATAACTATCGTTATGATGGCTTTAACATAAGCCGAAAAGGAAAAGTGATTTATATGCGTCAAGAACAGAGACCCGAAAAAAGAAAAAGTATTTTGCGCGTCTTTGGCGGATTTGCTTTTGTTGTGGGTATGTGCGTGATTTCACAAATTTTTATAGAGAAAGGGTCAGAATATTTTTACAACAGCATTCTGTCTAAAAATAAGCACAAAAAAGATGACTTCAACGACCGGGGTCCTAAAATCATAAGAAAAAATTTATCGGAGGATATTTAGGATGGAAATGTATGAGGTTCAAGAAATGGCAGAAAAAGTAATGGAGGCTATACACAAAGAGTATAAAGCATTGAAAACTTTGAATGTTATGATTCTCGGAAAGACGGGCGTTGGAAAAAGCACACTTATCAACAATATGTTTAATCAAAAGCTTTCGGATACCGGTGTTGGAAAGCCGGTCACTCAAGCGATAAGAAAAATCACCAAACCGGATTTCCCGCTTGCTATATATGATACCCCGGGACTTGAGCTTGGCGGATATAATGCGATTGATGCCTTGTTAGATGAGGTTATGGGTGAAATAGACAAAGGCTTCAAAAGCGGAGATGTCGGTCAGGCCATTCATTGCATCTGGTACTGCATCAGTACACCTTCGCACCGCTTTGAGCAGGCAGAAATTGATTTTCTGAAAAAATTTCTCGGCAAAACAAGCGCGTATGATGTACCTGTTATTATAGTGTTGACACAATCATATTCAAAAAACGATGTGCAGTCCTTGAAAAAAGAAATAGAAAAAGAAAATATTCCTATAATAAATATTGTTCCGGTATTGGCAGAGGATTACATTATTGATGATGAATATACCGCAAAAGCCTACGGATTAGATACACTATCGGAGATTATGAATAGCGTTATTCCCGATGCCGTGCGAAAAACTTTTATTGCGGTACAGAAAGCGAGTTTAGAATTAAAAAAGGAAGGGCGCAAGCAGTGGTCGCAGCGGCAGCAACGACAGCAGCAGGGACGGGTTTCATTCCTCTTTCATTTTCAGACGCCATCGCTCTCGTCCCTGAACAGATTGCTATGTTAGCGGGAATTACCGCTGTCTTCGGAATACCGATTGAAAAAGGCACAATTACGGCAATAATATCTTCTACAATAGGAACTGCGGGAGCTACTGTTCTCGGGAAAACGATAGTGGCTAACTTAATTAAGCTTATACCGGGGCCCGGAACTGTAGTAGGAGGAATGATTTCAGCCGCTACTGCTGCCGCACTGACCGCTGCGCTTGGTGAGGCCTACATAGTAATAATGGTAATGATTTGTAAAGGCGAATTAAGTCTGGAAGAACTGTCAACGGAACAGGGCAAGACACAAATTAAGGAAATCTTTACAGAAAGACTTAAGATTAAAAGAAACAAAAACGGTGAGGCGATATAAAGACTCATTCTCAGCTTTTTGCCTTAGAAGCGCTTAAAAGTAAGCCCCTAATCAAGCTTATTTAGCAACATTCTCCGGAACCCCGCCGTTCAACCGCAGCGGGGTTTCGGAATTATATTTGCAATAAAAATACTCACAAATCGCACGTTGCTAACGAATATGCTGCTGCACGACCTCGACGTGCCGAAAATTTATCACGACAACTCACTGCTGCGCGACGTTTTGGACTACACCGAAAAGGACAAGTTTGAGGTCATTCTGATGAATCCCCCTTACGGCGGGAGCGAAAAGGCGGAGGTCAAGAATCATTTCCCCGACGATCTCGCATCGAGCGAGACTGCCGACCTTTTCATGTCCGTGATAATGTATCGCCTCAAAGAAAACGGCAGGGCGGCGGTGATTTTGCCCGACGGATTTTTGTTCGGCACCGACAATGCAAAAATAAACATCAAGAAAAAACTGCTTTCGGAATTCAATCTTCACACCATTGTGCGTATGCCGGGCAGCGTGTTCTCGCCGTATACGTCAATCACGACGAATATTTTGTTCTTTGACCGCACAAAACCCACCGAGGAAACGTGGTTCTACCGCCTCGATATGCCCGAGGGCTACAAGCATTTTTCAAAGACAAAGCCGATGAAACCCGAGCATTTCGCGCCGGTCATCGAGTGGTGGGATAACCGCCGGGAAATCGCCGAGGACGGCTCGGACAAGGCGAAAAAATATTCCCGCGAGCAGCTTTCGGAGGCGTTCGGCTATAATTTCGACCTCTGCGGCTACCCTCACGCCGAGGAGGAGATACTCGACCCGACCGATTTGATTCAGCGTTATCAGGAGGAGTGTGCCTCGCTCAACGCGGAGATAGATAGGGTGCTTTCGGACATCGCGGCGATTTTGGGAGGCGGCAAATGACACCTTCGGAGCTTAAAAACAGCATTTTGCAGCTTGCGATTCAAGGCAAGCTGGTGGAGCAGCGACCCGACGAAGGCACGGGTGAGGAGCTTTACCGCAAAATTCAGTCGGAAAAGCAGGCGCTTATCAAAGCGGGGAAGATTAAAAAGGAAAAGCCCCTGCCCGAAATTTCGGACGACGAAAAGCCGTTTGATATTCCCGAGAGTTGGGCTTGGGTAAGGCTCGGGGAAATATCAACTTATTCCCACACTAAAGAAAAAATCAGCGCAAACCAAATCACAAATTCTATGTGGTGTCTTGACTTGGAAGATATTGAAAAAGACACGGGAAAAATATTAAATATTTGTTTAACCTCGGAAAGAAAAATCGCAGGAGATAAAGTCAAATTCTACAAAGGGCAGATTTTATATAGCAAATTGCGCCCATATTTAAAAAAGATACTGACTGCGACAGGCGACGGTATATGCTCATCTGAAATTGTTCCGTTTAGTACATACGGAAATATCGATTCAGATTTTATAGTAAATTATTTAAAATCTCCTTATGTTGATTTTACTATAAATTCGGTAACATATGGCGTTAAAATGCCAAGAGTCGGGACGGATACCATGATAAATTTATTAGTCCCCCTCCCGCCACTCGCCGAGCAGAAGCGAATCGTCGCAAAAATCGAGGAGCTGCTGCCGCTCGTCGACCGCTACGCCGAGGCGTGGAATCGGCTCGAAACCCTTAACAAGCGATTCCCCGATGACCTGAAAAAATCCCTGCTTCAGCTCGCGATTCAGGGCAAGCTCGTCCCGCAGCTCCCCGACGAAGGCACGGGCGAGGAGCTTTACCGCAAAATTCAATCGGAAAAGCAGTCGCTCATCAAGGCGGGGAAGATAAAAAAGGAGAAACCCCTGCCCGAAATTTCGGACGATGAAAAGCCGCTTGATATTCCCGAGAGCTGGAGGTGGGTGAGATTTGGCGATATTTTCAACATTGTATCTGCCCGAAGAGTACATCAATCCGATTGGAAAACATCAGGAATTTCGTTTTACCGCGCAAGAGAGATTGCTAAACTTGCAACAGATGGCATCGTTGATAATGAACTATTTATTACGCAAGAACTATATAATGAATTTTCAAAATCTGGTATTCCCAAATCTGGCGATTTAATGGTAACGGCAGTTGGAACATTGGGCAAAACCTATATAGTTAAGGAAAATGATTGTTTCTACTATAAAGATGCAAGTGTTATATGCTTGGAAAATTACAGTCAGGTATGCGCTGAATATATAAAATTTCTAATGGAATCTGATTTGTTGCTAAACCAAATCAGAAGTAATTCGAGCGGCACAACAGTAGCTACTTTGACTATGGTTAGGATGGTAGAATACATTTTCCCCCTCCCGCCCCTCGCCGAGCAGAAGCGAATCGTCGCAAAGTTAGAGGAGATCCTGCCGCTGTGCGAAAGGTTGAAATGAGGTGGCAGTAATGAGGAAAAAAGAATACTCTTGCCCAAATGGCTGCTCACTTCCACCGAGAAGAAAGGAACTTAAACAATTTAGCGATGGGACATACGGATTCGATTTTAATGATTTTACATTTTGCCCCTGTTGCGGAAGCTTAATGCCATATTCTCTTAAGAAGCTCAAAGAGTTTTTTGAGGTATACGACCTCCACCCAGCATTAGCGGATGCAGTAAAGCTCATATATAAATCAGAGTTTGAGTCGGCAGCACGGGAAGCTTTTGTAACGGTAGAGAATTATCTCAAGAAAAAGTCGGGATTGGATTTGCACGGGTTCGATTTGGCGGCAAAAGCACTTTCTTTTGAAATAGACAAGCAAAGCGGCGAATTAAAAAGAGCTCCACTTATTGCAATCAATGATCTGAGGAATGAATCCAAACGCAATGAGCAGGATGGAATTAGGTATATGCTCATGGGCTTTTTTCAAGGTCCCCGAAATCTATACCAACATAATCATATTGGATCCGGTGCAAGTAATTCTATTTCTGTAATCATTGAAGCATCCTTCTTTCTTCATCTGCTTGACGGTCATAGTATCACCCAAAACGGACGTTGGATTCCGAAAAAGGCAGATTATCAGGAGATTTATCAAAAGATGCCCAAGAGAATTGATCGCTGGAGACTGATACACCTGTTAAAGAAACGTGCTCGATATTTAAAGAAAAAGAACTGACGTATCCCAGCCGAAAGAAATCCTGCAGCTGTTTGAAAGGTTAAGTCAATGACTAATGATGAATATTTACATGAAATTGCTCCAAAAGTAGCAACGCTAACCGAGTTAAGCTCCGAAACCATTTCGTTATGTCAGGGCATCATCGGAAGAAACCTTACAAAGGAAGATTTCTATTTTTCTGCATCAGCCAATCGATGTATCAATCTTATTGCAGGTTTTGCCGATATGCTGAAATCCCGAAACCTAACATGTGCCGGGGTTCTCTTGCGGATGCAAATGGATAATTGTATACGGACGTATGCAGCATTTATTGCAGAAAATCGTGATGCTGTTGTTGACTGCATTATACAAGGCGGCAAAGTCAGCGACTACAAAGATAAAAACGGAAAGAAAATGTCAGACAGATATCTGAAATATGAAATCTCAAAAATGGATTCTGTATTCGCTGATGTATACGACCAAGCCAGCGGATATGTCCATTTATCCGAAAAGGCATTTTATCAAATGATTGATTCGTGTGAAGACAATAAAATAACTCTTTACACCAGATCTAATCTGCTGGAACGGCACAATCCCGCTTTAATAGAAGCAACCGATGCATTTATACATTTTGTAAATCTTCATCTTGATATGCTGAGAGCGGTAGCCGAAAGCAAAGAACGACTTGATGCTGCGTTGGATGAACAAAAGCCTATCGCCGAAAGTACTGGAAAAAATACCGCTGTTCTGCGATAAGGTTGAAATGAGGTGAAAAGAATGACGGAGTTTGACAATCTTAAAAAAAGTTATGCCTCCGCAATTCAGTTCGGATTAGTTACTAACTTCGGCTATCAAAACTGCAAAACGGCAAATGAAATTATCCATAGGCTTTGTGAAACATATGTTGATAATAGCGACTGCTTAGATAAAGCGGCTATGAAGCGGGAATTGGCAATATTAAAAGAATCTTTTTCGCAGGAGATAGAAGCTTATTATCAACATAAATGATAATTTGAAAGCAAAGAATGTAAAATGAGGTGATTAAATGAACGAATCAGAAAATAAGAAAAAATGCAAAATTTGCAATTCAGAGTGCAACGCTTATCCCGACTATGATAAGGATAAAGTATTTTATACCTGCCCTGTGTGCGGCAGATATGAATTAACCGCTGATTTTGCCGGAAACAGAATAAATTTAAATCATCTTGCGGCTTATCTGTGCCATAATAAGTTTGCAAAAAAGAATTTTGAGTATCGTTATCATACTTTTTTAGATAAGGATATTTGCGATACATATAAAGAAAAATTTAATAATGGTAACAAATCTAACGGTCTGCCTGTTCATATTGACGCTGAAATCGTCGAAAACTGGTACCCAAAGTCTTTTTCGGAGAGAGTTGATAAAATTCTTCTGTATCTGAGTTCTCAAACAAAGCATATAGGGCAGCAAGTTTTGCTGAGCTATCAGGAAGCATTAAGCGCGTTCTTCATCGATAGAAAAGAGCTTGAAGAGTATTCTATGTATAGTCCTGATTGGAAAGAGCGTGACAGCGATGAGTGCGCGGACGAGCTTAAGTACATTTTAGATTATTTGAACGATTGCAATTATATAAAGCATATTACTTGCGTAGACGACGAAGATAGCATTTTAATTTCGCTGTTGCCTGACGGATATGCAAGGGTTGATGAACTTCAAAAGAATACAACGGTACATGGTAAAAACGCATTTGTAGCTATGCAATTTGGAAATGAAACAGCAGTGTTGAGAGAGGCTATCCGAAAAGGAATCACTGACGCCGGGTATATTGCGATTTTTATTGACGAGGTCCAACACAATGATTTTATTACACCGGAAATATTGAAGCATATCCGTGACAGCAAATTTGTCGTTGTGGATTTAACTCAAGAAAATAGAGGTGCATATTTTGAAGAGGGCTATGCAATGGGTTTGGGAAAGACTGTCATTCAGCTATGCAGCACAAAAACACATCTGCACTTCGATATTGCGCAAAAGAACACGATTATGTGGGAAACTGAAAATGATATACCGGAAAAGCTGAAAAACAGAATAAAGGCTACGATAGACTGATATGATATTGTGTTAATTTTTTAATCTTGAGCTTTTTAAATTTAAAAAGAGGAGCACAAAGAATGAAAATCTATATCCTATCTTTGCGCTCTTAAGCTATGATTTTAGTGCAGACTGCTACGATTGATGAAAGTTTGAATTGTAAGCGTAGGAATGGGTTGCGGGTCTTTAAGTGTGGGGAACTCCGCCCCTCGAGGGGCGGGGGCGTTGCTATCTTACAGTTTGCGCAAAAGCTCGACGGGGGCAGGGTGGTTAAAAACAGCATACCCCGAGCTCGCGACAGCGAGGTCGGGATATACCTTTTTAAAGGGGGTGTACAGCGGCCAACGGGCGGGTTTTGGCATAAATCCTTGGCTAAAAATATCCCTCGCGTAGCGAGCACCTTTTAATAAGGGGAGCGTGGCTATGGGCGGGGTTTCTATGGGTGGTTTTTGGATATTTAAAAATATCATTCGGCGCAGCCGAATACCTTTTTAGTGTGGCTAACATCGGCTCACGAACAGGTATTTCTTATCCCTTTCTCCACTTAATTATTTGCCCCCGCACCCCTCAGTTGCGAAACCAAGCAAAAAAGCGCACGTCAAGTGGTAGACCTTTCGGCCGAACGGAGCTATAATATTATCAATGCATGGCCGTGCAAAATGACAAGGAGGAAGTTTTATGAGTTTCGGCAAAAATTTGCAGCATCTTAGGCGCATATGCGGAGGAATCACTCAGGAGGCTTTGGCGGAAAAGCTCAAAGTCAGCCGACAGACCGTTTCAAAGTGGGAGCTTGACGAATCAACGCCCGAAATGGATAAGGCCATTGAGCTTTGCGGGCTGTTCAACTGTTCTCTTGACAATCTGTTTCGCGAGGAGATGGGCAGCTATGACGACGCATACACAAATCTTCGTGTTGAGACTGTTCCGAGTTTTCGTTATGTAGCGCACGCAGTGATCAGCAATAATCCCGAGGGCGACGCCATCGATAGGGTATTAAAAATCGCCCGAGAAAACGGTGTTGAGCACCCGCGGGTGATCGGGTGGGATTTTCCGTATGTTTCTCAGGAGCAGATAAATGTTCACCGTATGCACGGCTATGTGGCTGCATGGATTCTGCCCGAGGGCGTAACGCCGAAAGGAGTGGAAATTTCAGAGCAGAAAGCCCACAAATATGCCGCAATCCACATTCCCGAGCCTTTCAAAAATCCCTTTGTGATCATTCCCAACGCATATAAAATGTTGGCGGAATACATGCGCATCAACGGTTTGGAGCGCACCGACAAAGATGTGATCCCGCTGTTTGAAACTGACGGCGACGCTATGGACGTATACATCGCCTGCCTATAACCCCCAATTGTAAATTTTTTGTTAATTTTTTCTCTTTGTTGCACGTTTGCGTGCAATTTTTGCCCGTTTCGGGGGTATTAGTGAAAGGACATTTTACGAAGCTTTCAAAGTGATTCAAATTTTGCGCAAAAAAAGATCCGCCCGAGCGGATCCGAATCATTCCGAAAATCAGAACGACAGCATTAAAAAATCAAATTAAGCGCCGACCCCGCGAGCGCCCCCGCGAGATAAAGTATCCCCGCGATGATAAGGTTTTCTCTGAGGTTTTTGTTTGTTTTAAAGAGCACCGCGAGCCCGAAGCCAGCGCCTGTTGAAAGCCCCGCGATGACCGAGCCGAAGCTGAGGCTGCCCGCGGCGTAAAGGTCGGTGAGCAGCACCGAAGCCGCGCAGTTGGGAATAAGGCCGATGAGCGCGGTCACAAAGGGCTGAAAGGGGCTGTCTGCCATGAGAATTTTGCCGATGCTTTCTTCCCCCGCAAATTCCATCGCCAGCCCGAGCACGAACGAAACGGCAAAGACAAACGCCGTGATCTGAACGGTGTGTTTAAGCGCCGAGTAGATAATCCCGTGTTCGTCGCAGCCGCAGTCCTCGCAGAGGTCATGAAAAGGTTCTTCCTCTTCATTTTTTCTGCCGCGAATCAGCCTGATCACGAGGTCGGTGCAAAGCCCCGCGATAATTGCCACTGCAACTTTCGCGATGATAAGCGGAAGAATTTTCCCCGCTCCGTCGGGGCTTGCGATCAGAATAGGGACCGCCTCGTCCGAGGTCGCGATGAAAACCGCGATAAGGGTCCCGAGGCTTATAAGCCGCCCCGAATAGAGATTTGACGCCGCAACCGAGAACCCGCATTGCGGCAGGCAGCCCAGAGCTGCCCCACCGATCGGCCCGAACGGCCCCATTTTTCTCAAAAGCCTCGGAAGCCGATCCGACGCCTTGTGCTCGAAATATTCGATAAGGAGATAAACTCCGAACAAAAACGGCAGCATTTTGAGGGTATCGAGCAGTGTTTCCTCAAGAACGCCGATAACAAGCTCCATAATATTTTCCTTTCTGCGGCATTATTTTATTATAGTGCCTTTTTTCGCTGCCGTCAAGTTGATTTTCGGGAATTATTGTGTTATAATGTCTCTGAATAATGATTATCGGAGGTTCATATGTTTGATGGCTGCAGAATAATACTTGCGTCAAAGTCTCCGCGAAGGCAGGAGCTTCTGAAATATCTTTTCGATTCTTTTGATGTTATCCCGTCGAACGCCGACGAGACCCCGCCCGAGGGCATTCCCGCCGAAAGCGTTCCCGAGGTTCTCTCGGTAAGAAAGGCCCGCGATGTCGCGATAAATAATTCCGATGCCCTTGTCATCGGCTGCGACACGGTGGTTATTCTTGACGGTAAAATCTTCGGCAAGCCCCGTAATCTTGCCGAGGCTGCCGATATGCTGACTGCGCTCTCGGGCCGAACCCATAAGGTGGTCAGCGGCGTATGCTTTTGCTGCAAGGGCAGAACGATGTCGTTTTCTCAGGTCACCGAGGTCACGTTCTATCCTCTTTCCGCCGAAGATATAATCGGCTACATCGCCGAAAGCTCGCCGCTCGACAAGGCGGGCTCCTACGGAATTCAGGACAGAGGCGGTCTTTTTGTCGAGAGGATAAGCGGCGACCACTACAACGTGATCGGCTTCCCCATCGCGAGGATAAAGGCCGAGCTCAAAAGGTTTGAAAAGATTATAGGGGGCGAGTGATTTGCCGAGATTTGAACAGACCGAGCTCACAAATTTATGCCTCTTGCACCGCGGCGACAGCTATCTCTTACAAAACCGCGCCGCAAGCGACTGGGGCGGCTATGCTCTTCCGGGCGGCCATGTCGAGCCGAACGAGTCGATAGTCGAATCGGTGATTCGCGAAATGCGCGAAGAGACGGGCCTCGAAATAAAGAATCCCCGCCTCTGCGGAATAAAGCAGTTTCCCAAGGGCGTCGGAAGGTACATAGTTTTTCTCTTTGAGGCGACAGAATTTTCGGGCGAGCTCCGCTCATCCGAAGAGGGTGAAATGCGTTGGGTGAGCCGCGACGAGCTCAAATCGCTGAAAACCGTATCAGACCTTGAAACGCTCATCGACATGATGCTCGACCCGACCCTCAGTGAATTTCAGTATGAAGTTATAAACGGCGAGTGGCTTGTCAGGCTGAGATAGGAGGAACCAATGGGGCTTTTCGGAAAAAAGGACAAATACGCGCTTTCCCGCAAGGAGCTTGAGCGCTTCAACGGAAAGTCGATAATCTACGCTGTCGAGCGTGTCGACGGCCAAGAGCAGATGCTCGGCAAAGAGGGCGGAATAATCATTCTTGACGATGTTATAGTTGTGATGTGCGAGGCTCACGAGGTTTTCCGCTGCAAAATAAAGGGTGCCACCGTCGCCGAGCTTTTGTCGGGCAACGGCGTTGAAATAAGCGGCTTCGACGCCTACACGGGCGAGAAGCGCTACGTTGTTGCGCATTATTCTTATTACAGAAAGGTTTAACTACAAGGCTGAGCGAGGGAAAATTGCCAAGGGGCGAAGCCCCGCCGACCCGAAGGGTCGGCGGCCCCGCAGCTCCGCTGCGGGGCGCGGCCGCCCTGCGGGCGGCCGCGGGCTTCGCCCGCGTTCCCCCTCCCGACCAAAAATACAAAGCGAGGTATCCAAATGGCCAACTACCGCATCGAACACGACTCAATGGGCGAGGTAAAAGTCCCCGCCGAGCACCTCTGGGGCGCTCAGACCCAGCGCAGCTTTGAAAATTTTAAAATCGGCGTTGAAAAAATGCCGCCCGAGCTTATACGCGCGTTCGCGGTGCTGAAAAAATCCTGCGCCGAGGCCAACCGCGAGCTCCTGCCCGAGCGCATGACCGAAGAAAAGCTCAGGGCGATATCCGCCGCCTGCGACGAGATAATCGCGGGCAAGCTGCCGAACGAGTTCCCCCTCGCGATCTGGCAGACGGGCTCGGGCACCCAGACCAACATGAATTTAAACGAGGTCATCGCGAACAGGGGAAACCAAATCGCCGGCAAAAAGCTTCTCCACCCGAACGACGACGTGAACATGTCCCAGTCGTCGAACGACACCTTCCCCGCCGCGATACATATCGCCGCCGTGTGCGAAACAAAGGAGCGGCTTCTCCCCGCGCTTTTGGGGCTTATTGATGAGTTCTCTCGCCTCGAGAGCGAAAACGACGGGGTTCTCAAGTGCGGCCGAACCCATTTGCAGGACGCCGTACCGATCCGTTTTTCTCAGGAGATAAGCGGCTGGCGAGCGCTCCTTGACCGCTCCCGCGAGCAGATAATCCTCTCGTTTGAAACGCTTTCAAACCTCTCACTCGGCGGAACGGCGGTCGGCACGGGCCTCAACGCTCCGAAAGGCTTTGACGAGCTCGTCGCCGAAAAAATCTCCCTCGCGACGGGGCATAACTTCAAAACCGACCCGAATAAATTCCACTCGCTGAGCTCTCAGGACGAGGCGGTTTTTGCCCATGGCGCACTAAAGGCGCTCGCGGCCGACCTCATGAAGATCGCGAACGATGTCCGCTGGCTTGCCTCTGGGCCGAGAACGGGCCTCGGCGAGATAACCATTCCCGCGAACGAGCCGGGCAGCTCGATAATGCCGGGCAAGGTCAACCCGACCCAGTGCGAGGCGGTGACAATGGTCGCGGTCGAGGTGATGGGCAACGACGCCGCAATCGGCTTCGCGGCCTCTCAGGGCAACTTCCAGCTCAACGTATTCCTGCCCGTGATCGCTTACAATTATTTACAGTCTGTCCGTCTTTTGGGCGATGTCATCGAGAGCTTCCGCAAAAACTGCGTTTCGGGAATAAAGCCGAACGTCGGGAAGATGACAGAAAATGTAAATAAGTCGCTGATGCTTGCGGCGGCGCTGAACCCGTCTATCGGCTATGAGAACGCCGCAAAGACGGTCAAGCTTGCGTTTGAGAAAGACATCACCCTCAAAGAGGCGGCTGTCGAGCTCGGCTTTTTGACCCCCGAAGAATTCGACAGGGTATTCAGGCCCGAGGAGATGACCTGAAAAAAGCATGCTTTTTGCCCCACTAAAAGTATATTTTGTCTCAAATAATACTCTGAGTATACAAAATTTCACAAATTTTTACATAAAAGGAAGTTGAACTATGACCATCAGCGAAGAATCCCTCCAGAAGCATTACGACTGGCGCGGCAAAATCGAGGTCGTGCCGAGGTGCAAAATCGAGGATAAACACGACCTCTCGGTGGCGTATACCCCGGGGGTCGCCCAACCCTGCCTCGAGATTCAGAAGGATTATCAGAAGTCGTTCGAGCTCACTCGGCGCGGAAACCTAATCGCCGTTGTCACCGACGGCACGGCGGTTCTGGGCCTCGGCGACATCGGCCCCGAGGCGGGAATGCCCGTCATGGAGGGCAAGTGCGCCCTTTTCAAGACCTTTGCCGACGTCGACGCTTTCCCGATATGCGTCCGCTCGAAGGACGTCGACGAGATAGTCAGAACGGTCTATCTCATTTCGGGCAGCTTCGGCGGAATAAATCTTGAGGATATTTCGGCGCCCCGCTGTTTTGAGGTCGAGCGCCGCCTCAAGGAGATCTGCGATATTCCCGTTTTTCACGATGACCAGCACGGCACCGCCATCGTTGTTGCAGCCGCGCTTCTCAACGCGGTCAAGGTCGTCGGCAAAGACCTCGGCGCAAGAATAACCATATGCGGCGCGGGCTCGGCGGGCTGCTCGATCGCCCAACATCTGTTGAATATCGGCTTCACCGACGTCACCCTCGTCGATATCAAGGGCATTGTCTGCGAGGGCGAGGACTGGCTCAACCCCGAAACAGAGCGGCTTTCAAAGCTCACCAACCGCAGACGCCTGAAAGGCTCTCTGGCCGACGCCGTAAGGGGCGCGGATATATTCATCGGGGTGTCTGCGCCGAACATCGTCAGCGAAGATATGATCCGCTCGATGGCCCCCCGCGCCATCGTCTTCCCGATGGCTAACCCCGTTCCCGAGATCATGCCCGACCTTGCCCTCAAAGCGGGTGCAGAGGTCGTCGGCACGGGCCGCTCGGACTTCAAGAACCAGATAAACAACGTTCTTGCATTCCCGGGGATTTTCAGGGGAGCGCTTGACTGCCGAGCGAAGCAGATAACCGAAGAGATGAAAGCTGCGGCTTCCTATGCGCTCGCGGGGCTCGTCGGCGAAGATGAGCTTTCAGCGGATTATATAATACCCTCAGCGACGGACAAAAGGGTAGCAAAGGCGGTCGCCGAAGCTGCCGTAAAGGCGGCAAGGGAATGCGGCGCGGCAAGAATATGAAATAACAGAGCTGAGGCAGGTAACAAAGCAAGGGCGGAGCCCCCGCCGCCGCTTCGCGGCGGCGGCCCGAGGCGCCCTTCGGGCGCCTCGGGGGCGCGCCCCTTCGGGGCGCGCGGGCTCCGCCCGCTGCGGCCGATGCGGCCGAAAGGCCACATCGAGAAGTTAGAAATTAGAAATTAGAAGTTAGATATCAGAATACAAATGCGACGATTAAAATTCAGCTAATACTCCCACCGAGGTGCAGAATGAAAACTCTACTATTATTATATAACCCCCACTCGGGCATGCAGACCGTCGGGCGAAATCTGGGCAAGATCCTTAACCTGTATACCTCAAAGGGCTGGGACGTCATCGCCCACCCGTCTCAATCGGGCGAAGACATCATGGCGACCGCGAAGAGGCTCTGCCAAAAGGTCGACAGGGTTGTCGTCGCGGGCGGAGACGGAACCCTCAACTGCGCGATAAACGGCTTTATCTCGGGCGGAAGCGACCGCCCGTTCGGCTATATCCCCTGCGGCTCGACAAACGATTTCTCCCACTCGATGGGCCTGCCGATGCAGGCGCTCGCCGCCGCAAGGGTCGCCTCAGACGGCGTGCCGTTCGCCTATGACATCGGCTGCATGAACGGCAGATACTTCACCTATGTCGCGGGCTTCGGCGCTTTCACCGAGGTCACATACGCCACTCCCCAGAACACCAAAAACGCCGTCGGCTACTTTGCCTATCTCATCTCGGGCGCGGCCTCTCTGCCGAATATAACGCCCTATCATGTGAGTTTTTCTTCCGATGAGCGTTCGGGCGAGGGCGAATATATCCTCGGCCTCGTGACGAATACCCTGCAGGTCGCGGGAATGAAAAATCTTCTGCCGAAGGACATCGCCCTTGACGACGGCCTCTTCGAGGTTCTTCTCGTGAAGAACCCGCGCAACCCCATCGACCTTAACAAAATTCTCACCGCGGTCATGAAGAAGGACTTCTACGCCGACTGTTTTGAGTATTTCAAGACCGCCGACATCACCTTCCGAAGCGAAAAGCCCCTCGCGTGGACCCTCGACGGCGAGAGCGGCGGCTCGTTCACCGAGACCCGCATAACCTGCCGCTCCCGCGCCCTGAGCATCATAATCCCGCAGAAATAGAAAAACACCCGCCGCACCCCAAAGAGCACGGCGGGTAATTTTTATTTGTTATACTGATAAATTATGCGTTGACCCCTCAGTTTTCAGTAGCTCTTCACCGCTGCTTCTTCCGCCCTGAGCATCTTCGCGTAATTCTTCATATACGCCTCGAAGCCCGCAACATCGCGCGGGTCGGGCTGCTCGGTGACGGCTTTCATGCCCGCGAAGACCTTTTCGTCGAGGTAATCCTCGAGGCTCATTCCGCCGCCGTCGACGGCAAACTTCGCGAGAATAGCCATGCCCCATGCGCCGCCCTCGCCCGCGGTCTCCATCGTCGAGACGGGCGTTTTCATCGCGGCCGCCAAAAGCTTCTGGCCGACTCCCTTGGTCTTGAAGTACCCCCCGTGGCCGAGGATCTTGTCGATCCCTACGTTCTCGGCAAGAAGAATATCAAGCCCGATTTTAAGCGTCGCGAGGGCCGAAAACAGGTTGTTTCTGATGAGGTTTGCGATGTTGAATTCCGAGTCGGGGCGCCTTAAAAGCATCGGTCTGCCCTCGTCGAGGTGGGTTATCGGCTCGCCCGAGAAATAGTTACAGCTCGTGAGGCCGCCGCAGTCGGGGTCGCCGTTCATAGCGTTCTTGAGCAGCAGGTCATAGAGGTCGGGCTTGCGCATCGGGTGGCCCGAGAGCTCGGCAAATTCCATGAATATCTTCATCCACGCGTCGAGGTCGGTGCAGCAGTTGTTGCAGTGCACCATCGCGACGGGTGCGCCGCTCGGGGTGGTCACCATGTCTATTTCGGGGTAGAGCTTTGAAAGCGCCTTTTCGAGAACTATCATCGCGAACACCGACGTGCCCGCCGAGACGTTGCCCGTGCGCGCTCTAACGCTGTCCGTCGCGACCATTCCCGTGCCTGCGTCGCCCTCGGGCGGGCAAAGGGGTATTCCCGCCTTAAGCGCCCCCGTCGGGTCGAGGAACCTTGCGCCCTCTTCGGTGAGCATTCCCGCGGTCTCACCCGCGACGGCGACCTCGGGCAGAACGTCGCGAATCTTCCAACCGAAGCCCTTTTTCGCGATGAGCTCGTCAAACTTATCGAGCATTTCCTCATCATAGCCGCAGGTCTTCGAGTCGATCGGGAACATTCCCGAGGCCTCGCCGACGCCGACGATCTTTCTTCCCGTGAGCACCCACTGAATATATCCCGCGAGGGTCAGTACGCTCTTGATTTCAGAGACATGCTCCTCGCCGTTGAGAATAGCCTGATAGAGGTGAGCTATCGACCAGCGCTGAGGAATATTGAACCCGAAGAGCTCTGAAAGCTTCTCCGAAGCCTCCGCCGTGATGGTGTTGCGCCATGTGCGGAAGGGCGTCAGAAGCCTGCCCTCGGCGTCAAACGGCATATAGCCGTGCATCATCGCGCTGATGCCCATTGAGCCGACGGCCGTAAGTGTCTCGCCCGTCTTCTCCTTATAATCCTTTGCGACGTTTGCGTAGGCGTCCTGAAGCCCCTCGCGGATATCGTCGAGGCTGTAGGTCCATACGCCGTTTTCGAGGCGGTTTTCCCAGTCGTGGGCGCCCGAAGCGATGACATTTGCCTTTTCGTCGATGAGAATAGCCTTTATCCTCGTCGAGCCGAATTCAATTCCGAGAAATGAAGTCATTTTTCTGTCCTCCGATTCATTTATAATGTTTGCCGAGTTATAATGACGCTTCAATTATACCCTGAATTTCAAAATAAGTCAAGAAAACTGAAAAAAAGGGGTTGCACATAATAAAAATATGTGCTAATATAGTAAAGACCCGACGAAAAAATTTGTTACTGTTTTGTAATTGCTATTTTTTCAAATCGGTGGTAGAATATAGTTATTGAAATATTCGGGCGATCCCGTTTGGAGATAGAGATTGTATGGAAAAGTTTGTAATCAAGGGCGGCAAGCCTTTAAGAGGCGAGGTCTCGATCAGCGGAGCAAAGAACGCCGCAGTCGCGATAGTTGCGGCGACAATTCTTTCGGACGAGCCCTGCGTGCTTGAAAACGTCCCTGAGATTCAGGATATAAGCGTCTGCATAAAAATTCTTTATGAGATGGGCGCAAGCATCAAGATAATCGACAAAAACACGATCCGCATTGACACCCGCGGCATCTCAGACCCCGTTGTTCCCTATGAACTCGCGAGGGCCTGCCGCGCATCGAGCTATTTTCTCGGTACCCTTTTGGGAAGGTTCCTCAAGGCGGACGTTCCCATGCCCGGGGGCTGCGACCTCGGCGACAGGCCGATTGACCAGCACCTTAAGGCGTTCAACCTTTTGGGCGCAAGGCACGCTATCGACGGCGGCGTTGTAAGCCTTCGGGCCGACAGCCTCATCGGCAGCCAGATTTACTTTGACATCGTGACCGTCGGCGGCACTATCAACGCGATGTTCGCGGCGGTAAAGGCCGAGGGCCTCACCGTCATCGAAAACGCCGCGAAGGAGCCGCAGATAGTTGACCTTGCTAACTTTTTGAACTCGATGGGCGCCGACATAATGGGCGCGGGCACCGACGTCATCAAGATAAGAGGCGTTAAATTCCTCCACGGCGCGACCTACGGCGTAATTCCCGACCCGATCGAAGCGGGGACATATATGGTTGCCGCGGCGGCGACGAGGGGCGACGTTCTCATCAAGAACGTAATTCCGAAGCACCTTGAGTCCATCACCGACAAGCTTCGCAAGTCGGGCGCTTTTGTCGAGGAATTCGACGACAGCATTCACGTTCGCTGCGACGAGAGAATGATGAAGGCAAGCATCAAAACGATGCCCCACCCCGGGTTCCCGACGGATATGCAGCCCCAGTTTTCAACCATGCTCACCACCGCGGAGGGGACAAGCGTCGTCACCGACAATATATTCGACAACCGATTCAGATATGTCAACGAGCTTCGGCGCTTCGGCGCGGATATAACCGTTGAGGGCACGACCGCCGTAATTCAGGGAGTTTCAGAGCTTTCGGGAGCGACCGTCAAGGCGACCGACCTCAGAGCAGGCGCGGCCCTTGTCATCGCGGGGCTTATGGCGAGCGGCACGACGGTAGTCGAGGAGATATATCACATCGAGCGCGGATATGAGAACATCGACGATAAGCTTCGCGCTCTCGGGGCTGATATCACGAGGGTGAACGACTATGACAGCGCCCGCAGGGTCGGATGAGCGGAATCGCGGTATGCGGAAGGCCCGCGCAAGGCTCGCGAAAAGGCCGTTTTATGAGCTTGACGGCGAGAAACCCGTCGAGGAAAACATCGCAATTATTTTAAACTGTATAACAGAGCATAAGCTGTCTCTCTGACAGCTTTCTTTTTGAAAGGAAGACTGATTTGGCAAGGATATACCCGCTTTTTTCGTCGAGCTCGGGAAATTCTCACTTCATCGGCACCCCCGAGGGCGGAATTTTAATTGACGCGGGCGCGAGCTGCAAAAAGCTTGTCTGCGCGCTCAGGCAAAACGATATCCCGCCCGAAGCGGTTCGCGCGGTGTTCATCACCCATGACCACTCGGACCACATCGGCGGGCTGAAAATCTTCACGAAGACCTTTAACACGCCCGTTTTCGCCTCGGCAGGAACGCTTAACTATCTTGAAGAACACGGCGATCTTTGCGGCGAGGCCGAGGAGATCGGCGGCGGAAAAGAGGTCGGGGGCTATTTTGTCGCCGCGTTCAGAACCCCCCACGACGCCGTTGAAAGCGTCGGCTATAAGATACATACCCCCGACGGGAAGGTCTGCTGCGTATGCACCGACCTCGGCTATATCAGCGAGGAGGTAGACTCGGCGCTTTTGGGCTCTGATCTCGTTCTTTTAGAGTCGAATTATGATGAATCGATGCTCAGAAACGGGCATTACCCCTATATTTTGAAGCAGAGGATAGCCTCACGGCTCGGGCACCTTTCAAACGCCGACAGCGCAAAAGAGGTCAGGCGGCTAATCGAGAGCGGCACGCAGAGGATAATACTCGGGCACCTCAGCCGCGAAAACAACACGCCGAGGGTCGCCGAAAACACGCTTCTTCGCGAGCTTGGCGGCGATTTCGTCCGCAACCGCGACTATATGCTCAATATCGCCCCCGTTGAGACCGAGGGGCTTGGGGTGGTGTTCTGATGACGGCGGTGAATATTATCTGCGTCGGAAAGCTCAAGGAAAGCTACTGGCGCGAGGCCTGCGAGGAATACGCGAAGCGGCTTGGGGGGTATTGCAGGTTCGGCGTGGTCGAGCTTGCGGAGGCTCGCCTCGGCCAGAAGCCCTCGCAAAACGAGATAAAAGCGGCACTTTCGGCCGAGGCAGGGGCGATGAAACCCTATCTTTCGCAGAAGGGCGCGTATAACATCGCGCTATGCGTTGAAGCGCCGCAGATTTCAAGCGAGGAGCTCGCCGAAAAAATCGAGAGGACGGCGGTGAGCGGTTCGAGCGTCATCAATTTTATCATCGGAAGCTCGTTCGGCCTCGATGAGGAGATTAAAAAATCGGCGGATATGAGGCTCGGGCTTTCAAAAATGACCCTGCCGCACCAGCTCGCGAGGGTGGTGCTGCATGAACAGATCTACCGCGCGTTCTCGATTCTGGGCGGCGGAAAATATCACAAGTGAGGGAGAAAAATTGATGTGGCCGATGCGGCCACATCAAGAAGACAGAAATTAGAGGTCAGATGTCAGAATTTCAAGGTGTCGCCTATGGCGACGTTTTCAAATGCTGAGGATAATGTGTGCGGAATGGGCACTCCCACTCTGTAAAACCCTCTTGACAAATCGGATTTTCCCCGATATAATCATATGGTGATGACAGGCGATGACGGGAATGACCGCAAATGCTTTCTTAAGAGACCGCGCGGACGGTGCGAGCGCGGGAGGGCGTGCGGGTGCTACCCCCGAGCCCCGCGGAAAACCGCGGCGTTTTCCCTGCGTTAAAGGGCTGATGAGGCGGGTTTTTCCCGCGAATTTGGGTGGTACAGCGATTGACCTCGCCCCAATTTTTTGGGACGAGTGTTTTATTTTTTCGGAAGAACTTTGAAAGGATCTGAAAGATTATGAAATGGACAGGACTTAATGAGCTTCGCGAGAGCTTTCTTACGTTCATGGAGTCAAAGGGGTGCCTGAGGCATAAAAGCTATCCCCTTGTGCCCCAAAACGACAAGAGCGCTCTGCTCACCATCGCGGGAATGGCGCCCTTAAAGCCTTACTTCACGGGTCAGGAGGTTCCGCCGAGGACGAGAATGACCACCTGCCAGAAGTGCATCAGGACAAACGACATCGAAAACGTCGGCAAGACCGCTCGCCACGGCACTTTCTTTGAGATGCTCGGCAACTTCTCTTTCGGCGATTATTTCAAGAAAGAGGCTATTCCGTGGGCATGGGAATACTTCACCAAGGTCCTCGAAATTCCCGAGGAGAAGCTTTATGTCACCGTCTATGAGGACGACGACGAGGCGGCGAACATCTGGCACGAGGTGGTCGGGCTTCCGACGGAGAAGATTTTCCGCTTCGGAAAGGAGGACAACTTCTGGGAAGCGGGCATCGACGGCCCCTGCGGCCCTTGCTCTGAGATTTATTACGACCGAGGCCCCGAATACGGCTGCGGCAAGCCCGACTGCACCGTCGGCTGCGACTGCGACCGCTATATGGAGGTCTGGAACCTTGTTTTCACCCAGTTTGAGCGCCACGAGGACGGCACCTATACCGAGCTCAAGCAGAAGAATATCGACACGGGTATGGGCCTTGAGCGCCTCGCGACGGTTATGCAGGGCGTCGATTCAATCTTCGACGTCGACACCGTAAAGGCGATAAGAGACCACGTTTGCAGGATTGCGGGCTGCGAGTACGGAAAAGAGCATAAAAAGGACGTCTCTATACGCGTCATCACCGACCACATCAGGGCGGTGACATTCCTCGCCTCCGACGGCGTTCTTCCCTCGAACGAGGGCAGGGGCTATGTCATGAGAAGGCTTCTGAGGCGGGCTGTCCGCCACGGAAAGCTCCTCGGAATCGAGGGGCTCTTCCTCAAAGACCTTGTCAGAACGGTCGTTGACTGCTCAAAAGGCGAATATAGCGAGCTCGACGAAAAATATGATTATATAGTTAAACTTCTCACCAACGAGGAGAGAAACTTCAACGACACCATCGACCGCGGGCTTGTGATGCTTAACGGCTATATCGACGAGATGGCCGCAAAGGGCGAAAAGGTCCTCGACGGAAAGAAGTGCTTCTTCCTCTCCGATACCTACGGCTTCCCGATCGACCTCACGAGGGAGATTTTGGAGGAGCGCGGCTTTGAGTGCGACGAGGAGGGCTTCAAAGAGGCGCTTCAGGTTCAGAAGGACACCGCGAGGGCGGCTCGCGGCGACTCGAAGTATATGGGCGCCGACGAAACCGTCTTCCACAAGATCGCGAAGGAATATTCGACCGAGTTTGTCGGCTATGAAAAGCTTGAGGCCGAGGCGGTAATCGACTTTATCGCGACCGACGACGAGCTTATCGAGGCCGCGGGCGCGGGCGATGAGGTTTATATCGTTTCAAAGCTCACGCCGTTCTATGCCGAGAGCGGCGGACAGGTCGGAGACCGCGGCGAGATCACCACAAAGACGGGCAGATGCGAAGTCATCGACACGCAGAAAGCCGTCGGCGGAAAGGTCGCCCACAAGGTAAAGGTCGTCGAGGGAGCTATCGAGGTCGGCCAGAGCGCAAGCTTCAAGGTCGACGCCGAGTTCCGCCTCGCGGTGATGAGAAACCACTCCTGCGCGCACCTCTTGCAGGCGGCGCTGAGAACCGTTTTGGGCGATCACGTTCATCAGGCGGGCCAGCTCGTCGACAGCGAGAGGCTCAGGTTCGACTTTTCGCACTTCAGCGCGATGACCCTCGACGAAATTCAGCGGGTCGAGATGCTTGTCAACAGCTATATTCTTCGTGCTCTTGACATCAAGACGCAGGTTCTGCCTATCGACGAGGCGAAAAAGCTTGGCGCGATGGCGCTCTTCGGCGAGAAATACGGCGAGACCGTCAGGGTCGTCTCGATGGGCGACGCCTCGATGGAGTTCTGCGGGGGCACGCACCTTGACAACACCTCAAAGGCGGGGCTGTTTAAAATAGTATCCGAGAGCTCGGTCGCGGCAGGGGTAAGAAGAATCGAAGCCGTAACGGGCAAGGGCGTTTTAGAGGTCATGGGCAGGCAGATTGAGACCCTCAACGAGGCCTCGGGGCTGCTCAAACTCACCAACCAGAACGAGCTTGTCGCGAGGGTCAAGGGGCTTATGGAGGAGATCAGGGCGCTCGAAAAGGAAAAGAACGAGCTTTCGGCCGCCATCGCCGATATGCGCTCGAAGTCGCTTCTTGACCGCACCATCGACGTCAAGGGGGTCAAGGTCATCACCGCGATGTTCAACCCGATGAAGCCCGATGAAATTCGGCTCATGGCCGAGGCGATTCGGGATAAGCACCCCGAGATCGTCTGCGTTATCGCGGGGGTGAACGGCAAGGCGGGCAACCTTGTTGTCACCGCAGGCAAGGAGGCCGTCGCGAGAGGCTTTATGTCGGGCAAGGCGGTCGGAAAGATCGCCGCGATCACCGGCGGCAGAGGCGGCGGACGCCCCGACAGCGCCATGGCGGGCATCGGGGATATATTCAAGATAGACGAGGCCCTTGCGGCCGCGCCCGATATAATCGGAGAATTCATCAAAGACTGAGGAGGTAGAGCTTTATGAACGACTGCTTATTCTGCAAAATCATCAGCGGGGAGATACCCTCGAAAAAGGTATACGAGGACGAGTATTGCTATGCTTTTGAGGACATCGCGCCCGTTGCGCCGACGCACATTTTATTCGTGCCGAAGACGCATATTCCCTCTGCCGCGGCGATAACCCCCGAAAATTCGGCGGTTGTGGGCAAAATCTATGAGGCGATCGCGAAGATCGCAAAAGAAAAAAATCTTGAAAACGGCTGGCGAGTGGTTTCAAACTGCGGTCCCGACGCGGGTCAGACGGTTTTTCACCTGCATTTCCACCTTCTTGGCGGAAGGGCGCTCGGCGTTATGTGTGACAATATCTGACAGGAGGATAAATCAATGGCTGAATATTACAATTTAAAGGTCGCGGGGCTTGAGAGAAAGCTTGCGATATGCCCCGTAAACGAGCACCTGAGCATCGCGGGATTCATCATGTTTTCCGACGTCGAGCTCACCGTCGCGTGCGCCGAGGCGCTGCTTAAAAAGGTTCCCGACTTCGACGTTATCGTCACCGCCGAGTCGAAGGGCATTCCGCTTGCCTATGAAATGGCGAGGCAGAAGGGCAACGGCATGAAGTACATCGTTGCGAGAAAAATGGCGAAGCTTTATATGCATGACCCGATCTCGGTCGATGTTCGCTCGATAACCACCGCCGCCGACCAGAAGCTCTGGCTCGACAGGAACGAGGCGGATTATATGAACGGCAAGAGGATTCTCATTGTCGACGACGTTGTCTCGACGGGCGAGAGCCTTGAGGCGCTTCACAAGCTGATCGGCCACACGGGCGGAACCATCGTCGGGCAGGCGGCCGTTCTCGCCGAGGGCGACGCCGCCAAGCGCGATGACCTCATCTTCCTTGAGGAGCTGCCGCTGTTCTTTAAGTAAAAAGCGAAGTAAAAAGGCCCGCTGAGCGCTGTCTCGGCGGGCTTTTCGCAGGTTTTCAACAACGGGGAAAACGGGGCAGTTGAAAAAGATGTTGAAAGAGGGTTGAAAAGCTAAAAGAGGTGCGGGGGATTTATACCCTGCTTTGCTGCGGCCGATTGGGCTGCATCAAAAGGATAGAAGATAGAAGTTAGATGATAGAGAAATAGAGGATAGAGGATAGAGGATAGAGGTCTGATTTCTGCCCTCTAACTTCTAATTTCTAACTTCTAACTTCTTGATGTGGCCGTTTAGGCCACATCAAGGCCGCATCTTTTGTTGACCTTTTCGCGCAGAAGTAGTATAATACCCATATATGTGCAAAGGGGGCATGAGACGTGATGCGGAAAATGATACCGCTTTCGGCGGGGTGGCTTTCGGGGCTGTTTTTGGCCTTTTATCTATGCGTGAGCGGGCCGCTCGGGCTTGGCGGGGCGGCAGTTTTATGCGCGGCCTCGGGCTTACTTTGCGCAGCGGCGATTTTTTCGCGGCTTCGGTTTCGGGCACGCGCCGCGGTGTTTTTCTGCGCTTTTGCGGCGGCCGTAGCCTATTCCTCTGCCTATACCGCGATGAAGCTTCTGCCCCTTGAGGCCCTCGACGGCGCCGAAACGGTCATCACGGGAAGAGTTTTGGATTTCACCTCGGGCGATCGCCCCGCCGTCACGGTAAAGGGCAGCGTCGGCGGCATCGGGACAAAGGCGCTCGTTTATATTCGGGATTTCAACGGCGGCTACGGCGATGAGGTAGCTGTTCGCGCGAGGGCTTCGGCGCTTTCTGACAGCGATTTTTTCAGGTCGAGGGAGTATTATCTTCCCGACGGAATAACCATCACGGCGAGCGCATCGGAAGCGGAAATCACGCCGTCCGAGGGCTCTTTGTCGGCGGTTCTGAGGGGGTATTCGCGAAAGGTCTCGCAGAACATTCGGCGGCAGGTCTCGGGTGAGGCGGGCGAGCTTTTGGCGGCGACGGTGACGGGCGACAGAACCGCATTTTCGGACGGGCTTCGGCTTAAACTAAACCGCGCGGGCGCAGGGCATATCGCGGCGGTGTCGGGGCTTCACGTCTCGGCGGCGGCGCTCGCGGCAGCGGTTTTGATGAGAAAATTAAGGGCGCCGAGGCTGCTTCGGGCGGTTCTGACCGAGGCGGCGGTGGTAGCGTTTGTGATATTTTCGGGGCTGAGGGTCTCGGCGATTCGCGCGGGGATAATGATGAGCGTCGCGATAATATCATCGGTGGCGCTGAGGCGGACCGACACGCTCAACACCCTTTGTCTATGCGGGTTTTTGATGACCCTCGCGAACCCCTATGCCGCCGCGGACAGCTCGCTTTTGCTGTCGCTGGCGGGAGTTTTCGGGGTAGGGGTGGCGGCGCCCGCGGTTTGGCGCGAGTTCGGCATCAGGGGCAGAATTCTTCGGGCGGTGACGGCTTCGGCCTGCGCGTCGCTCGCGACTGCGCCGTTTTGTATGCTCTTTTTCGACGAGCTCTCGGTGGCAGCGCCGCTTACAAACCTTTTCGCGGTGCCGCTCTGCACGCTTGCGGTGGTGCTCGGAATGGTCTTTGCGCTGAGCGGCTGCGCGTTTGTTTGGCCGATAAAGCTTGCGGGAATACTTTGCAGGGCGGTGATTTTTCTCTGCGGGGCGATCTCAAAGCTGCCGTTTGCGTACATACCCTTAGGGATAAGGTCCGTGGCGGTGAGCGCGGCAATATTCGCGGAGATGACCGTGTTTTTGGCGCTCATCACGAAAAACACAAGAAAACCCGCCAAATTCGCGGTGTTCTCCGCCGCCGCGGTGATGGCGATTTACGGCGTTATCGGCATCGCGACAGGAAACGACGTTGTGATAACCGCGCTTTCTCGCGGGGATTCTCACTCTGCGGTATTGCGAAAAGGCGCGGAATGTATTATAATTGACTTTGACGGCTCGGCCGAGGGCATCGGCGGGGTTCTGGAGAGAAGCGGCGTGAGAAGAGTGAGCTTTGCGGCGATACTCGAAAACGGCGCGTCGGCATACTCGGGTTATTCTTCGCTGAGCGTGAGGCCCGATAATATTTTTCTCTTCGGCGATGAATATGTCTTCGGCGGGGCGATACCCGTCGGGAATATCGGCGAGGGAACGAAAATTGAAGCGCTCGGGCTTGACATTGAATTTTTCGGCGGCGGCGCAAGGGTGAGCTCGGGCGGCAGAAGCGTTGTGATATCGCAGGACGGCGAGGGCGACATCAGCCTGCTCGACGGGCTGACCGTTTTCGGAAAGGGCGAAAAGGTTTTTAAGGGAGACGTCATCAGGGAGATAAGATTGGAGGAGATCGGAAGTGGCGGTTAAGCTTTTGGGCGAGCAGGAGCTCTATAAACAAATACGTTCGGGCGATATTAAGCCCTGCTATTTCTTCTTCGGAAAGGACGTGGCAACGCTTGAGAGCGTCGTTAAAAAGCTTGTCGCGAAGCTTGTGCCCGACGACGCCAAGGACCTTAACTTTCACTTTTTTGCGGGGAGCGAGTTTGACGCGTCGGAATTTTCAGACGTCTGCGCCTCGCTTCCGATGTTCGCCGAGAGGGTGGTCGCCTCGGTCAACGACTTCAACGCCGACAGCGTCAGCGCCGAGGATCTGAAGCTTGTTCAGGGCGCGCTTTCAGACCTTGACGGCGAGACCGTGACGGTTATATTCTATGCCACGGGGGTGGACCTCTGCGGCGGGAAAAAGACCCTCACCGCGAAGAATTCAAAGCTCGCCGAGCATGTTGTGAAGTGCGGCGGGGCGGCGGTCGAGTTTTCATATAAGCGCCCGCAGGAGCTTGTGAAGTATATTCAGGCGAGGGCGGAAAAGGGCGGCGCTTCGATAACCCGCTCGGCTTCGCTGAGCCTTGCCGAGGCCTGCCTTTGCAACCTTTTGATGATAAATAACGAGCTTGAAAAGCTCTGCGCGTATAAATCGGGAGGAGAGATAGACGACGCCGACGTTCGCGAGCTTGTCGCGGGTCAGCTTGACACCGACGCCTATAAGCTTGCCCGAGCGGTGACTTCGGGGAACAGGGCGGCGGTTTTCAGCATTCTTTCAGACCTCTGCTCGAAGCAGCAGGAGAGCATTTCGCTTTTGGCGGTCATCGGCGGGGCTTTTACAGACCTCTACCGCGCTAAGCTTGCGCTTATAAGCGGGCGGGGCGAGGCGGATATACTCTCGGACTTTTCATATCGGGGCAGGGAATTCGCCGTGAGAAACGCGCTCAGAGACTGTCAGGCGATACCCGTTGAAAAGCTTCGGTACTGTCTCAGGGTGATATCAGACTGCGACATCGACATGAAATCGAAAAAGACAGACCGCAGAATTCTTCTTGAAGAGGCGGTAACAAGAATGCTCAACTACGGCGGTGGAATATGATACACATTGACGGCGCCATCGTGGTCGAGGGAAAATATGACAAAATCAAGCTCTCGCGTATGGTCGACTGCCCGATAATCACGACGGGCGGCTTCGGGGTTTTTAAAAGCGATGAGACAAAGGCGCTTCTTCGGTGGTATGCCGAGCACGGCGGGATAATAATTCTCACCGACAGCGACTCGGCGGGCTTTCGCATTCGCGGCTATATCAAGGGGATAGTAAACAGCGGCGAGGTCAAAAGCGCCTATATTCCCGACATCTTCGGCAAAGAAAAGCGCAAGCAAAAGCCATCGGCAGAGGGAAAGCTGGGCGTCGAGGGGGTCTCGGAGCGGGTTATCGCCGAGGCGCTTGAAAGAGCGGGAGTTATCGGCGAAAGGGCCGAGGACAGAAGAAAGATCACAAGGACAGACCTTTATGACGACGGGCTTTTCGGGGGCGGCGACGCCTCAAAAAAGCGGGCCGAGCTCTTAAAAAGGCTCGGGCTGCCCGAGAGGCTTTCGGTCTCGGGGCTGTTGGACGTTTTAAACAGCTCGATGAGCTTTGAGGAGTATAAAAAAGCCGTAGGAAAATAATTTTCCGCAGGAAAATAATTTTAAGGAGGGGCGCGGGTTGGTTTTTTCATCGGTTGAATTTTTGTATTTCTATCTTCCCGCGGCGCTGCTGCTTTGCACGCTTGCGCCGAAAAAATTCAGAAACGCCGCGCTTTTTGCCTCGGGGCTGGTTTTTTATGCCTTCGGTGAGCCGATTTACGTCTTTGTGCTGCTCGCCTCCTGCGCGATTGATTATTTCGCGGGGCTTTTGATGACGAAGCACGACGCCGAGCCGAAGATAAGAAAGCTCTGCCTCTGCGCCTCGGTGATAATGAACCTCGGGCTTTTGGGAGTGTTCAAGTATACGGCGTTTTTTGCCGAGATCATAAACTCGGTATTCAGAACCGCGCTGCCCGCAAACATCTGGGCGGGGATATCAAACGCGCTCTTCGGGACGCGTTTTTCGCTCTCGGCGATAGTTCTGCCGATAGGTATTTCGTTCTTCACGTTCCAGAGCATGTCATACACCATCGACCTATACCTCAGAAAAATAAGCGTTCAGAGGAGCTTTGTGAATTTCGGGGCTTATGTTACGATGTTCCCGCAGATAGTCGCGGGGCCTATCGTTCGTTACAGCGAGGTCTCGGAGCGGCTTGAAAACAGGTCGGTGAGCGCCTCGGGGCTTTCGGAGGGGGTCACAAGGTTCACGAGGGGGCTCGCGAAAAAGGTTCTTTTGGCGAACGGCATCGGCAGGCTTTGGGCAGAGGTCAAGGCCGAAGATTTCAGCGAGATGGCCGCGCTTACGGCTTGGCTCGGGATAGTCGCGTTTGCGCTTCAGCTTTACTTTGACTTCTCGGGGTATTCGGATATGGCAATCGGCCTCGGGAAGATGCTCGGGTTTGAATTCCCCGAGAACTTCGACCTGCCGTATACCTCAAAGAGCGTCCGCGAATTCTGGCGGCGGTGGCATATGACCCTCGGCGGGTGGTTTAAAAGCTATGTCTATATCCCCCTCGGCGGGAGCAGAGAGGGCACGCTTAAAACGGTCAGAAATCTGGCGATAGTCTGGCTTCTGACGGGGCTTTGGCACGGGGCAAGCCTCAACTTTGTGCTTTGGGGAGCGTGGTTCGGGGTGCTCATCATCGCGGAAAAACTCTTTTTGGGAAAGGCGCTTGAGAAGCTGCCTGACTTCTTCCGCTGGCTTTACACGATTCTTGCGGTGATATTCGGCTGGGTGCTCTTCGACACGCCGACGCTTTCATCGGCAGGCGGGTTTTATTCCGCGATGTTCGGCGGGGGCGGGGCTTTCGCCGACAGGGAGAGCTTCAGGCTTATCTGCGAATATTCGCTTACCATGTCGCTTTGCATATTCTTCGCGTCGGACGCTTCGGGGAATTTCCGCGAAAAGATAGACAGCAAGCTCTCGGCCGCAGGGGTGAAAATAAACATCTTCGATATAGTCAGGCCGACGGTGACGCTCTGCCTGCTGATAGCCTCGACGGCTTATCTTGTAAACGAAGGGTATAATCCTTTCCTGTATTTCAACTTTTAGTATATATTATAATAGTAGGGGGTGAGCGGGCTGAACGTAAAAAAGCTCTCCGCGATATTCAATACCGCGCTGTTTTTCGCGCTGATAGCGGTGATGGCGGTTTCAACTATCATCAGCAAAAAGGCGGACTTCTCGGAAGAGGAGAACAGATATCTTGCCGAGGCGCCGAAGCTTTCGGCATCTTCGTGGTTTTCTGGCGGATATTCTGAGGGGCTCTCGGAATATTCACGCGAGCATTTTGTGCTCAGAAACGGGTGGATATCGCTTCGCACAAAGCTTGAGAGGCTTTTGGGCCACGATGAGATCAGCGGCGTTTATTTCTCTGACGGCAGGCTCTTTGAGGTCGCAGAACCAATTGATTATGATAAGGTCGACCGCTCGGTCGCGGCGATAAACTCGCTCGGGAAGACCCTCGGCGGAAAGTTGGGCGTGATGATAGTCCCGACCTCGGCGCAGATATACTCGGACAGGCTGCCGTCCTATACCCCAGATCAGGAGCAGAGGCGGCTTATAAACTATGTCTACTCGGGGCTCGGCGAGGGGATTCAGGCGATCGATGTGTACGACGTTTTATATCGCGAGCGTGAAAATTATATCTACTACCGCACCGACCACCACTGGACGGCCTACGGGGCTTATATCGCGTACTCGGAGTATATGCGGCGGCTCGGGTATAACCCCGTGACCCTCGACAAAATAGACATCGAACACGCAGACCATAGCTTTTTGGGCTCGTATCACTCTAAGGTTCTGACCGACGAGGTTGAGCCCGACACGGTCGATTTTTACTCATCGGGCGGGGCAGAGGTGACATCGGTAAAAATAACCTCGGCCGACGGCAGCACGGCCGAGCACGAAGGCGTGTATTTCCGCGAATATCTCGCGAAAAAAGACAAGTACCTCAGCTTTTTGGGCCCGAACGCTCCGCTTGTCGAGATCGATTCAAACGCGGGCGGCGGCTCGGTGCTGATCATCAAGGATTCCTACGCGAACTGCTTTGCGCCTCTGCTTGCGAAGCACTTTTCAAAGGTGGTTCTCGCCGATATGAGGTATATGATGAAGCTCTCGGATTATGTCGACCCGAGCAGCTTTGACCGCGTGCTGGTGCTTTATAACGCGAGCAATTTCGCTTCCGACGGGAACCTTGTCAAATTAGAGGCGGATTTTGGCGAAAAAACGCCCGAAATCCGAGAATAAAAAATTTTTTGAAAAAATTTCGATTTTCCTCTTGACAGGGCGGAAGAAAAGTGGTATATTAACAAAGCTGTCCCTCAAAGACAAGCCCGAAAGCTTTACAGCAAGAAATTTTTGAAAATATTTTTTGAAAAGGTATTGACAAACGCTTTTTGTTGTGATAAAATAGTCGGGCACCCCTTGAGAGGGCGTCAAATCAGCAGCTTGAAAATTGAACAGCAGAACGAGAATACAAACCCTTGTAAATTGCTTTGAGAGAAGCGAAGGTCACACGCAAGGACCTAAGAAAAAAATTGCGAAGTCAGTAATGAACTGAGATTTTAGAAGCGAAAGCTTTTAGGATACAACTTTAATTAAGAGTTTGATCCTGGCTCAGGATGAACGCTGGCGGCACGCCTAACACATGCAAGTCGAACGGGGTTAATTCGGAAGAAGTTTTCGGATGGAATCTGGATTAACTTAGTGGCGGACGGGTGAGTAACACGTGAGCAATCTGCCTTTCGGAGGGGGATACCGTTGGGAAACTAACGTTAATACCGCATAACATAGCGAGACCGCATGGTCATGCTATCAAAGAATTATCGCCGAAAGATGAGCTCGCGTCCGATTAGATAGTTGGTGAGGTAACGGCCCACCAAGTCGACGATCGGTAGCCGGACTGAGAGGTTGAACGGCCACATTGGGACTGAGACACGGCCCAGACTCCTACGGGAGGCA
>CANQWC010000015.1 GCA_947627455.1 uncultured Clostridia bacterium | reverse complement strand
ATTCTGATACCCTATCTCAAAAAGCTCAAGGTCGGGGCGCATATTCTTGAAATCGGGCCGCGCTGGCAGAAGGATAAGGATGGCACCCCGCTGATGGGCGGGTTCATGTTCATTCTTTCGACAGTTATTTCAACCCTGCTCGGGTATCTTCTTATAAGCATCTATCGCGATTCACACCTGATCGAGGCGCCCGATAAGCCGTTCTGGAACCTTCTTTTGGGGCTCGGGGCGGCGTTGGGGTTTATGCTCGTCGGGTTTATCGACGACTATATAAAGGTCGTGAAAAAGCGCAATCAAGGCTTCAACGCCAAGGCCAAAAGCGCAGCTCAGGCGGTTATAGTCATACTCATGCTTGTGGCGAGATATTTTTTGGGCGGAACGACATCGGTCGTGATACCATTTGTCGGAGCGGTCGACTTCGGGGTGTTCTACTATATAATCATGGCGGTGGCGATCTACGGCTTTGTAAACGCGGTGAACCTTACCGACGGCGTAGACGGGCTCTGCGGCTCGGTGACGCTGGTATATTCGGCGGCGTTCACGCTTATATTCGCGATTCTGGGGAAATGGGAATACTCGGCGTTTGCGACTGCTCTTGCGGGGGGCTGCCTCGGATTTTTGGTGTGGAATCTTCACCCCGCCAAGGTGTTCATGGGCGACACGGGCTCGATGTTCCTCGGCGGGTGCGTGGTGGCGTTCGGCATCGCGAGCGGGCTTGAGCTTCTGATTCCGCTCGTCGGGATAATTTATCTCTGCGAGGCGCTAAGCGACGTCATTCAGATCGGCAGCTATAAGATCAGGCACAAGAGGGTATTCAAGATGGCGCCGATTCACCATCACTTTGAGCTTTCGGGCTGGAGCGAATATAAGATAGTCTTTGTATTTTCGGGGATAACCGTTGTCGCGGGGCTTTTGGGCATTTTTGCGACGGTGTTTTATATCGGATAAAATTTCGGGAGGAAGCGTTCGTGGCGCAGCAAAGATACAATTACATACTGAGCCGCGGCGGGCAGCCCTCTGAGGGCGCAGCAAAGGCGGCAGAGCCCGAGGCAAGATCGGGGAAGAAACAGAAAAAAATCAAGACAAAAGAGCCGAAGCTTCGCATATACGACGGAAACCTTGACATGGTTTTCTTCGCGGTGGTTATCGTTCTTTTGGTCTACGGGATTATTATGATGTTCTCGGCGAGCTATATCGCGGGGCTTGCATCGCCCTCGCACGACGGATATATGTACGTCAGGACGCAGGGAATCGCGGCGGTAATCGGCGTTCTGATAATGGTCGTGATATCATTCTTCGACTATCATTTTCTTATGAACTCGAAGATAGTGCTGCTCAGCTTTATCGGCGGGCTCGCGCTTCTGACATATACTTCTTTCTTCGGCGAGGCTGTCGCGAAGGCAAGAAGATGGATAAGAATAGGCGGCTCGGCCGAGGGCGGCGGTATATCGTTCCAGCCGTCGGAGCTTATGAAGCCGATTCTCATTGTAATGCTCGCGTTTTTGATATCAAAGGCGAAGAGCCCCAAGCTCGGCAAGACAGACTTTTGGAGATATATTTTCATCTATGTCGCGGTATGCGGCAACATGGTGCTTCAAAGGCACATCTCGGGCCTTATACTTATGGCGACGATAGGCTTTGTAGTAATGTTCATCGGCGGGATACCGATAAAGGACCTTGTAAAGCTTGCGCTGGTGCTTGTAGCGCTCGGAGCGGTGGGCGTTGTGATAATAAGCGCGCTCGGGGTAATAGACCTTTCATATGTCTTTGACAGGTTCACGAGCATGTCGACCGCCGAGAGCGGAGAGATGACAGCTGAAAACTGGCAGACCGCCCAGTCGCTAATCGCGATAGGCTCGGGCGGGTGGTTCGGCCTCGGGTTCGGGGAATCGAAACAGAAATACCTTTGGCTGCCCGAGTCGCAGAACGACTTCATCATCTCGATAATAGTCGAAGAGCTCGGCTATATCGGCGGGCTCGTCGTGGTGATATTATTCGGGCTTTTGGTATATCGCGGGTTCTACATCGCGAAAAAAGCCCCCGATAAATTCGGTATGCTCGTTGCGGCGGGGATAACCTTCCAGATCGGACTTCAGGCGTTTCTGAACATCGGCGTAGCCTGCAACGCTTTCCCGAATACGGGCGTGTCGCTTCCGTTCTTCAGCTCGGGGGGCACGGCGCTTCTGATTCAGCTCGCCGAGATGGGCGTTATACTCGGAATTTCAAGACAGTGCGAAATATAAGGGGGTATTCTGATGCTTAGGGTGATTCTTTCGGGCGGCGGGTCCGCGGGACATGTGAACCCCGCGCTCGCGATATCGGAAATAATAAGGGAAAACCGACCCGACACCGAATTTTTATACGTCGGCACCCCGAACGGAATGGAGCACCGCCTCGCCGAAAACGCGGGCTTTAAGTTCGCGGGAATGAAGGTCGCGGGTTTTCAGCGGCACCTGAGCCTTAAAAACATCGGGAGAAACATCAAGGCCGCGGCCTATCTTTCGACAGCGGGCTTCAAGGCGAAAAAAATCATAAAGGATTTTAAGCCAGACCTCGTGATCGGCACGGGCGGCTATGTCTGCGGGCCTATCGTCAGGGAAGCAGCGAAGATGGGCGTTAAAACCGTTATTCATGAACAGAACGCCTTCCCCGGGCTTACGACCAAGCTTCTGGCGCCCGACGTCGACAAAATTATGCTGACCGTCGACAAGGCGGCAGATCGCCTCGACGAGCACCTTCGCGGAAAATGCGTCGTGACGGGGCTGCCCGTAAGAAAGGGATTTTCGGAGAATAAAATTTCAAAGGCCGACGCCAAGCGGGCGCTCGGGCTTGACGACGCGGTGTGCATTCTCTCGACGGGCGGAAGCCTCGGCGCGAGGGCGATCAACGAGGCCGCGCTTGAGCTTATGGATTGGTATATCCGCGACGGGGTGAAGGTCAACCACATTCACTCGTTCGGGAAAAATAACCGCGAGGAATTCGAGGCAAGGCTTAAGGAAAAGAACATAAACCTCTCGGAGCACCCGAATTTCATCGTTAAGGAATATATCGACAACATGTCGACATGTATGGCGGCGGCGGACCTTATCATCAGCCGCTGCGGAATGGGAGCGCTCACCGAGATTGAGGCCGAGGGAAAAGCCTCGATACTCATTCCGTCGCCTTATCTTGCGGAGAATCATCAGTATTACAACGGGCTTGTTTTGCAGAGCGCGGGCGCGGCGGTTCTTTATGAGCAGAAGGATATCACCCCCGGGCTCATCGCGAAGACGGTGAGCGGGCTTATCGCCGACCCGACGGCTTTGAAAGAGATGTCTCAGCACGCGAGCGAACAGTTTATCGAGGACACCCCCGAGAGAATCTGGCGGGTGATTTCTGAGGCCGTGGGCGCTTAAAAAAGTAGCACCGAGCCCCGATTGAACATATTATGCAGAAAGAGCAACGCATAACGGTTTAAAAGGGGAAATAACGGTGACAGAATCGAAACTGTATATTGAGGGCGGAAGAAAGCTTCGCGGGGAGATTTTTGTTCACGGCGCGAAAAACAGCGTTCTGCCCGTTTTGGCGGCAACGCTTCTTTCGGGCGGCCAATGCAGAATACATAACTGCCCCGCGCTTTCGGACGTTTTTTCTTCCTGTCGGATACTGCGCTCGCTCGGCTGTAAATGCCGACGCGACGGCGACACCGTCGAAATAGACGCGCGGGAGATCTCGGACTATGAGATCAGCGAAGAGCTTATGCGCGAGATGCGCTCGTCGATAGTTTTTCTCGGCGCGATAATCGGAAGGCTGAGAAGATGTCGGCTTTCTTTCCCGGGCGGGTGTGAGCTTGGGCCGAGGCCGATAGATATTCACCTTGCGGGCCTGCGAAAGCTCGGCGTTAAGATAATCGAGGACCACGGAGTTTTGGACTGCACGCTTTCGGGCACGGTCGGCGGGGCGGACATAACGCTCAACCTGCCCTCTGTCGGCGCGACGGAAAATATCATGCTCGCGGCGGCGATCGGCAGCGGTGAAACAGTCATCAGAAACGCCGCGAAGGAGCCCGAGATCGCTGACCTTGCGGGCTTTCTCAACGCCTGCGGGGCGGATATAGTCGGGCAGGGGACATCGACCGTGACGGTCAGGGGAGTTGAAAGGCTTCACGGGGCGGAATATACCGTGATGCCCGACAGGATAGTCGCGGCGACTTATATGGGCGCGGCGGCAATCACGGGCGGAGAGCTTATGCTTCGCGGAGTGAGACCCGCGGATATGTACTCGACGGTGGCAGTTTTTGAACAGATGGGCGCGAACGTGTACCCATACTCCGACAGGATATACATAAGCGCAAAGAAGCCGCTCAACGCGGTGAAAACGATAAGAACGATGCCTTATCCCGGGTTCCCGACAGACTGCCAGCCGATAGTTATGGCTGTACTCACAAGGGCAAGAGGAACCTCGGTGATCGTGGAAAATATTTTTGAGAACAGATTCAGGGCTGCCCCGGAGCTTGTGAGAATGGGGGCGGACATCAAGGCCGAGGGGAAAGTCGCGGTGATCGAGGGTGTTTCAAGGCTCTCGGGAGCGGCGACGGTCGCCACCGATTTAAGGGCGGGCGCGGCGCTCGTCGTTGCGGGGCTTTCGGCCGAGGGCACCACAACCGTCTCGAACCTGCATTACATCGACAGGGGCTATGAATCCATCGAGACGGCGCTGAGGGGCCTTGGCGCGAAGATAAAAAGGGTCTGAACCATTCAAGAAAGGAAGCTTAAAATGAAGGACGTTGTCAGAACGGCGGGACAGGCGCAGAACTCGGGCCGCCCGCGCCGCAGAAGGCGGAATATGTCGCTTTACTATCTGACGCTTTTTTTGATATGCGCGCTGATATTCCTTGTTCTGGCGAGGACTATTCTCTTCAACATCGACGAGTATGAAGTCACGGGGAATTCGATTTATTCGGCTGAGGCAATACTTGACGCGGGAAACCTGCGCCAAGGGAGAAATATGTACGGCATAAACCTCAAAAAGACCGAGGAGAAGATCAAGGAAAAGCTTATTTACGTCGAGGACGTTAAACTCAAGAGAAAGCTGCCCGACAGGTTCATCGTCGAAGTCACCGAGGCCACGGCGTTTGCATGCTGCGAATATGAGGGCTCGCGGTACGCCATCATCACGAAGAGCGGGAGATACCTTGAAACCGAACAGCTTGGCGCAAGGGCGGGGCTTATTCAGATAAAGGGGCTTGAACTTAAAAACGTTGCCATCGGGAACGATTTTGAATCGGCGGACGAGACAAAAAAGACCATCATTCTTGAACTTATGGAGTCGATAGACGAGGTTTGCGGCGGAAAGATTACCGCGATAGACATCACCGACAGAACGAATATCACGATGACCTATGACGACAGAATCGAGATAGACTTCGGAAGCTCGCTGGACTATGACTATAAGCTCAGGTATATCACCGCGATAATTGAGGATAACCTTGAACCCGACGCCGTCGGGACGGTGATTTATCATAGCTCGGCGGCGGGAGCTTCGTTCATCTCGAAGGAGGATATGGAGCTTACCGAGCAGGAGAGAAAGGCCGAGGAAGAAGCGCTTCAGAACACCCCCGAGGACGAAAACGGGGAAAACGGCGAAAATTGATAGAACTTTCCTGAAAAAATTTCACAAAACCTATTGTCAAATCGGTTTTTTTGTGATAGTATAATACTATATTTAGTTTTGACTGCTCGAATTTATGTTTATATATTGGAACAAGGTCAGTTTATAAGCTTCGAGTTTTGAATATCGGATATTGGAGGAAGTTGAAAATGGGATTCATCATGGAAAATGAAGGCATCGATTTGGCAAAGATCAAAGTAGTCGGAGTCGGAGGCGGCGGCGGAAACGCGTTGAACTGCATTGTCTCGACAGGAATCCAGAATGTCGAATACATCGCCATCAACACTGACGCCCAAGCCCTTAAGAACTCAAAGGCGACCGTCAAGATCCAGATTGGGCAGAAGCTTACCCACGGCCTCGGCGCGGGCGGAAAGCCCGAAATCGGCGAGGGCGCTGCCCAAGAATCCAAAGATGAAATCACCGACGCTCTTAAAGGGGCGGATATGATCTTTATCACCGCGGGAATGGGCGGCGGAACAGGCACGGGCGCCGCACCCGTTGTAGCGGAGATCGCAAGAGACCTCGGAATTCTGACCGTCGCGGTAGTCACCAAGCCTTTTGCCTTTGAGGGCGCGAAAAAGCTTGCGCAGGCCGAGCGCGGAATTGATTCGCTTCTTAAAAACGTCGACTCGCTCGTCGTGATACCCAACCAGAAGCTCCTCACGGGGAAGGAAAACCTCACCATGCGTCAGTCGTTCGCGCTTGCCGACGATATCCTCAAGACCGCCGTTCTCTCGGTCACTCAGCTTATCCTCTGCCACGGCTGGATAAACGTCGACTTTGCCGACGTGAAGTCGATCATGGCGGATTCGGGCTATGCGCACATGGCCATCGGCCACGGCGAGGGCAAGGACAAGGTCGCCGACGCCGTTCAGCAGGTCATCTCCAGCCCGCTGCTCGAGACCTCTATCAAGGGCGCAAAGAGGCTGCTGCTTAACATCACGATGTCTGAAGACATCGGCACGGGCGACGTCACCGAGCTTACCGAGGCCATCACCAAGGCCGCAGCGCCCGATGTCAACCTCATCTTCGGCGCGGACTTCAACGCCGAGCTCAACGACACCATCGACATTATCGTCATCGCGGCGGACTTCGATGAGTATTCCTCTGAGCCTGAGCCTCAGGAAGAAGAGGAGAGCGCCGAGGCTGACCCCGAGAACCCCGACCACAAGGGCGACCCGTTCTATGACGGCTTGTGGAGCTTCCTTAATAATAAGTGAGATAGGTAAAAGCCAAAGGCGGCCGAGAGATCGGCCGTCTTTTTTGGTGAGGGGGGAATATGACGTTGCCCCCGCACTTGGGTAAAAATCGCGTTCATACCCCGCCCCCGCCCCTTGAGGGGCGGGGGACAAAGCCAAAGATTTAATACATAGCGAAGTATGGTGGGGGTGGGGTGAAAGCGACGCACATGCCCTTTATATAATGGTATACTTTGGGGAGATTTAGGGGGAATTTTTGCGCGCGCGGTGAGGCATGGGCGGAGCGGTAGAGATAGCATGAGGCGGAGCCGAATACCTTTTGGGCGATTATACGATTAAATATGGCGGCGGCGATTTTTAGCTCTTGACATTTTCGCGAGGGTATAATATAATTACAAAAGTATTATCTAATTTGGGCAATAATGTTTTGCCGCAACCTGAAAGGAAATGAGAGAAAATGGGAAAGTATTTCGGGACCGATGGATTCCGCGGGGAGGCAAATGTCGGGCTAACAGCCGATCACGCCTTTAAAGTCGGAAGATTTCTCGGTTGGTATTTCTGCGAGTTGAAACGTCGCGCGGGAGTGGACGAACCCGCGAGAGTCGTCATCGGGAAGGACACGCGCCGCTCGAGCTATATGTTTGAATACGCGCTCGTCGGCGGGCTTACCGCCTCGGGGGCTGACGCTTATCTTCTTCATGTCACCACAACGCCGTCGGTCGCTTATATCGCGAAAACGGACGATTTCGACTGCGGAATAATGATTTCGGCGAGCCATAACCCTTACTACGACAACGGAATCAAGCTCATAAACTCGAACGGCGAGAAGATGGACGAAGAGACAATCGCGCTTATCGAGGACTACATCGACGGCAAGGTCACCGCTTTCGGGCTTGATATTGCCGAGCCGCCCTACGCAACTCGCGAAAAAATCGGAAGAACCGTCGACTATGTCGCGGGGAGAAACCGTTATATAGGTTATCTTATTTCCCTCGGAATTTATTCGTTCAGAGGGGTCAAGGTCGGGCTTGACTGCGCAAACGGTTCAAGCTGGAACATCGCAAAATCGGTGTTCGACGCCCTCGGCGCGAAGACATACCTCATCGGCGCTGAGCCCGACGGCACTAACATCAACAACGGCGTAGGCTCGACACATATCGAGAGCCTTCAGAAGCTTGTCGTCGAAAAGGGCCTCGACATCGGCTTTGCCTATGACGGCGACGCTGACAGGTGCCTCTGCGTTGACGAAAAGGGAAACGTTGTGACGGGCGACCACATTCTCTATGTTTACAGCAAGTATATGAAAGATCGCGGAAAGCTTCTTACGAACACCGTTGTGACGACGGTGATGTCGAACTTCGGGCTTTATAAGGCGCTCGACGAGTACGGCATAGGATACGCCAAGACCGCCGTCGGCGACAAGTATGTCTATGAATACATGCAGAAAAACGGCTGCCGTCTCGGCGGCGAACAGTCGGGGCACATAATCTTCACAAAGTATGCCTCGACAGGCGACGGAATTCTCACGAGCCTGAAGATGATGGAGGTCATGCTCGCCTCGAAGAAGAAAATGAGCGAGCTCTGCGAGGGCTTTACCGTTTATCCTCAGCTTCTTGAAAACGTCAGGGTGAAGGATAAGGCCGCCGCGATGAACGACCCCGATGTTCTTGAAGCCGTCAAAAAGGCCGAAGATGAAATCGGCGACGCGGGAAGGGTCTTGGTCCGCGAGAGCGGGACGGAGCCGCTCGTCAGGGTGATGGCCGAGGCCGAGACCGAGGAGACCTGCAAAAAACTCGTCAGCGGAATCGTTGAGGTCATTAAGAAAAAAGGTCACGCTTTATAACAGAAAGCTGAATATATTAACGAAATGAGGTAGTTTTTATGTGCGGAATAGTCGGCTTTACCGGCAAAAGGCAGGCGGCCCCCGTTTTGCTCGACGGGCTTGCAAAGCTTGAATACCGCGGCTACGACTCCGCGGGAATCGCGGTGAGAAACGGGCTTGACCCCGTTGAGATCGTAAAGGCAAAGGGAAAGCTTAAGATTTTAAGGGAGATGACCGACGAGGGTCGGGCAATATCGGGCACCTGCGGAATCGGGCATACGCGCTGGGCGACACACGGCGAGCCCTCGGTGACAAACGCTCACCCGCACGCTTCGGACGACAATAACGTCGTCGGCGTTCATAACGGCATCATCGAGAACTATCAGAGCCTTAAAGAAAAGCTCATCAAGAACGGCTACAGCTTCAAGAGCCAGACCGACACCGAGGTCGCTGTCAAGCTTGTTGACTACTATTATAAGAAATACAGCGGCGGCCCTGTCGACGCGCTTGCCCGCGCGATGACGAGAATTCGCGGGTCTTACGCGATGGAGCTTATGTTCGCCGATTTTCCCGAGGAGATTTACGCGATTCGCAAGGACAGCCCGATGATTATCGGAATTTCCGACGGCGAGAGCTATTTGGCTTCCGACGTTCCCGCGATTCTGAAATATACGCGAAACGTCTACTATGTCGGAGATCTTGAAATCGCAAGGCTTACAAAGGGCGAAGTCACCTTCTATAATATCGACCGCGAGGAAATTCAGAAGGAATCGGTCGAGATTAAGTGGGACGCCGAAGCCGCTGAAAAGGCGGGCTATGAGCACTTTATGCTCAAAGAGATTCACGAGCAGCCCAAGGCGGTTCGCGATACGATAAATTCCGTTCTCAAAGACGGCAAAATCGACCTCTCGGAGGTCGGGCTTTCGGACGGGGATATCGAAAAAATCAAGCAGATTTATATTGTCGCATGCGGCTCGGCATATCACGTCGGAATGGCGGCGCAGTATGTCATCGAGGAGCTTACCTCGCTTCAGGTGAGGGTCGAGCTTGCGTCGGAGTTCAGATATCGCAAAATGAAGCTTCGGGAGGACAGCCTCGTCATCATCATAAGCCAGTCGGGCGAGACCGCCGACAGCCTTGCAGCCCTTAAAATGGCGAAGGCAAGCGGCGCAAAGACCCTCGGCATTGTAAACGTCGTCGGCTCTTCGATCGCAAGAGAGGCGGACAACGTGTTCTATACCCTCGCGGGGCCCGAGATCTCCGTCGCGACAACAAAGGCTTACAGCTGCCAGCTTGCGGCGAGTTATCTTTTGGCGATTCAGTTCGCCTTCGCGAGAAAAGAGATCAGCGCCGACGAGTATGACAGGCTTATTGAGGAGCTTTGCAGCCTTCCCCAGAAAATCGAGAAAATCCTCGAGGACAAGGAGAGGATTCAGTGGTTCGCCGCGAAGTTCGCCGCCGTCAAGGACGCGTTCTTCATCGGCAGGGGAATAGACTATGCGGTCGGGCTTGAGGGAAGCCTTAAGATGAAGGAGATAAGCTATATCCACTCCGAGGCATATGCCGCGGGCGAGCTTAAACACGGCCCGATAAGCCTTATTGAGGACGGCACGCTTGTCATCAGCGTTGTGACCCAAGAGGCGCTCTATGAAAAGACCGTCTCGAATATGGTCGAGGTCAAGAGCAGGGGCGCGTACCTTATGGGCCTCACCTGCTACGGCAATTACGGCATCGAGGACCTCGCCGACTTCACGGTTTATGTGCCGAACGTCGACCACCTGTTCCTCGCAAGCCTCGCGGTCATTCCGCTCCAGCTCATGGGCTACTATGTGAGCTGCGCCAAGGGCCTCGACGTCGACAAGCCGAGAAACCTCGCAAAGAGCGTGACGGTGGAGTAAAAAGCCGCCTAAACACAAAATTTATCAACACCGAAAAATCACCCAAGCGCAAGATTTTGCGCCTGAGTGATTTTTATATAAACACTTCTTTTTTCGGGCTATTTTGCCTCGATTCGCCAGCCGTCGGCGGTGAGCCTGAAGGAATATTCCGTCTCTTTTGAATAGCTGTCATCGGGGTCGGCGGAGGGGTTATGCATGACAACCGCGGCGGCGTCGGAGCCTGATGAAACGGTCTCGTAGGTGTAGTTATCCGAAAGGTCATAGCCTCTGCTGCCGCCGTCGGAATAGGTTTTGCCGTCGATACAGACTACCGCGTCGGACGAGAGAGCGGTTTCGGCAAGCTCGCCGCAGTAGGCGCTCAGAATAAAATTCTCCCACTCGCTTTGGGTGTCGAATTTTTCGTCAGTGATGCGGTAATAGGTGATTCCGTTGAGCTCGGCGGAGTCGGAATAGTCGCAGGTCGGCGGCTCGCAGTATAAAAATTTTGTGATTTGCAGGTCGGAGTCGATGAGCTCGGTTATTGTTTCGTCGGTGAGGTTTTCTTTGGCGCCGCATGCGCTAAACAGGGCAAGCGCCGAGGTCAGCGCGAGAGCAAGAAATATTTTGATTGATTTTTTCATCTTGATTCTCCTTTGGGGATTGAGAATTTATTCTGTCTGTATTGTAGCTCAAAAATCGGCGAAAAACCAAAAATGGGATAAATGATTGACTTTTGGGAAAATCGATGAATTATTGACACTATCCGTTTAATGTGTTATAGTATTTTTGAGGTGAGGACATGGTTACGATAGCGGTATGCGACGACAATATTCGGTTTGCAGGGTCTCTTTGCGACAGGATCAAAGACATCTGCGCCTTTAAAATTCCCGAGAGATATATGTGTCAGGTCGCTGTCGAGATGCATTCTTCGGCGGCGGTGCTTGACTATATCGCCAAGAATACCATCAATATTTTGTTTCTTGATATCGACATGCCCGAGATGAACGGGTTTGAGCTTGCAGAGAAGATAAATCAGCTTCAGCCCGATACGATCATCATTTTTGTGTCGTCTCACGAAAACTTTGTGTTCAGCTCGTTTGAGTATAACCCGTTCAGGTTTCTTCGCAAAAACAAGCTCGACGCGGAACTTGAGGACGCGCTTATCAAGGCGGTTGAGCGGCATATGGCGAGCGCCGAGACAATCACAATAAAAACCGACCGCGAAACGGTTGAGCTTCGGGTCAGGGATATTCTTTATATCATGAGCGAGAAAAATTATTACGCGGTATGCGGAACCGACTTTGAATATAAGTGCAGGGGCACGATGTCTCAGGCCGAGGAGCTCATTAAAAAATACAGCTTTTTCAGAATCAACTCGGGCTGTTTTGTGAACATGGAGAGGATAAAGCGGTTTGAAAGCCCGAACAAGCTGATCCTTGAAACCGCCGAGCTTTATATCAGCCAGCGAAAGGTCTCGGCGTTCAAAGAGGCGTATGCGCTTTTCACAAGAAAGAGGGTGCTTTGATGTTCAACACGGTTTTTGAGATTTCGGCGTCGTTTTTCCAAAGCTGCATGACGGTATGGTTCATCACGAGATTCAATAAGAAGCCGTATTTCGGCAGCTTCTTGGCGATTCTTTTTTCACTCATACAGTTCGGAGGGACACTTTTCAGCGACTATTTTCTGCCCGGATTCAGCCAAATCTCGGTTGTGATTCTGTTTTCGATTTCGCTTGCCTATGCCCTGATGATCTGCGAAAAGGCGTATGCGCGGGCGATTTTGTCAAACTGCATAATACACACCGTCACGATGCTCTCGTCAACGCTGATGTACGCGGTGATATCATCGCTGATAAACGACTTTGACACGGCGATTCAGGGCTCGGATTCCGTGATAAGGTATGTATATGTAGTCGTCGTGAACCTGCTTGTTTTTATAATCGCAAAGCTTATACTCGGCATTTTTGCGGTGGACAGGTCTTTGAACATAAAAACAAGCCTTGTGATGTTTGCAACGTCATTCCTCACCCTGATAGGGTTGGGGGCGACTACAAAAATCGCAGAGCTTGAAGAAAACAATATAAAAGGCCCCGTCATCGCGCTTACGGTCATTTTTGTCGCGATAAACGTGATACTCTATGCGCTCGTCGGGCAGATACAACGGCTTCAGCAGAAAAAATCGGAGCTTATGTTAATCAACGAGCGCCTGAGCTTTGAACAAAACCGCATCAACGACGCAAACGCTATGCTCGACACATGCCGAAAAATCAAGCATGACATGAAGCAGCACCTGACCGTTATAGGCGGGTACCTCGACGACGGGAAGACCGACGAGTGCAGAGAATATGTTAAAAATCTGTATTCCTCGGCAGACAAGATCGGAAATATTATTCAGTCGGGCAACACGGTCGTTGACTATCTCATCAACGCAAAGCTCGGCAGGCTTGAGGACACGCAGGTCATCGTCTCGGGGAATATCGGCAGCCTCGCAGATATCAGCGACGTTGACCTGTCATGCATGATCGGAAATATTTTGGACAACGCCGTCGAGGCCGTCAAACCGCTGAAAGAGAAGCGAATCGAGCTTACCTTCGCGACGCAGGGCGAGAACAGAATTATAATCTGCCGCAACTCGGTCGAGAAGCCCGTGCTCGAAAAGAACAGGTTTTTGTCCTCAACCAAAAATAACGCGAGAGAGCACGGCCTCGGGCATAAGATCGTGGTGAGCGTGGTCGAGAGCTATGACGGAATCATAAGCTATTTTGAAGAGGGCGGAATGTTCGGGGTGCAGATTATTTTGCCGAGGAGGGGAGAGGGGTAGCATGCCTTACCCGCACACATTCACTATCGCTTGGGCGAAGATTTTGGCGTTTTCGGTGAGGGCGCTGAGGCGGATAAATTCGTCGGCGCCGTGGATACGGTTGTCCTCGCCGTCAACCTCGCAGCCGAAGGCAACGCCGCCCGAAATGCCGTGGACGTAAGTTCCGCCGCCGATGGCCATCGGCTCGCCCTTGATGCCCGTGACCGATTCATAGGCCGAGAGGAGCTCGCCTATAAACGGGCTGTCAGACGGCACGCAGTGCGGCTCGACGCCGCCGATCTCGGGCTTGAAGCCGACGCTTTCAAGCGCCTTGCCAAGCCTTTTTGCGAGCGATTCAACACTTTCGCAGACGGGGAACCTTATATCAACTGCGCCGCTGAAAACGCCGCTTTTATAGTCGAGAATACTGAACGCGAGCGTCAGCGCGCCCGAAATCTCATCGCGGGAGGCGACGCCCGCACTTTTACCGTCGGTCTCTTTGTGGGGGAAGATCTTCGCGAGGCCGCTGAGCCTTTCGCCCGCCTCGCCGAGGTCGAGCATCGACAGAACCTTTATAAGCGCCGTGAGGGCGTTGTCGCCGTGCTCGGGGGTGGAGGCGTGGGCGCTTTCGCCGACGGCCGATATCTCAAGCCCTTCGGGGCATTTTTTTATGGAGAATTTAACCGTCAGGGCGGCCTTTTCGACAGCCGATTTTACCTCGCCCTCGGAGACATCGGCAAGAACTGCGGAAGCAGTCGCGGGAACGGCGTTCACCGTCTTTCCGCCGTGGAGGCTTAAAAGCTTTTCGGGCTTTGCCGAGGCGGTGAAACGGGCGGCGATTCGCCCTTTTTCGATGTTTATGAGCGGGTAGCTCGCGTCGGGGGTGAAGAGCTTTTCGGGGAGCTTTGCGTGCTCTTTGAAATATTTTATGTCCGACGAGCCGCATTCCTCATCGGTGCCGACGATGAGCTCGACGGCGCTTTTCAGGGGGATATTAAGGTCTTTTAGGGCCTTCATCGCGTAGATGACCGACACGGCGGGGCCTTTGTCGTCCATCGCGCCGCGGCCGAAGAGCCTGTCGCCGACGACGGTGGCTTTATAGGGCTCATAGGTCCAGCCGTCGCCCGCGGGAACGACATCAAGATGGGCCAAAATGCCGAGGCTCGGTTCGCCGACGCCGAGCTTTGCGGTGCCCGCATAGCCGCCGATATTCTCGGTCTCAAAGCCGAGGCCGTTGCAGATCGCGAGCGCACGGTCAAGGCATTCCCTCGCGGGCTTGCCGAAAGGCGCACCGTCTGCGGGCCCCTGGCGGAACGAGGGGAAGGAAATCAGCTCGCCGAGGGTTTTTACCATCTCGGGCTGAAGCTCGTCTATTCTCTCAAAAACTTTTTTCATGTCCATTTAAAAGACCTCCTTAATTCTTTTTCACGAGAACCATCGCCGAGATCGGCGGAACGATCACGCCCTCGCAGTAGGTCGCGAGCGGCTCGGCAGAAGCTTTTATATCGCTGATGTGAAGATTCCATTCGCCGTCGGGAAGAATGAACATTTTTGCGCGGGGAACGGGGTTCACGAGGATAAGAAGCTCGTCGCCCCTGTATGAAAGCTTTATCGCGGCGGTGCCGTCGGGCGAGGAGAGCACCTCGGAAGCGTGCTCGACGTCCCAATAGTTTGTGAGCCGCAGGACGGGGTGGGCCTTTCTGAACGCGATCAGCCCCGCGCAGTAGTCGGATTCGCGGCGGTTTTCATCAAGAAGATACCACTTCAGCGAGTTGACTATATCGGGCGAGTTGTAGCTGTTGTGAGAGAACCTGCCGTCGCCGAGGGGCTTTGAACGCAGGAATTCCTGACCCGCGTGAATGAACGGAATGCCCTGAGCAAGTATCACGAGGGCGGTCGCGAGGCGGGACATCTTTTTTCTGTCCTCCTCGTGGCTGCAGCCCGCCGAAAGCGTGAGCTTGTCCCAGAGGGTGAGGTTGTCGTGGGCCTCGCAGTAGTTCACCGACTGAGCGGGAGAGCCCGCCCAATTCACCGAGCCGAGCAGGCCGTTCACTATAGACTGTTTATAATGGATATTGCCGTTGACATAGCCGAGGCCGGATTCGACGAAGTTGTCGCCTTTTATGGCGTCGCGGTAGGTGTCGTTGAAGAACGCGTATTTCGGAGAATACCTTGCGTTCTGCTTTGAGGTCGACTTGTCGTAGGTTATCGCGATATCGCCGCCTGTCCAGCCCTCGCCGTAGAGAAGCGCCGAGGGGTTGAGGTCAAGAAGCCTGTCGGCAAGAATGTTCATCGTGTCGATATCGAGCACCGCCATGAGGTCAAAGCGGAAGCCGTCGATTTTGAATTCCCTCGCCCAATAGAGGACAGAATCGATGATGTATTTTCTCACCATCGGGCGCTCGGAGGCGATCTCGTTTCCGCAGCCCGAGCCGCTTGAATAGCTTCCGTCGGGGTTTTTGCGGTAGTAATAGTCGGGGTAGGTGATGTTGAAGTTTGAGTTTTCGGTGAACCATGTGTGATTATACACAACGTCCATAACAACGCCGATGCCCTCTTCATGAAGCGAGCGGACAAGGCTCTTGAGCTCTTTTATTCTGAGCTCGGGGTCGGAGGGGTTCTTTGAGTATGAGCCCTCGGGAATGTTGTAGTTTACGGGGTTGTAGCCCCAGTTATAGGAGAAGAGCGGGGCGTTTTCATCGACGCCCGCAAAATCAAAGATCGGCATAAGCTGAACATGGGTTATGCCCAACTTTTTCAGGTGGCCGAGGCAGGTCGGCTCGCCCGAATTCAGCTTTGAGTTTTTTTGACAGAATGCCGCGAATTTTCCGCGCTCGCTCGGCGGGATTTTAGAGCTCGGGTCGGTGGAAAAATCTCTCACCGAGAGCTCGTATATGACCGCGTCGGTGGGGCTTTTGAGCTTGACGTAGCCCTCGTTTTCCCAACCCGGGGGCGAGGCGGCTTCGAGATCGGGAATATAACCCCGAGTGCCGTTTGATGAGCATGCTTTGGCGTAGATATCGACACACTCGGTAAGGGTTCCGCCGTAGTTGAACACAAGGTTGTAGTACATTCCGCAGAGGCGCTTGGGATAGGTATAACTCCATGTGCCGCAGGAGGAGGGTGAAAGGGGAATCTCCTCACAGGGGGCATCGCATGGGGAGGAATAAAGCCTCAGCAAAACGCCGTCGGCCTTTGGCGCCCAGACGGTGAAGCAGGTGGAATCATCAAGAGGAATGGCGCCGAGAGCCCCTGAAAAATAATCGGTTTTGTTTTCAAAATCATTTGAATTCATATAAATCTCCGTTCCGCGCCGAAGTTTCGGCTGAGTGATAATATAATAACATTTATTGCCGATTATTTCAATACCAAATTTTAAAATCGGTGTTGAAATGTTCTTTGATTTATGGTAAAATGTCAATAATATATCAGACAGGAGGGAATTTTATGACCGAAATAATGCCTTGCGATAAAAAAATCAGACTTGTCGGGAGAATCGATACCGACGGCGGCGCGACTTTGTGCTGGCCCGGGTCGATGATCGTTTTCAGGTTCAGGGGCACAAAGCTTCTCATCGACGGGGAAAACCGAAACTTCGGCTGGCCGACGATCATGGGCGCTGTCATCGACGGAGAGGAGAAGCAGTTTAAGCTCGGCGGAAGCTGTCAGCTTGAGAAATTCGTCATCGCCGAGGGGCTTGAGGACAAAGAGCACGAGGCGGCAATCTATAAGAGAATGGAGGGGCATTATTTCACCGTCAGGAAGATTTATACCGACGGCGAGCTGATTGACCCTCCGCCGAAGCCGAAGAAGAGGATTGAGGTCTACGGCGATTCGGTCTCGGCGGGCTCGGTGGTCGACGCGCTTGACTATGTCGGAAAATCGGACCCCGAGGGGCACGACGGAATGTTCGACAACTCGTGGCACGCTTATCCGCAGATAATCGCAAGAAGCCTTCCCGCTGAGGTTTTTGACAGCTCGCAGGGCGGCATAGCGATTTTTGACGGCACGGGTTATTTTGAAATGCCGAATACACGCGGGGTGGAGTCATGCTTTGATAAGCTGCGCTATTCTTCCTATGTTCCGCAGAAGGCTTGGGATTTCTCGTTTGTGCCGCACGTTGTAATCTTCGCGATCGGTCAAAACGACGCCTACCCCGACCCCGACGTTCTCAAAAAGGCGGATACCCGCGAGAGGTGGATATCAAAATATATCGAGATAGTCAACGCGGTGCGCTCGCACGCGCCGAAAGCCGCGGCGGTGTTCGCGCTGACCGTTTTGCAGCACGACCCCGCATGGGACGAAGCGCTTGATGAAATCTGCGCCAGACTCGGCGGAGAGAAGGGCAGAGCTTATCACTTTGTTTATTCGCGCTGCGGAAAGGCGACCCCCGGGCACCCGAGATATCCCGAGCAGGAGGAGATGGCGGGCGAGATGACGGCTTTTCTTAAGACGCTTCCCGAGGAGATCTGGGAGGATTGAAACTGTAACCGTTTTTTAATCTTTTGCCCCTTTTCAAATGTCGGGAAAGCTGATATAATGTAAAAGTACCACTATTGATTGCGAGGTTTTGGCTATGAGCTTTGTGAGGAGGGCCTGTTCGGCCGCGCTTGCCTTTATAATGCTTGCGCTGCTGTTCTGCGCCGATATTTCGGCGGTGAGCTTTACCCCCGAATTCGATGTTTATTCGGATGCGGCTTATCTTGTCAACCTCGACACGGGCGACGTTTTGTATCAGAAAAACGCCGACAAACAGCTCACGCCCGCATCGCTGACAAAAATTATGACGGCGGTGCTGGTTCTTGAACAATTCGCAAACGATATCACGGCGCTCTCGACGACCTATGTCTCGGGCGGGTATGAATGTTATGACGAGCTTTATATGACGGGGGCTTCGACGGCGGATATTCAGCCTTATGAAAAGGTCTCGTATAAGGACCTTTTATATGCGCTGATGCTGCGCTCGGCGTGTGAGGCGGCAAATATCATCGCGGTGAACATCGGCGGAAGCCTTTCGGGGTTCGCCGAGATGATGAACCTTAAGGCCTCGCAGCTCGGAATGAACAATACGCACTTCACAAACGCCCACGGGCTTTTCTGGGAGGACCACTATTCGACCGCGAAGGACCTCGCGGTTTTAACTCAGTATGCGATGTCGCTGCCGCTTTTCACCGAGATCGCCTGCTCGGCTACATATACCATGGAGGAGACGAGCTATCACGAGGAAAGGCTTATCAGCCACACCAACTCGATGATGCAGAAGGGCAGCAGCTATTACTATGAATACGTTAAGGGAATCAAGACGGGAACCCTTGACGAGGCGGGAAGGTGCCTTATCTCGACCGCGAGCAAGGACGGGTACAGATATCTTCTTGTGACCCTCGGCGCGCCTCAGAAGGACGAAAACGGCAACGACGTCATGTATAACATGATCGACCACAAGAATATATATGAGTGGGCGTTCAACAGCTTTGAATATACGACCGTGATCAGCGGGACGGAGGAGATCGCCGAGGTGCCTGTTGAATACGGCGACGGCGTGGACTATGTGATAGTGAGGCCCGACGCGGAATTCTCACGGGTGTGGAACAACAGGGTGCCGACCGATTCGGTTTACCGCGATATCAAGCTTAAGGAGAACGTCATCGCGCCGATTAAAAAGGGCGACGTACTCGGCACGATGGAGCTTCAGTACGGCGGCGAAACGCTTGCGACGATGAACCTTGTCGCGACCTCGGACGTGGCGCGCTCGAAGCAGAAGGAGACCATCGCCATCGCGCAGAGCTTTATCGGCTCGGACGACTTTTATAACGCCGCAAAATTTTCAGTCGCATTTTTTCTTGTCTATACTGTACTCATCATAATCATCAAGATAGCATTCGCGAGGGCGAATAAAAAGCGGGCAAGGCTTTACGGCTCACCGAAGCAGAGCTCGCGAAGAAATGACTGGTAATGAAATAGGAGAGGATTTAACCTCTCCTATTTTTGTGCCTTTCTCTGAGAGCTTTGTAATACCATGCGGCGGAGCCCGTGTAGATCGACCAGCCGCCGCGGCCGTGGCAGTTTTTGTTTGTATAGACATCGCCGCAGAGATAATAGGGCTCGGCCATATATCGCTTATAGCCGCCGTTTTCCGAGCGGGTTATCGGGTTCAGGGCGTCGAGAATGTTGTCGCCCTCTTCGGTGAGGCCCGCCCTCAGACAGGCAAGCCCGAGCCAGACCGCGCCGTGGGTATACTGGCCGCCGTTTTCACGCATGCCCTCGGGGTAGCATTTTATATACCCCGGGTCGGGGTCGGCGCTGTCGGAGAAGGGCGGAGTGAAGAGCTTTATCACGCCGCGCCTGATGTCGGCGAGCTCGGCATAGGCATTTAAAAGCGCAAACCTTGAAAAGCCGTCTCGGCCGAGGCCCGCAAACTCGGCGAAGGATTGAGCTATCGAATCGATTCGGCACTCGGAATTTTTCGCCGAGCCGAGCTTTGAGCCGTCGTCAAAATAGGCGCGGAGATAGTGGGTCTTGTCTCGGCCGTTTTTCTCGACGGATTCGCCGAGGGCCTCGGAAAGCTCGTTGAGCAGCGACGAATATTCGGGGTCGCCGAAGGACAGCGCGACGTCGGCAAAGCGCTTTAAAACGATTATATAAAACTCGGTGAGCCAGACCGATTCGCCCTCGCCGTTTTTGCCGACGTTTCCGAAGCCGTCGTTCCAGTCGCCCGAGCCGATGAGCATGAGCCCGTGGCGGCCAGTTTTTGAGGCGCTGCGGTCGACAGCTCGGCGGCAGTGCTCATATACCGACGCTTTTTCCGAGGTCTTGTAGACCTCGCCGTAGCGCTCGTTTTCGCCCTCGCCGAGGGAAAGACCGCCGCAGAACGAGACCTCAAGATTTAAAATATCGCGGTCGCCCGTTTGGGAGATATACTCGCAGACGGCGTAGGGCAGCCAGAGGGCGTCGTCGGAGATTCGGGTTCTTATGCCGCGAGTTTTCGTTCGGGGAAGCGTGTGCCACCAGTGGAGCACATCGCCCTCTTCAAACTGGACGAGGCAGCAGCGGAGTATCTGGGTTTTGAGCGCGCGGGGGTTCTCGGCCGCGATGCCGACGGCGTCCTGAAGCTGGTCTCTGAACCCGTAGGCGCCCGAGCACTGCCAGAAGCCCGTTCTCGCCCATATCCTTGCGTGAAGCGCCTGATACCGAAGCCAGACGTTCGCCATAAGCTTTTCGGCGGGCGAGCCGTCGGGAATTTCAGACTTGCGCTCGCGGGTGTCGGTCTGGGGAGCGTAATATTTAGGCATGGCCTCGGCAGAAGCTTTCGTCAGGCCGAAGCTGAGGTCGAAGACGATTGTTTCCTTTCCGCTGACCTCGGCAAAAACCGCGCCGATGAGAGCATCGGAAGGGGAGATTTTTTCTTCCCAGTCGCCGCAGAAAAACGCGGTGCGCTCGGTTGTCGCCGAGCAGGGCTTTGAGCAGGAGAGGCTCATGAAGCCCTCGGTCTCGGAGGCGGGAGCGTAAAAGGTCAGGCCGCGCTCAAAACGAAGCGGGATGATCATTCCCGCACGGGAGCGGTCGGCGCCGACGCAGGGCTCGCAATAATAGGCAAGAAGCGCCCGCTTTGAGGTCTTGATATCGACCGAGACGCGCTTGTTTGCGCCCTTTTTCGAGACAGTCACCGTGACTTTGGCGGAATAGCCGCCGCCGGTTGAGAAATACTCGGCCTTATAGGGCGAGAAGACCGCCGCCGAGCCGCGGATCAGGTCGCAGAGAGTGCCGTCGACGTTTAAAATCAGGCGCTCGCCGAGATTGTCGCGGGCGGGGTCGTTGTCCCACGGGGTGAGGCGGTTCTCGCGGGAGTTGAACGCGAACGTGAAGCCGAGCGAGCCGCTCGACAGAAGCGTTCCGAACACGGGGCTTGAGAGGACATGGCACCACGGCAGGGGCGGTTTTTCGTTGATGACGTAGCTTTCGCCGCAAAAACCGCCGCAGGCAACTGGGTAGTCGACTTTTTGGGCGACAGGCGCGGAGGGAAGTATTTTTTTATAGAGCGCGGTGATGATCTTATCGGCGGGAGGGGCGATCTCTTCGGTGCAGATGTGGCAGGCGGCGGCAAGGCAGAGCTCTAAAAGCCCGCTGCGGGCCTTTGAAAGGTCGAGCGGGAGAATGCCTCCGCTTGAATAAACCGAGCTTTCAAGGCCCTCCTCCTTTGCCGCGGCGATGAGTTCGGAATAGTGCTCGCGCTCATAGCGGCCGCCGTCGTCGAACGCAAAGACGAGCTGAAGACCGACGCCGCAGAGCCTCAGCAGCTTATATGCGCCGAGGTAGGCAGAAAGCTTCTGGCGGTCGTTTCGGCCGTTGAGCATCACAAGGACAAGCGGGAGCTCGGTCGAGACGGAGATCTCCCAGAGGGCGCGCAGGGGCAGGCGGTTTTTCCTGACCGCCTCGGATTTTTCATCACTTTGAGATGAGCCGAAGAGGATCTTCGGCAGAAGCTCGGAGGCGACCCTGCCGCGCGCGGTGTCAAGCCTCGGAAGAGAGGTGAATTTCGGCTTTTTTCTGCGAAGCTCGGCCACGCGGTTGATGAGCTCGTCCTTTGAATCGGCGCAGAGGATAAACAGGCTGAATTCGGCCTCGGACTTGGGCGGGAGCTCGACCGAGGCGCGGATATAGACGCATGGGTCGGGCTCGGAGATCAGGCTTTGGGGGATATCTTCAAAACCTCGGCCGAGGCCCTCGACGCCGTCGGGGAAGCTTAAGACCTCGCTGCGGTTGAAGCTTACGGCGGTGCGGATATCCTCAACAAAACCGACGCCGACAAAAAAGCTCTTTTCTTCCCTGACGCGTGTAACCGTCGCGATGTTCCACTCGGGGTCGAAGCTGAGCCGCAGGAACATCTTTGAAAAGGCGGGGTGGGCCTGCTCGGCGGCGCCGTCGCAAAGAGAGGGCTCAAGATAATTCAGCACCGACACGGGCAGGGGCTCGGCGGTTTCGTTTTTGAGCGCGAAGGTTCGCACCTCGCAGGGGTATTCGGAGTGAAGCCGAATTTTCATGCCCGCGCTGAGCTTTTCGGTGCTCTTATAAAACGCCGCGAAGTCCTCGCCGAATTCGGCGGAGGAATCGGGGGATCTGTCGGGGAGATAACTTAGCGAAATGGCGTCGCCGCCGTCGCTGACAAAGCTGTAAATGCCCTTCGGGCGCATGGGGTCGCGGGTCTTTGAGTATACGTTTTTCGAGCGGTAGAGCGATTGGCAGATGCCGCTGTCGGCGATCAAAAGCGTGAGCTCGCCGTTGCTCAGAAGCTTTATTCTCGGCGAGGTGAGGCTGAAGCTGTCAAAGGCCTCGGTTTCGGTTCTGAGGGGCTCGGGCGACGAGGCTTTCGGGCGCCTCAGAGCGTTTTCAAATACGGCGGTGCCGAGGTGGAAGCGCTCATCAAGAAGCTCGAGAGCGCCCCTGACGCTCATGTCGCGCATGAAGCGGCGCTGCATTATTCCGTCGCCCAAAATATTGTCGCAGGAGCAGATGCTCATTCCGACGTGGTGGGCCATATAGCTTCGCACGGGCTCGGGCTTGTCGGAATCGGGCGCGGTGAAGTCGAGGGCTTCATAAAAGCCGTAGGAGCCGTACATTCCGTATTCCGAGAGCTTTCGGAGGTTTTCGGCGCCGTCGCCGCCCGAAAAACATAGCGAGATGTAGGTCGAATAGGGCGAGACGACATAGCTTTGCTCTAAGCCCCTGCGGACGCCCGTGTTCGGCACGCCGTGGGCCATGTAGCGGTAATTCAGGGCGCTGTCGAAGCTGTAGTAGCCGCTCTCGGAAATTCCGTAGGGCCGCCCGAGCTTTGAGGCGTAGCGCCGCTGGACCCATAGGGCGTATCTCAGGCTTTCGCCGAAGAGGGAGCCCTCGGGGCTTTTCAGGAAAATTTCGGGCATGAAGTATTCAAACATCGTTCCAGAATATGACGCAGCGCCGCCGAAGAAGCCTGTTCGGAGCATCGCACGGGAAAGCCTTTGCCAATGGCTTTTCGTCACTTGGCGGGAGGCGATCGCCCAGAAAGAGGCAAGCCGCGACTCGCTCATCAGGTAGTCATAGTGGGAGCGGACGCGCGTGCCGCTCTTCGGGTCGATGCCTATCGACATCAGCCCGCGGACGTCGTCGTAGAAGATAGAAAGATCGGTCTCGGCGATGAGTTTTTCGGTTTTGGCGATAAGGTCGAGCACCCTCGGCGAGGGTTCGAGCTCTTTTAGGCCCTCTTTGAGGGTCACGAGGCAGCAGACGAAATTTCCGCTGTCGACGCTTGAAACAAACGGGTTCGGCAGCAGCGCGAGGGTCTTGGTGTCGTACCAGTTGTAGAGGTTGCCGCGGTATTTTTCCATTCGGGCAAGGGTCTTAAGCGTGCCCTCGAGCCGCGTAAGAAGCGCTTTTTGACTGATGAGCCTGCGGTCGTGGGCCGCGAGCGCCGAGAGAAGATAGAGCCCGATGTTTGTCGGCGAGGTTCGGTGGGCGACCCTATAGACGGGCGAAAATTGGACGTTGTCTGGCGGAAGGAAGTTTTCATCGCGGGTGACGTGCTCCTCAAAGAAGCCCCACATGTCGGCGGTCTGCTTTGAAAGCTCGCGGATATCGCCGTATTTCAGCTTCGGCTCGGAGAGCGCCGATTCGCCGTCGTTTATCGCCAAGAGCGCTGGCATCGCGGAAAAAACCGCGCCCAAGAGCCTGATGAAATAGTCGGGCGACTTTAAAAGCGCAAGGCTTAGGACCTCGGGGAGGAAATAAAAGCTCAGCGGGTTCCGGCCCGCGATGTCTGAGGCGTCGGAGGTCGTCCACTCAAGAAGCCGTCGGCCCGTTATAAGTCTTGTCAGCGCCGTCAGAATCGCGCGGAGGGATTTTATCGCGAGGGTCGGGAGCATCACGATGCTGTATAAGATGAAGCGGGCGCTCTGGGAAGCTGCGCTTAAGAGCCCCGAGTAGAATCTTCGGCCGATGGCACGGTCGCTGAAAAGAGCATGGAGCGAGCCGAAGATCTGAGGCATCAGCCAGAGGATAAGCGCCGCAGCGGCGATAATGCCCGAGGTCAGAGGCTCGGTGAAAAAGCCCGCGAGCGCCGCCGCGAACACCGATACGGGTATCGCCGCACGCCTAAGATTGTCAAGCAGTTTAAGCTTTGAGAGCGCGGAATATTTCTTCGAGAAAATTTCGGGGAGGTTCTGAAAATCGCCGCGGATCCAGCGGTCGAGGCGGCGGTAGTAGCTCTGAGGCGTTCGGGGGAAGCCCTCGGAGAAGCAGATATCGCCCGCGTAGGCGGTTCTGAGGAGCTCGCCCTCCAAGATGTCGTGTGAGAGTATACGCTCGCCCGAAAGAAGCGACGAGCAGCTGAAAAGCGCCTCGGCGTTTATCAGGCCCTTGCCGCAGAAGGTGCCCCTGCCGAAGACGTCGGCATAGAGATTGGCGGATTCTTCGTCATAGCTTGAGCGCGAGCCTATGCCGCCGAGGCTCTTTGAAAACTCGGTGCGAAGCGAATCGCCGAGCCTCACGATCATTCTCGGCGCGATGATGCCGTATCCGCCGACAACTCGGCCGTTTTCGAGCACCGCCTTGTTCGCGGGGTGAAGCGCCACCGCCAAAAGCTCGCTGACCGAATCCATCAGCGGGCGGGTGTCGCTGTCGACGGCGCAAATATATTTTGTTCCGATGAGAGATTCAAAGCTGCCGAGGGCGGCATAGAAATCGCCCTGACCCGTGGTCATGAACCGCGCTGCCTCGGCAAGCGCGCCCCTTTTTCTCATTGCGCCCATGTATTCCTGCTGGGTCTCGGAGAAGGTCCTTTTCCTCACAAGGCAGGAGAATTTGCCGCCGACGGCGGCGTTGAGCCTCGCGACAGTCTCGGAGAGGCTGTCGATGACCGCTCTGTCCTCCGAGGTTATCGGGACGCGGTCGGGGGCAAGGTCCAAAAGCGCGCATATTCTGATGTTGTCGGCGGGGTTGAGGCAGTGGAGCCTCAAAAGCTTGTCGTAAAGCTTTTCGGCGCTCTCGGGGCCGAAGATAGCTTCGGAGAGGACTATTGCGACGGGGGTATTTTTGACCTCTTTTGACTCGGGGTCGAGCCTCATGAGCCGCTGAGGGGTTTGGCGAAGCGTCAGGAGCCTGTCGGAGAGCGGGCGAAGGGCCTCGGTAGCGGGGAGAAACAGGAAGATCGCCAAAATCGGAGAACCCGCCCAAAGAGCGACGGCAAGCGATATCGCGAGAGCGCCGAAGATTATCGCGACGGCGGAAAGCAGCGCGAAGCCCTCGCCGAGGCGCTGATTCTTTATCACCGCGAGGCTTTTGATGTCGATATCGGCGCCCGAGTATTTTTCGATGAGCTCGTCGCAGAGCTTCATTTCGTCGAGCTGAAATCTCAGGGCGGTATTATAGATCGCCTCGCGGTAGGAAAGGCGGGTGCGGGGATCGCTTTGAGAATAGGCGCGGTCGGCCGAGAGCTTTATCGCGACGGGGTTTAAAATGTCGTTGATGCGTACGGTGTCGAGGCTTGCGATGCCGCAAAGAAGAGTCATGTAACGGATAAGGCTTTTGTCGTCGGCTTTGACGGCCTCGTGAATTCTTTCGATGAGGGTGTAGACGACCGTGAAGCGGAGATATTCGATTTCGCAGCCGTAGACCCGCCGCTTTGAGCATACTTTTCTCAGGGTCATGACGGTTTCGTCGGTGTCGCCGAAGAAGCCGTCGGAAGAGGAGATCAGCGCCTCGGCAAGCTCAAATCGGCCGTTAAAGAAGATGTGGGCAGAGCTTTTTCGCGAGTATTTTTCGCCCGCCGAAGCGATGAGGGTGTGGAAATTATCGGCAAAAAACGAGAGAGCCTCCGAAGAGGTCCCCGATGTGCAGAGCTCGGAATAGGTGCGCTTCAGGGCGCGGAGGCGCTTTGAAGTCTGTTTTGAAAATCGCGCGAGGCTTATGAATTCTCCGCCGATCCCGCCGTAGTTCATAGAATACTTCCTTTCGCGAGGGTTTTGATGTATTGTTTCCAAAAGAAAGGAAAATATGCGGGGAAGTTTTGACTTGCATTTTCAGAGGGTTTGTGCTATACTTGCGTCATGAATTTTCAGCAAGGAGATAACGGTGCTATGAAATATGTTGTTTTGCTCTGCGACGGAATGGCGGACCGCCCTGTCGATGAGCTCGGCGGGCTTACGCCGATGGAAAAGGCTTTTAAGCCGAATATGAATATGCTCGCGAAAAAGTCTGAGGTCGGGCTGGTCAAGACCGTCGCCGACGGCCTTAAACCCGGCAGCGACGTCGCGAACCTCTCGGTTCTCGGCTATGACCCCGCGGTTTATTACTCGGGGCGCTCGCCCCTTGAGGCGGGCTCGATAGGAATAGATATGAAGCCGACGGACGTTTCGCTGCGCTGCAACCTTGTCACCCTCTCGGACGAGGAGAATTATGACGACAAGACCATAATCGACTACTGCGCGGGGGATATTTCGACTGCTGAGGCGAAAATTCTCATCGACTCGCTTAAAGAGGCTTTTGACAACGACGAGTTCACGCTTTATGCGGGAGTGAGCTATCGCCACTGCCTTATTTGGAATAACGGCACGCTCGACCTCGGCACGCTGACACCTCCTCACGACATCACGGGGAAGCCGATAAAGGGGCATCTGCCGAATCACCCGAACGCGAAAAAGCTCTATGAGATGATGAGAAAGAGCTATGACGTTCTGAAAAATCACCCGCTCAACCTCGAAAGAATCGCAAGAGGGGAGCGCCCCGCTAATTCGATGTGGTTCTGGGGCGAGGGCGTGAGAAAGCCGCTTGCTTCGTTTGAGGAGAAGTTCGGGCTCAGGGGGTCGATGATATCAGCCGTCGACCTTTTGAAGGGCATCGGAAAGTTCTCGGGTATGAACGTCGTAAACGTCGAGGACGCGACGGGATACCTCGACACCAACTTTGAGGGCAAGGCTCAGGCCGCGATTGACGAGCTTAAAAACGGCAGCGACTTTGTTTATATTCACGTCGAGGCGCCCGATGAGTGCGGGCATCGACACGAGATTGAAAACAAGGTGAAGTCGATCGAACTCATCGACAAAAAAATTCTCGGGCCGCTTCTTCAGGCGCTCGAGGAGTATGACGACTATAAGATCATGATTCTTCCCGACCACCCGACGCCGCTGTCGCTGAGAACCCACACCAACGACCCCGTGCCGTATATGATCTATCATAAGAAGGGCGAGACCGCGGGCGTCGAGAACCTTTGCGAGAAATCCGCCGAGGCGACGGGGAATTATCAGGCGGTAGGGCATAAGCTGATTGAGAGGTTTGTGAAGGGGTGAAAAGAGGGGAAAGGGAAGCGCGGGGAGAAATTTTCTCGCTTACGCTTTTAAAAAGAGCACGCTCAAGCGCGCTTAGTTTGGGCTTCAACGTTAAGGTGCGCAGCTCTTGTCAGAGCTGCGAATCTTAAGGGGACGCCCTCTCTTACAGGGCGTCCCCTCTTTCAAAACAATTCACTGAATTGTTTTTCAATTCACCCCTTGCGGAGCGCACTACGTAAGGTTTTCGCGACTGCGGTCGCGACCAGAGGCTACTCGCCTCTGGACTCTCGTGAGCCTTTTGTAAAAGGCTCAAGCGAAAACTTTTATTTTATATGGGCAGCTTGGCTGCCCGTGATTTTCACCCACTCTCAATCGGGAGGGTTATTCGGCAGAGACAAGCTTTTTGGTCTGCGGGAGCTTGAACAGGATAACTGCCGCGATGACGGTGAAAACAAGCTCGGGGAGCATGTAGCAGCCGTTGTAAATCAAGCTGTAGAGCCATTCGTTGTCGGTCGAGAACGCTTCCCAGATCTTGCCTGCCGAGTGGAAGACCGCGGCGCCGCTTATGACGTGGCTGACGTATCTGAGGCAGATCGCGAGAACAGTGCCGCCGATCATGCTCGCGAGATTTTTATTGCCGAAAATTCCTGCGAGGCCCAAAACCGTGAACGCGATTATGTAGTCGAGGAAGATGCAGGCGATGAGCGCCACGGGCGTGAGGCCCCAGCCGAAGAGGCCGTCGCCGATGATGCCCTGAAGGAACTGGATCAGCGAATAGGCAAACGAGGCGATGAGACCCATCTTGACGCCTCTGCGTATGCTGAAGATGACGATCGGGAGCATCGAGAGAAGGGTTATTGCGCCTCCCCACGGAAGCTTGAAGACCTGAATAAAGCTTAAAATGGTCGCGAGCGCAACCATCAGCGCGCCCTCAACAAGGGCGACAAGTTTTTTGTTTTTCATTTTTGTTACCTCCTTAACGGGTCGGGGCAAATGAAAAAGCCCCAAGATTTTCTGTCAATCCTGAGGCTTAAAATCAACATAACAAAGCAAAAGCTCCCTACGTCGGTATTAACCGAATCAGGTTTAAGGGTCAGCGCTTTGAGCGCTATCTCAGCCGATCCATCGGCCCCCCTGTTTTGACAGTGCTATATTAGCACAACTCCGAGGGGTTGTCAAGGGGGATTTTTTGAGACGGCGATTGAAAGTTGGGGGAGCCTGCGCACTGCCGTGTGAGGAGCACAATAGAGCGACCTTTTTATTATTAGTGGGGACACCCTTGCAGGGTTTCCCCACGCCCTTTCTGAGCACTGGCCGCCGAGCGAAGCTCGGCGGCGGGGAAACCCCCGACGAGGGTTTCCCCACGCGAAAACTGTCCGCAGGACAGATTTTCGCTCCCCTTCCTGCGTTTCGCTTACGCAAAGGGTTTCGCGACTGCGGTCGCGACCAGAGGCTTCTCGCCTCTGGACTCTCGCCAACCTTTTGTAAAAGGTTGGATCGAAAACTTTTTATCTTCTTGCGTAATTTCGCCAATACCCCTCACAAAAAACCAACGGGGTCTCTGCAACCCCGTCGGCTTTTTTGAAAAATGAAAGTAAGGAGGAAAATGATGATGTCGCGTTAAGGACGGATACCCGTCTCAGATTGCGCTGTTCCGTCATTTGCGGGCTCTTCAGAGCTCGGAACAACGTTGTCGGGAATGTTCTTATCTACGGCCTCGCTGATGCCGAGGCCGGCGGCAGGAGGATTCTTCATCTGACTTTCTGCGGCGCCGCACGCGGCAAGCATTCCGCATACCATTATCCCGACGATTATCGAACTGACGATACTTATTTTGCAGCTTTTCATGGGAAACCCTCCTTCTGTTGTTGTAATTCAAGTATACCACCCTGAAATTTAAATTCAAGAACAGAGCGATTACAAATGGTTACGCTTTGATTACAGTTTCGCCGAAATAAATTACAGAAGCGTTACAAACACATGATGCGGCCTGAGCGGCCGCATCAAGAAGACAGAAGTCAGAGGTCAGATTGTCAGAATTTCAAGGTGTCGCTACGGCGACGGTTTTAAAGATGGGCGAATAATGTGCGCGGAACGGGCGCTCCCGCAAATACATCACTCTTGACAATTATCGCGCGAAAGGTTATTATTTATGATATATAGGGGGCGGGAAGATGGAACTGTCTGAGCTTATGCCGAAATCGAAAAAAACCACCGCGATACTTGCCTGCGGAGGCAGGGGAACGCGTATGGGCGAAAATAAGCTTTTGATAAACCTCTGCGGAAAGAGCGTTATTCGCCGCTCGGCAGAGGCGGTGCTCGGCTCGCGCGATGTTATCGGGCTTGTCGTCGCTGCGCCGAAAGAGCTTTGGCCTGTCTATTCCCGCGAGCTTGACGGCCTCGGGGCTGAATTTGCCGAGGCGGGAAGCACCCGCTCGGAATCGGTGCGGTCGGCATTTTCAAAGGTCACGGGCGATATCGTTCTGATTCACGACGGCGCACGTCCGCTCGTCAGCAAAGAGGAAATTCAGCGCTCGATAGACGACTGCTTTGAATTCGGAAGCTCGGTCATCTGCACCCCGACGAAGGATACGCTGAGGTTTTCGGACGGCGAAAAAAGCTTCTCGCCGCCGAGGGAGAACCTTTATACCGTTCGCACGCCGCAGACGTTTTCAACGGCGCTCTACGGCTATGCGCTCTCGGCGGTGAGCGGGGATTTCACCGACGACGCTCAGCTTCTTGACAGAATAGGCGTGACACCGCACATCACCGTCGGTGAATATAAAAATATTAAGCTCACGACCCGCGACGACCTTGTTCTCGCGAAGCTTTTTTTGGGAGGCGGAAGTATGCGAATCGGCCACGGCTATGACGTTCATCGGCTTGAAGAGGGCAGAGACCTCATTCTCGGCGGGGTTAAAATCGACTACGAAAAGGGGCTTTTAGGCCATTCTGACGCCGACGTCCTCGTTCACGCGATAATGGATTCGCTCTTGGGCGCGGCGGCGCTCGGAGACATCGGGAAGCTTTTTCCCGACCCCGACCCGAAGTATTCGGGGGCGGACAGCATTGAGCTTTTAAAAGCAGTCTCGGCGAGGGTTCGCGAGGCGGGGTATGAGATCGGAAACATCGACGCGACGGTGATCGCCCAAGCGCCGAAGCTTTCGCCGCACATCGAAAAGATGAGGGAAAACATCGCGAGGGCCGCGGGAACAGATATTCGCGATATTTCGGTAAAGGCGACGACAGAGGAAAAGCTCGGCTTTTCGGGCAGAGGAGAGGGCATTTCCGCACACGCGGTATGCATTTTAAAATAATTTAAAAAAATTTTTCAAAACCCCTTGCATTTTTCAGCGGGATTTGGTATAATAACAAAGCTGTTGAACGCTTGACGGTACCGCGGCGATTTTGGGATATAGCCAAGCGGTAAGGCAGCGGACTTTGACTCCGTCATTCCGGTGGTTCGAATCCACCTATCCCAGCCAAAGCCATCTATATATTGCGGCATCGCCAAGTGGTAAGGCACTGGACTCTGACTCCAGCATTCCCTAGGTTCGAATCCTAGTGCCGCAGCCAGCGCACCCAAAAAAGGGTGCGTTTTTTTATTTTCCCGAAACCTTGTCAATGCTTTTGTCGGGTATTATAATAGAATTGACAAAAGGAGTGAACGGAATGCAGGACGAAATGATAGTTGAACTGTTCTGGAAGAGGGACGAAACAGCTATATCCGAATCTGAGGGGAAATATCGGAGCTATCTTTCAAAAATCGCATACTCGGTTCTGGCAGACCTTGAGGACGCCCGCGAGATAATCAACGAGACGCTTCTTCGGGCTTGGAACTCGATTCCGCCGCAGCGGCCGAGCATGTTGAAGACATACCTCGGGAAGATCGCGAGGGAGCTTTCGCTTGACATGTACAGGACAAAGCATCGCAAAAAACGGGTGGCCTCGGAATTCACCGTTTCGCTCGACGAGCTTGGCGACATCGTTTCTGAGGGTTTTGAGGGCGAGATCGACCTTAAGCTTTTGGGCGAGGCCATCGACAGATATTTGCAGACCGTTTCATATGAGGCGCGGACCGCGTTTGTGCAGCGCTACTTTTTCGCCGATTCGCTCAGAGAAATTTCGGCGAGGCAGGGCGCGAGCGAGGCCGCAGTCAAAAGTATGCTCTTCCGCACGCGGCAGGGGCTAAAGGAATATCTCACGAAGGAGGGCTATGAAATATGAAAAAGCTTGATTTTTCGGCGTCGCTGAACCACCTTTCGGACGAGACGATTGCCGAGGCGGAAGCCGCAAGAAACGCTCGGAAGAAAAAGCCCGCCTCGCTGAAATATGCCGCAGTAGCCGCCTGCGCCGCGATAGTTGTTCTTGTCGGCCTCGGTGTCGCGAGAGGGGTTCATATCGAGAGAGATGTTCCCGATGTCACCACCCCCGTTTTTGAGAGCGAGACCGCCGCAGAGCCCGTCGAGCCCGCAGCTTCGGACGGCCTGCCGATGCTGAGATTCGCCGATGAATCCTCTGCCGAGGGCGGCAGGGGGGTATTCCTTAAAAACGGCGTCGAAGACCTTTTGGGCGTTGAGCCGATTTTGCCGTCGGAGACGCCCGAGACCCTGCCCGTTTATAAGAACACGACGAAATTTTACGGAGGAATCTACCCCGACAGCGTTGACACCGACAGAATTAAATCGCTGCTTGAAAAATACGCCGCCGCGTGGGGGCTTGATATCTCATCGCTCGAAATAACCGAGGAAAATCCTTTCTCGGAGTATTCTTCCGACGACCTTGACAAGATCTTCTCGGACACCTACGGCGTGCCCGTGCCCGAGGGGGTGCATCAGCCGCAGAAAATGAGCGTCAGCGCGGACGGAATCACCGTTTCGGCGAGCCAATACGGCGCGAGCGTGACCGTTGAAAGCGCGGGTCTGCCGAGCTTTGAGGACGAAAACGGGCTCGCGGAATATGTTCTTGAAAACTACGCCGACAGGCTTTTGATGAGCGCGCCCGAAATCAACATCATCGGCGGGGAGAGAAACGCCGACGGCGGGCAAAACCGCTCGGTGAGCTTCTTTGAGGGCTCGGGCGACGCGCTTGAACGGCTTCTGAGCATGGAATTCCGCTCGGTCGGGGTATATCTTGACGGGGACTCGCTGACCTTTGATTATCACGATGAAAAGGGCGAGGAACTCGGCGACTACCCGACGATAACACCCGATGAGGCGGCAGAGTTATTTGAGCAGGGGTTTTACCTCGGCGCCGACGAGACCGACGTCAGGGACGCTGAAAACATCGAGAAAATTGAGCTTGAATACGTCTCTGGCAGCTCGGAATTTTGGTTCCCGTGCTATCGGCTTTGGGTCTATGACCCCGATGGGGCGATCGAGCGGGTGATGAGCATGAAGCTTTACAACGTCTATACCGTGCCCGCGATAGAGCCGCGATACTTCGAGGAAAGCGGCATCTCGACAAGCGAAGAGGTCAGGCTTATGCCGTTCTCGGCCGAGGATATACCGCCGTATCAGAACGCAGGATATTATGACGGCGTGATGAAAGACGCAAAGCCCGCGACCTCTGCCGACGAGAGCCTTGAAGAACTGTTTTCTGACAGAGACTTCAACGCGCAGATAGGCTCGTTCTATAAGGTCAGGGTCAATGAGACCTTAGACGGCAGCGACGCGCTCTGGCTAAACGGCTATACGACGGGCGCGCAGGACGATCAGGCCACTTTCTACCGTGCAACCGTTCTTTATGACTACTTTGCTGAAAAGGCGATGCATAAGGATATAATTTTCAGAATGGCGGGGAGCGTTAAAATGCAGGAAAGCGGTTCGCCTCCGTACACCTCGGGCGACGAGGCAGCGCTGCTTTTGTTCCGCGATTCCGAGGTATCCGACTTTAACCGCGCGTTCAAGTGCTATGCGTTTGTGTATGATGTTGAAAATATCGACGGCGGGGAATACCTTCTTGCGAGGGGCCAGAGGGTGCCCGAGCTTGAAGACAGCCTTACCGACTACATGACAGATGAAACCGCGAGCATAGTCACATCTTCGACATATAATCCCGCTGTCTATCACGGTGCATATGACCCCGAAGAACTCGCCCAAAAGCTTAAGGAAATAGTTGACGGCGCGGAGAAAACGCCGCTTGAAAATCTGAGCGAGGGCAGATTCGGCCCCGGGGTTTTGGGGTTTGGCGGCAGTTTCAAAGAAGAACCCGCCGAGGTCGCGGCGCTTGAATATGTCTCTGAGCCGATTTACGAGAGGCGGATACCTATCGACACCGTTCCCGCGACGGGAATGCCGATGAGCTTTGATGAGGTTTTAAGCGGCATGAGCGGGCAGCTTTCGGGAATAGCGTATGAGATAACAGGCGTTTATACCCGCGAGGAGGCGGAAAATCTTCACGAGGATTTCGCCGATTCTCTGTACGCAAGCAGAACGCTCTATCGCGCGCACGCCTTTTATGACGTTTTAAACGACAAGCCGCTCGACTATTACTTCGACGTCGCGGGTTGGGGCACGGCCGATGCTCAGGAGGACGGTTGGCCGCCGTACACGGTCGGAGACAGGCTTCTCTCGTTTTTCAGAGTGAACGATTCCGAGATAAAAGTCCCGAACAGCAACTTTGAATTCATGCTCTTTGAAATCGACGGCGTGAAGGTAGCCTATCACATCGGCAAAAGCCGTATTCGGTTCGAGAGCGACGCCTACCCGAACCTCGACCTTGAAATGGCAGAGAGCGAGCGGGAGGTCATCACGACCACAAAAAATAACCCTATACGCTTCACCCAGAAATCGACGCTTCAGAGCCTTGCGGAATTTATGCGCGATGAGCTTTACGACCGCGGGCTGTTCACGCCCGATGACGCGAGCGCCGAAAGCCTGCCGATTCTGAAAATCACCCCTGCCGAGGTCTCGCTCGGCGATGAGATCTATTCGGCGGGCGACGTTTCGGGGCTTGAAAACGGCAACCCGTGGGATATGCTTGAAATTTCGGAGGGCGATACCCTGCCCGTTTATGAGCGGGTCTTGAGCAGAAACTTTGAGATGAACGGCATGATCGAAAACGTCGACAGGGATTTCATGCGCGAGGCGCTGAGGTTCTATGCGATAGGCTTCGGCTTTGACCCCGACGAGATCGAAATCGAGGAGGACCGCCTCACCCCCGAGGAGCTTGAAAAGCTATCGGAAAGCACCCGAACCGAGCTTCCCGAGGAATACGCCGAGCCGACGCGAATGAGCTTTGAAAAGGACGGCGTTGAGGTTGAGATCTACGTCACCGACGGAATGTTCTATCGCGTTGATATCGGCATCGACAGCGGCTTTGAGCTGCCCGAGGGCGCAAAGGTGGGGTTCTATTTCGGGGCATCCCGCGAGGAAGCCGAAAACGCCGAAGCGGCGCTTCTGACGGAGTATGAGTGGCTCATCGGCAACAACGACGCGGGAAAAACCGCGGTCGACAGCGGCGAGAGTGACAGGTGCTTCGTCACGATGTATCACCCCTGCGTCGGTGAGTTTATACCCTATGACGACGGCACTCTGCCCGAGCCCGACCGAAACGACATCGTTAAAACGATTATCAATTTCAGCCTGAACAACATCGACTTCATGGACGACGGGGATATTTTCTGCTACGGCATTCCCAACGCCTTTGAGACGCAGTACCGCAAGGTCGGCGACTATCCGATGATCACCCCCGATGAGGCGAGGGCGCTCATCGACGAGGGCGGGTACGTTTGGACGGCGTTTGATGAATCGGGCAGGACCGCCGCCGACGTTGTGCGCACCGAGCTCGTTTACGGCCGCGACGGCGTTCCGTACTACAAGTTTTACTGCCCCGCCGACGGCTGGCGCGGCTGCGTCGCGGGAGAATATGGGGTGTATTATGTTCCCGCGATTGAGCAGAGATTTGTGGAGATGGGGGAATAAAAAGAAAGCAGGTCTTTCGGCCTGCTTTCTTGTGCTGATTATTTCAACTTTTTCCCTGCAGCAATATGAAACACTGAGCTTTCCGTCAGCGCCTTATCATATTGATACATCAGCGAATAGCCGCGCTCTCACTCTCCGAGGCACTCGGACATGAAGCGCTCGGCGGTAGCGGTATACTTCGCTTCGTCGAACATATAGGCGGCCGCGTGGGGAGCGCCCGAAACGATCAGAAGCTCCTTTTTTGAGGCGCAGGCGGCATAGATCTTATGCGCCATCTCGCAGGGGACATAGCGGTCGTCGTCGCCGTGGATAATAAGTATCGGGATATCGGTATTTTTGACCGATTCTACTGCGCTTGAGGAATCGAGGTCGAACCCCGATTTAAGCTTACAGGCGATTTTTAAGAGCGGATAGCAGATCGAGACGGGGTAGCCGCCCTCGCTTGCGACCTTGCAGATTATCTCTTTTGGCGATGAATAGCCGCAGTCGGCAATTATGCCCTTGACGTTCTTCGGAAGCCCGACGTCTGAGGCCATCAGAACCGTCGCCGCACCGAGGGACACGCCAGAAAGCATGATTTTGATGTTTTCTCCGAATCTCTTCACCGCGTATTCGCACCAGTCGCGGCAGTCGCGGCGCTCAAGAACACCGAACGTGATGACGTTTCCGCCGCTCTCGCCGTTGGCACGCTGGTCGACCATCAGAATGTTGCGGCCCGTTTCCTTGGCCATCTTGAAGCCGCCGCAGCCGTCGCGAAGAGCGGTGCCCCGATAGCCGTGGAAAAAGATCATCAGCGGGCTGTCGGCATCGGAAAAACGGTAGAATCTTCCTTTTAAAACCGTGCCGTCGACGCTCGACTTGATCTCGCACCACTCGCAGGGCGCAGCCTCGGCATTGCTGACAAGCTCGTGAATGCGCGGAATTACGTCGGCGTACTGCTCTTGGCCGAATTCGATATGGGGGTCGGCGTTCTTCTTTTTCTGCGCGTCAGTCTGAAGACAGGTGATCTTAAAGGTCGTTTTCGCGATCAGCACCGCCAAAACCGCGGCGGCAACCATCGCAAGAACAATTATCACGATTAAAATTTTGAGTATGAGCATTTTTTGGGCCTCCCGAACGTTTTATAAATTTATTTTACGGCAAAATAAAAAAATAGTCAAGAAGGTCTTGACAAATCTATCAAAAGACGCTAAAATATAAAAGCTGACGGGCTCGTAGCTTAGTTGGTAAAGCGCCGCGTTCGCAACGCGGAGACCGTGGGTTCGAGTCCCATCGGGTCCACCAACAAAAAATCCACGCATTAGCGTGGATTTTTTATTGGTAAACCCTTTTGAGTGATGAGCCCAATCAAAGCGCCTCGGAAGTTGTAAATATATCAATGTTTGGGCGCTTTGGTATGGACGCGGCTGCTTTCCCGTGAGCTCCGCGAGCCAATACGTGACGGTGAGCGAGAGCGAACGGCTGAAAGCAGCGCTTCCATTCGAGTCACCATCGGGTCCACCAATAAAAAATCCCTGCTTTGCAGGGATTTTTTATTGGTAAACCCTTTTGAGCGATGAACCCAATCAAAGCGCCTCGAAAGTTATACATATATCAATGTTTGGGCGCTTTGTCTCCACGACCTTATAATTCCTTACACGAATCTTACACGAATTTATTTTTAATTCCTACCTATTCTTTTTGCACTCACACCATCTCAAGTATCTCCCTGAGCCCATTGATTTCAACATCTTGCCCGAAAGCCCTTTTCTCGCCGCTGCGGTTTATGAGCACCGATTTGCAGCCGAACCTGCGCGCGGTTTCGGGGTCTTTTTTCTCGTCGCCGACGAAGATCATCTCGCGCGGGGAGAGCCCGAATTTTTCCGCGATTATCTCAAGACCGCGGGGGTTGGGCTTTCTGAAGCCGCAGCTGACCGAGCTTACATAGATGTCAAACAGCGGCAAAAGCTCTTTAAAATAGCTTTTGTGCGTCTCGTCGGGCATTCCCGAGACCACGTTCGTATACGTCCCGACGATGATTTTCCTGCGCCTGAGTTCTTCAAGAACCTCAACGCTCTCGGGGTAGATCATCGATTTTAAGTGAAGAGCCTCGAAAAAGCCGTCGATGATTTTTGAGATGGGCATATCGGTTTTCCAGCCCTTTGTGACATCGCCGAAAATTTTTTCGGGAGGGTAGTCGACCTCGCGGTAATTCACCCCGGGGTTATAATTTCTCAGGACCTCGAGAGAGGCCGAGAGCTGTTCATTTGAAAGCCCGAGGCCGAGCTTTGAGTTGAGCTCGCGAAAGGCGCTTTCATAAAAATCAAGCCATACATACGGCATTCCGACGTATTCCATCAGCGTTCCGCCGATGTCAAAGACAACAGCTTTCATATTTTCCTCCGATTTTTAAAATTTCGTCAGTAAAGCCCGATGCCCCTTAAAACCTCGGTTGTGGTGAGGTCGGGCGGGCGGCAGGCGAGCTGCTCGAGCTTAAAAGGCAGCGGCGCTGAATTGTTTAACTTGATTATCTCATAGTTGCTTCTCAGGCGCTCTGCGTTCTTTATAATCGAATCTTTTATTGACGGCTTCTCGATTTTGTCGGCGCTCGCGAGGATATTTTCGAGCGTTCCGAAGCGGTTCAACAAATTGGCCGCGGTTTTAGGGCCGATCTTCTCCGCGCCCTTGATGTTGTCGGAAGCATCGCCGACAAGAGATTTGAAATCGGCATATTGCGACGGGGTGACGCCGAATTTGGTCTTGATGTAATCCGCTGTACAGATTACCGTGTCGTCTCCGCGATATCTTAGGACGGAGACGCTGTCGGTAATAAGCTGAAAGAAATCGCTGTCAAAGGAAGATATTATTATATCCGCCTCGTTTTGATATGTAAGCGCATAGCCCGCGACCCAGTCGTCTGCCTCGCAGGTAGTTGTCTCGGCATATTTGATTCCGAGGAAGCCGAGCGCGGCATGTACATCGGGAAGCTGAGAAAATGGGTTATCTTCCTCGGGCGCTTGGCTGTAATTCGGGCGATTCGCCTTATAATCGGCGTTGAGCTCGGTGCGCGGGTTTTCATGCTCGCCGTCAAATAACACAACAATATGCGTCGGCGATGTTCTGCGGATCATTTTCAGCAGAGCGCCGACAAACCCGAGCGTTCCGTGAATCGGCCTGCCGCGGCGGTTTGTTATTCTTGAGGGCATGCCGAAAAACATCTGAAACAGCAGATTGCTGCCGTCGACAATCAAGAAACGGTTAGCCATGTTACGCGAGCGCGGTGAATATCCATGCGGCGATCAGCACCCCGCAGCCTGCAAAGAGCATACCCTTTTTGTGACCCTTCCACTCGCCCGTTTTCAGACCCCAGCCGACCGAAATTATCAGCGCAAGCGCGTTGAAGAGTATCCAGCCGGCCGTCGAGCCGAGGCTGCCGAGCATTTCGCTTGAAAGCCCGTAGAGCAGCAGGGCGGCATACCAGACTATCGCGACGCAGAACAAAACGCCGCAGCGCTTTATCGCACCCTTTTCGGTCAGGGTTTTCCACTCTTTTTTTGAGCTCATTTCGGCAGCGCACCACAAAGCGCCTGCCAGACAGCCGCCGATCAGCACGGGCGCCCACCGAAAAGCGGATACCGCGGCAGAGCCTGCACCCTTTGAGAGCATCGCGGCGCCGAAATCTTCGGTATGGGTGAACCCGACGTTCATCATTCCCGAGCCGAGACCCGACAGCACCGAAAGAACTATCCCGAGGGCCGAGCCTTTCGCACCGCCGTCGCGCTTGACGCCTGCCGCCGTCACCAAAACAACGCCGAGCAGCGTGAGAATAAGACCCATCGCGAAAAAGAAAAGCGACCCGCCAGACGGCACTGTTTTGCTGATGACCATCGGCGTGACCGAGCCGATTATCGTTGAAATTCCCATCGAGATGCCGTAGACGAGCGACATTCCGATCATCGTGATGCCCTTTGAAAAGCCTATCGCCGAGAGCCCCCAGACAGCTCCGCACAAAATCGGGGTGAGCCAGTAGGCGGCGCCCCTTTCGGCAATCATCGGCAGAATTCCGATGTTGCCCGTCAAAGCAGCCGCGAAGCCGCCCGAGATGATTATGCAGCAAACGCAGTAAACTCCCCAGAAAGCCGCCCACGAAAACGGCGGGTATTTTTTATAACCCAGCCCGAACGAGCCCTGACAGAGCCCCGCGAGCAAAAGAAGCATGAATCCGTAAACCATAGTATCCCTCCGAAGCGTTTTTTCAATTATATAACGCGGAAGGGGAAGTGTCAAGGGAAGAAAATGATTGATGCGCCCAAAGCGGACGCATCAAGAAGATAGAAGTTAGAAATTAGATGTTAGAGTTTTAAGGTGTCGCCTGCGGCGACGGTTTTAAATATTGAGGATAATGCGTGCGAAATGGACACTCCCAAATGATTGAGATGTGGCCGAAGCGGACGCATCAAAAAAACAGAGATTAGAGGTTAGACAGCAGGATTTCAAACCTCTTTCTTCATAAACCTCCATACCGACGCTGTATACAGCGCAGCATAAATCGCGGCTGAGACGGCGAACAGGGCGGCGCCGCACAAAACCGCGCTTTTTGCGCTCAAATCCATCAGCGGGAGCTGCGCCGCTTCATCGCTTTTCGAGTGCAGCGCAAGCTGAGGCAGAAACATTATCGCAAGCAGCGCGATAAAATATACCGCGCCTCTTGTCTTCGTGTCCGAGATGATATAATAAACCGCAATAAGCAGGCTGTACACCGCGCCGACAAAGATATCGAGCGACACGAACATGAATATCTGAGCAGGCGACAGAATATTATCTTCTTTAACGAAAAGGGTGTTTATCGCCATGGCGACGGCAAAGACCGCCGCGGTGCAAAGGTTTACGGCGGCCGATTCCGAAAACCTCGCCGAGACCTGCGCTTTTCGGCTCATGCCCGAAGCGATGAGATATTTTTCCCAGCCGCAGTTTTCGCTGATCTGCGTGCGTTGAAATATTGAGAAATTGAATAGTGCAAACGGAAACAGCGTAAGAAGCGGGGGCATTCCCACGCAGGAAAACGCTGCGAAAAACAGCGTAAAGATTATGTAAAATACTGTAAACACCTTTGAACAGTAAAAATCGCTTTGAATTACAGCTTTCATAATTAAAACTCCCTTGTTTTATAGAGCAGCGTCGAAGCAGCCCACGACGCCCCGAACACCGCCGCGCTTGCGGCAGAAGATATCAGCATTATATGTGAGGGGATATTTATATTCGGCAGGTCGTTCACGTTCCACGACGTAAAAACGCCGAGCCCCACGCCCACCAAAGCGCAGGCAAACATGTACGCGATTCTGCCCTTATCAAACCCGAATCTGAACACAAACGGTATACAGACAGATGTCAGCGCCAATTCAAGCGGAAAACAGCTGAGGGTCGACAAAAAGCTGCTGAGGTCGGGCCGCTCGTCGCCGAGCAAGGGGTTGAACATCGCGATGAGCACCGAAGCCGCAAGAACGGCCGCCGAAAACGCGCTTAACAGCAGCGTCAGAATATACTTTTCGGCGACGACCTGCGCCCTTGTCACGGGAAGGGCGTCGGCATAAACATGCCACTTTGCGCGCTCGTCTATCGCAAGAACGGTCATCGGCAGAATTATCATAAGATATGCCGCCGTTAGGAAAACAAACGGCCGAGCGCCCCCGAAGGCGATTATCGCACCGAAAACCAAAGTCACGGCAAAATACAGCCAACCCGTTCTCAGCGATACATAAAAATCTTTAAGCAGTAAACCTTTCATAATTACCCCTCTTTTCTGACCATGAACACAAACAGCTGCTCGATGTCGACAGCGCCCGCCTCGACGCCCGAGGGCACCGCGCTCTTGTGAACGATAGCCTCAACGCCGTAGGGCGTTTCTTTTTTGCCGATGACCGAGCCCGCGGGTATGCCCGAGATGACCTCTTTCGAGCCGCGCACGATTTTGTATTCCTCCTTGAGGCGGTCCTTTTCTTCGCAGAGCATAAGCCTGCCCTTGTGGAGAAAAGCGATGTAGTCGCAGAGCTTTTCAAGGTCGCTGACGATGTGAGATGAAATAAGTATCGAGTGGCTTTCGTCGCGGGTGAAGTCGTTGAACATATCGACTGCCTCGTCGCGGATAACGGGGTCGAGACCGCTGGTGGGTTCGTCAAGAATCAGAAGCTTCGGGTGATGTGACATCGCGATAGCTATTCCGAGTTTCATTTTCATACCGCGCGAGAGCTCGGAGTATTTCTTTTTCTCGGGCACCGAAAGCTTTTCAAGGTACTGCGCATAGGCCTCGGCGTCCCAGTTCCTGAAGATGTTCGCCATGATATTTCCAACCTGTTTCGCCGTTAAAACCGCGGGCAGGCCTATTTCGTCGGGCACAACGCCGATGTCCTCTTTTAAAAGCTTTGCGGCCTCGCGGTTGTCCCTGCCCATGATTTTGATTTCGCCGCCGTCGCGCTTTATCATGTTGAGTATGAGCTTCAGCGTGGTTGATTTTCCCGCGCCGTTTTCGCCGATTAGGCCCATTATACAGCCCGAGGGCAGCGTCAGCGAGACGTTGTCAAGAGAAAAATCTTTGTAATTTTTTGTGAGATTTTTTATTTCGATCGCGTTGGTCATTTTTTATTCCTCCTTAAGATTTTTGAGCATCTCGATGAGATCATCGGAAGAAAGGCCGACGCTCTTTGAAAGCCTGAGTATTTCTTCCATGTGCTCCTCGATTCTGCGAAGGTTTTCCTCGCGAATGAGCTCAAGATTCTTCGGCGCGACAAAACAGCCCTTCGCCGCGACGGTGTAGATATACCCCTCGCGCTCAAGCTCGTCATAGGCACGCTTTGTCGTGATGACGCTGATTCTGAGGTCCTTCGCAAGGGCGCGGATAGAGGGCAGGGCGTCGTCCTCTTTTAACTCTCCGCTTATTATCGCCGCCTTGATCTGAGAATATATTTGGTCATATATCGGCGAGCCGCTTTTGTTGTCGATAAAAATGTTCACCGAAACACTCCTTTCTGTCAGCTGCGCAAACTGTATATTTACAGTATATACAGTTGATACAGATTTGTCAATAGGGTTTTAAAAAATATTTTTCTTGACAGGTTTGAGATATTATGGTATCTTTAAATAAGGATAGGAGGAGACACTCATCACAAAAAACGAAATCCGCGTCAATAAAAGGGGGTCGGAACCCATCGAAAAAAACATTTCCGTTATAGACGAAACAGGCAGAGAATATGAAGCGACCTACCCGAAGAGGGCAAAAGGTCTTGTTAAAAAAGGCAGGGCACGCTTCGTAGACGAAAATACGGTTTGCCTTGCGTGTCCGCCGAATATTTTGGAGGATACAAAAATGTCTGATAACAACATCAAAACTAATGTCAATGAAATCGCCGAGCCGATCGAGGCTGCCGAGAAAATCGAGGGAATCGAAGAGATGAGCGGCAAGATGAGCGGCTCAGAACCCGAGCTCAGCGTCGGCTACATTCTTTCGCAGATCGAAAAAATCCAGCAGGACAATGAGCACATCTTTAAAGCGATTAGCGTTTTGGACAGTCTGGTTTTAGACGACGGCGTCGGCGACATTGCTAATCAGGCGAGGTGTGAAGCCATTCGCGACGTAGCGGTACACCGCGAAGCCACGAATCAGAAGCTCATCGCGTTTTATGAGAAGCTCTATGACGACATAAAGCCGGAACCTGTCGATTTCAATCATTTTTCATTGGAGCAGATCGTCAGCGCAATAGAGCGGTGCGACGCGGGAGTTATGAGCGACGAGACCTCAAAAGCGCTGAGATCGGTACTGCTTGACAGGCTCAGAGCAACGGATATAAACGACAGCTACAAGCTCAAGTTTGAATCGTTAGCCGACTTGATTACCGCGTATAACGAGCCAAGTATCAGCGATTTGCGCAGCCTTGCTCAGTCGCTCAGAAAAGGGTAATTCAACCGCTTAAAACAACCCCCGAGGGAGACCTCGGGGGCGTCATAAAGAAGTTTTCAATCAAAAAATTTAAGTTACGGCATCCGTCGGACGGAATATAGCAACCAAAAAGCACGAAGTATAGGGATTTTCCCTGCTTCGTGCTTTTTCTATGTCCTCCGCTTGTGTACTTCTATATCCGAGCAATAACTTGTGCATTTGCCTAAAGGTGTTCTATGGCTTAGAACATCATCATCCGCGCTTTCCTATTATAAACAGATTATCAAAAACATTGAATAATTCAGCCGCCGCAGCGCGTCAGTCGGGTGCGTCTTTGGCTAAAAATTTTCGGCCGAGCTATTCTGCCTGCGGTTCAACTCTTTCGCCGTCTTTTAGCTCTTTCCCGCACTCCAGAACCACCCTATCCCCCTGTCTCAGCCCGCTTTCAATCAGATACATGCCGCTGTCATGGTCGTCATCGCGCAGGGTCACTTCAACATTTCTCACTGTAAAAACCGTTCTTTCAAACGCGGGCGCGGCCTCTATGAGCAAGACTTTCCCGCCCCTTACACATTCCTTCGGCAGTACAAGCTTCGGCCCGTCGGCAGACATTACTGCCGCTGAAACCGTATAGGTTTTTACGTCGACAGTCACGAGGTGATAGATCGCGTCGCCGAAAAGAGAGAAAAAGACTATCACCGCACTGAAAGTAAGCATTATTATCACTGTCAATCTTTTCATGAGCGCCTCACAACTTATAGCTTTCCATCGACGTCTCAAGCGGCTTTCTGAATATCAGAAACAGCATGAGCACCGGAAACATATAAACCGCGCCGCCTGCGCTTGCGACATTTTCGGGGAGCTCCGACAGCTTCACCGAAAGCGGGTAAATTTCGGGATTGTCCATCGAGAATATAAGCGCCTGCTCGACGATGTTCCAGCTTTCGCAGAAGATTAAGACGGCAAGCGCGGATACGGCCGATTTTATCTGCGGCAAAACCGCATAGCGCATGATTTTCAGCGCCGACGACGTTTCAAGCTGAGCGTAATCTATAAGCTCGTCGGGCACGGAAATCATAAACTGCCTCATTAAAAACACCGCAAAGGGCGAGAAGATCATCGGCAGGGTGAGCGCAAGCGGGGTATTCAAAAAGCCGAAATCGCGAAGCTGAATATAATTCGGCAGAAGCGTCGCCTGAAAGGGCAGCAGCATCACGGCTATGTAAATAAAGAACAGCACTTTTGCGCCTCTGAATTTTATTTTTGCGAAGACGAAGCCGAGCGGCAGCGAAATTATTATGCTCGCCGAGGTGATGAGCGCGGCGTACAGCACCGAGTTCCAAAAGTATTTGAAATAAGCGTGATTCGTTGTGAAAAGCTCCCAATATTCTTTGAGGGACGGTCTGCCGTCATATATCAGCGAGTTTAAAAACGTCGCCGCGACAGGAAGAAAGAACACGACACCGAGCGCAGTTAAAATTGCGGTCGAGGCTTTATTTTTCATCGCTCACTGCCCCTTTCGGAAAGCATATATACCGCAAAAATCAGCGCGCCGACAAAGAGCGTGAACATCACTGCCGCTGCCGAAAGGTTTTCATAGTTAAGCTTGTAAAAGTGGTTGTTCATGTAGTTCTGGAGCATATAAGCCGAGTCGGGCGGGTAGTCGGTGTTGTAAAAAAGATAGCTCTCCTTGAAGATTTTCAGCGAGTTTACAAAGCTGAGGACGCCGACAAACATAAGCGTCGGCGAAATGAGAGGGAGAGTTATTTTAAGCCTAACGGTTCGCGGGCTTGCGCCGTCGATAGCCGCCGCCTCATAGACCTCTTTCGGAACCTTTGACATCGCCGCCGTCAGAAGAATTATGTCTATGCCGACGTTTTTCCAGATGAATAAAAGATAGAGCGGCAGGACGTCGAAGAAGCCGCCAAATTTGTCCGACATCGTGAGGGCAAAATACCCGTCGGAGTTAAAAACCGTCTGCCATATTAAAATTATGCTCGCGCTCGGAAGAACATAGGGCATTATGAACGCGCTTTTTATCCACAAAAAACGCTCCGAGAGCCTCATCAGCCCGAACGAAAGCAGCAGCGCGAGGGTCATCACCGCCGCAACTCCTATCAGGGAAAACAGCGCGGTATTTCTCACCGCGAGGCGAAAATAGCCGTTTTCGGCGACAGCTTTGAAGTTCTCAAGCCCGACAAAATGCTTTTCGAGGCCACCGCCCGTAAACGCATAGCCGACGCTTCTTATAAACGGCAGGATATAAAACGCCGCGAAGCCCGCCGCCTCAGGGAGGCCGAGGGCCAGAAATTTAAGTTTGAGTTTTTTGTTCATATCGTCACTCATTCAGCCATGCGCCGACCTCGCGGGAATACATTTCTATCGCTTCATCAAGAGAAATCTGCCCCGACTGGTAAAGGTCGATGTCGTTTCTTGTGCTCATAAACTGATATTCATGCACAAAGCCACCCTCGGCGATTGTGAAGAAATCATCGAAAAGAGCACTGTTAGTGAGGTATTTTTCACCGTAGTCTGCTCTGTCCTTTTTGATAAAGGGGTAGTTGAAAATTTCGTATACCCCGCCGTTGGTCAGGCTTGAATAGTTTTCCGCGATCGATTCAAGAACCTTGACCGCCGCCTCTTTGTGCTTGCCGTAAGGGTTTATATAGGCGAAAATTGTGTTGACAAAATTTCCGCCGACTTTTTCGGTAATTTTCGGGATAGGGAATGCTCGCCAGTTGTCCGCAGCTTCGGCATATTCCGAAAAATTCCCCTCCGCAGCCAAAACGGTCTTTTCATCGGAAGTATCTTTTAAGCCTGCGCTTTCAAAGCCCATGACCGTTTCGGGCGGATTTGAATATCTCTCAAAGCCGCCAAGAAGCTCGGAGTAGATATGCCGATAAATTTCGGTATTATAGTCGAACGAGCGGTTTTCAAAATCGCAGTAATATTTCTCATACTGATAATTCAAAAAGGTATAGAGATTGTCGGCGCGGGTATAGGCCTTTCTTTCTCCCGAGTAATTTCTCACCCATCCGAGATAACTGTCGATATAGGTTATGTCGGGCATATCTTCGGCCGCCCCGTTCGGAACAAGAATCGCCGTGACCGACGACATTATCGGCATCAAAACCGCCTCTCCGTCAACGGCGCTGAATTCTTTAAGATAGTCAAAGCAGCTTTGGTTGTAATTTTCAACAACCTCAGAGGCTATCGACCCGTAAATTTTCTTTTCGATCAGATGCCGCGCCTCCGACGCGCTGAGAAAATAAATATCCACGTCGCTGTCGCCCGCAAGTATCTTAAACACCGCATCGGAATAGCCGTAACCCGTGACGGAAATAGGAATGTCCGAGTAATCCGAAAAGCGGTCGAGCCTGATTATGCTGCTTGAAGCGCCGCCCTGCCCGCTGTACGGATCGTTAATCACGACATTTCCCGCGTCTTCCTTTTCCACTTCATTCGGAAAAGCCCCGCAGGAGCATAAAATCAGCGCCGAAGTCAAAAAAGCAAATAATCTTTTCATGCGCGCCTCACTCGTTTAAATATGCGTCTATCTGTCGGCTGTAAACCTCTATCGCCTCGTCAAGCGTGACCCGCCCCGACTGATAGTTGACAAAATCGTCGGTCGAGCCGAGCGTTGAGGGCGCGAGCGCTACGCAGCCGTTTTCGGCTATCTCAAACGCGTCTTTGAAGACCTGCGTGTCGGTCATATAGCTTTCGGGGTAGCCCGAGATATCCTTTTTGAGAAACGGGCTGCCGTTGAGATATGGATCGACCGAGGTATAGAAGTTCTCGGCGATGTATTCAAGCGCCTTCACCGCAGCATCGAAGTGCTCGGAATAGGGGTTCACGACCGCATAGATCGGCGAGCTGAGGTTTTTGTCGACCTCTTCGGATATCCACGGAATATGCGCCGCCCGCCAGTCGTTAATGTCAAACTTGGGAGCGCCCTCGGCGAACGGGTCGGGCACCGATACCCACTTCAGAGTGTAATACGAGGTGGTGTTGGCCAAAAACAGGGTGTTCTTGCTGTCAAGCACCGTTCTGTCGACGTTTGGGCTCTCCACCGAGTTCGGGTTTACAAAACCCCTTGGCGAGGGCAGGGTTCCGTCAAGGGCATAGCTGTTGAGATTCCAGCCGCCGAACATGCCGTAGATCTCCCTAAAAAGCTCGGTGTCATAGTCGGCTTTTTTGTTTTCAAAATCGCAGATGAAGCAGTTATACTGCGTAAGATAGTTATATATCGGTCCGGCCCATGAGGCGTAGGAGACCCTTTCGCCGCCATAGTTTTCGACAAGGCGGTGAAAGTCCGCCATATATGCGATATCCTCACACGTAAAGCCGATCTCTTCGGCGGCCTGCTCGGGATAGAGTATCATTGACGGCTCGTTACCGATAGGCATGGCGACGGTGTTTCCGTTCTCGTCACGGCAAAGCTCGGAGATATAGCCAAAGCACTCGGCGTTGAAGCTGTCGATAATTTCCGAACCCATCGGCAGGCAAAGCCCGCGCTCAATAAGATCGTTAAGGAACATCGCCGTGACAACGTATATGTCGACATCCTTGTCGCCTGCCATTATCTTCACCGAGACCTGCTCGGGGCCGTACTGCGCAAACCTTGCACCGAGCCCCGAAAGAGCGGCGGCCCTTGTAAAGGCCTCGTCGTCAAGCTCGCTCTTATAATTCCAGCCGCTTATCGTCAGGACCGAGGAGTCGGGCTCGGGCTGCCTGCTTTCCTCAAAAGGCATTGTTTCGACAGTCACCGCGGCGGTAGTCTCGTCGGGATTTTTCCACCATATTACGCCGTAATCTTCGCCCGAAGAATCGCTCGGCGAGGTGACATCGCCCTCGTTTTTCGCAGGCATATCGCTTTTAGTCGCACAACCGAAGAGCATCGCCGAGGAAAGAATTAAAGCTGTAATGATTCTTAAAAATTTCATGTCTATGACCCTTTCGTGATAAGGTTTCACCAATAAAAACGAAAATTTCGGAAGAATCACTACAAAATATTTTATCCGACGACATTTTCGGCGATTTTAACAATTTCGTCCTCGTCAAGTTGTCCGCTCACACTAAAGGCATAGTCGCCGTCATACCAGACGATATAGCTCCACATTCCCGCACCGTCAGACGACATGTAAAGATAATAGGTTCTGCCGTCAATCTCTTTTTCCTTGAATTCTCTGCCGTTTTTATAGACCGAGAGGGTGCATTTTGAAGCGATGCCGTATTCAAATGATATTGTTTCGCTGACTTCGTTTCGATAGCTTAAGCTCATAAGCACATCGGCAACATAGTCGATATTGCGAAGTTTATAGCCCTCGGGAACATAACCGAGGCGCTTGCTGTCGTCTATCTCGCCCTCAAATTCGCCTTGATATGAGAACTTGTCGTAGTCGGAAAATACCTCTCTAATCACGTCGCTGACAGCAGCGTAGATTTTCGGCTGGGTGAGAAGCATGACAAAGCATATTCCGAGAATCGACGCCGCCGTGACCGCGCCTGTTTTAACTGCCTTTGCAAGATTTCTGAGCGCTTCCTTTCTGCCGACGGAGCGCTTTATCCCCGATATTTTCTTCTCAAAGCCCTCGGAGAAGCCGTGAATCTCCCCGTCAGAGCGCAATTCGCCGAGCTCACGCAGGCAGTCCTCAGCCAAAAGTTCGGTCAAAAGGCCGTCCCAAAGCCGTTCGTTTGCCCTGTCACTTAATTTCATAACCTGCCTCCTCAAGCTTTTTCTTTAAAATCAGCTTTGCACGGTAGACCCGCATCTGCGCGTTCTTTTCGCTTATCCCCAAAAGCTCGGCGATCTCGGAATTTTTGAATCCGTAAACATATTTAAGCTTCAGCGCGTCGCTGTAAATCTTATCCATCGACGATATCGTCTCAAAAACAGTCTCGCCTCCGCCGTAGAGAACCTCGCCGATGTCGGGCATTTTAAGGTTGTCGGGGAACGCGATATCCTCGTCATACGGCAAAGACGCGCCGAGGTTTTCCTTGCGAAGAATGTCTATCGCGGTGTTTCTAACTATAATAACGATAAAAGAAGCCGATTTGCTACAAATCGGTTCGGAAAATCGGGAAATATTTTTCGCAATCTTCAAAAAGCCCTCCTGAACGGCTTCTTCGGCGAGAGCCTCGTTGCGCAGCACCGCCATCGCCGCACGAAACATCAGCTCACGGTATTCCCGATATATCGCCGAAAACTTCTCGCGATCGCTCGGCGAATCGATCATCGCAAGATACAGTGCGAGCATTTTACCACTCCTTTTGTAAAACAGATAAATTGTTACGGCTGAAACATCGGCGCACCGAAGCAGCGGTTTTCTTGTATTATATCGTAAATACGAGGAGATTTCAAGATGGCGGGGGAATTTAATAAAATGGGGTGAAAAACGATAAATAAGAGGGTAATACAGGTCTTTTTCAAGTAGAGTAACTCTGGCGTTGGAGATCTTGGAAAGTAGCCCTGCCCGCCCGCAAAATAATATTAAAATCCCCGCGCTCTATCGTAATTGACAGAGAGCGGGGATTGTCAGCTATAAGCCGAATCGCAAATAATTATTCGCGCAGATTTACTTAAGGCAACACCGCACAAAAAAGTATTCCAAAATGAGTATAAATGTGCTATAATATGTGTATGAACAAACAAATA
>CANQWC010000014.1 GCA_947627455.1 uncultured Clostridia bacterium | reverse complement strand
GACTGAAAAAGGAGAGGGATAACCGCCTATCAGCATTAAAGCAAAGCAGCGGCGCTGATATGTTGAGTACTATTGAAACGATGAGAAAGACGGCTACTCAGAGGGCGACCGTCGCGCCGACAGATGAGCAGGTGAGAATTCTTCAAGTCTTAAAAATGAGGGATAACGTGACCGAAAGAGAATTGACGGAGGCCGCCAAAAGCCTTGAAAATTGCCCTCTCGGACTTTCTGTTATCCAAGAAATAGCAGGTAAAAACGGAGTTATAAGAAACTTTAAGAGGTTTTACAAAGGCGATAAAATGCCCTCGGAGTTTGCAAGCTCCGCACTTGATACCCTCGAATACGAAACAAAAGACTTTTTAGCGTATGACACAAAGCGCACGGCGAGAATTGCCGCACAATATCAGTCTAACCGCTACGGCCAAGATGAGTCCAGACCCCTCCCGAAAAGAGCTTTATTTGATGAGAAAGCAGACTGTTTTAAGTCACTCGGAATAACTCCCGACAACCTCGACGGTTTTATAGCAGCGGTGGACGGTGAATAATAATGCCCAGTGTTAAAGGCCAGTTGAAACGACTTGAAAAACGGTTAAAGGGCGACGGCGACCCCGACGGCAAAGTCCTTGAATGGATACGGCAAGGGCGGCTATATAGTGAACTGACAGACGATGAGCGAGAACAATACAAGCGATACAAAGAGAGCATAGGCGGCGTTGCTGATGATATTGCCGTTGCAGAACTCAAAATAATGTTTTCTATCCCCGAAGATGAGGCATACCGTTTTCAGCTGACTAAACGGCAACGACCGCCCACGCCAGAGGAACACGCTCAGACGGTTAAGGAGATGGAAAGGCTAATGAAAGAAATACAAGACGAATACAACTCCCCCGAAGAAGAGAAAAAACGCGAAGAAGAATACCAACGGGCGCGAGAAATTGGCCGTCTGCGACAACAGGCGTATGAACGCGGCGAAAGTATGGATAAATATCCGTTACCATGGCAAGAGGGGGCAAAGAATGAATAGCAGATACCCAAGGCGAGGCAGACCGCCGAAAGACTATATCGAATATACAACTAATTTGGCAATAAACGAAAAGTTGAGGCAAAGGCGGCAAGAGATAGCCACGGAGATAGAGCGGTTAAAGGCCGAAGTCGAAACGGAGCTAACGCAATACTGTTTGAACTGTAAACAACCGTGTTGCAAGAGTGGCAGTTGCCAAGAGATACACCAAGAGAAAAAACGACTTTTAAAGGAAAAGAAAATTACTCAACTACAAGCGCAAATTCATTTGCTTTACAACACCCGACCGCTCCCCCATAAAAAGACATCACCAAAGGCGAAGTGAGCCATTATATATTTCTCCTAAAAAAAGGAAAGACCGCTGATGTAATAAGTCGGCGGGTTTTTCTTATCTGTCCAAAAATACGGACTCAAAATAATTCAACAAAAATTCAACAACGACACAAAAAGTTGAATTTTAAAGCTAAACGAAATAAAACGATATTTCTTGCAAGGCCTTTATTTTAGCCACTTTGCGAAACTTTGCAAAACGAGATAAAACGGGGTTTTTAGAACTCATAACCCGGAGGTCGTTGGTTCAAGTCCTTCCCCCGCAACCACGCCGTCGCGGACTTCGTATCGTTCGCGACGGCATTTTCATGCCATCGCTCATTCACTCCGTCGCTTCGGCTTTTCCCCACAAAGCTGCGCTTTGCGGGGGCCCTGTTTTGTCCCGCAGGCCCGCAGGGGTGTCTGAATTTTTCTGTTATGGAAAAGCTTTGAATCGGCAATCTTAGGATTCTTGATACGGCGAGCTACGCTCGTTGGGCGATTTTGCATAGGCGCGATTGCTTTTCCGCAAGCACGAGCAGGGCAATCATATATGCCCGCAACGTGCGAGCGGCTAAAAGCAACGCCCCTATTAACGCCGCCTGCGGCGGATGCAGGGAGCAAAAATCGGCGCAGCGGTCGAAAAAGCCGAGGAAAAGCGCGAAGCGCCCGAGGGCATCTTTATTATCTCGTTAAACCATGAATGACAAGAACTTCTCATCGGGCGTAGTTTTGCCGTCGCCGTCAAGGTCAAACAGCGAATCAAAAAAGTCATTGTCCTTTGACACGGTATCAGCTCCTTTGCTTTACTCCGTCATGTCAGAATTCCGTCTCTTCGTCCTCATCATACCCAATTATACCACAAAACCGTGCAAATGAAAACGGCCATGCGTTGCTGCCGTGAAAGCATTCCTCCGAGCTGTCGGCGAATCTTAGTGTCACGCTCCAGTCCTCGCCGTCCAAAATCCCGGGCAGATTATACGCGCTGTCCCAGTCGCCCATGTGGATCTGCCGAAGCCCGGAAATAAGCCGTTCGCGCTCGATTTCGCCGACCTTTTTCCGCGATTCGTTCCCGTACAGCGGGTTTGTCTCGCAGATGATTTTCGCGGAGGTCTTGCCGCCGGAAAAGTCTGCGGACAAAGTTTTCGTCACCAAGAAATGTCTGCTGACCGAAAATTTAATCGCCGTCAGCCCGTCGAGCCGAGCATTGAAATCAAGCGCCCTCTGCTCGTCCTCGGTCGGGATATACTCGCCGCCTGCCTCCAAAAGTGCCTTTTTCGCCATATCGAAATAGTCAAGCGTCATCGTCAGCCGCACACCCCTGCTCGGCTTAATGTCGGGTTCCGTTAGATCATTTGATCGCAGCGCAACTTTAAGCTCGGAGATCTCCCTGCGCAGCCCGTTAAGCTCCGTAAGAATTTCCTCCGCAGTTTTGCCTTCTAAGCCCATGTAATAGCTTTCGGGTGACATCATCATAAAATCAGCTCCTTTTGATTTGTCGATTATATTATAACATGGGAGGAGTACAAAAGTTTGGACTGATAGATCAACTCTGCCGATTATGCGTCCAAATCCTTGTACTCCACTGCCGAGATATTCATAAAATACGGCGCGAGCGTTCGCAAGATAAGCAAATGATCGTGGATATGCTGAAAAATAATCACCTGTCAAAAACGTCATCTCCCCCAAAATTTTCCCCTCACCCCTTGACAAGTTAATTATACCGTGGTATAATCAATTATACAATAGCATAACAAGAGGTGAGACAATGAAAAACAATCTTAAAAAACTGGGCGAAGCCGAGCTTGAGATCATGCAGGCGATATGGTCCGAGGATTCGGCGGTGACGTCGGTGGCGATTCGCGAAAAGCTCAGGGGCGTCAGGGACTGGCCGCTTTCGTCGCTGATGACATCGCTCTTGCGGCTTGAGGGCAAGGGCTATGTCAAATGCGCCCGCAGCGAGGGAATGAACCTGTATTCGGCGACGGTCAGCGAAAACGACTACAAGGCGGGGGCGAGCGAAAGCTTTCTGAAAAAGCTCTACAACAATTCGGCGCGAAGCCTTGTCGCGACCCTCTACAAGAACGACCTTCTGAAAGAGGGCGACCTTCGCGAGCTGAGGGACTACATCGACGAACTGGAGCGTGAGAACCGTGACTGAAATTTTTGTTGAGATTCTCGGCGCGTCGCTGTCGACGGGCATTCTTATCGCCCTGCTTTTGCTGATGTCTCCGCTCGCAAATCGGCGCTACGCCGCAAAATGGCGCTTCTGGATATGGGCGGTGATAGCCGTAAGGCTTCTTATCCCGATAAGCGGTTTTCCCTCTCGCGACGGCTTCACAAGCGCAAATATCCCTCAGTCGCAGTATTCATCGCAGGAGGAATTTCAGCAGGTTCAGACCTACCCGAGGTTTGAAATCGCTATACCTCAGCGGCTTGTCGAGCCGATAAACCGCCCCGAGGAGGCCCTGCCGAACGGCGGCCCGAAAAAAGCCGTCTCCCCGCTTTCGGTAATGTCAAGCGTGTGGGCGGCGGGCGCGATAATTCTTTTCGCGGGGCAGATTTCGGCGTTCATGATCTTCAAGAGAAAGCTCAGAAAACGCGGCCGCAGGCTCACCGAGGGCGCGGCATATGATACTTTCGTATCGCTTCGCAAGGAGATGGCTTTGCGCGAGCGGCTTGGGCTTATATGCTCGCCCGAAGCGCCTACGCCGATGATAATGGGGTGTCTCAGGCCGATATTGGTTCTCCCTCGCGAGGATTACTCGCCCGAACAGCTGAGGTTTATCATCAAGCACGAGCTCATTCACTTCAAGCGGCGCGATATTTGGGTGAAGCTTCTGATGGCGGCGGCGGTCTCGCTGCATTGGTTCAACCCGCTTGTTTGGCTGATGAGGCTCAGAGCCGATGTTGATATGGAGCTTTCGGCGGACGACGGAGTTGTCGCGAACGCGGGATTTGAAGTAAAAAGGGCTTATACCGAGGCCATTTATTCGACGGTGGCCGAAAAAAGTCATGCGCCGAGCGGGCTGTCGACAGGCTTCAACGGCGGCAAAAGAATTTTAAAGAAGAGGTTTTCAAATATAATGACAAAGTTTAACAAAAAAAGCGGAGCGGTGCTTCTGATCGTTGTTGCGGTGCTGGCAGTTATTGTCGGGGCAGTTATAGGGTTCTCGAAGATCCCGGAGAGCATTTCAGATTCAACGCTTGGCGATGGCGAAATTAACTCGCCTATTACTAACGATCTCACGAACGACGGCGATGAAAATGAAGCGCCGAATACCGAACCGGAAAATATCGGCTTGCCGAACGGTTTTACCGAGCATCAGGCTTCAATGCTCGCGCAGTACAGCGATTATGATCGCGAAACCTATCTGAGCGTGAGGTTTGCCCTGCCCGAAAGCTGGAACTTCAACGGTTTTTCGGTCGCCGACGTCGACAACGTCAAGGTGTCGGTCTCCGACGTAGACAGGGTAAAGGTGTTTGAGATTATGAATCCCTTCTCGGCCGATGACTATGACCCCGAGGCATATCGCGTATTCCCGCAGGGCACCGAGCTTCCGAAGGATTATACGCCTTATGAGGGCGAGGCGAGCAACGTGAGAATCTTAGAGGAGACCGAGCACGAATGGTCGCCCGGGGAGCCTTACCTGTTCAGAAGCAGGAGCATCATGAGTTTTAACGACGGGGATTATGAGAACCTTGCATATATCGTCAGAGACGGCGATTGGTGCATGAATATAAGGTTCACCAAAATCGACCCCAACGACGCGGGCTTTGAGCAGCGCTGCGAAGAGATCATCAGAACTGTCACCATCGCGCAGGTCGTGACCCTCGACCGTTCGATTTCGGTATCGCCCGAGGACTATGCTTCGGGCGAGGGCAGAGCGTTTGATGTTAAGTTTTGGCTTCTTGGCGGAATGAGCGTTTCGGAAAGCGATGAAGATGCTCCGTATCTCGATTTCATGCCGAACAAAAAGGGGTATATTCATAATGCCGACGGCGCTACCGTCGGAGCGGTGTCGTTCGATTCTTACGAGCCCGAAGCCGCGCGGAACGAAAAGGAGATCTATGCGCCCATCTCGGGGCAGTTTGACATAGAGGGCAGCTACAAGCGCCTGATTTCAAACGAAACCTACGAAATCGCTACCGCCACGGTTCTGCGCGACGGCAAGGAGAATTTCGGCATACTTTCCTACAACACCAAGCTGAACGTCTATGTCGCGTTCGAGTTCGACAGCGAGCTGATAAGCAGAGAAGATGTCGAGGCCATCGCGGGCCTTGTCAGCATAGAGGAAAGATGAGGGCTGATATTAGGCATGAACCCCCGCTCTGTTAAATCAGGGCGGGGGTTGTAAATGTTATTTTTATGTTATACTTTCTGTAACCTTTTTGCCCTGTTTCGCGACTATATTTTCAGGAAAGGAAGTGCCGCATGGAAGACGAACAGATCATTGAACTTTACTTTGCGCGAAGCGAAGCCGCCATCGGCGAGACCGACAGAAAATACGGCAGGCTCTGCCTTGAAGTCGCGAACAATATTTTAGAGTCCCGCCCCGACTCCGAGGAGTGCGTACAGGACTCCTACCTCGGGGTCTGGAACGCGATTCCGCCGACCCGCCCGACGAGCTTTCGCGGCTTTTTGCTCAGAATTGTTAGAAACACCTCGCTGAGCCGCCTGAGAAAAACCCTCGCGAAAAAGCGCACCCGCGACCTTGAAATCCCGCTCGGCGAGCTCACCGAGATCCTCCCCGACGAAAAATTCCGCCCCGATGTCTCGCTCAGCGAAACCGCGGAGATAATAAACGGTTTTCTCGACAGCCTCGACGGCGCGTCGCGGGCGATTTTTGTGAGGAGATACTGGTTCTTCGACCGAATTTCCGCGATCGCGAAAAGCCTCGGCTTCAGCGAGTCAAAGGTCAAGACAAGCCTTTTCAGAAGCCGCGAAAAGCTCCGAAAGCTTCTTGAAGAGAAAGGGGTGAGGGTATGATACCTAAAATTGCCGAGGCCGTCGGCCTGATTGACGAGCGCCATATCGGCTTTGCATTAGATTACAAGCGCCCGAAGATTTCATGGGTAAAATACGCCTCGATTGCCGCCTGCGCGGTTTTGGCGGTCGGCCTGTTTGCCCTTTTGTCCCGCGATGTTCGCGTCGGGCACAAATCCCCCGATGTGACCGAAGAGCCCCCGATGACTGCGGTTCTTGATGAAATGCCGCCGCCGTTTTCCGAAGACGGCGATGTCGGCGGCGACGCAAACTCAGCATTTTACGCGACGGTGAATTTAAAGTTGGGCTATCTTGACGCCCAATTCTGCGATATCGCTGGCCGGGACGAGACCAACGAGTGGCTCGAATCGTCAGCCTCGGCGAGCAGCGATTACACCGCCGTCGATGAATTAGCTAACCTCTATTCCTTTATCCGTCGCTTTGATATCCCCGACGGCACCGTCCGAGAAATCCTCACCGAAACCCGAATAGGCTCGGAAGACGACTTCACCGACGAGGAGATCGACCTGATTCTCTCCGACGACGCCGAGGCGGTCGCCGAGCACTTCGCCGCCGACACCGCGATCGTCAAGGGAAAGAATATCTACTCCCCGAAGTGGCTCTACACCCACCCCGTTTCAGACTACGGCGACGCGGGCATCGACCAAGAGGACATCGAAAAGGTTCTTTCCGAGCTCGACGGCTTCGGCCTCACCGACGAGGCCCGCGAGGCATTCGAGAAAAAGCTCTCCGAAACGATGACCTATACTGACGGCGTGCTCGTCTATAACGACGGTACAATCGTCTACAACAAAAACCGCCCGCTTTATGAGAAAGAATTCACCCTCGTCGATGAGTTTTACGACCCCGACGCCGACGGAATTATCTTCTATCTCGCCGCGAACGACAAGGCCGACAAGAATATTTATGCATGTTTTTACATGTACGACCAGCTTATTGCCGCGGGCTGCGACAGCCCCGAGGCTTTCCCCGCCTATGAAGCCGTTTTCCGCTTCACCGACTACTACACCGAAAAACAGCCCGCCCCGATAGGCGCGACTATCCGTCTCGCGTGGGACGGCCTTGCCGACACCGAGTATGAAATCCTCCGCCTGCCGATGCTCTCAAGAATTCAATTTTCCGACAGCGACACCCCCTATACCCCCGCCGAGCTCGAGGCTCTTCATTCTTCTCTCGACGGCAGATACCTCGACGCTGAGGAGCTTGTCGGGAAAATGTGGACATGTTACCGAAATGTCGGCGATGAAAACACCGTCGAGGTCGGCGGCATAAAGCCATATGAATCGGCTCCCGAGGCCGATTTTGCCGATGTCTTTTGCGATGAGCTCGCGAAAAAAGCGCCGATTAAATACCCCGACAGCGTTCTTCGCTATATTGACGGCGAGCTCTACGCCGAAACGGGCTATGCGCTCAGCGAAGAGGAATTTTCCGAGTTCATGTTCTGCGCGATCCCCCAACCGTCGGCGTTCCGCTGCTCTCTGCCCGAGGGCGTCGAGGCCGACTATTCCGAGGTCATCAGCTCACCCGAATTCAAAATCGGCAACTTCACCCTGACCGATCGGCCGCCCCTCGGCGAGCTTGAATCAAACTGCCTTGTAAATGCGCGGCTTTGGCAGCTCATCGGTAAAGAGTTCATCTTCGCGAGGCTCGACGAAGACGTCGCCCTGCCAAACGGCGATGTTATTCACGGCTGGCTTTTCAGAAAGGCCGAAAGCGGCGATGAAAAAGCCCCGCCCGTCGGCGAGGCAGGGAATTATCCCGAAAAGCTTGATTTTCTTAACCGCCTTTCAAAGTATTACGACGGCGATTATGTATACTGGCAGGGCGGGCGCTACCGCTACAACCGAATAATCCTCACGAAGCAAAACTGCGCCGATTTCGCCGCCGAGGCCGAGTATATCGGCGACAGCGTCAAAGATTTTGACCGCACCGACGACCTCTGCACAAACGTGCTCGAAAGCGGCACGCCCCTTTACCGCTACGGCGATTTTATCCTCGCGCTTCTGCCCGCCCCCGAGACTGTCGGCTCCGACTTCGACCCCGACGGCCGCCCCGCTCAGGTGTACATCTACGGGTATCTTTACTGCTTGGTCAGATAATCCCTCACCCTCATAATCTCCGAGCTTTTAACGACCAAATCCGCGCGCGGCCTGTCCCCCTTCGGCGATATCGCCGAGCGCACATAGACCGTCGCCAGCCCCAACTTTTTCGCGGGCTCGATGTCGCACGCCATATCGTTGCCGACCATCGCGGTCTCGCTCCGCTCAAGCCCGTTCAGCAGGACCTCAAAAAACCGCTGATCGGGCTTTTTAACGCCGAATTCCGACGACAGACAAACCCTGTCAAAAAGCCCGTCAAGCCCGAGCTCCGCGATCTCCCGCCGCGTAAAAACCGCCTGAGCGTTTGAAAGAAGAAAAACCCTCGCCCCGTCCTCGCGAAGCCCCGAAAGAAGCCTCTTCACGTTCGGATAGAGCCGAATAAATTTTGTCGATGCCCTCCGAAATTCCCATGCTGTTTTTTCCGAAAGCTCATCGCTCGCCGAAACTCCCTTTTCGCGATACAAAAGCCGAAAAACCCGCGATATATCTATCTCGGGGTATTCATATTCAGAGCGGCTTTTCGCCTCGGCTTCAAGCTCATTTACCGCCCCAAAGTATCGCTTTTCAAGCTCTTTCGGCGAATATTCCGCCCCGTTTTCAAGAAAAACCTCCGCGGTCCTCTCCCAACACTTTTCACCGTGCTCGTCGGTGCGAATGTCGACCAGCGTCCCGTAGAGGTCAAAAATCACGTTTTTAATCTTCATTCCGCGCCTCGATTTCCTCAAGTTTGCGATAAACCGCGAGCATCTCGCCGACGCTCCATGCCTGAGCAAAGCACCCCTTTGATTCTTTCGGGTTGAGCCCGTCATAAATTTCCGCGATCTGCCCGACGCAGCCCTCGCGAAGAATTTCGGGCATTTTTTCAAGCTGCCCCCTGACCTTTTTCGCCGCCTCTTTCGAGTATCCCCCGAGCCTCAGCTCCGCAAGGTAATACGCCCCCGCGGGGAACGGCCAGACCGTCCCCTGATGATACGCCATATCCCTTGAAAACTGCGGCCCGCCGTAAAACGGGTGAAAATCGGGGTCGTCGGGCGAAAGCGTTCTGAGGCCGCAGGGCGTATAAAGGTGCTTTTCCACGGCTTCAAGAATGCTTTTTTCGCGATCCTCCGTCAGCATCGTAAACGGCATAGAAAGCGCCCAGATCTGATTGCAGCGAAGCTTTTCGTCCGCCTCGGTGCCCGAAACAACATCGCGAAGATACCCCTTATCCTTCAGCCGGAATTTCTCGCTGAAGGATTTTTTTACCTTTTTTGCGAGCTCCCCGAACTCCCCGCCGTCCTCGCCGAGAGCCCCCGCCATAAGCTCGGCCGCCCGAAGGTCGCTGTACCAATAAGCGTTGATTTCAACGGGTTTGCCGTGCCTCGGCGTCGGAAGAATGTTGCCGATCCGAACGTCCATCCAAGTCACCTGATCAAGCCCCTCGCCCGCCGAAATAAGCCCGTCCGAGTCCGCCTTTATCGCAAAGTCGGTGCCGTTTTTATATGCCGAAATTATTTTTTTGACGGTCGGCCAGGCGGTTTTAAGAAACTCCCTGTCCCCCGTCTCGCGATACAAAACCCAAACGCAGTTGATGAAAAGAAGCGGCGCGTCCGCCGAGTTATACATCGGCTTCTCGCTGCCCTCGGGAAAACAGTTCGGCAGAAGCCCGCCGCGTTCAAACCCGATGAACGTCCCGAGTATGCTCTTTGCGTCCTCAAATCTTCCCGTCGCGATGGCGCAGCCCGACAGCGCTATCATCGTGTCCCGCCCCCAGTCGCCGAAGAACGGGTACCCCGCGATTATCGTCTTCCCGCCGACCGATTTTCGGTAAGCGATGAACGAATCCGCCGCCCTCGAAAGCTCCCTCGCCTCGGGGCTTTTAAATCGCGACTGCTCAATAAGCCCTCTGCGCCTGTCTTTGCAGCCGAGGATGATCTCCCCGCCGCTCTTTTCGCACTTTTCCGAGGAAAACACGATTTCAAGCCTGCCGCTCTCCCCCGCCCGAACGCTCACGCCCGCGCTGAGGCAGCAAAACCCGAAGCCGCTCTCCCGCCTGCCGTCCTTGGCGTCGTCGGGGTAAAAGAGTTTTTCATACTTTATCGGCGAGGCTTTCATCTCCCCGTCGGTCTTGATGAACGCCTTAAGCCCCGCCGCCTCGACGAAGTTTTCGCCGATTTTCACATCGAGCCTTTTCTGAGGCGGGTCGCCCTTCAAAGCCATCTGAAAAACGGGCGTGACGGTCAGCGCGCAGGGCTTATCCGAGCGGTTTATTATCTCATACTCAACTGCCGATGCGTTTTCCTCCCACTGAATACCTACCCGCCTGATGATTTCAACGCCGAGCGCCGAATATCTCCACTCGGGCAGGTCGTCGAGCGAAAATTCCCGAAGATATAAAAACCCGTCCTCTCCGCCCTCGCCGAAAAACCTCTGACACGAGAGAAAAACCTCGTCTTCCCCCGCCGAAAGCCTCTCGCTGAGGCGGTGCACAAGAGTATATCTTCTGCTCGGCGACTCCGCCGAAATCAGAAGCCCCTGATCGGCCCTCGTCACCGAAAACCCGACCGAAGCCGACGCAAAGCCCCCGAGCCCGTTGGCAAGAAGCCAGCAGTTCTTTTCGCCCGATTCAAGCGTCGGAAAGCTGTCAAAGACAAATTTCACGCTCCGCCCTCCTCACGCCGCGATGTCCAAAACCGCGCTCGTTTTTTCGCTGAGGGTCAATAAATTCCCGTCGAGCGAAGCCGCCCCGACGCCTATATCCGCGCTGAGCTCCGCCCCGCTGATGCCGACAGCGCCAAGGTCAACGGTCTGCTCGCTGTTGGTCGTGTTATGAATCACCGCGACCTTTTTCCCGTCAAGCTCGGCCGTAAACCCGCCGACCTTCGTTCCCGAAAAGCTCAGCGCCGAATAGTCTCCCCTCGCGATGGCGGGGTTCGCTTTTCTTATCATGATTAACTTTTTATAGTAGCTTAAAAGGCTTCCGCCGTCCGAAAGCTGCTCCGAGGCGCTCGCGTCAACCCTTGCCGAGGAATAGCTCGCCCCAACGGGGTCTGAGACGGTGTCACCGTCGCCCCATTCCATCTTAAGTCTGCGGTTCGCGTCGGTGTCCGAGCCTCCCCTCGAGCCCCTCGCGCCTATCTCCTCGCCGTAGTAGATAAACGGCGAGCCCGCCGAGAGAATATAAAGGTTTGCCGCCATCTTCATCTGTCCGCTCGCCTCGGTGAGGTATCCCGCGGCCCTGTCGGTGTCGTGGTTCGCGATGAACGGCAGGATCATCGCGCCGTCGTTGAGCTTTTCCACCCGCTCAAGGTATTCGTCGACATAGCTTGTATATTTATTCACATCTCCCGCCTGAGCCGTTTGGGCGATAAGCCCCGAGGTCTGCGAAAGCGTAAAGTCAAAGCAATTCAGCGCAGGGTAATAATAATCGGTGACGCCGTCGCTGTCCCAAACCTCCGCGACGGTATAGATGTCGGGCTTGATTTTTTCAAGCTCGCCGATATACCACTTCCAGAATTCCGCGCTCTCGGCGTTATCGCCGTAGTAGATATATTTTGCCGCGTCGAACCTGAACCCGTCGACGCCGAGGTCAAGATAATATTTCGCGACGTCCAAAACCGCCTGCCTGACCTCTTCGCGGTCATAGTCAAGCTCGGGCATACTCGGCGAGAAATTGCACTCATAAAGGTCGTCCGAGCCGCTTAACTTCGCGAAAGTCCTCCCCGACGGCGGCGTTTCCCCCGCGGGGCAGAAGGTATAAAAGTTATAATACGGGTCGCCCGTATCGCCGTTGATATGCGCCCCTCTGAACGCGTTGAACCAAGGGTTATTCGGCCCCGTGTGGTTCAAAACAAGGTCTAAAATCACCTTGACGTTTCTCTCGTGACAGATTTCGAGAAGCTCCTTGAGGTCCTCCTCGGTGCCGAATTTCGGGTCGACCTGATAATAGTCGTCGACGTCATACTTGTGATAGCTCTGCGACTTAAAAATCGGGCTGAGCCATATTCCCTCCACCCCGAGGCTCAGCCCCGAGGCGTCGTCTCCGTCGTTGAGGTAGTCCATTCGGTTGATTATTCCCCTGATATCTCCTACCCCGTCGCCGTCCGAATCGGAAAACGACCCGACGAAAATCTCATAGAACACCCGATAGTTGTCATCGGTCGGGGCGGCGCCTTTGCATTCTTCGTCGTCGATGATCGCCTCGCCGTTTTTGTTAAGCAGGTACTCCCCTGTTTTATCATATTCCTTTGCCGAGCACCCGACGAGCATCAAAAGCGCAAGGGCGATAACAGCAATGCGTTTTTTCATATAATCCTCCGAATATTCATAATCAAGGGGGCCCCGCCGCTAACGGCAGAAGCCCCCAAAAGCGCGGATTTGCGTGATTATCCCGTCAGACGAGAAGATTCTTTTCGGTCTCGGGGTCAAACAGGTGCATCGCCTTTCCGCTGAAGGTGATATAAAGCTTTGCCCCCACGACGAGAGCCTTGCGCTCCTCCTTGCCGATGTCGATCGTCGGCACTCTCACGATAAGCCTTGAAACAGCGCCATCGTCCTCCGCGTCGACGTGAAGATGAAGCTCCGAGCCCATCATCTCATCAACCACAAGCGTGCAAGGAATGGCGTTTTCGCCCTCCTTCGCAAGGTCGATATGCTCGGGTCTGACGCCCAGAAGAACAGGCCCCGCCTTGATGTTTTTCTTCGCGAGAATCTCGCCCTTGTCGCCGTCGACGGGAATCTTCGCCCCGAACGGCGTGACATAATACTTCCCGTTCTCGCAGAGGAGCTCGGTCTTGACGATGTTCATTTTCGGCGCTCCGATGAATTCCGCGACAAAGAGGTTGTCGGGCATATCGAAAACCTCATCGGGCGAGCCGACCTGCATGATAAGGCCGTCCTTCATGATGACTATGCGGTCCGCAAGGGTCATCGCCTCGGTCTGGTCGTGGGTGACGTAGATGAAGGTGGTGTCAAGCTTCTGACGAAGTAAGATTATCTCCGCCCTCATCTGGTTTCTGAGCTTTGCGTCGAGGTTTGAGAGCGGTTCGTCCATCAGGAATACCTTAGAATCTCTGACCATCGCGCGGCCGATGGCAACGCGCTGCCTCTGTCCGCCCGAGAGCGCCCTCGGCTTGCGCATGAGATACTCGGTGATGCCGAGGGTCTCAGCCGCCTTGGTGACCTTTTCATAGATAACGTCCTCAGGCACTTTCTTAAGCCTGAGCGAGAACGCGATGTTGTCATAAACGCTCATATGCGGATAAAGCGCATAGTTCTGGAAAACCATCGCGATACCCCTGTCCTTCGGCTGAAGGTCGTTCACTACCTCCCCATCGATCTCAACGGTTCCCTCGCTTATTTCCTCAAGGCCCGCTATCATTCTCAGGGTCGTCGATTTTCCGCAGCCTGACGGCCCGACGAAAACGACGAATTCCTTGTCCTTGATTTCAAGGTTAAAGTCGTGAACCGCGACAACGTTCTTGTCATATATTTTCTTGACATTAGTCAGTTTTACACTTGCCATATCCTTATTCTCCTTTCATATCAGCCCTTGACAGCTCCGCCTGTAACGCCCTCGACGTAATACTTCTGGAGGCAGAGGAAGAGGATAGTCACGGGAAGCGCGACGATAACGCCGCCCGCGCAGAAGGTTGTATACATCGTGTCGATCTGGTCGTTAGTGAGCCAGCTGTACATACCGACGGCGACGTTATATCCCGCCGAAGTTCCGAAGGCGACGTATCTTGCGAATACATAGTCGCCCCAAGGGCCCATGAACGCGGTGAGGATCGTATAGATAACTATCGGCTTTGAAAGCGGAAGAATTATCTTTGTAAGCACCTGAAGCCTTGTCGCCCCGTCGACCCTCGCGGCCTCGTCAAGAGATTTCGGAATCGTGTCAAAGAATCCCTTTGAAACGTAATATCCCATACCCGACGACGCCACGCTCACAAGAATCAAGCCGGGCACCGCGTTGGCCTGAGTGAGGCCGAGGTCTGCAAGAACGCGGTACAGAATGATCATCGTGAGCATTCCCGGGAACATTCCGAGGATAAGCATGAATCTCATCAGCGAGTTTCTCATTCTGAACCTGAATCTTGAGAGGGTATAGCTCATGCACAAAACGATGATGGTCTGAAAAACCGCCGCCGCAAGCGCGATGATGAACGTGTTGAGGTACCAGCGCTTGAAGTCCGAGTTCCAGAGCTTGATATAGTTGTCAAACCCCCACTGGTGAGGAATTACATAGCCGACCTGATAGGTGTTTTCCACCCTGAACGACTGAAGAAGAATGAATACGAACGGAATAAGCCAAATGATGCTTATAATCACAAGCAGCGTATAGATTGCGCTGTTGCTGACGCGGTTAAGCGCCCGAAGGCCCATGTGGTGCTGTTTTTTCATCTTACTCATCACTGGAAGTCCTCCTCATTCTTTATTGAGGGCAGCACGTTATAAACGACAAGCGATATAAGCGCCACCACCACGAACACCATGATACCTACGACCGAAGCAAGATAATACTGCGATTCCGCGCCCGTCGTTATCTTGAACAGCCAAGTGATCAAAAGGTCCGTATAACCCACCGAGCCCGCAGCGCCCGATGCCGCCGAGTTTGTCGGCGCACCTCCCGTCAGAAGGTAAATAACGTTGAAGTTGTTCATATTGCCCGTAAAGCTTGTGAGCAGATAGGGCCCCGTGATGAACAGCATATAAGGCAGGGTGATCTTTGTATACTGCTGCCAGGCGTTTGCGCCGTCGATTCTCGCCGATTCATAGAGGTCGGCGGGAATATTCATAAGTATGCCCGTCGTGATGAGCATAAGGTAAGGTATTCCTATCCAGACGTTGATAAGAATTACCGACACCCTCGCCCATGTCGGGTCCTCCCAGAAGGGCAGCGGCTGCGAGATCCAGTGCAGCGTGTCTTTAAGCGTGAGGTTTATAAGTCCGTTTCTCGCGAACATCTTCGAGACATAGAGCAGCGAGATGAACTGCGGAATAGCGACGGTCATGACAAGAATGGTTCTCCACATCTTCTTGAGGCGGATCCCCTTCTTGTTTATCATCATCGCGACGAACATTCCGAGGAAATAGTTTGTGAACGTCGCCAGAAACGCCCAAATAAGCGTCCAAGCGAGGATCTCTCCGAACGTCGCGGAATACGACTGCCCGCCGCCCGCGCTCTGCCACGAAAGCAGGGTATTGAAGTTGTCAAGCCCCACCCAAGTGAACAGGTTGTTCGAGAATCCGTTGTGCGCGCCGTCATAATTCGTGAACGCGACAAGGATCATGAACACGATGGGCATTACCGTAAAGACAAGAATACCCGTCAGCGGCAGGGCCAGAAGCGTTTTATAGAAGTTTTCGTCGACCATCGATCTGAGGTCGTCCTTGTCGCTCGAAAGCTTCTTTCCGCTCTTGAGGAACTGCTCGGCAAGCTTATTCTGCTTGACGTTCAGCCGCCATGTGTAAATAAACGCGACGATGAAGAAAATCGTCAGAACGCCGTAGAGCAAAATCTTGAACGAGTTGTCGTTATAAGTGGTGGTATAGGTGTCGAGAATCTCGTTATATGCCTGAGTCGGGCCCTGTTTGCCGAGCGACGGCAGCATCGAGAGCCAATAGCCGCCCGCGGTAATCATATAAACAATAAAAACTATCTCAAATAAGAGGAACAGAAGCCCTCTGAGCACCTGCCCTCTCGCGATGTTTCCGAATCCCATCACGAAGAAAGAAGTTTTTGTCTTCCAATCTCCCTGAGCGAACGTCCTGCCGATGTCCTTGAACTCGTTCACGAGCGAGACAGCGCCGTTCTTTATGTATCTGCCGATGTTTTTGAAGAACCCGACTATCGCGGCGGGAATTTTGCTGAAGAACGCGAGTATCTTATAGAAGAATTTCTGAAGCTTTGAGAGCCTCAGGTATCCCTGATCGGTATACTCTTTTAAAAGCATTCCGATCTCAGCGAAGAACCTTTTCGGGCTCTTATGCTTTCTTTGCACCGAAGATTTCGCGGGGTCGGTGCCGTTTTGCCGTTTCATAGGATCACCCCTTAATAAAAATGTCGGGGCCGTTTTGCAGACCCCGACTGTAATTGATTATGTCAGGCAATGCCAAAGCTATGGATTTTTTTACCGCTTTGGTTGCGATTTATCAAGCGGGAATAAGGCTTACCTCGCCCGTTGCCGCATTGAGCTGAATATAATAGGTGCCCGCGGTGTCGACAACAAAGTTGTCAGCAGGATAAGCAACGTCCCAGCTCTTGCCCTGACGGCACTTGAACTCAACGCCCGCGTCCATGGTGTAGGCTTCGTTAGAAGTCCAGACATCGCCGTCCGCGGTCATGGGAAGGTCAAGCGTCCAGCCGTCGCCGTTGATCGAGCCGATAACGGTGAAGGCGTTCTTAACGTCGTCCGACATGGTGAATACCGCCTGAATGCTCTCCTCATACTTTGCGAGGGCAGCCTTGAGGGCGTCGTCCGAGCCGTCCGAATCCTTGATATCGGTGGTGATTACCTTTGCGATATCCCACCAAGAGCCGTGAATGTTCGGCTGAGGAACGGCATAGTTGCCCTGCTCGTTCAAAGCCGCGAGGGTAGGATCGGCAACAACAGCGGGATCGGCAAGAGCGTCCTTGTTGGAGGGACCCCAACCGAATGAGGTGAATCTTGCAAGCTGGCAGTCCTTGCCGGTGAGATACTGAGCAAGCCTTGCGATGGCGGCGCCCTTGGTGGCGTCGGTCTGAGGCTTTACGCCGAGAAGTTTGCAGCCGCTGTAAGAGCCGATGTGATAGCTCTGTCCGTCGACCTCAAACGAAGGAAGATCGGTAACGCCGAAGTTGTCGCCGAGCTGATCCTTGATGGTGGCATAGTTCCAAGTACCCGTAACAACAACCGCCGAGCCGCTGGCGAAGTCAGCAGTGGAGGAGTTTACATAGCTCTTCGAGGTGACGACCTTCTGAATACCCTTGGCGGCGATAAGGCCCTTGTCCGAGTTGAAGTCGTCGTCGATGGAGATGAAGTTGCCGTCGTTGTCGGTAACCCAGTCAGAGTGGCAGCCTACTCCGAAGAAGAAGCCCGCCGAATACCAAGCGTTCTCAAGCTCATAAGAAATGTTCTTGCCTGCCGCCTCGCAGTCCGCGATGATGGCCTCAAGGCTGTCAACGTCGGAATCGGGAACAACGCTCTTGTCATAGTACATGAAGTAGCCGTTGTCGGCGGTAAGAGGATAAGCGTAAAGGTCGTTACCCGACTGCGCCGCAAGAATCGAAGCGGCGTTGTTGTTTTCCTTGGCATAGGTCGCGGCTGCGCTTCCGAGCTTGGAAACCGCGCCCGCCTGAATCATACGGCTGAGCTGGTCCTGAGCGAAGAAGAACAGGTCGCCGCCCGCCTGAACGTCGGTGATCATGTTGGTTGCTGCGTCGGCCTCAGAAACAGGCTCGACAGTAGCGTTGATGGTGATGCCGTATTCATTCGAGCTGTTGAAGTCGGCCACCTGCGACTTAGTGAGGTCGACGGCCGCTTCAGGCGCCCAGATTACAACGTCATAAGTCCCCGCGAGATCCGCTCCCGCGTCGTCCGCGCCATCAGAACCCCCCCCCGCGTTTGCGTCGTCACCGCAGGCCGCGAGAGTAAGCATCATGGCGAGGGCCAAAATGATTGCTAAAAGTTTTTTCATATTTGTTCCTCCTGATTTTAGTCGGCATCAGCTCGGTATTCCGCTTATCGGAACCGACTCGGCATTAGCCGTATTAACTGTTACCAATTTTTATTATATCATGGAATTTTAACAATTTCAAGAAAATCGGTCAAAAAAGTCTGAAGTATTTTCAATAAATTTTTAACGGTTTTTTTGCGCGATTTGCACAACGCCGCTTCAACATTTTCATTTATTAAATCGCTATTTTGCCGAATCTTCCCGATGCTTCACCGGGAGTGTCCATTTCGCAAACATTATCCTCGGCATTTAAAACCGCCGCCGTAGGCGACACCTTGAAATTCTGACCTCTGACTTCTAATTTCTATTTTCTTGATGTGGCCGTTTAGGCCACATCTTGCTTCACTCCGCCTTGGTGAGGAACGCGTCGTCGATCTTTCCCCATGCTCCGCCGCCCGCTCCCGAGCACTTCACATAGATTCCCACCGTCGCCGAGCCGCCCTCCGCGACCTCGATTCCGCCGATATTCCCCTCGCTCCAGCTTCCGTATGAGGTTATCTCCATCGGCGCGGTGCGGCTTATTTCGCCGTTCTCCTTTATATATGCGTAACATTCATACTCGCCCGCGTCACCGCCCATAATTGAGATTCGGAAGTCATACTTCCCCTCGGGCAGGTTCTCCGCGGTCTGTTCGAGGGTGAATTCAACGCTGTTCATGGCGCTGCTCCAGAAGTGATAATGTTTCGTTCCCGTCCGCGAATCGTCCTTTTTATCCTCGACATAAAGCTGCTCCGTCGCGTTAAGATCTGCCGCGACCCAGCCGCTTTCGCCCTCTTCAAAGCTGTAATTTTCAAGATAGTTCTTCTCCAAAACCGTCAGCCTGCACTTGACGTCGAGTTCACCTACCTTTCCGCCGATGTCAAACTCCCCCGAGCCGCCGTTTTCGGCCCTCGCGATGTCCTCCTGCGACCACTCGACCGCCTCGGCCTGTTTCTTTCCGTCGGTCATGATGACGTTTACGCTCTCGGGCAGCTCTATTTCCTGCCCGCTGTTGACGATGAGCTCAATATCCTCCGCCGATTCGGCCTTGATGCCGACCTCGTTGCCGTACCTCACGAGGTTGAACACCTGAAGGCTCGCCAGCGGAACGCCGTCCGCGCCGAACAGCGCCTGATTATCCACCGCGCAGCCGCCGTAGTATTTTCCCGCGTCGTTCGGGTCATAGGCCGCCGAAAAGCTGCTTGCCCAGCCCGAGCCGTACTTCTCCCAGAGTGCCTCGTTTTCCGCCCGCGAAGCCCCGCCGACGGTTATCCAAGTGCCCTCCCAATAGCATACGCCGATGCCGTTCGCGGCCTTTGCCGCCGCCTCGATAATGTCGCGAAGGGCGTTCGCCTGCCCCTGAACGGTATAGGGGTAATTCTTCGTGAGGCCGCTCGCGCTGTCGCTGACGGTGTTGCCGTTAAAGTCGGTGTCATCGGGCGTATAGGCATAAGAGGTCTCAAGAACCATCACCTTTTTATGATAGGTGTTCGCGACGGTCGAGAGCACACTCGTCAGGTTCTGAAGCGTCCCGTGCCAGAACGGGTAATACGAGCTCCCGAAGACGTCATAGTCGACTCCCCTGCTGTCAAGCTCGCGGGCATAGGTCGCATAGGTTCCCGCGTGCTCGGGGTTCGCAAAATGAACCGCCACAAGCGCCTCGGGGCATACCTTCCTTACCGCCCTGCTCCCCGCCGACATTATCGCGCAAACGCCGTCCCAAGTTGTTTCGCCGCATAGCGCGCCGTTGGTCTCGTTGCCGACCTGAACCATTCCGACGACCCCGCCCGCCTTGTTAATTTTCTTGAGGGTGTCAACGGTGAAATCATAGGCGGCGTCGGCCTTTTCGTCGATATCCATATCTTTCCAAGCCTTCGGCGCCATCTGTTTCCCGGGGTCTGCCCAGAAGTCTGAGTAGTGGAAGTCAACGATCAGCCGAAGCCCGTATTCAGCGGCTCTCGCGCCGATTTCTGCGGCCTTGTCGGCGTCGTTGTTGCCCCCGCCATAGCCGTTGCCGTCGGCGTCGTAGGGGTCGACCCAGACCCTCACGCGGATATGCGTGACGCCGTTCTCGGCAAGGGTCTTGAAAACGTCCTGTTCCGAGCCGTCAAACCCGCGATAAACAACGCCGCTCTGCTCCTCGGCGATGACCGACGAGGCGTCGACGCCCATGATAAAGTCGTCGGGCAGGCCCTCAACCTTCTCGACATAAAGCGGGTTTCCCTCGATTTTTGCGCTCGGCGCGATGCTCTCAAGCTCGCCGCAGAACGCGCTTCTCTCGCCCGTTTTCGCCCCGCAGGCCGAAACCGCCAGCGACAGGCAGGCCGCTGAAGCGACCGCCGCAAGTAAACGCCATTTCATTCAAATTCCTCCTTTTTTCGAGCCTTTCGGCTTAGCAGCTTAATAATTCTTCGCCCCTCGCAGCCACAATTTCGCGTCAGCAGAGGGTTATATTTTTCCTCGTGATGTGCCGTAAACCCGCCAATCAAATGGTTTTTCAGCCATCAGCAAAAAATATTTCACGCAATAATATTTCGGCACATTTAATTAAGCGATATAATCACATCGGCCACCGCTCGTGCCGCGCCGTCCTCAAGATGGGCCGATTTCGCCCCCAAAAACAGGTAATAATTCTCATCATCATATGTTATAAAATCGGCTGCCGAGGCCGTTTTGGCGGCCTTGTCGCGAACCTTTTCGCCGCCCTCGGGGTCGAGCAAAAGCTCGCTGTATTCGCCTATCAGCGACTCGGGGAGAATGAAGATGTCGCCGTTCTCGATCGACTCGACGTCGAACATGACATAGTTAAAGCTATGAACTTTTATTTTCTCGATTCCCTCGGGCAGATTTTCTTCAAGTTTTACCGCAAGCTCGGTGTCGCGAACCATCGGCACTTGGCAGTAAACCGCGATTTTACGGGCTGTAGGGGCATCGTTGGCGAAGGTGAATATCCAGCCCCAGAAAATGGAAGTAATTAACGCCCATATGATAAAAAGATAAAGTTTGTTAAATATATTCTTTAAAAGCCTCATTCTTCCGCCTCAAACGCCGCGACATAGCCGTGAGCGGCATAAACCGCGCAAACCCGCGATTTTGCGAGCTTTGGCGCTCTGCTCTCAGCCACCCAGAAATGTTGTTTTCCATCTTCTGACAGTATTTCGCAGCCCAAAACATTAACGCTGTTACGAATAGTCATGCGCTCATCGGTCAGGGTAAAAATGCCCGCAAACCGCGCTAAATCGCCATCTGAGAGCGTTTTAGCGTGTGAAAGTTCTTTTCGCGCGCCGCCGACGACATAGATAACACAATAAATAATTATCCAGCCTGATATTATACTTGTTAAAACAGCTAAACGCTCGTTTTTAGCGGCATTGGCGGTCGTCACGAAGGCCGCTGAGACTATGCAGATTGCGAGAGAAATCGCGGCGAAAATCGCAAGCCCGAGCGACCAGTGCTTTATCTTTTTTCGGAGCTTTTCCTTGTCGGAATCGGTATAAAGCGTGATAATGCGTGGTTTCATGGCATTTTTACCTTTCTTTTCAGAGTGTGACAATTATATCACACATTGTGACAATTGCATCACATTTCAGCTGTGCGCAAATGAATTTTAAAATATCGGTTAAGTAATTAACTGCTTTTGACGGTTTTTGAGAAATTCTCGGGAGAAAATGCTGCTTTGAGATAATTCTCGGATTTTGGGATTCGGTATTTGAGGCTCACTCCCCCTCCACCTCTATCCTGCTTCCGTTCCGCGTCTTCAAAACGACCACCTTCTGCGGGATACTGTCCTTGAGCTCCTCGCGGTGGCTGATGATGCCGACGAGCTTGCCGCTTCCCGAGAGGCTCATGAGGATCTCCATCGCGCTTGCGACGGAGGCGCTGTCGAGGGTACCGAAGCCCTCATCGACAAAAAGGGCTTCCATCTGAACGCCGCCGAGCCGCGACGAAACGGTGTCTGAGAGGCCGAGGGCAAGGCTCAGCGAGGCCTTGAAGCTCTCGCCGCCCGAAAGCGTGCCGACCGGCCTGCGCTTTCCCGTGAAGTTGTCGAGGACGTCGAGGTCCAAAAAGGTGCTGCTCTGCTTTCCGATCGCGTTTTCCCTGCGATAGAGCTCGAACCGCCCGTCGCTCATCGGCAGAAGCCTTCTGTTCGCGGCCGCGATGATCCCGTCGAACCCCGCCGCCTGAACATACTGCTCCAGCGTGATCTTTCCGTTTCGCGACGTCCCCCTGACAAGCTCGTAAAGCCGCCTTGCAACTGCGTTTTCGTGACGGTATTTCTCGAGAGGTTCTTTCAGCGCCGAGATATTTTCCGAGATCCTGCGGTTCGCCGAAAGCCTTATCATGACGGCGTTTTTCGTTTCTCTGAGGGTATCTGCGGCCTGTTTTTTCGCGTCGCGGTCGGCGCTGAGCTGTTCAAGGTCGCAAAGCACCTTGCCCTCGGCGTCGGCGCGTGCCCTTTCAAGCCCTGCCGCGTTGGCCTTAACTGCCGATGCATACTCGTTGATTTTCTTTTCGCTTTGGGCGATGCTCTCCTCGCCGACGGCATATGCCGCGAACTCCTCCTCGCCCGAAAAACCGTTCGCCGAAAGAGCCGCCGAAAACTCTCTTCCGAGGCTCTCCTTTTCGGCCGAAAGCTTTTCAAGCGAAGCCCCGAGCGTCTCAATGGCCGCCCTTAAGCCCTCGGCGGTTTTTTCCGCCGATTCCTTCTCAGCCCGAGCTTTTTCTATCGCCGCGGTGATCTCATCGGCGCGGGTTTTGGCCTCCTTTGCCGCCGATTCGGCCCGTTCGAGGCTCTTATATTCAAGCCCGCTGAGCTGCTGCATAAGCGCCTCTTTTTCCGCGAGGCTCTTCTCGGCGCGGTGCAGGGCATCGGCCTGCCGCTTTTTATATTCTTCAAGCTTTTCCGTCTCGGCGCCCCTTGCCGATTCAAGCAGCTTTTGTGCGCTTTCAAGCTCATCGCAAAGACCTTTCAGCCCCGCGATTTTCGCGTTCGTCTTCGCGATGAATTCACGAAGAAACTCCCGCTCCTCCGCGAGCGCCGCGCGAAGCTTTTCAAGCCCGCCCTCGGCGGTTTTGCCGTAAAGCCCGTCGCTGAGGCAGGCCGCTATCCTCTGCGAAAGCTGTTTTTCAAGCTGCTCCGACGCCGCCCGCAGGCTCTCCGCGATTTTGAGGGCGTCGTCCTTTTGCGAGCGAGCGGTCTCCTCTTTTTGGGCGCAAAGCTTGAATTCCTCCTCGCTGACGCTCTCGCTCGGCAGCTTTGCGGGCGACGGGTGCTCGAGCGACCCGCAGACGGGGCAGGGCGCACCCTCCGAAAGCTCGGCGGCCAGAATTCCCGCGCGGCAGCTTTCAAGCGCCTTTTCCGCGCGAAGCTTAACCTCCTGAGCCTTTTCAAAGCCCTCACGGGCAAGCTTGTATTTCTCCTGAGCTTTTTTAAGCTCGTTATTCATTTTTTCAAGCTCGGGGAGCTCCCGCGCGAAAATGCCGTCGACGGCGGATTTAAGCGCCTCGGCCTTTGAAAGAACCCCGCTCTCGCGTTCGAGGGAAATAGGCGAGTCTTTGAGCTTTTCGGCCTTTGCCGACAGCCCCGAGATCCTCTCGCGAAGCTCTTTTTCCGTCTCCGCGAGCCTTTTTTCCATCTCTCTGAGCTTTTCAAGCCGCCCCCTGATTTCGGGAATCTCGCCCGAAAGCTTGTCGCGCAGGGCGTATTTTTCCCTGTCGCGCTCGGCCGCCGCTGCCGCCTGACGAAGCTTTTCAGCCTCGCCCTCGCGTTCAAGAGCGCCCCTGAGCGCCTCCGAAGCCGCCTTTGCGCGCCCCTCGGAGCGCCCGAATTCCTCTTTTTTCGCGATGATCTGTTCGGCGAGCCGCTTGTGCTCGTCGGCCTTTGAGCGCAGCGCCGAATAAATCGGGCTGACCGTTCGGGTCGCAAGCTTTTCCCTCGCGACACGCTTTTCAAGCGCCTCGAAGCCGCTCTTCTGCGCTTCAAGCCTCTCGCGCTCCTCCGAAAGCTCTTTGAGCCGTAAAATATCCTTGTTGCTCTCCTCAGCGGTCGCAAGCTCGCGAACCGCCCTGTCGAGGGCTTTTTCCGCGTCGCCGAGCTTTTTTTCAAGCTCCTTTTCTTGCTCGCCGTCCTCGGAAATAATCTTCGCGATTATTTCAAGCATCTCCGCGCAGTTCCACGCGCTCGCCGAGGCCGCCGCGTTATTTCTCATCTCGGAAAGCTGAGCCGAAAGTGCGGGCGGGGCGATGACATCGGAAAAATACTGAATTACGCTGTTTTCGGCCTCCTGCCTGCTTCTAAAGGCGGCGTCGAGCCTGTCCTTGAGCCTGTACTCGACCGCCTTGTAGCCGTCGGTCATGAAAACCGTCCGAAGTATCTCGGTGCGCTTGTCGGTCTTTGCGTTCAAAAGCTCGCGAAATTCCCCTTGCGCTATCATCGCGATCTGCCCGAACTGCTCGCGGTCGATTTTCAAAAGCTCCTTCACCGCCGAATTTACCGCCTTGACCCCCTCGATCGGCGTGCCGCCGTCGGGGTAGAAAACCGCCTTTTCGGGCTCGGTTTTAACGCCCGAGCCTCTTTTAAGCGGGCGCTCGAACCGGGGGCAGCGGTATACTCTGTAATTCTTCCCGCGGTGCGAAAAATAAAGGTCGACAAAGCTTTCGGCGCTGTCGTCGGCATATTCGCTCCGAAGATATTTTGTGTCGCGATAGCTTCCGCTGGTCTCGCCGAAGAGCGCAAAGCAAATCGCATCGAAAATCGTGGTCTTACCCGCGCCCGTGTCGCCCGTAATGAGAAACAGCCCGCTGAATTTATCAAAATCAACGGTTTCGGCCCTGTCGGCATAAGGCCCGAAAGCGCTGATTATAAGCTTAGTCGGCCTCAACCGAAACACCCGCCTCTCCCGCTGCTTTTTTCATGATTTCAAGCTCTTCTTCGGAAATTTCGCAGCCGTAAACAAGCCGATAGAACTCCGCCACCGTCTCCTCAAAGGTCTTTGCCGCGATGTCCGCCGTGACCTCGGCGCTGAGAATTTCCCTCGTTCGCGAGTTGTCATAGTCGATCTTCACGGTGTTGGGGTAATACTGCCTGAAAATTCCCATCGGGTTTTCGCTGAATTCCTCGTCGGTCAGAGTGGCATAGATATAGTCGTTCGGCGATGTGATATTCTCGGCCGAAAGAAGCTGCTCGGCCTTTCCGCGTATATGCCGAAGGTCGCGGAGCGGAACAAGCGGCTCGGTTTTTATCTTGACATTTCCCTTTTCCCTGATTTCAACTATCGTCGCAAGCTTCTCAGAGCCCGCCTCGCTGAGCGAATATTTAAGCGGCGAGCCCGAATATCTCACCGTCTCCCTGCCGACGGCTTGGGCCGAGTGAATATGCCCGAGCGCCGCATAGTCGAAGATGTCAAAGCAATCAGCCCCGACCCGCTCGACCAACCCGACGTTTAAAACCGCAGGCGATTCGGAACCGCCGAGCGTCGGCTCAGCGCTCTTTCCCGCGACAAACTGGTGCGCGACGATGATATTTCTCTCGCTCGGGTCGATTTCGCTTTTCTCGATGAGCTTTCTCACCGCGCTGTCATAGTCGGGGATATCGTCGTCGGGGTAAAAATGCCTCACCGCCGAGGCCTTTACAAAGGGCATCAGCCAAATATTTATTCTGCCGAATTCGTCTTCGACCGTCTCTTTCGCGAGAGCCCCCGAAAAATTCGAGTGAATGAAAATGCCGCTCCGACGGAAAAGCCCGCTGCCGAAGTTGATTCTCTCGTCCGAGTCGTGGTTGCCCGAGATGATAAAGGCTTTTATTCCCTTTTCGGCGAGGCTGTTCAAAAAACCGTCGAAAAGCCTCACCGCCGACTCGCTCGGTACGGGCTTGTCATAGACATCGCCCGCGATTAAAACAGCGCCCGCGCCGTTTTTCACCGCGATGCTCACAAGCTGACTGAGGATATATTCCTGATCCTCCGCGAGGTCATAGTCGCCGAGGCTTCTTCCGATGTGAAGATCCCCCAAATGAAGAAACACCATCTCTCAATTCTCCGCTCTCAATATGTTCTGAAAAGCTTTATCGCCTTTCTCGCGATCTTATAAATCGGGCCCTCGAGCTTGCCCCTGACGTTTTTAAGCTCCTCGGGAATGTCGATTCCCTGCGGGCAGTGCTGCTTGCACCTTCCGCAGCCGACGCAGTTTGAAGCCGCCGCAGAGTTCGTCCTCAGCGCGGTGCACATTACATATTCTTTCAGCGATGTGAACCACCCGTCGGAATATCTTCGGTTATAGGCCGCGAAGCACCCGGGGATATCGACATTCTTCGGGCAGGGCACGCAGTAGCCGCAGCCCGTGCAGCCGACCTTCATCTTTGAGTTTATCGCCGAAACCACCCTCGCGAGCATTTCAAGATCGCCCTCGCTGAGTTCGCCGACAGATGTCTCGGAGGCGGTTTTAACGTTGTCCTCCACCGCTTCAAGGGTGTTCATTCCCGAGAGAACGCAGGTAACTTCGGGCTGGTTCCAGAGCCACTTAAGCGCCCACTGAACGGGCGTATGCTTCACCCGATAATTCTCGAAGATCTTTCTTGCCTCCTCGGGAAGGTTGTTCACAAGCCGACCGCCCCGAAGCGGCTCCATAATCATGACGGGCAGGCCCTTTGAGTTGGCGTATTTAAGCCCGCGCTTTCCCGCCTGAGAGTTTTCGTCCATATAGTTGTACTGAATCATGCAGAAGTCCCAGTGAAACGCGTCGACAAGCCGGCAGAACATCTCTGCCCCGCCGTGATATGAAAAACCTATCTGCTTAATTTCGCCCGATTCAAGCTTTTTCTCTATCCACTCGACCGCGCCGAGGGCCTTAAGCCTCTCCCAAGTCGCGATGTCGGTGAGCATGTGCATGAGATAGAAGTCGATTCTGTCGGTGCGAAGCCTTGAAAGCTGCTCGCCGAAATATTTGTCGAAGTCCTCGGGGTTTCTGATGAGATAGTGCGGAAGCTTTGTCGCGATGAAAATTTTGTCGCGAATTCCGTTTTTCTCGACGATTTCGCCGAGGGCGGCCTCGCTCCCCGGGTAGATATAAGCGGTGTCGAAATAGTTCACCCCGCCGTTGAACGCCGCCATGATTTGCTCCTCTGCGGCGGCGATGTCGATTTTTCCGCCCGAGCGCTTGAATCTCATGCACCCGTAGGCGAGCGCCGAAAGCTCATGCCCGTACTTATCCCTGCGATAGTTCATAAAACTGCCTCCGATCAGAATGCGTCGGCGGCCTGATTTCCCGCCTCTGCCTTAAGGTTTTTATCCATAAGCTCAATACAGCCCTTTACGTCGACCTTTTTCCTGAAAAGCTCGTTGAGGGCGTTCACCATGTCGTCAGCGCTGTATCCGACGATTCGCGAAGCCGCCGTCGAGACCCTCTCTTTTTCCGCGATGAGCTCGCCCGCGTCGACTACCATCTTCGACTGAATATTAGTGGTCTGGCCCTTGAAACAGCTCACCGTCGAGATTCCCTCGAACGCGGCGTTATAGTTTTCGGGCGTCGCGCAGAAATCGAGGAAATCAAGCGCCTCTTCAAGCCTTTCGCTGTTCTTGTTCACCATCATCATGTTGAGGTTTCCGCCCTCGAAGGTTCCGCCGTCAACGGTGTTGAGAAAAACGGGCATAAGCGCAAAGTCGTTGACTCCGTACTTTCCGCCCTCCTCAAGGTCGGTATAAAACCAAGTGTCCCAGATAAAGGTCATTACCGCGTCGCCCGAGGCCATCGATCGGCTGATTCCGTTCCAGCCGCAGTCAAGAAAGCTGTCGCCGAACCAGCCCTTATCGGCAGCCTGAGCTATCCAGCTGACCATATTCTCGACCTCGGGAATGTCGGAAAAGGTGATTTCGCCGCTGTTTATTTTTTCGAGCATCGAGGGGTCGTCGGCAAAAATCGGGTCGAGCGCAAACTGAACCATCCACGCGCAGCCGTCGGCGGGCCAGCAGATAGGGGTATAACCCGTGTCGGCGAGCGCTTGGCACAAAACGTCGAATTCCGCCTGATTCGTCGCGGGCCTAAGCCCGAGGCTGTCAAGAATAGTCTTGTTATAATAGCACCCCGACACCGAATTCTCCCAATAGGGCAGGCCGAGCAGGTTTCCGCTCTTGTCCTGACAGTAATTCCTTGCGCTGTCGGTGAGGTCGTCGACCCAATCCTCGCCGTTCAGAAAATAAAAATCGTTTTCAACGTCAAACCTGTTGAGGTCGGCGTTGTGAAAGTGCATGAGGATATCTGGCGCGCTGTCCGAGTTGAACTTCTCGACCGCCGCGGCCTCAAAGTCCGAATCCTTGCAGGAAATAATCTTAAGCTTGTTTCCCGTCTGCTGTTGATATCTCTCAAAAATCTCGGTCATATAGCTTTTGTTGAGGTCGCTCTCCTTGCCCATGACGGTGAGAACGCCGCCGTCGTTTTTATCGGCACATGCCGAGGTCATCATCGCCGCCGCGAAAACCGCCGCCAGCGCAATTATCTTTATCTTCATTCCTCAGATTCTCCTTTTTGCGGGCGTTTTTTCTCCATAAGCCTGCCGACGGTTTCGCATACCTTTGCCATGTCGATCGGCTTTGCGAGGTGCGCGTTCATTCCCGCCTCGATGGAATTTCTCACATCTTCGGCGAAGGTGTTTGCGGTCATCGCGACAATGGGTATTGTCTTTGCCTCGGGGTGAACGGACGCCCGAATTCTTCTTGTCGCGTCATAGCCGTTCATTATCGGCATCTGCACGTCCATCAGCACCATGTCGTAATGCCCCTTCGGCGACTGCTCGAACATCTCTGCGGCCTCAAGCCCGTTGTGCGCAAGTTCGCAGTCGGCGCCCTCCATCTTGAGCATTTCGGTGAGTATTTCCGCGTTGAGCGAGTTGTCCTCAGCGACCAAGAACATCAGCCCGTTCATGATTTTTTTGCTCTCTTCCTCCGAGGGCTCGCTCGGGGCTTCGGGGGCGGTAAACAGGGGCTCGACCGTCTGCCTGAACGTCGACACAAAGAACGGCTTCGGCATAAACGCGTTGATACCCGCGGCCCTTGCCTCTTCCTCAATGTCGCTCCAGTCGTATGAGGTCAGCACCAGAATCGGCACATCGTGGCCTATTTCCCCGCGAATTTTTCTTGCGGTCTCAACGCCGTCCATCTCGGGCATCTTCCAGTCAAGAAGAATGATGTCGAAGTCCTCGTTCCGCTCATGCGCCGAAACCGCCGCGCCCACCGCCGCCGAGCCGCTTGTAACGCATGACACGTCGATTTCGGTGTCTTTCATCATCTCGCTGATGCCGAGGCAGATGTCCTCGTCGTCGTCGCAGACAAGCATTCGCCTAATTCTGCTCTCGACCCTGCTCTCCTCAACGCCCTGCTCGGGAAGGGCAAAAGTGAGCTCGACCGTAAAGGTGCTGCCCTTGTCAGGCTCGCTCTCGACAAGAATAATTCCGCCCATGAGGTCGACAAGATTCTTTGTTATTGCCATTCCGAGGCCCGTGCCCTGAACGGTGTTCGTGACCGAGTTTATCTCTCTGCTGAACGGCGCGAACACCTTCTTGACGAATTCCTCGCTCATTCCGATTCCGTTGTCTTTGACCGCGAACCGAAGCTTCACAAACTGCGGGGCGTCCTGCTTAATCTCCGAGACGCTGAATTCTATCTTCCCGCCGACCTGAGTATACTTGACCGCGTTTGAAAGCAGGTTCAGAAGAATCTGGTTGAGCCTAAGCCTGTCGCCGACGATTTTTTCGGGCGGCGCCCCGACAACGTGTATCATGAAGTCCTGATCCTTTGCCTTTGTCTGGGGAAGAATGATTATTCCGAGCTCTTCCAAAAGCTCGGGCAGGCTGAACACCGCGCTGCTCAGCGAGGTCTTCCCGCTCTCGATCTTCGACATGTCCAAAACGTCGTTGATGAGGCTTAAAAGGTGGTGGCTCGAGGCGGTGATCTTTCTTGTGTATTCCTTTACCTTGTCGGGCCTGTCCGCGTCCTTTTCCAGAAGCACCGAGAACCCGACGATAGCGTTCATCGGCGTGCGAATGTCATGAGACATATTCGCCAAAAAGTTTGACTTTGCCTCGTTTGCGCTTCTTGCCGCGTCAAGGGCCTCGCGAAGCTGAAGATTCATCTGCTGTTCGCCGGTGCGGTCAGACATCACCGCGATATATTTCTCAACATTCTGAATGCTCGAGTGATAGACGGTCATTCTGTACCATCTGCGTTCGCCCGTCGACTGGTGCATATACTCGCATTCGCGGCAGATGCTGCCGTTCAGGGGTATTTTTTCTATCTCGCTCTTGGGTATCACGACATTATAATTCACCGCGCATTTTTCAAGCGCCCGAATGTTCTTTCTCGCCTCGTCCGCGGGGATCCCGAGCAGGCGCTCGACGTTCGGGCTTATATAGTCGACATTCTGATTCTCCGAATCGAGCATGATGAAAATGTCGTCGACGCTGTTTGAAAGAACGCTGAACATAAGCTCGCGGTACTGAAGCTCGATGCTGCTGCTCTTTTTCTCGCTTGAATATCTCATGATGAGGAACACCGCAGCCGTCACGCCGATGATGAGGAATATCGCAAGAAGAACGTTCGCGGTGATCTTCTGAACCGAGAGGAAGCCCGCGCTCACCGAGCTTTCGGGCACCGCGCTGAGAAGAACAAAGTCCTGATAGCCGACGGGCTGATAGAGAATGCACTGGTCCTCGCCGCCGATTTTGCACTGCACAAGCCCCGAGAGCCCGTTTTCCCAGTCCTTTGTGAGGCTTTCAAGCCCCTCCTCGCCGATATCCGAAGCCGCGCCGAGGTATTGAATATAATTTTTATAAACGCTTCCGCCCGTCCGGGTCGAGAGAAGAACGCTGCCGTCGCTGTCGACGACAAAGCATTTTGCCTTGCCCGAGAAAGCGTCGACATTCAGCGAGCTCGCAAGGTCGTCGTTTGTATAGCTTATCGCGACAGCCTCGTATTCGACCCCGCGGAACTCAGATCTTTCGGTCGGCATCGCAAAAACGGTGACGCCCTTGCCGTTCGGCAGGGTCTGCCCCGACATCGTCGGCTCGCCGCTTTCAATGAACGCCGAGAAGCCTTCGCCGTCGGGCTCGCTGCTTTTTCTGCCGTCGGCGGTGATGAACCCGCCGTCAGCCGAGATGAAATAAAGCTCGGTGAAGCCCCAATAATCGCGCTCGCGGGTCACGAATTCCGCGACTGCTTCATCGTCATCGACCGCGGAAAAATACCTTCCCCACCCGCGAAGAAGCCCCCAGTTTCGCTCGACAAACGAGCCGAACGAGCGGTTCACCTGAGCGTAAATCTCATAAAGGTGGCTCGTGCTGTCCTCATAGATCCTCTGAGATATAAAATTGAAATACGCCGCGATAATGGTTATCACCACCGCGCATACCGCTATCACCGAAATAACGGGAATAATCCTTCCGAAAAGCTTTTTCATTTCCCTGCTCCTTAAAACCCCCGCGAGGGGTACAGCCTATAATAATACTATTTTATTTTATCACATCAATCACAAAAAGTCAAATGCTTCGCATTTAGAAGATAGAAGATAGAAGAAAGAAGTTAGAAGTTAGAAGTTAGAAGATAGATAATAAAGAGGAAACGAGAATTGTGAGCGGAACATGGGTACCCAAAACATAGGCAATCTTTGATTTTTAATTGACATTTATGCTCAACCGTGGTAGGATATATTTAACTTCAAAAATCGGAGGTCATCGGTCATGTCGAATAAAATATCTTCACAATTAAGCGATAATGCGGGCTGGAACTGCATTTTCTCGGCGGCGACTCTCAACGCCCTTCCCGACCAGCTCCCGAAGAACCCCGCTCTTTTCGGCTCAACCCTCCGCCAACAGTTTCAGGCGGCTGTCGGCGGCGAAAAGATCCGCCTGACTTTTTCAAACGAATACGGCGAGGGCCTCACCCCGCCCGATTCCGACATGGTCCTCGAATCGGTACATATAGCCAAGCTTCTTAAAGCGGGCGAGCCGAATATCGACCTCTCGACCGACACCGCGATAACCTTCGGCGGCCGCGAGCGAGTGGTTATCCCCGCGGGCGGGACCGTCACCTCGGACGGCGTTGATTTCAGCTTTGAAAGCCTTGATTTTCTCGCCGTTTCGGTGAATTTCGGCGAGCTTCCGCCCTCTCCCGCCTGCCATCAGGAGGCCGACTGCTCCTGCTGGATAGTCGGCGGAAACAAGGTCAGCGAAAACTTTTTGCCGAGCGAGCACAAGTGGAGCTATTTTGCCCTCTGCCGCGCCGACGCCCTCACAAGCGGGGTCGAGACCTTTGTCTGCTTCGGCGATTCCATCACCGACGGCTCGATCTCGACCTTCAACGGCTTCGACGCATGGCCGAACCTGCTCGCCCAAGGGCTTCAGGCCGACCCCAAAACAAAGCATGTCTCCGTCGTCAACTCTTCGATTGCGGGCAACGCGATATGGGGCGGCTACGGCGTCCCCGCGAAAGACCGCTTCAAGCGCGACGTTCTTGACATCGCGGGCGTAAAGCGGGTTCTCCTGCTCATCGGCACAAACGATATCCCCGGGGCTGAGAGGGACACCTCGGCCGACATGATACGCGAATATTCCGCGATGATTTCCGCCTGCCACGCCGAGGGAATAAAGATCTACGCGGGCACCGTCACGCCGTTCGGCAACAACGAACACTGGCGCTCAGAGCTTCACGAATCTATCCGCTCGAAGATAAACGATTGGATGATGAGCCCCGAGAGCGGCTTCGACGGCTTTGTCGATTTCGCCTCCGCCGTTTGCGACCCCGCCGACCCGACCGTTCTTCGCGCCGACTGCGATTCGGGCGACGGCCTTCACCCGAGCGTCATCGGCCACCGCGAGATGGGAAAAGCCGCCGTTGAAAAGGTCAAGAAGCTTCTTGCCTGACAAAATATGTAAATTTCGGCTCTTCGGCGAACCCGTCGGAGGGCCTTTTTACGCGCTTTTGCGGTTTCCCGAAATTCAATTATAACAGTTCTGTTATAAAAGTTGACTTGAAAACTTTTCGCGTGATATAATTTTTTCAGGAAATCAAAAAGGAGTGAGAGCTTTTGAACAGCGAGCTTTTCAGCCTTGCCTTGCAGGGCTCGCGAAGAAAAATACGAAGCAGCAGGCTTATTTTTGCGGTGCTTGCGATATCGTTCGCGTTCTTCATCATAACGCTCAGCGTCGATTCAAGCATCAGCGAATCGAGCGGTGAGAACGCACTTAACACCTACGGCGAATGGTACGGCGCGATTCTTGAGGGCCTTCCCGAAGATGAGCAGTATCTTTCAGAGCAGGCTTGGGCCGACAGAATCGGCACCTCGGTAAACTACGGCGAGGCGAACGGCTTCGGCTTCGGGGTGATCGACGACACATTTAAAGACATCGGCCGATTAGACCTCAAAGAGGGCAGAATGCCCCGCGCCCTCGACGAAATAGCCGTTGAGGCGAATGTTCTTGCCGAGCTGGGCTATCGAATCGGCACGGATCAGGAAATAGTTATAAACGTGAGCGTCTATGCCGAAGACCCCTTGGGCGTGAATCAGCCCTCAAACATCACCTTTGAGCACATCTTCAAGGTGGTGGGCGTTCTCAAGAGCTATTCAAAAATCTGGCCCGTGAGCCTTCAAAACCTAAAGCGCCCGCTGAACGGCATCGTGATGACGACCGCAACCGCCGAGGCTATCATGAGCACCGCGAGCCTCAAGGCGAAGAGCACCCCTCTCACCGACGCTGAGGGCAACGAATATTTTGCCGAGCCTCAGCAGCCCCAGACATCTTATTTCTTCACCGCAAAGGGCGACGGCCTCGACGGAATAATTCACGAACTCTCCCTGCATTTCAGCAAGACGCGCCACACCGCGCCGCTGACGACGCAGTATGTGATAAACTCGACCCCGCATACCGAAATCACGCGGCAGGAGAGCTACAGCACCGCATATACCGCCGTGATACTTATAATAACGGTCGTGTCGGTCATATGCATCTACGTCGTGAGAATGCAGGCCGAAGCCCGCCAGCTTGCGATATTCAGGGGAATAGGCATCACAAAGCGCCAGCTCGGGGTGATGCTCTTCTATGAAACGGTGATACTTGCCGTTCCTGCGGCGATAGTCGGCGCGGCGCTCGGAATTTTCATCACATGGCTTTCTCTGCGCCTGCTTATTTTCACCGACGTCACCGCGATTCGCATAAACGTTCCGATGAAGCGCCTTGCTGTTGCCTCCGCGATGTGGCTTTTCGGTGTGTTTATCGCGAGGGTCTGCGCGTTTGCGGCGACTTTGCGGTCGTCGCTGATAGGCAAATTTGCCTTTGACCGCAAAAAATCAAAGCAAAGCCGCCGCCTGCGTGCAGTGATGATTGCGGCTCTCTCGGTGATTCTCTGCGGCTCGGCGGTCTATACCGTCGGCGACACCGCGGTTTATCTCGAAAACAGGAATATCAACTCGCACAACACCGACCTGCTGATCACACGGCGCGATATGTCCTACAACCCGAGGGAAAAGGATTTCAGCGGAGTCGGCGGAGTTTCGCAAAAATTTATTGATGCGCTGAAAAGCGTCCCCGGGGTCGAGAGCTCATTCGGCAGCGAGAATTTCCGCGTCGGCCTGACCTTCGACGGCATCGACGACGACCGAATAATCAAGATTCAGGACCCCAACCCCAACGAAGCTGTCTACTACGGCAACAATACCTCGGTAAACCAAGTTAACCCGCCGTTCGATGGGCATTTTGTCGACATGATAGTCACCGACGGCGATGTTATCGACCTTGAAAGCACGGGCGTCGATATGGAGAAGTTTAAAAGCGGCGAAGAGGTCGTGCTCGGGTTCCGTGTCTACGGCGACGGTAAAATACACGTCGGTTATACAAAATTTAATGACCCTGAAGTAGCTACAATAGATGAAGAAGAAACCGTCTCAGATTTTATATCAAGCGGCGGAAGCTACTCAATTCAGTTCGTAGAGCCGAGCGACAACGTTGTTTATACCTCTGAAATCTTTGACACCGACGAAATATCCGTCGACGTCGGCGACGAGATCGGAGTGACGTTCTATCCCCGCAGGCCAATCGATTATAATGATTATTTCATGAGTGATTGCGACTACTCCGACCCGATAGAAGTTAAAACCAAGGTCGGCGGAATAATGATAACCGACGACTCATTACGCGATCTTTTCGGCGGCAGCATGGTTCCGATAGAAAGCTATACGGTTATCTGCTCAAAGGAATTCATTCAGAAAAATCTTCTTGACAGCCTCGACGAAGATGAATACTTTGACACAAATAACCTCGGATTCAACAGCTATTGGCTGCCGAACCGCGAGTTTGAATATCTCCGCTCCTTTGTTATCCTCGACAAGACGAACGACCCCTACGCCGTTGAGAAGAGCATATCCGAGGTTCTTGCGGGCAGCAAACTTAAAATGACCGACACGGGCGAATACTGGCGAAACAGATATATCGACTACAACCGAAGAATGGTCTTTTCGCTGACAAGCGGCGGCGCGGTCGCGATGATAGCGGCGATAATTCTTTCGGCGATACTCATCATGGAGGCCGAGAGCCTCAAGAAAAACAGCGCGGTCTTACAGGCGCTCGGAATGTCAAGGCGGCAGGTGCTTCTCAAAAACGCGGGCGTTTCGGTTCTTCGGGGCGTTCTTGCGACGGCGGCGGGCTGGGCGGCATATTTGGGGCTGAGCCTTGCGATAATCCCGAAAACCGCCGAGGGCTCATCGGGCGAAAAAATCTTTGTCGCGCTTGATCTTTTCAAAAGCTACTTCGGCGGCAAGGGAATACTCATCGCCATAGGCATCACCGCGGGCTGCATACTGATAATTTCCGCGCTGACTTATGCCGCAAGGCGAAGGCTTTTAAAGGGCAATCTTATGCAAAAACTGCGCGACGAGCGCTGAGGAGGAGAAAAAATGGATACAGTATTATCAGCCGAAAATATCTATAAGACCTATAATTCTTCATCTGGAAAGGTCAACGCGCTCAACGGCGTTACGGTGAGCTTTGAACAGGGCGAATTTTATGCTATAATAGGAAGGAGCGGTTCGGGAAAATCGACGCTTTTGCACATTCTCGGCGGCCTCGACCGCCCCGACTCGGGCAAGGTAACGGTCTCGGGCAGCGACCTTTTCGCCTATTCCGATGAAAAAATGGCGATATTCCGCAGGCGGCACATCGGCTTTGTATTTCAACAGTATAATCTTCTTGAGGATTACACCGTGCTCAACAACATATGCATACCCTTAAAGCTTGACGGCAAAAAGGCCGACCCCGACTTTTTGGACGAGGTCTCGGGAATGCTCGGGATAAAGGAGCTTCTGAAAAAATACCCTTCCGAGCTTTCGGGCGGCGAGCAGCAGAGAGTAGCGATAGCGCGCTCTGTCCTCGCAAAGCCTCATATCGTCTTTGCCGATGAGCCGACGGGCAACCTCGACAAGAAAACCAGCGACGAGACCATGGCGCTCCTCAAAGAGAGCGCAAAGCGCTTCGGCCAGACGCTTATCGTCGTCACCCACAACCTTGAAATCGCCCGCACCGCCGACCACATCATTCAGATCGAGGACGGAAAAACCGTCTGAATCACGAAAGGGGGGCTTATATGGGAAAGATAAATATTCTTGCCGTCGAGGACGACAAAACCGTTCTTGACGGCCTCTGCGACCTCTTTGCGTCGTTCGGCTACCGCGCTTTTCCCGCCGAAAACATCGCCGAGGCCCTTAAAATCGCCGAAGCCGAAAGGCTTGACCTCGCTGTTTTAGATGTCTCCCTCGGGGCAGACAGCGGCTTCGACCTTTGCAGGGCTCTTCGCGCGGTATCTGATATGCCGATACTCTTTCTCACCGCCCGAAGCAGCGAAGCCGAGGTTGTCTGCGGGTTCAGCCTCGGCGCCGACGACTACCTCACAAAGCCGTTCCGCGCAAGCGAACTCATGATGAGAATTCGGGCGCTTTTAAAGCGAAGCCGAAAGAGCGGTGAGCTTATATCAAGCGGCGAGCTCACCGTCGACTTTGAGAAGCAGACGATAAGAAAATTCGGAATAGCTGTTCCGCTCTCGTCGGTCGAGTGGAAGATAGCCTACGCGCTGATAAACGCCTTTCCCGAGCCCCTCACCCGCGAGGAGCTCTATTTCCGCGTCTGGGGGAAGGCTTCTTCCTACGTCGGCGAGAACGCCCTGAACGTGAACATCAGCCGCCTGAGAGAGAAGCTCGGCGATTTCAACGGAAAAACCTACATCGAGACGGTTCGCGGCGTCGGCTACCGCTGGACCGAGAAAACGGAGTGACAAATGATCTTCATTCTTTCGACCATTATTCTTCTTGCGATATGCCTTGCGCTTGCCCATGCCCTTTTCAGGCAGACGCGGGATATAAAGTCGGTCTCTGATCAGATCGACCGCTTTTTGTTATACCCCTCCGAGCCCACGCCCGAGACGCTCTCCGAGGGCTGCTGCGCGAATCTTCATAACCTTGTCTCCCGCCTCGAGCAGCTCACGCTGATTCGCGAAAAAGAGGCCGAGCGCCGTGAAGCTGGCATGATAAGGTTCACCGAAAATATGGTTCACCAGATGAAGAACTCCCTCACCGCGCTTCAGATTCAGCTCGACCTTTTATCGATGGGCGCTCATGAAGGCCTGCCCGCGCTTGAAAAGTGCCAGTCCTGCATGACCCGCCTGACCGACGAGACCGAGCGTATACTCAAATCGAGCCAGCTCGCCGAGGGAAAGATAAGAATGAACTTTTCGCCGATATCCCTCCGCGCCCTGCTCGAAGAATGCTGCGAGCGCCTTCGCCCGCTTGCCGAGGTCAAGGGCGTGAGCTTTTCGCTGAACGGCCCCGCGCTCAACCTGAGCGCCGACCCGTTCTGGTTCTCTCAGGCGCTTGAAAACGTCATGAAAAACGCCGTCGAGCACACCGCCCCGAACACCGAGGTCTCGGTGAATTTTTGCGAGCGCGGCGAATTTGCCGAGATAACCGTCGCCGACAGGGGCTCGGGAATGACCCCCGACGAGCTTTCCGAGCTGTTTCTGAGGTTCCACCGAGGCTTCACCGACAAGGCGGGCTACGGCATCGGCCTTTCGATGACGAGGGATATAATCGCCGCCCACCACGGAACGGTTTCCGCCAAGAACCGCTACGGCGGGGGCGCTGTTTTTGAACTTAAGGTTCCGATGCTCTGACCCGAAATTTTCAGAAAAAACTGTTGCAAAACCGCCCCGCTCGGTGTATAATCAAATCAGAAAATATGAAAGGGGCTTTACCGTGAAATTTCTGAAAACATCAATATGCATTCTTCTCTCCGTCCTGATACTTTCCTCCTGCGGAGCGCCGAGAACACCGTCGCTCCCCGCGAACGAAGCCGCGGCCGAGATATATCAGTATCTTCTTGACAACTCGGGAAAGGTAATGCTTGCGGGCCAGCAGGAATCGACATGGATGGGCTCGACGGACTATGAGATGGACATAATCGAACAGGCGACGGGAAAGCTCCCCGCGATACGCGGCCTCGACTTCATGAACGGCGATTTTGACGGCGTTGTCGAGCGCGCAAAGGAATGGTGGGCAAAGGGCGGAATCGTGACGATCTGTTGGCACACGGGCATCAACGGCTTCGGCTATCAGGAATCAAAGGACGACAACCCCGACTTTGAAAAGCTCTTCGACGAGACCTCGCCCGAGCACAAGGCGATGATCGAGAACTGGGATAAGGCTGCCGAGGCCCTTTCCGAGCTTCGCGATGCGGGCGTGCCCGTTCTCTGGCGGCCTTTCCATGAGTTTGACGGCGGCTGGTTCTGGTGGGGCAAGCGCGGCGGCGATAACTTTGTAAAGCTCTGGCAGATGATGCATGACCGCTTCACGAACGAATTCGGCCTCGACAACCTGATTTGGGTGCTCGGCTATTCGGGCGATGTCAAAGACGGCTGGTACCCCGGCGATGAATACTGCGACGTCATCGGCTCTGACACCTATGACAACTCGACCCACAAGCGCGCCTATGACCGCCTCGAAAAGATGAACACGGGCAAGCCGATAGCTTTCCATGAGTGCGGCTATGTCCCGCCGATCGAAGATTTTGTCGACGACGGCTGTCTCTGGAGCTGGTTCATGATCTGGCACACCGACTTTGTCACGAACCATGACAAGGACGAGCTCAAAGCGGTCTATAACGACGAAAAGGTCATCACCCTCGACGAGCTCCCCAAGTGGGGCGAAGAATAAAACCCAACCGCGCTCGCGCACCCTGCGGGCGCGGTTTTTATGCAAAAACCCAAAGGGAAATGGGAGTGCCCATTCCGTACACATTATCATAATATTTGAAATCGTCGCCGTAGGCGACACCTTGGAACTCTAACATCTAATTTCTAACTTCTATTTTCTTGATGTGGCCGCTTCGGCCACATCAAGGGAAATTTTTTCCTTGCATTCCCCTTCGGTTTGATGTATACTTACATTATAAAACCAATCTTGGGGGTAATTTCATGATAAAAAGAACGCTTTGTTTGATGATTTGTGCGGTGATTGCGTTTACGGCGCTCGCTTTCCCCGCCTTTGCCGATTCCTCCGAGCCTGCTCTTCGGCGGCCGATATCGCCCGAGCAGCCGATGTGGATAGTTCACATCGACACATGGAACACCGCCGACCCCGACAAGATCATCGACCTGATACCTGAGGACATACTCCCCTACGTCGTGTTCAACATCTCGCTCTCGGTCAACTGGGACTCGGAGCAGAAGCGCTTCATGATCGTCGAGTACGGCTATGAGACCGCGAAGAGCTGGCTTCGCACCTGCGCCGAGAGGGGCGTTTGGGCGATGATTCAGCCCGCGAGCGGCGGCCAATGCCATCTTCCCGACTATGACCCCGCCGAGGTCGACTATGAAGAAACCGTTTTCGGCGAGTTCTTCCGCGACTACCCGAATTTCCTCGGCTTCAACTATTGCGAGCAGTTCTGGGGCTTCGAGCAGGAGGATTTCCCCATCACCCCGATCGAGCGCTATATCCACTTCGCGGGGCTTTTGGAGCTCTGCCACAAATACGGCGGCTATCTTGTCGACAGCTGGTGCGGCAACCAGTGGGGCCAGTGGTTAAACCCGCTCGCGATGCTCAAACAGGTGCCCGAATTCGAGGAGGCCGCGAGAAAATACCCCGAAAACTTCATTCTGCTTGAAAAATATACCCAGACGGGCTACCTTGACGACGTCGAAAGCCTTGTTCTCGGAACTTTCCTTTCGGGATACTGCGACAACTTCGGCATCAGATATGACGAAACGGGCTGGACCGACGAAACGGGCGAGGGAACAAGCGGCTACCTTCTCTCGACGGGCCTTTCGGTTCAGTTTGAGAGAATGATCCTCAACGGAATGACCGTCATCGACGGCCCCGAGCTCGTGCCCGAGGACGACTTCTATGAGGCCGACGACGAGATCGACAAAAAGGGCTATGCAGTCAGAAAATGGGCATATTACGACCAGTTTTACAACGTCATGATCGACATGTTCCGCAAGACCCTCGACGGAACATTCAGAATACCCACCCGCGACGAGGTCATCGAGAGGACGAAAATAATTCTCGTCAACGACATCGACAGCGGCAGCGACGACAAAAAATACTGCACGCCAGAGACGCTCTTCGAGGGGCTTTACAAAATCGAGGGCGACGGCAACCTTCGCGACAACCACTCGTTCTACAAGTCGACGGGCAGATTTCCGACAATTCCCACCACCGCGGGCTTTGCCGATGAATCGCTTCGCGATAAGTTCGAGCTTGTCGTCAACCACTCGGAATATGACGAGATCTGGCCGACCCTCAACGACAAGGTCTTTGACCTCGAAGACATCTTCCCCGAGCTTTACACGGGCGATATGTACTGCGCTCAGCGCGAGAACGTCTGGATAACCTATAACCCCTATAAGACGAACCGAAAGGTCACTGCCGAGATACCGCTGCGCTATAACACCTGCGAAAAGCTCAGCCTTGAATATCCGCGCTACTCGGTCGGTGTGATTAAAGAAACCGCCGACGGGCTCTCGGTCTATCTCAACAACTTCGACGACGTAAACCTCCTCACGACAAGAAGAGACGTCATCAAAATCAGCGGGGCGACCTCAGAGCCTACATATACGGTCGAGGACCGCGCCATCAACAGCATGAAGCCGACAGTCACCGCCGCTCAGTCGGGCAGCGAATGGGTTCTCACCGTCGAGCACAACGGCCCCGTTCAGATTGAAATAAAATGCTCGGGCAGCGCTGCGGGCAGGCTTACCGATTACTCAGAGGCGACATATACCGAGCCCGAAAGGCCGCCAGTCTATGAGGGCCCCCGCCAGTATGAGGGCGAGTTCTTCGACGTAAAGGACGTCGACAGGATCATAAGAAACGGCGCTTCAGAGAACATAAGAAACTATACGGGTCAGGGATACCTCAGCTTCGGCGACCTCAAGGGCGCGAGCGCCCGCGACACCGTCAGGGCGTTCACCTCGGGCACATATAATCTCGAGCTGAAATATTCCTGCCTCTCTGACATCAGCGGCGCGGCGATCTATGTCAACGGCTCGAAGAAGAATTTAGAGCTTGAAAAGTGCGCAAGCCTCAGCGATTGGGGCGTGGCGACCCTGCCGATAAAGCTGAAAAAGGGCGATAACAAGGTCGAGATACGCGCCACGGGCGACCTCGCCGACAGCCTTTACATCGACAACTTCACCGTAACCCTCGTGAAGTCGGGCGTATATATCCCGACCGCTGCGATCATCGCCGCGATTTGCCTCGTTGTATCGGCGGTTGTCGTTGTGATAATTCTCACGGCAAAGAAAAAATCAAAGCGCAAAAAGGCATAAATAAAAGCACGAAAGGAAGATCGACATGGACAGACAAAAGCTTGAAAATTTGCTCGCGGATATGAGCGTAAGTGAAAAGATCGAACAGCTTGTACAGCTTCACGGCGGCTTCTTCGGCGAGGTCGACATGATAACGGGCCCCGCCGCGGAGTTTAAAATGGACGCCGACCGGCCCTACCGCACGGGCACGGTTCTTGGCGAGCACGGCGCCGAGCACCTTCGCAACCTTCAGGACAGAATGATGGCGAAACAGCCTCACCGCATTCCCGCGATATTCATGGCCGACGTCATTCACGGCTATAAAACCGCATTCCCCGTCCCGATCGCGATAGGTTCAAGCTTTGACCCCGATCTTGCCGAGGAAATAGCTTCGGCGGCGGCGGAGGAAGCATCGGCAGCGGGGGTTCACGTCACCTTTTCGCCGATGGTAGATCTTGTCAGAGACCCGCGCTGGGGCAGGTGCATGGAATCGACGGGCGAAGACCCTTATCTCAATTCGGCGATGGCAGCCGCGTTCGTGAGGGGTTTTCAGGGCGATGACATCTCGAAAAAAGGCAAGATAGCGGCCTGCGTGAAGCACTTCGCGGCCTACGGAGCACCCGTCGCGGGGCGGGATTACAACGTCACCGAGATAAGCGAGCACACCCTCTTTGAGGACTACCTCAAGCCCTACCGCGCAGCCGTTGAGGCGGGCGTGAAGCTTGTCATGACCGCGTTCAACACCATCGACCGCAAGCCCTGCACCACAAACCGACACCTTCTTCGCGACGTTCTCAGAGAGGACATGGGCTTTAAGGGCGTCGTGATCTCGGACTATAACGCCGTCGGCGAGACGGTCATTCAGGGCAGCTCGGCAGACAGGGCCGACGCCGCGAAAAAGGCCCTCATCGCGGGGTGCGACATCGACATGATGAGCGACTGCTATCTCAACGGCCTCGAGGGCGCGATCAAAAGCGGCGAGGTCGATGAAAAGCTTCTTGATGAAGCGGTGATGCGGGTTTTAGAGCTCAAGAACGAGCTCGGGCTCTTTGAAAACCCGTATAAAGACGGCTCGGCCGAGCGGGAAAAAGAGGTCATATTCTCAGAAAAAATTCAGGCGCTCGGGCGGCGCGCCGCCGAGGAGACCACGGTGCTTCTCAAAAACGACGGAATTCTTCCGCTGAAAAACGGGCAGAAAATCGGCGTCGTCGGCGACTTGGCGCAGAGCAAAGAGATCGTCGGCTCGTGGTCGATCTTCGCGGACGCGAGCAGGACAGTAACCCTGCGCGAGGCGCTTGAAAAGCTCTGCCCCGAGACGGAATTTGTCTTTTCGGGCGATGCGCCGACCGAAACCGAGCTTGAAAAAATCGCCTCCTGCGACGCGGTTCTTCTCTGCCTCGGCGAGGATCAGTCGCGCACGGGCGAATCGATGAGCGTTGCCGATATCTCGCTTTCAGATGGCCACCGCGAGCTCTTTTCTCGGGTCAGCGCGGTCAATAAGAACACCGTCGCGCTCATCTACGGCGGGCGGCCGCTCGCCATTCCCGAGGTCGCGAAAGCCGCAAGGGCGGTCGTTGAGGTATGGCTGCCCGGCACCGTCGGCTCATATGCGGTCGCGGATATAATCTTCGGAAAGGTCAATCCGTCGGGGCGGCTTTCAATGAGTATCCCCTACTGCTCGGGCCAGCTCCCGATCTCTTACAGCCTCTTCAACACGGGCAGACCCAAGCCCGAGACCGACAGTTTCGTGAGATACGTCTCAAACTACATGGACGTTCCGAACCGCCCGCTCTATTCCTTCGGCTGCGGGCTGTCATACTGCGAAATCGCTTATTCCGAGCCGATTCTCAGCAAAAACGTCATCAGGCGCGGCGAAAAAATAACTGCTTCTGTCAGCGTTGAAAACATGGGCGATTCCGCCGTCACCGAGACAGTTCAGCTTTATATAAGAGATATCAAGGGCAGCGTCGTGAGGCCCTTAAGGGAGCTTAAAGGCTTCAAGAGAGTTGGGCTTGAGCCTCACGAAAAGAAAAATGTCGAGTTCGAGATATCTGAGGATATGTTAAAATTCTACGACGCCGAAATGAACTTCACCGCCGAGGCGGGCGGCTTCACGCTTTGGATAGGCCACGACAGCCTCACCAAAAACGGCGCTGATTTCAGGCTTGAAGACTGAGGAGGGCAGCATGAAAATCAAGAATCTTACCGCTTCCGAGGCGCTCGAACGCCTCAAGGCGGGCAATAATTCATATGTTTCGGACGGGCTCGGCGGCGATTTTTCTGCCGATATCCGCGCAAAAACCGCCGAAAACGGCCAGACGCCCTACGCCGTGGTCGTCGCCTGCTCTGATTCGCGGGTGGTACCCGAAAGCATCTTCGGCGCGGGGCTCGGCGAGCTTTTTGTGATCAGGGTCGCGGGAAACGTCATCTCGGAGCACCAGCTCGGCAGCATTGAATACGCGGCCGAGCACCTCGGGTGTCGGCTCGTGCTGATACTCGGGCATGACCACTGCGGCGCGGTCGGCGCGGCGATCTCGGGCGGCGCAAAGGGCTTCACAAAGAGCATCACCGACGAGATAAGGCGGGCGATCGGCCCCGAAAAAGACGACCTTGCAGCCTGCCGCCTCAACGTTTTGAACAGCGTCAGCGCGGTTCGCGGCGCGATCGGCAGCATCGAGGGCCTCGAGGTCAGAGGCGCGATATATCGCCTCAAAGAGGGCCGCGTCGAGTTTTTGAGATAAAAAAATCCCCCTGACCCGCGGGTCGGGGGTTATTTTAGATGTGGCCGAAGCGGCCGCATCAAGAAGACAGAAGATAGAAATCAGAGGTCAGAATTTCAAGGCGTCGCCTGCGGCGACATTTTCAAATGTTGAAGATAATGTGTGCGAAATGTACGCTCCCGTTATTTTTTAAACCAAAACGATGCAGTTCATCAGGTTGCTCTCGCTTTTCGGGTCGTCGGCGATGTTGTCAAGGTTGATATAAAGCGCCAGAAGCTTTCCCTCGCCGAGGACCGCGACCGCCCTGTCAAGAAACTCGACCGCCTCGCCCTCGGCCTCGTGGTCGCCAAGGCAGAGAATCCTCTTTTTGTCGTCAAAGAGCACCGCATTCGAGGGGTACGCGCTGTAACAGCCGACGCCCTCGCCCGCCAAGCGGCCGCTTTTGCAGATGAGCGTTCGCTTTTCGGCGCTCGGCATATTGAGCTCGGTGCGCCTTGCGGTGAGCTTTGACATGAACCCCGAGAAATCGACGCAGGCGCCGCTGTCGCTGTCGACCTTAAGCTCAAAGCGCCAGTTACCCGCCAAGTAAACGCTGAAATCCCCCTCGCCCTCGCCAAGATAAACCAGCGAGGTGTTTTCGGTGAGGACAAACTGCCCGTCCTCGGGCCTTCTCGGCTCGCCGACGGCAAACCTCATCTCAGCGTCGGCCTCGGGATTTATGGGGTCGACGCGCTTTTTGCTGACCGAGCGCTCCCACAAAGCAGTAATCAGACTTTTCATTGTAATACGCACCTCTTTCGGCCCAAGCCTTTAATATGTGCATATTATATCATAGTCGGCGAATTTTTTCAATGCTTTTGTCAAATTTTGTGCAATTTCAACGAATATAGGCTTCCAATCTGTATATAGGCATACCCATCTCGGTGAATTTCTGCTCATATTCGGTCACGATGTTGCCCTCAAACCCGCTGTTGTGAAGGTCGAGGCTGACGTTTTTAAGCGCGAAGCCGCTCTGCGAAAGCTCTTCGAGAGAAAACTCAAAGAACTCCCGATTGTCGGTTTTTTGGTGGATCTCGCCGCCGTCGGCAAGAATTTTTTTATAGATCTCCAGAAACTTCCGATGCGTGAGGCGGTGCGGGGCATATGATTTTTTCGGGAACGGGCAGCTGAAGTTGAGATATATCCTCGCGACGGATTTTTCGGGTATGTATTTTTCGAGATATTCGGCGTCGCAGCGCAGGAGCACAAGGTTCGGCAGGCCGAGCGATATCGCCTTTTCGGCCGCGTCGACGATGACGTTCGACGACTTTTCGACCGCGACGATGTTTATATTCGGTTCTCTCTTCGCGAGCTCGCAGCAAAACTGACCCTTTCCGGCGCCGATCTCAAGCACAACGGGGTTTTTGTTCCCGAAGAGTCCCTCGAAGTCAAGGTATTCCTTTTCGACGACCGCCCGCTGAAAATGCCTGTCGTCGACGTTGAGTATAAGAAGCTTTCCGCTCGCCTCGCAGGCCGCCAAGCGCTCATCGAGGCGGGCTTTTCTGCGCATTCTCACAACGTCACCTCTGCGCCGCCGAACGGCCTGACATCAAGAACATAGCAGCTTCCCGCGCCGAAAACCGCCTCCATTCCCGAGACGAAGCCTTCAAGCTTTTTCTGCGGCACAAACGCCTGAATCGTTCCCGCGAAGCCGCCGCCGTGAACCCTTGCCGCGCCCTCGCCGTCAAGAAGAGCCTTCGCAAGATAAATCGCGAGCGAAACGCCCTGTTCGTTCGGGTGAGCGCTTGAATAGACGTTCTGGAGGTACTTGTACGAGCTCTCGCCCGAGCGGTTTATAACCGAGAGGAAGCCGTCGAAGCTGCCCCTGCCGATGGCCTCGGCAAGCTCGTCGACGCGGTTGTTTTCGTCGATGAAGTGAAGCGCCCGAAGCACCGCCCTGTCCCCCGTTTTTTCGCGAAGGGCCGCAATCTCGCCGAGAATATCTTCGCGGGTGAGCCCCCTGAGATATTCCCTGCCGAAGTGCCTCGCGACGGCTTTCATCTCGCTCGGAATGGCAGCGTAATCGGGGGTGAGGTCGGCGTGGCTGCCGCGCGTGTCGATGATGCAGAGCCGATAGCCGAACTCGGACGGGTCGAACGAGATCGCCTCGATTATCGGGTTTTCGGGGTCGTTGAAGTCGATTTTCGTGAAGCCGCCGACCGAGCTCGCCATCTGGTCCATCAGGCCCGAGGGCTTGCCGAAATAGACGTTTTCGGCATACTGCGCGATCTGCGCGATCTCGACCGCAGAGACCTCGCCGCCGTTATAGAGGCCGCTTAAAACCGTGCCGATGAGCACCTCGAACGCCGCCGACGACGAGAGCCCCGAGCCCTTTAAAACGTTCGAGCGGGTATATGCGCAAAAGCCGCCTATCTCATGACCGCGGTTTTTAAACCCCGCCAGAACCCCGCGAATCAGCGCCGCAGAGCTGTTCTTTTCGGCATCAACCGCCGAGAGATCCGAAAGCTCGATCCTGTCCTCGGGATAGCCCTCGGACTTCACGGTGACTACCCCGCTGTCGTTCGGCGAAACCGCCGCGATGACGTCAAGATTCACCGCCGCCGCGATGACCTTTCCGCGGTTGTGGTCGGTGTGGTTTCCGCAGATTTCGGAACGCCCCGGGGCCGAGAAAAACCTCGTCGGCTCGGCGCCGAAATACTCGCGGAACATTGATATAAGGCCGTCTGAGCGCTCCTTCGGGCAGCCCGCTTGTGAGAATGTTACCTTTTGCATATTTTTCCTCCTAATCTTTTTTCAGAGCTCTGCTCTGCAAGCCGTTTTACTTTTTCACTTTTTCTTCGCGAACAGCGTGTCATATTTCGCCGAGTGATAGTGGACAGACATCACAAGCCCTATCGCGACGGTCGAGGTGAGCATCGAGGTGCCCCCAGCCGAGACGAACGGCAGAGTTATGCCGATGACGGGCGTGATGCCCATGACCATTCCGATGTTTAAAACGCTCTGAACAAAGATATACGCAAAGACCCCGACGCAGATATATCTTCCGAGCGCGTCGCCCGAGCGAAGGCTGTTGCCCAAAATTCTGAGGCAGATGACCGCAAAGAGTATCACAAGCCCCAGACAGCCGAAGAAGCCGAGCGTCTGGCCGACATAGCTGAAAATAAAGTCGTTGTGGCTCACGGGGACATAGCTGTAATCGCCGCCGAAAAGCCCCTTGCCCCTTATCTGGCCCGAGCCGAGGGCTATCTTCGCGAGGTTGGTCTGGTAGAGCATGTCAGCGGTGGCATACTTTTCGGGGTTTATTATCGCGAGGATTCTGTTCTTGTGAACGGGCTGGAGATAGTAGCTCCACATGAACCACGCGGCTATCGGGGACAGAATTCCCGCGCCCAAAATATATTTCCATGAGATTCCCGCCGTGAAGAGTATCGCGAGAAAAATCGCGACAAAGATTATCGCGGTGCCGTCGTCGCCCTGAAGCATCACCAGCCCGATGGGTATTGCGCCGTGAACGCAGAGCAGAAGCACGTTCAGCGGGTTGTTGAAGAAGTCCTTCGTCTTGTGGCAGTGGTAGGCAAACGAGAGTATGAACGCAAGCTTCAAAAACTCGGCGGGCTGAAGCGTAAAGCTCCCGAGCTCGATCCACGCCCTGTCGTCGGCGCCCTCAAGCCCCGAGACGCCGAGCGAGGTGAACGTCAGGCAGGTCAGCCCGACCGTCAGCGGAAGATATATGAACCATAGCTTTGAAAACTTTCTGTAATCCCATGCCGCGATGATAAGCGACGCCCCGAGCCCGAGCATGGCGGCGATCGCTTGGGTGCGGTAGTCGGTATAGTCGAGGGCCGCGTTGGTGATGGTCTGAGTCTCGCTGTTTCTGACGAGCGAGTAAAGAAGAACCACGCTGAAGCCGCACACGGCCGACGTCAGCAGCAGCAGCATTTTATCAAGCCGCCGAAGATATCGAAAAATATACCCGAATATTATTTTCGGCATCTCTGTTCCCCTTTTCCGAAGCGATATAGGAATAATATAGCATACTTTCAGATAAATTTCAACTGAAAAATGAAAGTTGGGGGAAGAACCGACGGGCACGCCCGAGCGAAGAGGGGGTCTTGGCGAATTGATTATTTATAAAGCGGGGGATAAATCACACGCGAACCCCTGAAAAAGCCTTCGTTCCTACAAATCGTTTTGATACCCGCCCATAGCACCCTGATACCCCGTTTTAAAGGTATTCGCTTCGCTCATGCTATTTTTAGCCACCCCTTCCCCGTCGGAATATAGCGCAAAAGGAAAGATAGCAACGCCCCCGCCCCTCGAGGGGCGGTGTTCCCCACACTTAAAGACCCGCAACCAATTCCCACGATTACACTACATTTACAAATAATCTCTTTGGCACTTGCTTCTATAGGGCAAGTGCCGATTTTATAAAGCAATACCGCGCAGCGTAAATCATTGCTGTTTTTACAGCATACTGTATAACTCTATCATTTGATACAACATACAAAACAGCTTTATACAGTCCGCTCTGGTTATATCATCATAATCATACATATTATGGGCTAACCAGTGTCTATTGACTGACGATGGGATCATACCGTCTTTTTTATCTTTCCAACTGCTATCTTCAAAGAATTTTAGAAGAGCAAATGATAACGATATTAAAATATCCTTTTTGTCATCAAAGCAACTATCGTGTTTGATCGATTTGAAAAATTCTATAGTAGCTTTTCCTCGCTTATTATCTTTAGAATGTTCATCATAAGGAAATTTACCGCTGAAGTATTTTCCACAAAAATAATCTTGAATCACTTTCCCATAGCATTTCCAACATTGTGCTGCATTTTCTTCACCGACATTTGATTTTAATACCTGATTTATGCTTGTTGAATCGATAAGACCCGCAAGTAAAACCGCACATGCAAAATACTCGTGCTTTAAATACAGATTAAAAGATAAATCAAGTTTTGCTTTTTCTGAATCAGAAAAATGGTTGCTGATTAAAATCGTGAGCGATTCAATATCTCGTTCTTCAAAGCAGTCAGATAATTCATCATCTATTATGCTTATAGGAACATTGTTTTTAAGGTCAGCGAGAACATTTCCTAATTTAATACCTCTTTTCTTCCATTTAGGCAGGCACCAGCCTATTTCTCCCCAACACGCCTCTATAAATACGATATGAGCATTTGCCGCTTTCGACATCTCGCTAATCAAATTAACATCTTTCAAGCTAAAATCTTGTATCCATTTATCGGCATTCGTATCTATGAAACTCTCACTTTCAATAAGGTAGTTAAGAAACAAGCTGCTCATCGGTTTTTTATTCTTTGCGCTCATCTTATTTCCTGCCATCTCCTTTCCTCATCTCCCTATAAATAATCTCCGCCAGTGCGCTCATAATCGCGTTATACTTACCCTTATCCTCAAAAAGCGAGGTATATGTATCCTGCGACTCGACATAACTATCCTGTGCAGCGTCGCCGAAGGCTTTCGGGAAAATGCTCTCGGTGAAAACCTGCGGGTCGGAGGAACGCGCCATTTTGGCAAGTTTTTTGTCGGACAT
>CANQWC010000013.1 GCA_947627455.1 uncultured Clostridia bacterium | reverse complement strand
CGCGCATACCGAAGCGGGGGTTCAGTATTATGACGATAAAGAGCTCGGCACGATTTTTGCGGCGGGGCTTTCCGACGGCGACTGGATAGGCATTAAGAACGCAGATTTCGGCGGCGGCGCGAATTCCTTCGCGGCAAGCGTCCGCGGAAACGGGATCATCGAGATAAGGCTTGACGATATCGATTCCGAGCCTGTCGGCGAGCTTCAGTTCAAGACCGACGGCGAGTTAGTCAACGTCACAAACAAACTCACGAAGAAGATTTCGGGCGTTCATGACCTCTACTTCGTCTTCGGCGGGAACATGAGCTTCGACCGCTGGCAGTTCACCTATCTTGACGAAAGCGCTGAATGACGCGTTTTTCGGTTTCTTAATTTCCTTAATTTTTGCGAGCTCATTCTTAAGATTTGATTAAGTTTTCCTTAATTCGATTGACTTCACGCCCTTTCCGAGCGATAATTAAAGCGTCGGAAGGGGCGGTTTGATGAGCACAAAAAAGCACTACTATTTGAAAACTCCCGCGAAAATTCTCATCGCGGTCGCGGCCCTCGGGCTTGTCATAGCAGTTTATGAGATATTCAACCTTGACGCGGTGTTTCGCTATTTCTTCGGCGGAAAGACTTATAGCAACGCTGATTTCGGCATCGCGGACTATATAAGTTCGGTCGACCGCGACGGCGACGGCCTTGACGACCAGAGCGATATTCTTGCGGGTGCGCGGGCATATGTCTCGAAAAAGCCCGAATATAAAAGCTGCTATTACAAGGGCGGCTATCCCGATGACGGTTACGGCGTATGCACCGACGTCGTCGCGCAGGCGCTGAGGGCCGCGGGCTATGACCTCATGGAGCTTGTCAGCGCCGATATCGAAAGCGACAGGCGCGACTATGACGCCGATGTCGGCGACAGTAATATTGATTTTCGCCGCGTGAGAAATTTGATCGTCTATTTCAGGCACACCGCGAAAGAGCTCACGACCGACATCAAGGAGATCGGCGAGTGGCAGGGCGGCGACATTGTTGTTTTCGAGGGGCACATCGGCATCGTCTCTGACAAGCGCAACAAAAACGGCACGCCGCTCGTTATCCACCACGGCAGCGAGAATCAGGGCGACTATGAGCAGGACATACTCGAGCTGAGAGATGATGTGGTGGGGCATTTCAGGGTGACGTGAGGGGAAATATAAAGTTTTCGCTTGAGCCTTTTACAAAAGGCTCACGGGTTTCCAAAGGGCAGCGTCCTTTGGTCGCGACCGCAGTCGCGAAATCCCATACGTAGTGCGCTCCGCAAGGGGTGAATTGAAAAACAATCTGGTGGATTGTTTTGAAAGAGGGGACGCCCTGTAAGAGAGGGCGTCTCCTTTTGATTCGCAGCTCTGACAAGAGCTGCGCACCTTTCGCCGCCAAGCTTCGCTCGGCGGCTTGCGCGGAGGGGGCTCGGGGGAACCCGCAGGGTTCCCCCGAATTACTTAAATGTGGTCTACAATTTTGTTCTGAACCCGCAGGGTTCCCCCGATATATATAAAATCTGAGTTTGCAGTATCCGCAGGATGCCCCTGACTTTAAAAAATCTCGCCCAGCGAGTACCTTTTAATTGTGGTAGCAGGGCATTTTTGGGCGGGCAATTATGCATTTAGCATTCTCCCCACCGCCGAGCTTCGCTCGGCGGCCAGTAGCGGAGGGGGTTCGGGGGAACCCGCAGGGTGCCCCCGATATATAAAATCTGAATTTGTAGTACCCGCAGGGTGCCTCCCCGACTTTAAAAAACCTCGCGCAGCGAGCACATTTTCAGGGGGCGCGGAGGAGAGATGGCTAAAAATAGCATACCCCGAGCTCGCGTCAGCGAGGTCGCGGGTATACCTTATAAAAGGGGATACGTGGCATTTTCGGGCGGGCATCAATACAAATTTACAAAGCGCAGCTCTTGTCAGAACTGCGAAGCATAAGGGGACGCCCTCTCTTACAGTGGCCTCAAACGATGCCCTATCCATCTACGGATAGGGCACTTTTGTCAGCGTCGTTCTGTAAAGGCTTACGCCTTTGCCAGACAATCTTCCTGTAACAACATGGGTTCCCCCTCATCCAATCTCAACGTAACGTGTAATTGCCCGCAGTTCTCCCCCTTCACATCGCATAAGCGCTCTTTCCGTCGCCCCGACAGCGACTCACAAATACTTCTTGTCCTCCTCATACTGCCTCATTTTCTCGTAATACCTCGCCTGCGCGTCCCAGAGCTCTTTATACCTTCCGTCCGCGTCGATGAGCCCGTCGTGCGTGCCCTGCTCGATGATTCGGCCGCCCTCAAAAACGAGAATTTCTTTGCAGAAGCGGCAGCTTGAAAGGCGGTGGCTTATGTATATCGCGGTGCGGTCGCCGACGATTTCATCGAAGTTTTTGTAGATCTCAGCCTCGGCGAGGGGGTCGAGGCTTGCGGTGGGCTCGTCTAAAACGATAAACGGGGCGTCTTTGTAGAGGGCTCTGGCGATCGCGATTTTCTGGGACTCGCCGCCCGAAATTATTATGCCGTCCTCGTCAAAATCTTTGCCGAGCCATGTCTCCAAGCCGTCGGGGAGCTCTTTGAGCCTGTCGCCGAAGCCCGCGTCTTCGAGGCATTTTATCGCGCGGGGTCCGTCGACATCGCAGGAGCCCGCGACATTCTGGCCGAGCTTGTGGGACATCAGCCAGAAGTCCTGAAACACCACCGAGAATATCGCTATGTACTCGTCGTAGCGGTATTTTTTGATGTTCACGCCGTTGAGGAGTATCTCGCCCTCCTGAGGGTCGTAGAGGCGGCAGAGAAGCTTTATAAACGTCGATTTTCCTGAGCCGTTCTCGCCGACGACCGCAAGCTTTGTGCCGACTTCAAACTTCACCGAAACATGGCGGAGCGTCCATCGCTCGGAGTTTGGGTATTTGAAGCTGACGTCTTTGAACTCGACGTTGTATTTTCTGTCGAGGCGCTTTTCGGTCGTGAGGCTGCCCTGATACATCTTGTTGGGAATATCCAAGAGCTCAAAGATGTCCTTCAGGAATGCCGCGTTGACGCGGAGTATGTTCATCGCGGAAAACGTGCCCGTGGCGCTGTTCACGAGGGTCGTCATCGCGCCGACGTATTGGGTGACTTCGCCGAGGCCGAACGCCCCGCCGAGCGCCTTTAAGCAGACAAAGAAGTAAACTACAAACATCAGAAGTTTTGAGCCGAACGCCCGACCTATTGAGATAAGGCCGCCCAAGCCCTTGTCATATTTTGCCTTTTCTCCGCCTACATACCAAAGGTTGTACTTCCACCGATATTTTTTCACAAAGCCGTCATTCTGGCGATATAGCCTGTAATCGATCATTTTCTCGGGGCTCATGTCGAGATAGCCGAAGTGCGAAAACAGCCTGTTTCCGAAGGTCGCGCTTTTGCTCATGCTCGCATAATGCTCGGTGTCTATCGCGTCAAGCTTCGGAGTTATCATCGAGCAGAGGACCGCCGACAGAATAAAAACTATCATGACAAACGGGTTATTCAGAATCGCGAACGGGCTGCCCTCGGGGACTTTATGGATAAGCAGGCCTATCGACATCGCGAGCGAACCGATGAGGTTGAAAACGTGCGATACAAGCTCCTGAAAGGACCACTGTATTCTTGAGAACCCCCAGCCCGACCAGTTTCGGTTCTGCCAGATCTGGTCTTTAAGGTCGCGGACGCGCTGGTCTTCGACATCGCTGTAATCCATCGACATGAACTTTTCGTCCTCGATTCGGTTCATGTTGTTCCAGAAGTTTGTCGCTTTTACCTCGTAGGCATGATACATCACGCCGTTTATCACCGCAAAGACAGCGGTCGAGACTATGCCGAATATCGCCCAGAAAATCAGCTTTTCCAAGCGACGTTCGCCCGAAAGCTCGCCGATAAGCCGAGCTATCACAAAAAGCGAGGTCAGCGAAGCCGCAGTCGAAAGAAGCTGCTTCACGATAATGTAAGGGAACATCAGCCTGTTTTTGGAATTCAGAAGCTTTATCGCGCGGGCGTTGAGCCTGTATGCCTCGCGCCACGACATTTTTTCGGTCTTTTTGGTCATTTAAAACGCCTCCTGTCCTTTCACATAGTCTTCCTGATAGTATCTCGCCTGAACCTTGAAGAGGTGGGCATATTCCTTCCCGAGCGCGAGCAGGCTCTCGTGAGTGCCCTCTTCGGCGATTTTGCCGTCTTTGAGGTATAACACCCTGTCGCAGAAGCCCGTCGACGCAAGGCGGTGAGATATAAACAGCGAGGTCTTGCCGTCGGCCATCGAGTTATACTTCTGATACATGTCCCGCTCGGCCAAGGGGTCGAGGGCCGCCGTCGGCTCGTCAAGAACAAGCACCGAGCCGTTTTTATAGAGCGCTCGCGCAAGCATCAGCCTTTGGGTCTGGCCGCCCGAGAGAACAACGCCGTCAAGATATACCTCTCTGCCGAGGTGGGTGTTGATGCCGTCGGGAAGCTCTGAAACAGCCTTTGTAAGCCCCGCCTTTTCGAGGCAGTCGCTGACGCGGGCTTCATCTATATCATCGGCAGACTGCGCGACCGTCTCGGCGACGGTGAGATCGAAGAGGTTGAAGTGCTGGAAGACCGCCGAGAACAGCTTATAATACTCGCTGCGGTTGAATTTTCTGATGTCGACCCCGTTTAAGAGTATCCTGCCCTCGTCGGGGTCAAGAAGCCCCGTAATCAGCTTTATAAGCGTGGTCTTGCCCGCGCCGTTGAGGCCGACAATCGCGACCTTTTCGCCCCGCTTTATTTTCAGGCTGAGGTTGTCGATGATCTTCTTGTCAGACTCGGGGTAAGTATAGCTAACGTTCTCGAGGGTAAATTCATAGGTGTAGTCCTCGGGAATAGGCTCGCCCTCGCCGAGATTATAGGGCTCGGGGTAGTTGAGAAGCTCGAGCATGCAGGAAAAATCAAGGCACTTGTTTTTGAGGTCGAGGAAGTTGTTTAAAATCCCGCTGAATTGGCCGTTGAACGAGTTCACCGCCGAGAAGTAGAGCATGAATTCTGCGGCGCTCATGCCGTTTTTAATGCACATGTTCAGAAGAATGAACACGGCGGCGCCGCTTCTGAGAAATTCAAGTATCATGCTTGAAAACGTGCCGATGAGATAGAAGGCGTGCTCTTTTTTGGCGTATGCCTCTTTGGCGGCGAATGCCTTGTCGGTGAGGCGGTTTATCCAGCTTGAAAGCCCGAAGAGGCGGATATCCTTTGCGACGGAAAGCTGACTCGGCAGGCCCTGCAAATACCACGCCTGCCGATCGATGTGTGAAAGCTCCTCGCGGTGGCGATAGTTGTATTTGTAGACATAGGCCGAGACCGCGAAGTCGGCGACGCTCAGAACGACAGTCACCGCAAATACAAGCGGGTGAATATAGGTGAGCATCGCGGTGAAGAATACAAACATCACAAGATTTACCCCGAGATTCTGCAGGGTATGCCATGTTCCCTCGGCGGCCGCGCTGTTGCTGCCGCAGGCTCCCAATGCGCGCTCGGTAGCCCTTAAATACTTGTTGTCAAGGCAGTGGCAGTAGGAAGTATTGGCGGTTCTGTCTGTAATCTCTTCCATGATCTTGCTGCGAAGCTCGACCTGATAGGCGCACTTGATCCCGTCTGAGCCCGAGCCGTTGCCGATATATCGCACGGCGGCCTCGGAAATAAAGCACCCGCCGATAATGATCAGCATTGTAAGAATGAGCTCGCCGAATCTGCTACGGCGCTCAAGGCAGGAGAGGATCATCGGCGAAACATAAAAGCCGAAGACCGCGCTTGTTGAATTGAAGAGTATCTGGAAAAACAGAAGCAGCAGTGTTTCGGGGCGGTATTTAAGCGCTCGTCCGAAGAAGAATCTAAGACACTTCGCCATGCCGTACTGCGGCTTTTCTTTTTTCTTGTCCGACATTTTTATCAGCTCCTTTTTGTCGTGAGCTAAGCATATCACAAAAATCCCCGAATGTGATATTTCGGGGACGAATTGTAAGCTGTAGTGGACGAAACGCAATCAGAGGTCAGAAATCAGAGGCTCAGATTGTCAGAATTATTCTTTCGCAAGGGGTAATAAAACCTCTGTCGTGAACGCGCCCTCCTCTGAGTTGCGGGAGATATAGCCGCCGAGGCGCTTTACAACGTCGTCTATCCGCCCGAGGCCGAAGCCGTGCTCGCCGCCCTTGGTGCTCTTAAAAATGTTGCCGACCTTTTGAAGCTTTCCGCCCGAGGTGAAGTTGAGGAAAGAAATATAAAGCTGAGTACCCTTGACGTCCATATAGACGCGGATAACGCGCTTTTCCTCGGGCAGCTCGGAGCAGGCCTCGATGGCGTTGTCGAAGAGGTTGCCGATGACGGTGCACAAATCGACCGCCGAGACCGAGAGCAGCACGGGAATGTGGGCGTCGGCCTCGACCTTAATATTTCTGTCGTTCGCGAGGGCTATTTTTGAGTTCAGAATCGCGTCGGTCATCGGGTCGCCCGTTTTTATCACCGTGTCGACGGTGTAGAGGTCGGCCTCAAGCTCGTCTAAATACTTTGATATCGCCTCAAGGTCGCCCCTGTCGGCGTAGGATTTCAAAACCTGAATGTGGTTGCGATAGTCGTGGCGCCAGCCGCGCATCTTTCGGTACATGTTGTCGACCTCTAAAAAGTGCGTCTTCAAAAGCTCGCGCTGATAGGCCTCAATACGCCTGTTTGCCTTTTTTCCGAGCATGGGTTCACCTACTTTTTCATTGATATTATCGCGCGGTTGACCTTTTCATAGCCCCCGCGCGGCAGCGGGACCGACTCGCCGCCTTTGAGATATACCTCGGTTTTTGTCACCCTTGTGATGAAGCCGAGGTTCACGATATACGACCTACCCACGCGGATAAACCGTTCATCAAGCTCGGCCTCTATCTCTTTGAGCGGCTTTTTCAGGGTATAGTTGCGTGAGGCGTGAACGGTGACATAGTTTTTTATCACCTCGATGTGGCTGATCTCATAAATCGGAAGAAGAACGGTCTCATCGGGTGTCTCAAGAAGAAGCTTTCGGCCGTCGTCGGCAATTTTTTCGACCGCGCGGTCAAGAACAGAGAAAAGCTTCGCGCTGTCGACAGGCTTTAAAAGATAGTGAAGCGCCGCGACATCATAGCCCTCGGCGATATAATCGGAATAGGCGGTTATGAAGATTATTTGCATAAGCTTGTTCTCGAGGCGAAGCCTTTTCGCAAGCTCGACGCCGCTCATTCCCGACATCTCGATATCAAGAAGAAGTATGTCGGGCGGGTTGTCCTCGTATTCAAACAAGAGCGCCTCTGCCGATGGGCACTCACGCACGGAGATTTCAGCCCCCGAGCGCTTTGACCACTCAAAGACAAGGGCTTTTATGTATTCGCGCTCAGCAGCGCTGTCATCGCAAAGTGTAAAGTTGAGCATGGCGAACTCCTTGGGGGTGATAAAATGATTGTAGCATATCCGAGCGGGGAAATCAAGGGAAATGAGGGGGAGGGGGCGTCCACTCCGCACACATTATCACCATCTTTAAACCCGTCGCAGTCGACACCTTGAAATTCTGACAATCTGCCCTCTGCCATCTGTCTTCTTAAAGCCCTTGACACCCACCCCGCCATATGTTATAATCTCCCCATGACCCGTTTGCAAATTTGCCTTGGAGGTGACGGTATGAAAAAATTAAATTTAATACGCATGCGCCTGCCGTCACGTCGGGTTTATTTGTTGTGAGGATTTACCGATAAAGCTCTGCTAAGTTTGTACAAATTGCCTGCGACAGCAGTCTGCCTGCGCTTTTTGAAAAAGTGCTTTGCAGTCTGTTTTTTTATTTTCAAAAACGACTGACCGCGCTTCTTGCGCGGTTTTTTGCATATTTTTCAGGCCCCAATTTCTGCGTCGGATCATGATTTCAAAGAAAGTGAGGTTATTTTTATGCACAAAAATAATTTTAAGGAGGTTTGCGCATGGTAAGACTTCTGCAAATTCTTGATTTGCTGTCCGAAAAATCGGAGAATTTACAGGCGGTGTTCGACGGCAAGTATGTAATCCCGCGGCGCACGCCCGCAAATCCCACCGATAAGGACGAGACTGAATATGACCCGACTTATTGGCTCGATGACGGCTGTTTTTTGCAGATCACCGAGAGCTGCCCCGAGCAGCCTATGCTCGCCAACGTGGTTATGGGCATACCCGCGGAAAAGCTCGGGATTTATTATGATTTACGAAATGAGGTTGATAATTTGAAACGTTTAAAAAATATTTTGCTCGGCATGAGAGAAAACACCGAAAAATTCGATGGCATTTACGACGGCGACTGCAGGGTGGTGAGAACCGACGGCAGCTTTCCGCCCGAGCTCGTCGCCGACCCGATTTACTGGCGCGAGGGCGTGTTTTATCATATCACCCAAACAGGGCGCCTGAAATTAAGCTGCCCGACCGTGACCGTCGGGATACCTTCGGAGGCGCTCGGGATATGCTGCGGCGCAGAAAATATCGCGGTCGCCGACTTCTGCCTGCGGGCGCTGAAGCCGTATATGGACGAGCTGAACAGCGAACTCTTCAACCGCTCGCGGCCTGTCGAGGAGAACGGCCGGTATTATTTCTGCGAGCCGAGCGGCGAGATTTTGCTCAGAAATTCGGCGTATTTTTCGGCGAGAATGCCTCGGGATTATGACTACGGCTCGGGGACCACGGTCTATCCCCGAGTCGGCATAGAGGTTAAAGAGGTTATGTATCTTTGCCTGATGATACAGGTGCAGCTGCCCTATCACCGAATGAAAAAGACGGTGCGAATGCTGACGTCCGACCTGCCGAAAATGATGGACAGGTATATCCGTAATTTTGACAGAATGGCGCTGCTAAAGGTCATTGATTTAGCGGATAAGCAGCGTGCGATTCGCGAATACCTCAAAAACTCGGAGTATTGCGCGTTCATCGCGAACGGCTCGGTTCTGCCGCGAAAAAACGACACCGACCTTCCGATGGAAGACGCAGTGCCTTTTATCTCGCCGAAAGAGGGCGAGGTCGAGATCGCGGGAGTGCGCGGTATGGCGATAAAGCGCGGCGTCACGGTCATCACGGGCGGCGGGTATTCGGGCAAAACCACGCTTGTTGAGGCCGTCGCGGCGGGAATTTACGACCACGCCCTCGGCGACGGCAGGGAGCTTTGCATTACCGACCCGAGCGCCGTTTCGGTCTCTGCCGAGGACGGCCGCGCGATAAGCCATGTCAATATTTCGCCGTTTTTAAGCGCGATTCCTAGCTCAGACCCCCGCGATTTCTCGACGTCACGCGCCTCGGGCTCGACCTCGCAAGCGGCGAACATCGCGGAGTCGGTGAGCAGGGGTGCGAGGCTGCTTTTGATAGACGAGGACCGCTCGGCGACGAATTTCATGATCCGCGACCCGCTAATGCGAAAGCTGATAAAAAACGAGCCGCTGATTCACTTTACCGAGCGGGTTCGCGAGCTTTCCGAGCGCGGCGTTTCGACGGTTTTGGTCATCGGCGGCAGCGGGGAGTATCTGAAAGTCGCTGACAAAATTTACATGATGGAAAATTTTCAGCCGGTCGATGTTACGGAATATGCAAAAGAGCCGGCAGAAAATATTCCCAAAAAAGAAAAAATCCCTGCGGCCGACTGGTCGCAAGGAAAAATTTACCGCTGCGGAGGGTTTGACTCGCACCCCAACGGGTTCGGCAAAGAGGTGCTCAGGGTGTTCGATCTCGGGGTGATGATTATAGGCGCGGAGGAGCTGGATTTGCGGGGGCTTCACAACGTTGTTTCGCCGCGACAGCTTCACGGCATCGGGTTCATTCTTCGGGCGATCATGGCGAAAAACGCGCAGGATTCGTTCTCGAACCCAGATAAGGAGCTGAATATCGAGCAGGAGGTCGACGAGATTTACAGAAAAATCGAAGCCGAGGGGCTGGACTGCGTTTACTCGGGAAATTTTGCGGACATGAGCCGCTTCATCGACCTGCCGAGACGGGAAGAGGTTTTGCAAGCGGTGGGGAGAATGAGAACGCTTGTGTGCGAAAGGAGGGGGTGTGAGATAGGGGGGTATGTTGGCTGCCCTCGGAAAAGGGGTAAGGGTGACTAAAGCGTGAGGTGTGGGTGTGCCTTTTCAGAAACCTCGGGCCACTATTTCTCCTCCCATTTCCCCCGGAAGTGTCCATTTCGCAAACATTATCCTCAATATTTGAAACCGTCGCCGCAGGCGACACCTTGAATTTCTGACTTCTAACTTCTAATATCTGTCCTCTTGATGTGGCCGCTTCGGCCACATCTTCCCCCCTCCCCGATTGACTATCGCCGAAAAGTGTGATATAATAAATCGCGGTATCGGTTTTTACCGCGATTTTACTTTATTTTCGCAATTTCAAAGGAGCATCAGAAATGAAAAACGATGAAATCTTTTCCGAGACTGAGGATACAAAGCTTAAAAAATTTCTCAGCGGCGGAAGAATTTATTCCCAGCTTGCCGTCGCGATAATTTCGGGGCTGGTGTTTGTCCTCACGGTGATCGGCATGATAAATGTCTACTCAAACTGCAAAGAGGCGGAAAATATCTGCGACCTTTCGGGGCTGAATGTTTCGGGCGATCTCAACGGCCAGTATGTTCAGGGCAGCGCATATAAATTTCTCGCGAAGCTCGGCCACATCGCCGAAAGCGAAAAGGCGGCGACCTATTTCTACTATCTGATGTATACCGACGGCGCCGACGGCGAGCAGTATCTCACGCTGGTAGAGGCTCCGCGGGATATGGACTCGGCAATTCAGCAGGTGATCTCGTCATTCCTGTCCTATGCCCAAGACCCCGAGGGCGGCTATATCGGCAGCGCGTTTGAGGACCTCTCGGGAAGATTCAAGAATATGGATTCCTCGGAGGCGAGCCTGTTTTCTCAGGGCATCTCGACCCTCAACCTCAGCAAAATGAAGAAGCTTGACTACACGCTTAAGCTCGGCCCTCTGCCGAAAAAAAGCGACACCGTCGGCTATTGGTTTGTCGCGATACCGTTCGGTGCTGCGCTTGTCGTGAGCGTGATACTCTTCATCTACGGCCTGAAGCTTGAAGAAAAGCGCGCAAAGGCCAACGAGAGCCCCTACCCCTACTATCAGAAGAGGAGCAAGAAATGACCTTCAAAGTATTCAAAAACGGCGTGCCGAGTGAATCGGCGGCGATTCGTCAGGAAGTATTCGTCGACGAGCAGGGCTTTGTCGATGAGTTTGACGAGTTCGACGCCTGCGCGACACATATCGTGATGTTTGACGGCGATGAGCCGGTCGCGACACTGAGATTTTATCCCGAGGGCGGCGGCTCGTACCATGTCGGCAGAGTTGCGGTCAAAAAAATCCGCAGGGGCGAGGGCCTCGGCAGAATTCTCATGGAGCGGGCATTTGACGAGGTGAGGTCGCTCGGCGGCAGCGCGATGACCGTCGGCGCTCAGGAGGACAAATCGGGCTTTTATGCCCGCTGCGGCTTCGAGCCCACGGGCGAGCGCTATTTCGAGCAGGACTATCCGCATGTGAGCATGACGAAGAGGCTGTAAGAGAAAAAGTTTTCGATCCAACCTTTTACAAAAGGTTGGCGAGAGTCCAGAGGCGAGAAGCCTCTGGTCGCGACCGCAGTCGCGAAACACTCAAAAAAGAGCACGCGGCCGAGCGTGCTCTTTTAAAATGAATAAAACGCAGGAAGGGGAGGAGCAATCCGTTCAGTGAACGGTTGCGACGCGGGGGAACCCTCGTCGGGGGTTCCCCCGATTTTCGAGCGTAAGCGAGAAAATTTCCCGCCGCCGAGCGAAGCTCGGCGGCCAGCACGGAAAGGGTGCGGGGAAACCCTGCAAGGGTTTCCCCGCTTTTATTAAATCAATATAGGGAATTAGAAATTGCTGAATTCAGCCTTGAAAATTACGCATTGTCCCCCGATTCTATTTTATGTTAGCTCGAAAATTCGACGGGGTCTGCTCGGCTTCTCCCCCTCACGAGCACCTCACATCTATCTCCAAATCATAATCTCCGACCAGCGCCGAGTTTATGTCGATAACATAGCTCGCCGAGACCTTGCCGCCCATGTCGGTGAGGCGGCTTTCAACGTTTTTCGCCTGAACCCCGACGGTCATCTCGCCGAAGGGCGTGCCGTAAAGGCAGAAATTTTTCCTGTCGCGCTCGATGTAAAGCTCGGAAGAAACCGAACCCGAGCGCACCAGCTCTATCTTCGAGCCGTCAAGAATCTTCAGAACCGTCTTCGAGCCCTCATAGCCCGTCGCGTCGGTCTCTTCGTACCTGAGCTCATACCCCGATTTTATCTTCCGATACGTCCCCGCGGTGATGACCTCGGTCTCGTTGTTGTTATTATATCCGTCCCTCTGGATACTCTTTATCTTTATCAAAGCGTCCATTGTTTTACCTCATTTCCGTGTTACTCAGGGGAGTGCCCGCTCCGCACACATTATTTTCTAACTTCTAACTTCTATCCTCTAACTTCTATTCGACGCTGCACCTTTCGACCTCGATTCCGCCGATGTCAAGAAAATGCGCCGCAGATTCCCTGAAAAGCTCGGGGCTGTCGGTACAGAAGAATTTCACCTTGCCCTCTCGCCCCTGCCGAAGAAGCCCTTTTTCGGCGAGGGCATTTTTTGCGAACCTTGCCGCCTCGGCGCCCGATGATATCAGCGCGACCCCGCTGCCGAGAATGTCTGCGATGATCTCTGACAGCAGCGGATAGTGCGTGCAGCCGAGGATAAGAACATCGATTCCCTCGCGCTTCAGGGGCAGCAGGTATTCCTTCGCGATCTCGACGGTGGGTGCGCAGTCCCTCGCGGTATAGCCGTTTTCAACGAGCGGCACGAACATCGGGCAGGCCTTTGAAAAAACGCTCGCGCTCGGCAGAGCAGCCCTTATAAGCCGCTCATACCAGCCGCTTCTTATCGAGGCGCTCGTCGCGATGACGCCTATCCTCTGATTTTCGGTTTTCTCGACGGCCGCCGCGACCGCGGGCTCAATCACCCCCGTACAGCTTTCACCGAAGAGCCTGCTCTCGCCGACCATCGTGCTCGAGGCCGTGCCGCAGGCCGCTATCGAAAATTTCACATTCTGCCTCTTGAGAAATTCAAAATCCTGAACCGTGTATTTAAGAACGGTCTCGCGGCTTCTTGTGCCGTAGGGCACCCGCGCGGTGTCGCCGAGATAGATTATATCCTCGCAGGGGAGGATCTTCCTGAGCTCGCATACAGCGGTGAGCCCGCCGATTCCCGAGTCGAATATTCCGATCGGGCGGCTGTTTAAATCAGCGTTCAAAAAATCACCTGCTTTTGGTTTTGGTATATTTTTATTTGATTTCGGGAAGAACTATTCATCATGGTGCTTGTCAAGAACGCTCTCGGTCGGCATATTGTCAAATTCTTCCCTTTTCTTCGCCCTCTCGGCGAACAGAAGGTAAATTTTACCGATGAAAAGACAGAGGGATAATATCCCGAAAGCTACTATCGGAAGATATCTGAGCTCAAACGACGGCTTGAACTCGACCTCGATCTTCGCGGCGCGGTCTATCATCTCCCTTGCGGGGGAAAGATAGACGATAAGCCCCGCGATGCAGGGGATTATCTGTATGAAATAGAACCTCAGCCAGCAGAGTATCAGCGAGATGAGAACAAGCCCGCTGCCGACCAAAAACCCCGTCGCAAGGTATGAAAAATCGGTGTCGTTAATCAAAAAATTCAGAACCGTGACGCCGCTCCAGAAAAAGCATGACCAGAGGAAAATCAGCGTCATGGCAACTTTTACAACCTTGTGAACAGCTTTATCGGGTCTGCGTTTCATTATTTTCCTCCGTGATAAGTCCGTCGCGAGAGAACCCCAAAAACGCCTTTCCGCGATAGGTCAGAAAGCCGCTCTCGCCCTCTTCAAGATTTTCATATTCGTTTTTTAAAAGCTGAAACTCAAGCTCTTCGCCGTCGGCCGAGAACACCGCCGAATACGTCTTTTTGCCGAGCCGCAGCCCGTCCTTTTTAAACTCGCCCTGACCGACCTCTTCGGCTTTTGAGACAACCTTTGCGGCGACGGTCTTATCGGGGGTGTTTTTTCGCGAGATCATTGACCTTACGCTTCCGACCGACATATACAAAAACAGCCCGAGAACGGCAAGAAATGCGCAAAGCGAAAGAATTTCGCCCATTTTTTAACAGTCTCCCTTCGCGAAAAAATCTTCGGGCGAATAACCGAAAGGATATTGCAAACCATAGTTTCGGTGTGCGCCGATACTATTATAGCAAATACCGCCGCAACATTCAAGACCTTTTTTACTGTCATCTTTTGTCCGCGATTTTGACAAAGAAAATAATACTTACTTTCGGGGCGGTGTATTTTTTTATCGCCTGCAAAAAATATCAGCGCAACATGAACCAAACTGAAAGGAACGGTATATTTCAATGAACAGGTTTATAAAACGCCTGACAGGCGCTGCCGCCGCGCTTTGTCTCGCGATATTTGCCGCTGTCGGTTATTACGGCGAGGTTCTTCCCGACAGCTATTGTGTTTCGGAGCGGGGGCTTCCGAATATGGGCGGGTTTTTGAGCATGAGCGCTAAAAGCGGCGCGGTCGAGGCTTCGGCCGACGCTTTCGGCGCTGTCGAGCAGGCGACGATAAAGCTCTTCGGGATTATACCTATAAAAGATGCCGAGGTAACGGTTGCCGACGCCCCCGTGCTGATCCCCGGGGGTTCGCCAGTCGGAATAAAGCTTCTGACCGACGGCGTTGTGGTGGTCTCTACCCAAGAGGTCGCGGGCCTCGGCGCACCCGCGGGCGACGCGGGCATAAAGGCGGGCGACTGTATTCTTTCGGCCAACGGCGAGCTTTTAAGCTCGTCCGACAGGCTCGCGAGAATAATAATGAACTCTCACGGCGAGCCGATAACCATGACCGTTCGGCGCGACGGAAAGGAGTTTGACACCACCGTCACCCCGATTTTTTCCGAGGGCGAGGGAACATTCAAGGCGGGCCTCTGGATAAAAGACAGCTCGGCGGGGGTCGGCACGATGACCTTCATCGACCCCGAGAGCGGAACATTCGGCGCTCTCGGCCACCCTATTTCCGACGCCGACACTCAGAGCATTCTTCCTCTCGGCTCGGGTGAAATCGTCGATGTGACGATAACGGGCTGCGACAAGGGCAGCGAGGGCTGCCCGGGCGAGCTCTTCGGCACATTTCTCTCGGGGCTTGCGGCGGGAAACATCATGAAAAACTGCGAGCAGGGGATATTCGGCAGGATAAACTATACCAACGGCTGCGTCTCGGCGATGCCGATAGCCTTCAGAACCGAGGTCGAAACGGGCCCCGCGACTATCCTCACGACCGTCTCGGGCAGCGCCCCCGAGGAATACTCGGTGAGCATCGAAAAGCTGAGCCTAAGCGACTCGGCGAGGACAAAAAACCTTGTGATCAAAGTCACCGACCCGAGGCTTTTAAGCCTCACGGGTGGAATAGTTCAGGGAATGAGCGGCAGCCCGATAATCCAGAACGGAAAGATCGTCGGCGCGGTGACGCATGTCTTTGTCAGCGACCCGACGATGGGCTACGGAATATTCATTGAGAATATGCTTGAGGCCTGCGAGGGAATGGATTAGACCCGAACGGGGAGCCGAGGGTTTTAGGTCAAAAAAATTTTTGTTACCCCCTTGTCAAGACCGCGTTAAAATGTTAGAATTAAGTTGACCACTTTTTATGATAAGGAGGATTATTATGCAGTACGGTCATTTTGACTTAAAAAGAAAGGAATATGTCATCACAAGGCCTGATACACCCGCGCCGTGGTGCAACTATCTCGGCTCCCCCGCCTACGGGGCTATTATCTCGAACAACGCGGGCGGCTACAGCTTTGTTCAGAGCGGCGCGAACGGAAGAATCTCGCGCTACCGCTTCAACTCAATGATGGCTCTTCCGGGAAGATACGTCTATATCCGCGACAACGACCTCAAGGATTACTGGTCCGCGACGTGGCAGCCCGTCGGCAAGCCGCTCGACGAATATAAGTCTGAGGTGAGGCACGGAACGGGCTATTCGGTCATGAGCGCCGAATACAAGGGCATCGCCTCTGAGGTCACATACTACGTCCCCAACGGGGCTACATATGAGGTCTGGCGCGCCAAGGTGAAGAATGTTTCGGACAAGCCGAGAAACCTCTCGGTGTTCGGCTTCCTCGAATTCACCAACGACAACAACTATGAGCAGGATCAGGTCAATCTTCAGTACACCCTCTTTATCACGAGAACTTCCTTCGAGGGCAACCGCGTGATCCAGCACATCAACGAAAACTCGGGGCGCGACGCTTCGGGCTCTAACCACCGCGAGCGCTTCCTCGGCCTTGCGGGCCGGAAGGTCGACGCCGCCTGCGGAAACCTTGACAGCTTCATCGGCCCGTACAGGACCTATTCCAACCCGATTGCGGTCGAGAGCGGCTGCTGCGACGGCTCGATGAACTATAACTCCAACGCCTGCGGCGCTCTTCAGACTAACATCACCCTCGCACCCAACGAGGAGAAGACCTTTGTCTATATCCTCGGGCAGCGCGATTCAAAGGCGGCGGCAGAGATAATCGCGAAGTATGAGAACACCGCGATCGTCGATTCCGAGGTCGAGGAGCTTCGCTCATACTGGCATGAAAAGCTCGAACACTTCGAGGTCGAGACCCCGTCGGAAGAATTCAACAACATGATAAACGTCTGGAACGCCTATCAGTGCTTCATCACGTTCACTTGGTCGAGAGCGGCTTCGCTTATTTACTGCGGCCTCAGAAACGGCTACGGCTACCGCGACACCGTTCAGGACATTCAGGGTATTATCCACCTCGACCCCGAGATGGCGGCCGATAAGATCCGCTTCATGATCTCGGCTCAGGTCGACAACGGCGGCGGCCTCCCGCTCGTCAAATTCAACCACAACGCGGGCCATGAGGACACCCCCGACCAGCCCTCCTACGTTCAGGCGACGGGCCACCCGTCATACCGCGCAGACGACGCATTATGGCTCTTCCCGACGGTCTATAAGTACATCGGCGAGAGCGGAAACATAGGATTCCTTGACGAGGTCATCGTCTATGCCAACGGCGGCGAGGACACCGTCTATGACCACCTCAAGAGGGCGATAAACTTCTCAATGGAGCGCCTCGGTGCTCACGATATGCCTGCGGGGCTTCATGCCGACTGGAATGACTGCCTGCGCCTTGGCGCAAAGGGCGAGTCGACCTTTGTCGCGTTCCAGCTTTACTACGCGATGAGCCTCATGAGAGACTGGGCAAAGGGCAGGGGAGACGACAAGTACATCGCCTATCTTGACGACGTTCAGGCAAAGCTCGGCGCTTCTCTGGAAAAGTGCTGGGACGAGGACAGGTTTATCCGCGGAATCCGCGAGGACGGCGTTGTCGTCGGCGCGAAGAAGGACCCCGAGGCCAACATGTGGCTCAACCCGCAGAGCTGGTCGGTAATTTCGGGCTTCGCGGGAAAAGAGCGCGGAAATATCGCGATGGAGAGCGTTCATAGGATCCTCAACACCAAATACGGCGTAAAGCTTCTTGAACCGCCCTATGTCGACCACTACTTCGACGGCGCTTTAATGCACATCTTCAACCCCGACACAAAGGAGAACGGCGGCATTTTCAGCCAGTCTCAGGGCTGGGCGATCCTCGCCGAATCCCTCTTGGGCAACGGCAACCGCGCCTTTGAATATTTCACCGAGAGCTCGCCCGCAACGATGAACGACAAGGCCGAGATACGCGTCATTGAGCCTTATGTTCACGGGCAGTTCGTCGAATCGACCCGCTCGCCCTATGAGGGCAGGGCGCATGTTCACTGGCTCACGGGCACGGGCTCGACAGTTATGGTCGGCTGCGTCGAGGGCATCTGCGGTATGCGCCCGAACGCCGAGGGCCTCATCATAAGCCCGTCGATACCCTCAAGCTGGGACGGCATGAAGATGAAGAAGCTCTTCAGGGGCAAAAAGCTCAACATCACCGTCGACAACTCGGCCCATGTCGAGTCGGGCGTCAAAGAGCTCAGGCTCAACGGCGAAAAGCTTGACGGCGAGCTTGTTCCCGCCTCAAAGCTCAAGGCCGAAAACGAGGTCTTGGTTGTCCTCGGCTGATAAGCGATAATAAAACACCGCCCGACGGAAAATCGGGCGGTTTTCTTTTTTGGGGCATTGAATTTTTTGCACGGAATAATTTTTTCAACTTGCGCTGAATCAGCTGAAAAGCGTTGACATTTTCCAAAATATGTGGTATAATTCAGCTGAATTCTTTTGATGGCTGAAAATTTTTAATGCGTGAAATCATACTGGGGGCTTGCAAAATGTCAGAAGATGTTTTTACTCCGATGAACTATCCCGTCATGTGCTACCGCAAGAGCAGCACCCCGGGGATACAGGGCGACGGCGACGTGCCTTTTCACCGCCACGACGGATTTGAGTTTTATCTTTTTCTTGACGGCAGCGTGAACTTCTTTGCCGCGGGGTCGGTTTTCTCACCCGTGAGGGGCGATCTGTTCATCGTCGGCCCTGAGCAGTCGCACCGCGCCATCAGCCGAGGATATCACCAATATGACCGCTTTATAATCAACCTGCGCCGCGACAGAATGAAGGAATTCCTCACCCGAGACAATGACCTCGTCGGGACCTTTGATTTTTCTGAGCTCTCGACCGTCAAGCGCGTGAGGCTCGCGTCGGACAGGATAGATGAATACTGCTCGGTAGCGGAGAAGCTTGAAAAGGCGGTGTACCTCAGAAAGCCCTGCGATGACCTTCTTGTCGATGCATACCTGACCGAAATTCTGGTGCTCATCGCCCGCGAGCTTTCGGGCAGCCGCGACCAGGAGGAACAGGGCGCTGTTCCCGACCTTGTTTCTGAGGTCAAGAACTATATCTTCGACCACCTCACCGAACAGATTTCGCTCGACGACCTCTCGCGGCAATTCTTCTTCAACGGAAAATATATCAGCGCGACCTTTAAAAAGTATACGGGCATGACCCTGCGCTCTTACATTCTTGAGCAGAGGATCATGCTTGCAAAGCGGCTTCTGCGCGAGGGCAGCAACGTCTCGGAGGCGTGCTATCACTCGGGATTTTTGGACTATACGAACTTCATCAGAAGCTTCACCCATTCCGTCGGCATGTCGCCGGGCAAATATTCCCGCTGCGCCAGAGCAGGCGCCCTCGGGGGAAAATATTGAGGAAAAGCTCCCATGAGGGAGCTTTTTGCTATGAGTAATTCACCCTCTCCCCTCCGACGTCAGCTCAAAGCTCTGCTCAAGCAGGCCGATTATGCTGTCGAGGAGCACGGTGCCGTCAAGAATGACGGTGAGCCAGTGTTCTTTTGACATGTGATACGCCTTGAAATAGCCGTCGGCGAGTATCAGCGAGCCTATCAGGACGGGGTCGCACTTTATGTTGAGAATATCGGTGCGGCCGCCCTCGAGGCCGAGCTTTTCCCTCGGAATATCCATTATCAGGCCGTACCATTTTTTGCTCTTTTTGTGACGCAGCACCGCATAGGTCGGCTCTGAATCCCAAGGGTAGTCGGGCTCGGTGCCGAAGCGCTCGCGAGCATAGCTCAGAATTTCATCGCGGAGCGTGCTCATGGGGTTTTACCTCCTTTTGCGGGATAGGGAACAAAGGCGAAGCCCTGTTCGCGCGCTTCGCGCGCGAACTCGCCTGCGCAAGCGCAGGCGGGGCCGCCCCTGCGGGGCGGCCCTCGGGCTTCGCCCGCATTTTTATCACTTTGCTCTGTCCTTAAACGCCTTTATCGCCTCGGCGACGTCCACGCCGTCCACGGTCATTCCCTCAATGTCGCAGCCCTCGAGCGCGGCGTTTATAAGGCAGCAGTTTTTCAGCGTCGCGCCGAAAAGGTTCGTGCAGCGAATATTCGAGCTCACCATGTTTACGCCCGAGAGGTCGGCCTCGTCAAGGTCGATGTCGTAAAGCTTCGCACCCGCCATTTTAACGTCGGTGAGCACCGAGCTTTCAAGGCTGCAATGGTTAAGCTTCGAGCCGTTGATATCCACGCTGTCGAAGAGCGATTCCTTCATCTCTACGCAGTATTTCCCCTCGCTCTCGCAAATTTCGCAGCAGCCGAATTTCGCCCCGTTAAGCTCAACGCATTTAAACTCCGAGCCTGTCATATTCACCGCCGAATACTTCGCGCCCGAGAGGTTTATATCGCTGTATTCGGCCTTTAAAAGATTAACGTTATTAAATTTTGTTTCAGAGAGATTTACGTCGTCAAACAGGGCGTTCGGAAGCCCGATGTCTGAAAACTCGGCGTTCGGCAGGTAGGCGTGTTTAAGCTCAAACGGCTTCGGCTTGATTTTGCCCTCTTCGGGTTCCTCGCCGATATAGCTTGACACCTCGCCGATTTCCTTGCGATCTCTCGGCGGGATTTTTTCTTTCGGCTCGCCGATCGGCAAAAGCGCGACGGCGGTGTGCTCGCGAGGAATATTGAAGAGTTCGTTGAGCCTGTTCTGCTTATACGCCCCGATTATGCAGCCCCCGAGGCCCATGTCGGTGGCTTTGAGAAGCATATTTTCCATCGCGAGCGAGGTATCCTGCATCGGAAATTTTCTGCCCCTGTCGCCGAACCGCGAGACGATTCCGTTGTCGTCGGTGCAGACGATTATCACAACAGGCGCGGCCGAAACCCAGTCGGCGCACACCTCTTTGAGCTTTTCACGCTCCCTTTCGTCGCATACTATATAAAAATACCACGACTGCATATTGCATGCCGACGGCGCGAGAACGCCCGCCCGCAGAATCTCGTTTATTTCCGCCTTCGTGAGCTTTCTCTCGGTGAATTCCCGAGTGCTTCTTCTTGATTCTATCGCGTTCTGAAGTTCCATAAAAATACCTCCTGTTCAGCGCTGCCTGTCCTTAAGCGCTCTCTCGATATCCCGCTCAGACTGTTTTTTCGCCATGTCGTCGCGCTTGTCATAAAGCTTCTTGCCCTTGCAAAGCCCGAGCTCAAGCTTCACCCGCGAGTCCTTATAATAAAGCCTGAGAGGAATCAGCGTAAGGCCCTCCTGCCTCACCTTATCATAAAGCCTGCGAATCTCGTTTTTGTGCATCAGAAGCCGCCGCACCCGTCTCGGGTCGCGGTTGAAGATATTCCCTTTTTCATAAGGGCTGATGTGCATTCCGTTGACGAATACCTGCCCGCCGATGATCTCGCACCAGCTGTCTTTAAGGTTTACCCCGCCGCAGCGAATCGACTTGACCTCGGTGCCGACAAGCTCAATTCCCGTCTCGAAAGCCTCAAGAACAAAATAATCATGCCTTGCCGCGCGGTTCTCTGCGATAACCCGCTGACCTTTATTCTTATCGGGCATATCTTCGCCTCCTTTGATGTTCTACCGAAATTATACTACTCTTTTCCGGCCGTGTCAATGAAAAACCGCTGACAAAATGCGACCGATACCTCGGCCGCAGATTTGTTTTTTATTCGCCATACCCCTGCTCTTTCAAAAATTCCTCCAAGTCGTCCCTCCCGATCTCGCAGGCTTCCTCGCCGTCGGGGTATGTCCTTAAAAGCAGCATTTTGCTTATCCCGCCGCCGTCGGGGTCATCGGAATAAATCATCAGAAGAAATCCGCTGTCCCGAAGAAAATATCTTCTGCAAAATGTTTCGCCGCTCGGTTCGTCGAAGTCAAAGCCGTCGAAGTCCCGAAGCGTATAATCCCGCTTTAAAATTTCTTTCAATGTCTCGATGTCAAGCCTCGGTGCGGTTTCCCCGAAGGCGTAAGCGAAGGTTGAAATCCCGTCGCCTACCGCGTCGACATTTATTTCCCCGTCGACGCCCGCGCCGTCGAGCTCAACGAGAATAAGCTTTTCAACCTGCGCGGTGTTCTCTCCCGCTTCGAGGGCTATCTCGACCTTATACCCCGCTTCGTCATGCGTAACGCTCTCGACCCTGAATTCGGCGGGGCTCGAGGGGCTTATCGCGTGAACGACTATCAGCGCGTGGTCTTTAAACCAATCCTCGGTGTAGTCGGCGAGCTTTTCCTCAAATTCTGAAAGCTGCGGCCCGTCATACGGCGACCGGAACCGGCTGTTTTCAAGCGCCCGATAATATTCTTTAAGCCGCGCTCTCGTCCCGATATATTCCGCGGTTGAAAGCTCTGTCTCTCCGACCGATGCCTCGACCTGAGAATAAGCGAAAGAAACGTCGTCGCTCTCCGAAATTTCATTCCCCGCGAACTGCTCGCCGTATGTTTCGCTGATGATCTTTGCGACGGCGCCGTCAAACGAGCCGTACTCGATTATCGCGCGGCCCGAGAGCCAGAAGTGAACAGGCGCGGCATAGTCGATGATCATTCCGCCGTTTTCAAAGCCGTATTCGCTGCCGTCGGGGCCGTAGTTTGAGGCTTCGTCCGAGGCGGTCTCGGGGCTGTCGTAAAGCCGTATATAAACGGGCTCGCCGCCGCTGATTTCGACAATATATCCGCTCACTGGCGAGTGCTCAAAGCCCTCAAAGCTTATGCTTCCGATGTCCTCCTCGCGAACGCTGACTTCAAGCCCCGCGTCGGCGAGGGTTTTTACAAGCTCAGCGACCTCGTCGGGTTCATCGCTTTCGGGCGGCGCCGATATAACTTCCTCGGCGGTTTCTCCGCCGCTCACGGGCGGGGTCTCGGGCTTTTCGGGCTCATTCGCGCAGGAGCATAGCAAAAGCATCGCAAGAAAAATCAAAACAAATTTTTTCATAAAAAATCACCTCTGATTGTAATACGAAAAAAGGACGCAAAATATTGCGTCCTTTGATATTTTTTCTGAGATCAGGTCTTCTGAACCGCCTGAACGATCACGGTGATGATAACGAATATAAGCGTATAGGCGATTACCGTCGAGCCGCTCAGCACCCCCGTGAAAATTCCGATCAGCGCGAACACCACCGAGAGTATCACGCCCAAAATCGCGGAGAGAAGCTGAATTCCGATGCCGACGGCGGTGCTTCTCTGAAGTCTCTTTGTGCCGATGAGCAGCATCGCGAGGGAAGAGAAGTGCCCCGAATAAACCATCGGCGTCGACATCTTCTCGACGTAAGAGGTCTGCTCGTCATATTCGCTATGGAACCTGAACGGCAGGAGCTTGAACATATTCGGCGCGACCGAGAAAAGCTCCGCGATGCGCGAAATGCTCAGAAGCGAATCGACCGAACGAAGAATAACGGTGATGTTTTGTTTTTCAAGGTCCCTCAGCGCCTTTGCGACGGGTATCGAGGCCTTAAGCTTCACAACGAAAATCATCGCCAGCGAGCCGCCTATCGAGAGATAGAGCAGGTTCGAGTCGTCCTTTGCATACTGCGCCTCTTTTTCGGGCGAGGGCAGTCCCTCAATCGAATGGCTCTCCATAAGCGCGCGGTTTCCGAAGAGAACGCGCTTATTCTGAATCCACCCCAAAAGCCCGAGCCCGTCCTCATAGAGATAGCTTTCAACAGGGAAGAGCATTTCGGTCTTGCCCTTTATCATCTTATAGAATGTCGGGCGAAGAATACTCTCGGTCTGGCAGCAAAGCGAAGCGGCGTAAATGATACCGTCCTCGATCGGCGTTTTCTTTGCGGGCTTGATGTTTATGATCTCGACCATTCCGTCGGGGAATAGGTCAACGGCGTCGATGAGAAGCGAGTTGGTGTCCGAGAATTTATCCACCGCCGAGTAGCCGAGCATCACGGCCGAGGCCTGAAGATATTTCTTCGAGCCCTTTGCGAGCGGAATATTCGCGACAAGCATCATTCCCGCGGCCGAGCATATTGCGCAGGTTCCCGCCGCGCATGAAAGCCCGAACATCAGCATTCTTGTGCCCGTGTTGATGTTTTCGGGGTGCAGGAACGCCGAGATCACGCCGACAATCAGCGAGATGACGGTTATCACGGGAACGTAGTAGCGGCAGAACGTGTCGGTCATATCGGCCGAATAGCTGTTCTTGATGAAGTCGCTCACAAATTCCGTCTTGCGCGAGGTCGTCAGCGACGGGAAGTCGGTCAGCGCGCCTTTAGTGAACTTCGAGGCGACGTCCTCGTCGTCGATGTGCATCACTGCGTATTTAGAATACCCGCCCGAGACATAGCGGAAGTTACGCTCGGTTCGGCTGACGATAAGAAGCTTTCCGACGGTATTTATAAGAAGCCCGATTATCGCGACGCTGATGTAAATATTCGCGGTCGAGAGCTGAACCAGCTCGGTGTCGGTCAGAAGCGCGATGCCCGAAACAACGCTTAAAAGCGAAGTCACTGCGGCAAGGCTGTCGCTGTCGGCCTTAAGGGTGAAGAGCTTTTTAAGCCCGACCGCAAGAACTGTATACGAAACAAAGCAGGCCGCAAGCCCCAAAACGACGTTTACAAATAAGTAGGGCATTCCCTGATTCTCTGCCTTTGAGAGAAGCGAAATAAGCGGCAGGCCGAGGTCGTTCGCGATGGTTATATAAGCCGAAACTATCGAAGCTGTCAGCAGCACGCAGAGCCTCACGACAAGGCTTGCCTTAAGCGACGAGATATTCCCCGCCATCTCCTTTGCCTGTTCAAAGTTGGTGAAGTCGGTGACGCCGCTCTTTTTCTTCGGCTCGTCCTCCTCTTCGTCCGATGACAGCACAAACTGCTTGACCCGCTCTCTTCTTTTTGCGTTGAGATAAGCGAGGCGCTCCTCGTCGGTGGCGTTGTCGTCAAGCCCTATCTCGGTGTTCGGCAAAATCTTCGAGTCTATGTCAAGCTCAATGTCGTCAATCGATGCGCGATTCACGGGCGGAACCTTCGATTCGCGGTGCTTCGGTGCTCCGCGCTCTTTTTTGAGCTTTAACAGCCCCTCCATAATCGCGGTGTTCGAGCCGTTCTCCCGAAGCGGCCTCACGGGCTGCTCGGTGCGCTTAACGCTCTCTTCAACTGGCGTCACGCGGGGCGGCTCTTCCTCAACGTGCGGGTGATGCTCTTGCTGCTCCTCAAGAACCTTTTCAAGAACATCGGTGCCCTGCTCGGTGCGCTTTGCCTGCCTGAGCCCGTCTATCTGCATTTCAACATTTGTCTCTTCCTCTGCCCTGATAGCCTCGGTGAGCTTTTTCGATATCTCCGAGGTGTCGGTCGGAACAGCTGGCTTTTCCTCCTCGGGCGTGAAGGCATATTTATTGTCGCCGATCTCCAAAACGTCCTCAATGAGCTCGGTTTTCGGGCCGACCTTAGCGCTCGCGGCCTCTTTATCGTGGTGGCCGAGGCTGTTTATGAGTTTGTCAAGGTCAAGCGATTCCTCGCTGATTTTTTTGCGCGGCGCCTTGTCCGAATACTCATTGATGATATCGTCGACCGAAAAATTCTTGTCTGACATAGTTGTCCTCCTCTTTATATGGCCGTTTTGCCGAGCCGATTCACTTCTCCCTCTGTCTCAGGACCTCATACATAAAGATCCCCGCGGCGACAGAGGCGTTCAGCGATGTTATTCTTCCTTTAAGCGGCAGCCTCAGCATAAAATCGCATTTTTGAGCGACCAGCCTCCCGAGCCCGAACCCCTCCGAGCCGATCACAAGCCCGACAGGCCCTCTGAGATCCGTCTCGCGATAATCCTCGCCCGACGCGTCGGTGCCGTAAATCCAAAGCCCCGCCTCTTTAAGCTCGTCAAGAGCAGCGGGAATATTCGGCACTCTCGCCACGGGCACAAGGCTTGCCGCCCCCGCCGATGTCTTCGACACCGTTCCGCCGAGCGACGCCGACCTTCGCTTCGGAATGATTATCCCGTGCGCGCCCGAGCACTCCGCGGTCCTGATGATAGCGCCAAGGTTGTGCGGGTCCTCGATCTCGTCGCAGATTATCACAAACGGCGGTTCGTTCTTTTCTTTCGCGATGTTGAGAATGTCCTTTATTTCGACATACTCCGCGCAGGCGCCCGTCGCGATCACCCCTTGGTGCGAAGCCCCGCCGCTCATCGCGTCAAGCTTCTGCTGAGTGACCTGTTTAACGACCGCGCCCTTTTCCTTCGCAAGCTTTTTTATCAGCCCGATCGAGCCGCCCTCGCCGAAAATATATACGCAGTCGATGGGGCGCTCGGCCTTAAGTGCCTCGATAACTGGGTTTCGCCCGATGATAAGCTCATTTTCGCCGCGGCTTTTTTCGGCTTTGTCAAGCGGTTTTCTGTCCATAAGCTGTTTCCTTACAAAAAATCAAAATTATACAAAATTATTATAGCATAAAATTTTCAATTTGAAAAGCCCTTTTTTCGGGAAACATCGCCAAAATATCTGTCAGATTTTTGTGAAAAGAACCAACAGCACCGCCAGCGCCGTCAGCGAAAGCCCGAGGCTCAGCGATAAAACCGCCACCAAAAGCCTCAGATCCCTCCTGCTGCTCCCCGAATTCGGGTCGACAGCGCTGAGATATTCCTCCGCGAGCTTTTCGGCGCTGCTCCCCTCGGGCAGCTGCCCGTTCGGCCGAAGATAAAGCACGGCGCGTTCAAAATAATCGCTCGTCGGGTTTTTAATCTCGACGATCCTTTTGGTAACACCCTTTAACATTTTATTCCTCGCTCCTTTGGCTATCAATGGTATTTTCCGCTATTGATTATGCCCGAGGGCGCGGGCTTGTATACATTCTGTATAAGCAACATTCAACGCCCATGTTGAAAACTATGTTGAAACGGTTGATTATTTTTGAGTTTACCGCCCTGAATTGTTGAGAAAGCCGTTGAATTGTTGGAAAAGAGCGGGTTTTCGGCTTTGAATTTTCAACCGCCGCGATTTTCGGGTTATACAGTCGGTAAAAAATTCTTTATTCAACTTTTTTCGACGGTTCTTCCGAAAACCGCCCCGCTGCCGAAGAAAATCGCCCCGCAAACCCGCGATTCTTCGTTCGACCGAAATTTTTCTGCCGCCCCCTCTCGGCAAAAAGCCGATGAGAAAGAGCGGCGGTTTTTCAAGGGTCTAAACTATCGAAGTACGATTTTTCGGACTGTTATTCAAAAGTCTGCATAAAATTACCCGGGCATTCTTGAGGTCAGGAAACCTACGGTCCTCTCGACCGAATCGCGCGAATTTGCCCAGTCGGCGTTCTCGCCGTTGTTGCGATAGTCGAACATCTTGCAGAAGTGCGAAACATCGCCGTAAAGCGTCTCGATATATTTCCCCGCGAGGGCAAGGCAGTCGTCGCGGAAATCGGGCGCGGTGCGTTTGTCAAGCTCCTTCTCGGCGAGTGTGCAGAGCATCTCGCAGTGCGGCATACAGATAAATTCCTGCTGTTTGAAAAGCTCCCTGAACTCCTTCGAGGTCTTATAAAGCTCAAATACAGTCACCATAAGGCGCTCCATCGCCCAATCGGTCTTAGAGCACACAAAGCAGGTCGAATTGACCTTTGAGAGCGACTTGACCTTTTTCTGCTTATTCTCGAAGAGAGAGGGCTTTGAAAAAACATCGTTCTTAAGGGTCTCAAGCCTTGTCTGAAGCATCAGCGCGAGGGAAAGCCTGTTTTTCTGTTTAAGCATCATATCGAAGTGCGTCTTGCAGAAGCCGAGGCGGTTGGTCTCGATGCGAACGTCGGGCTCCATCATCGCCGCGCCCATGATATATTCAACGGTGCGCTTTTCAAGCATATCGCGCATTCGGCAGACAGGGCAGCCCTCCTTCGGCTCGAAGATCTCGTTTACGGGTATGGTAAGAATACTTTCTCTCAAGATGTTTCCTCCCTTTCGTGAAATAAATGTCGGTCCGGCTTGAAAAAAGCCTGCGGATATATTATAATATATTTCGGTTTTAATTACAAGTGCCGCGGGGTGATTTTATGAGATACAGTGTATCGGGCAGCGATATAATTTTATATGAGGACGACCTTGTTCTTGACGATGTTTTGGACACGGGCCAGACCTTTCGCTGGGACAAGATCGGCGAGAACAGATATTTCGGCCACTGCCTTGACAAGGCGCTCGAAATTTCGGGTTCCGACGGCGAATTTATCCTCAAGAACACCACCGAGGAGGATTTTCTTAATGTCTGGGTGCCCTATTTCGACCTCGAGACCGATTACTCGGCGCTGCGAAAGCTCTACTCCGAAGACGAAACCTTAAAGGCCGCATGCGAATTCTCGCGAGGGATAAGGCTTCTTCGGCAGGACAGCTGGGAGGCGCTTGTCTGCTTTGTCTTTTCGTCGAACAACAACATCGCAAGGATAAAGGGCATAACGGCGCGCCTTGCCGAGCATTACGGAAGATTTCCGACCGCCGATGAGCTCTCAAAAGAAACCCCCGAGAGCCTCGGCTATCTTCGGGCGGGCTTTCGCGCGGGCTATGTCATCGATGCCGCGAAAAAGGTCGCCTCAAAGGAAGTCGACCTTGAAAGCGTCGCGAAGCTGCCCTATGAGCAGGCCAAGGCCGAGCTGATGAAGATAAAGGGCGTCGGCCCGAAGGTTGCCGACTGCGTTCTTCTCAGCGGAATGTACATGACCGAGGCTTTCCCCGTCGATGTCTGGATAAAGCGCGTCATGGAGGAATATTATAAGGGCGGCTTCCCCGAAAAATTCAGGGAGACTCAGGGCATCGCCCAGCTTTATTTGTTTAACTACATAAGAAAATACAAGGGTGAGGAAAAGTGAAGATCGCGGGCATAATCGCGGAATACAACCCGTTCCACTCGGGCCATAGGTATCACATCGAGAAGACCCGTGAGGCTGGCGCGACGCATATTGTCGCGGTGATGAGCCCCTCGGTGGTCCAGCGCGGCGATGTCGCCGTTCTTGACGCCCATTTCAGGGCGAGGGCTGCCGTCATGGGCGGTGCCGATCTTGTCCTTGAGCTCCCGCCCCAATACGCCCTCAGCGCGGCGAGAGATTTCGCAAGGGCGGGCGTCGGAATTATCAAAAGGCTCGGCTGCGTAAGTATGCTCTCCTTCGGCGCTGAAAACGACGATATCGGCGCGCTCTATGTGGCCCTCGAAGCCCTGAAAGGCGGCGAGCAGAGAATAAAGCTGCTGATGTCCGCGGGCCTGACTTATCCCCAAGCGGCGGCAAAGGCCCTCGGCGAAAGGGCGGCCGAAATAATCGTCGGAAGAAACAACACCCTTGCGCTCGAATATCTTCGCGCCCTCGGCGACAGCGGGATTCAACCCCTCGCGATAAAAAGAACCGTCGAGCACGACGGCGAAAAGACGGCGGGCGGCTATGCCTCGGCCTCAAAGATAAGAGAAATTCTCCGCGATGGCGGCAGTGCCGATGAATTTTTGGGCTGTTCGGTCGACAGAAGCGACCTCTCGTTCATCGAAAACGGCGAACGCGCGATACTCTTCCGCCTTTCTGCGATGTCCAAGGAAGATTTTGCGAAAACTCCCTGCTGCGGCGAGCTTGCGGGAAGGTTCTTTGCCGCCTCCCGCCGCGCTTCAGGCCTTTCAGAGTTTTACGCCAAGGTCAAGAGCCGTAATTTCACCCTCGCGAGGGTCAGGCGTGCGACGCTCGCGGCAGCGCTCGGAATACGCCTTGACGACATGTTCGAGCCGCCGTATGCGCGAGTGCTCGCGCTCAGCGAAAGGGGTGCCGAGGTGCTCCGCGAGTGCCGTAAAACCGCCGATATCCCCATCGGCAGCTCCCTTGCCGAGCTCTCCGAAATTTCCCCCGAGGCCATGCGCCAAGCCGATCTCACCGAGCTATCCTCCCGCCTGCGCAGCCTCTGTCGGCGCGATATCCTCGGCCCCACCGAATACGAAAAAAGCGGGAAGATTGTGAGGGGTGCTCCGTGACTGTGATTTTAAGCTTTGCTGCGGGCTGCGCGGCGATTTTCTTCGCGGCGAAATATTTCTCGGTGAGAAAGAGTATGAGGGGCGTCTGCCGCGATTTTGCCGAACTCATCGGCGAGGATACCAACACGCTGATATCGGTCAATTCGGGCGACAGGGCGGTTCGCGAGCTCGCCTCAGAGCTCAACCGACAGCTTCGGGAGCTTCGTCGCCTCGAGAGAAAATTCACCGACGGCGACCACGAGCTCAAAGAGGCGGTGACGAACATTTCTCACGACCTGCGCACGCCCCTGACGGCGATTTACGGATATCTTGAGCTTTTGCACCGCGAGGAAAAAAGCGAGCAGGTCGGGCGGTATATCTCAAGAATTGAAAACCGTGCCGAGGCGATGCGGCGGCTCACCGAGGAGCTTTTCAGATATTCGGTCATAATCTCGGCCTCCGAGGGCGAGGAGCCCCTGCCTACCGACATCGGCGCGGTTCTTGAAGAGAGCATCGCGGGGCTTTACGGCGCGTTTGTCGAGAGGGGAATCAGCCCCGAGATAACCATGCCCGATGAAAAAATCGTGCGATGCCTTGACCGCGAGGCGCTTTCTCGTGTTTTCGGGAATATTCTCGGCAACGCGCTCAAATACTCCGACGGCGACCTTGTTGTGAAGATGAGCCCCGACGGTTCGGTAGAGTTTTCAAACACCGCCGAAAACCTCAGCGGCGTTGATGTCGGCAAGCTCTTCGACAGGTTCTTTTCTGTCGAGGCGGCGAGAAATTCAACGGGCCTCGGCCTTGCCATCGCGAAGGAGCTCACCGAGCGCATGGGCGGCAAAATCAGCGCCGAGATGAACGGCAGCATTTTAACCATCAGGATCGAATGGAGCGATTTCGGCGAGGAAAGCTGAACTATAAAAAGGTATTCGCTCCGCTCATGCTATCCTTACCGCTCCGCACATTTTGGGAGACCGCCGCAGGCGGGCTCGCGGCGACGCTGACAAATGTGACCTTTATTTCAAAGTCTTGGGCGTCGCTTGCACCCCACCCCCGCCAAACTTTCGCGCTAACTGTCACATACCAACGCCCCCGCCCCTCGAGGGGCGGGGGCATGAACCTTAACCCATCTCTCCGAGAACGTCCATTCCGCACACATTATCCTCAGTATTTGAAAACGTCGCCGTAGGCGACACCTTGAAACTCTAACATCTAAATTCTAATTTCTAACTTCTAACTTCTTGATGTGGCCGTTTAGGCCACATCAGTTTCTTCCCCTCATATTGACTTCCCCTCGCAAAAGTGGTAAAATATACAAAACCCAGTTCAATTTCGGAGAAAACCATGAAGATAAAAAAACAGCTTACCACATCTCAGATAATAATTATCGGCTTTGCCGCCGCGATTTTGGTCGGTGCGGTTCTGCTCTGTCTGCCGTTTGCCACAAGCGACGGCGAGGGCGCGCCGTTCGCCGATGCCCTTTTCACCGCAACGTCCGCCTGCTGCGTAACGGGCCTTGTCGTCCATGACACCGCGACATACTGGTCGGGGTTCGGCCAGGCGGTGATACTTCTGATGATCCAGATCGGCGGAATGGGCATAGTCACCCTTGCGGTCGCGATCACGAGCCTCTCGGGCAAAAAAATAAGTCTGCGGCAGCGCGCGACCATGCAGGAGGCTATATCGGCTCATCAGGTCGGCGGCATCGTCCGCCTGACGGGTTTTATTTTAAAGCTCACCGCGATATTCGAGCTTGCGGGCGCTGTCGTGATGTCTCCCGTGTTTATCCGAGAATTCGGCGTCGGCAGGGGAATCTGGTACAGCGTTTTCCACTCGGTGTCGGCGTTTTGCAACGCTGGTTTCGACCTCATGGGCGTGAACTCGCCCTACTCCTCGCTGACGGGTTTTGCGCGAAGCCCGATTATAAACATCGCGGTGATGGCGCTTATCGTGATCGGCGGAATAGGCTTCCTCACATGGGAAGACATCGGCACAAACAAGCTTCACATCAAGAAATACAGAATGCAGACCAAGGTAATTTTAGTGACCTCGTCGCTGCTGATAATCCTTCCCGCGGTATGCTTTTTCTTCTTTGAGTTTGGCGATCTGCCCATCGGCGACAGAATTTGGGCGTCTGTTTTCCAGTCGGTGACGGCGAGAACGGCGGGCTTTAATACGGTCGATCTCACGCTGATGAGCGGCGCGGGCCTCGCGGTGATGATTCTTCTGATGCTTGTCGGCGGCTCGCCCGGGTCGACGGCGGGCGGCTTCAAGACCACCACCCTTGCGGTGATGATCTCGACCTCTCTCTCGGTATTCCGAAACCGCGAGCACACGCATTTCTTCGGCCGAAGAATCGGCGAAGATACGGTTCGTCAGGCGGGCAGCATTTTAACGATGTATTTAGGGCTGTTTATCGGCGGCGGCTGTATAATTTCGCGAGTCGAGGCCCTGCCCCTCGGCGCCTGCCTGTTCGAGACGGCTTCTGCGGTCGGAACAGTCGGCCTGACGCTCGGCATAACCCCGACGCTCGGCCATCTTTCCCGCGCTATTTTAATTCTTTTGATGTATTTCGGCAGAGTCGGCGGCCTCACGATAATATTTGCGGCTCTCTCGGGCAAGAAAAATTCCCCCGCGACGCTCCCGCAGGAAAAGCTCACGGTCGGCTGATGTCAGAAAATCAGAAGTAAGATGTCAGAAATCAGAGGTATAAAAATGATCGGAGATATTGTTACGGTTACAGTTGACAGGCCTCTCGGAAGCTTTCACCCCGAGCACAAGGACATGCGCTATCCCGTCAACTACGGATATATTGAGGGGATAATTGCGCCCGACGGCGAAGAGCAGGACGCATACATTTTAGGGGTAAATGAGCCTGTTGAAATGCTTACGGGCAAAATAATCGCGATCGTTCACCGAGCGGACGACGTCGAGGAAAAATGGGTAGTCTGCCCCGCTGAAATTTCATTTACCGAAGCAGAAATAGCTGAGCAAATCAAATTTACAGAGCAATACTTTCAATCTGAAATCATCATGTAAACCCGCTCATCATTAACATAAAATAACAATTCAGGAGGTCTAAAATGAAATCTGTTCTTATAATCGGTCTCGGAAGGTTCGGGCGGCACATCGCGGTAAAGCTCAACGAGCTCGGCCACGAGGTCATGGCGGTCGATATCAGCGAGGAGCGCGTCAACTCGGCGCTGCCCTTTGTCACTAACGCCCAAATCGGCGACAGCACAAGCAGGAGCTTTCTTGAAAGCCTCGGAATAAAGAATTTCGACGCCTGCATCGTCACCATCGGCGATGATTTTCAGAATTCTCTCGAAACGGCCTGCCTTTTAAAAGATCTCGGCGCAAAGCGTGTCATCGCGAGGGCCTCGCGCGGGGTTCAGGAAAAATTCCTGCTGAGAAACGGCGCCGACGAGGTCATCTATCCCGAGAAACAGCTTGCCGCATGGACAGCGGTGAGGTGCACCTCAGACCATATCCGCGATTATATCGAGCTTGAGGGCGATATCGACATCTTCGAGCTCACCGTCCCCGACGACTGGCAGGGCAAGACTGTCGTCCAGCTTGATATCCGCAAAAAGTACGGGCTCAACATCATCGCGATCCGTGAAAACGGCGTTCTGACGATGATCACCCCCGATATCCCGATGGATAAACAGCACCCCATCCTCGTCCTCGGCACCCTCAAAGCCGTGCAGAAATGTTTCAAGATTTAAGATGAAAAAAACAAAGCAGCCGCAAGGCTGCTTTTTTATGCCGTCACTCCATCTTCTGCCTGAGATACAGCAGAATTTTTTTCTCCCTTCTTGATACCTGCACCTGCGTCATGCCGAGGCGTTCGGCGGTCTGCTGTTGGGTGAGGCTCGCGAAAAATCGGCAGTAAATAAGCTTGCGGTCGCGGTCATCAAGGCTTTCAAGCGCCTGCGACAGCGCGATCGAGTCGGTTATCCTGACGTCGGGCGCCTCAACGGGTATATCAAGCTCGCGCTCGCCGTCGTCGGTTTCGCGGGTGAGGCTTACAACGGGCTGCATCACGCATGTGGCCTCGGCGACCTCTTCGGGCGAAAACCCCGTGATCTCGCAGATCTCCGAGACGGTCGGCTCGCGCCCGAGCGAGTGTTCAAGCCTGCCCGCCTCCCGCGAAATCCTCAGCGCTTTTTCCTTTAAACTTCGCGAGACCTTCACCGCGCCGCCGTCGCGAAAAAGCCGCCTTATCTCGCCGAGAATCACGGGCACCGCATAGGTTGAAAAGCGCACGCCCCTGTTTTTGTCGAAGGCTTTCACCGCCTTGACAAGCCCCATGCAGCCCGCGCTGTAAAGCTCCTCATACTCTATTCCGCGGTTGCAGAACCGCCCTGCGCAAAGCCTTACAAGCCCGAGGTTGTCCTCAACGGTGACGCTTTCGGCAAAGGCTTCATTGGTAATATACATAGACCCCTCATATTCTTGTTCGGAGCTTCTTTACCAAAACGACTGTTGTGCCCGAGCCCAATTTGCTCTTTACCTTAACGCTGTCCGTGAAGCTCTCCATCACCGAAAACCCGAGGCCCGAGCGCTCCTCGTCGGGCAGAGTCGTGAACAGGGGCTCCATCGCCCTTTTTACGTCCTCTATCCCGCAGCCTCGGTCGCGGATTTTTATGTACACAACGTCGTCGCATAGCCTTGCGGTTAGCTCGATAAGCCCGACGGTGTCGCGGTATGCGTGAACTATGCAGTTTGTCACCGCCTCGCTCACCGCCGTCTTGATGTCGTTAAGCTCGTCCATTCGCGGGTTTTTCGGGGTAATGAACCCGCCGACCGCCACTCTTGCGAGCCGCTCGTTCTCCGAGAGGCTCGGAAAGATAAGCTTCATCTCGTTCTGCGGTTTTTTCATCTTCCTCCCTCACTTTCCGCCGAGCAGTCTGTCCATGCCCGCAAGGCTCATCACCTTTTCTATATATTCGGGCATGTTCACAAGCGCTACCTTTCCGCCCCGCTCGGACATATTCCTGTATCTTCCCATCACAAGCCCGACCCCCGAGCTGTCCATAAAGCTCACACCCGAAAAATCAAGAAGAAGCTTTTCTGGCGATCTGTCCTGAATCGCGGTGTCGATGTCCATTCTGAGCCACCTTGCGGTGTGGTGGTCAATTTCACCCGTGAGCTTTGCGATAAGCGTTCCCGACGGGTTTTCCGATATATAAACGGGCATATGCTCGGCCCCCTTTCACCGTGATACTTTAACAGCCTGCCCGCAAAAAAGATGTCGGAATCGGGGAAAGAAAGAAATTTTAAAAAATTTTTAAAAAACTATTGACATTCGCAAAAAACGGGGTATACTATAATTAGCACTCAGGAAAAAAGAGTGCTAACAAACAGTGTCTTTAACTGCCAAAAGGGGGCGCGAAAAGTGGACGACAGAAAGCTTCGGATTCTTGCGGCCGTCGTCGATGAATACATCGTCACGGGCGAGCCCGTGGGCTCAAAGGCGATAATGAAATACATCAACACCTCAAGCGCAACCATTCGCAACGAGATGGCCGAGCTTGAAAAGCAGGGCTATCTTGAACAGCCTCACACCTCGGCGGGCAGGGTGCCGACATATAACGGCTACCGCCTTTATGTCGACAGGCTTTTAAAGACCAACCCGCTTTCCGAGGAGGAACGAAGGCATCTTGACGAGCTGCTCCCGAAGGACGAATATTCCGAGGAGGGCATCGTTCAATCGGCGACAAACGCCCTTGCCGAGCTGACAAAATACGCGACCTTTGTTTCAAGCGAAAGCCCGAAATTCTCGGTAATCTCAAAGGTCGAGGTAATACCGACCGGCAAAAGGCTTTATGTTCTTCTGCTGATCGCCTCGAACGGAAAGATCAAGAACCGCACCTGTCGGGTCGAGATCGACCTGACTCAGGAGCACCTCGACTACTTCTCAAAGTTTGTGAGGGAGAACCTTGAGGGCGTTCCTCTTGAGGTTTTAAGCGAGGAGATGCTTGAAAAGCTTGAGACCGCGATGGGCACCTATCTGCTGACCCTTTCGCCGCTTATCCGCGGTGTGTTCGACATGACGAGGGAGATAACGCGGCACGAGGTAAACGTCGCGGGAATGAAGAATCTTCTCCAGTGCTCCGACTTCGACCAAAGCGACGTGATCTCGTTCATCGACCGCAGCGACGACCTTCACAAGCTTGTCGACGACAGCTTCAGCGGGATTCATGTGATGTTCTCGGAGGAGGACGACGATTTCATCATCGGCAATTCAAGCCTGATAAGCTCCGAATTCCTGAAAGACGGCGAGGTCGCGGGGCACCTCGGGCTGATAGGGCCGATGAGGATAGACTATAAAAAGGTCATTCCCTACGTCGAATATTTTGCCGAGAAGATATCGGAGATGCTCTCATCGGGCGCGCCCGAACAGATAGACACCCATGGCGAAGATAATGATATAAGCGAGGACTGAATATGACTGAAGAAGAGAAGGTAATCAAAGAGCCCGAGGCCGAAGAGCCGAAGGAAGCCCCCGAGGAGGAGGCGAAGGAACAGGAAAAGGAGTCCGAGAAGGAGCCCGAGATCAGCGAGGCCGACAAGCTTAAGGCCGAGAACGCCGATCTTCGCGACAAATATCTGAGGCTTCTTGCCGAGTTTGACAACTATCGCAAGCGAAGCGCCAAAGAGCGCGCCGAAATTTACCCCGAGGCGGTCGCGAACACCGTCGAGGCGTTTTTGCCGCTCGCCGATAACTTTGAGCGCGCCGCGAACGCCGAAACCGCCGACGAGAAGTATAAGGCGGGCGTGATGATGATCTACGACCAGCTCTCGAACGCCTTTAAAAAGCTCGGAATCGAGGAAATTTCACGCGTCGGCGAGCAGTTTGACCCGACGGTTGAAAACGCGGTAAGCCACATCGACGACGAAAAGCTCGGCGAGAACACCGTAGCAGCGGTATATCAGAAGGGCTATAAGCTCAAAGACAAGGTTATCCGCCACGCAACGGTGGTCATCGCGAACTGATAAACAAAGCTTACAAACCAACATATTTATATTTTAAAAAGGAGTAATTCAATATGTCTAAAATCATCGGTATCGACTTAGGTACAACCAACTCATGTGTAGCCGTCATGGAGGGCGGCGAGGCAGTAGTTATCCCCAACAGCGAAGGCGCAAGAACCACCCCGTCGGTGGTCGGCGTATCTAAAAACGGCGACAGGCTTGTCGGCCAGGTCGCAAAGCGTCAGGCGGTCGTCAACTTTGATAACACCGTCATCTCGATCAAGCGCCACATGGGCTCGGACTATAAGGCTCATATGGGCGGAAAGAGCTATACCCCGCAGGAAATCTCCGCGATGATTCTTCAGAAGCTCAAGACCGACGCCGAGGCCTATCTCGGCGAAAAGGTCACCGAGGCTGTAATCACCGTTCCCGCCTACTTCACCGACTCTCAGCGCCAGGCGACAAAGGACGCGGGCCAGATCGCGGGCCTCAACGTCAGAAGAATCATCAACGAGCCCACGGCCGCGGCGCTCTCCTACGGAATCGACAAGGAAGAGGACCAGAAGATAATGGTCTATGACCTCGGCGGCGGCACCTTCGATGTTTCTATCATCGAGATGGGCGACGGCGTCACCGAAGTCCTCGCGACGGCGGGCAACAACCGTCTCGGCGGCGACGACTTCGACCAGAGAATAATCGACCTTTTGGTTGCCGAGTTCAAAAAGACCGACGGCATCGACCTCTCGGGCGACAAAATGGCTATGCAGAGGCTTAAGGAGGCCGCCGAAAAGGCCAAGATCGAGCTTTCTAACGTTCCCACCTCGAACATCAATCTGCCGTTCATAACTGCCGACGCCACGGGCGCCAAGCACCTCGACTACACGCTCACTCAGGCCAAATTCAACGAGATCACCGCTGATCTTGTCGAGGCGACGATGGGCCCTGTCCGCCAGGCGCTCTCCGACTCGGGCCTCACCACCTCTCAGATCAATAAGGTCCTGATGGTCGGCGGTTCTTCAAGAATCCCCGCCGTCGTTGAGGCAGTGAGAAAAATCACGGGCAAAGAGCCGTTCAAGGGCATCAACCCCGATGAATGTGTTGCCCTCGGCGCCGCGATTCAGGGCGGCATCATGAACCGCGATATCGATTCAAGCCTCGTCCTCAACGACGTCACCCCGCTTTCCCTCGGAATCGAGACCCTCGGCGGCGTCTGCACCAAGATAATCGAGAGAAACACCACCATTCCTTGCAACCGCAAGCAGGTCTTCTCTACCGCTGCCGATAACCAGCCCGCCGTCGATATCGTTGTTTTACAGGGCGAGCGCGAGTTTGCGAAGGACAACAAGCAGCTCGGAATGTTCAAGCTTGACGGCATCGCCCCCGCCCCGAGAGGAGTACCTCAGATCGAGGTAAGCTTCGACATCGACACCAACGGCATCGTCCATGTTTCGGCGAAGGACCTCGGCACGGGCAAGGAGCAGAACATCACCATCACATCCTCCTCGAACATGTCCAAGGACGACATCGACAAGGCAGTCAAGGACGCCGAGCGCTTTGCCGCCGAGGACAAGAAGAGAAGAGAGGACGTCGACGCCCGCAACTCGGCCGACCAGATGGTCTTCCAGTGCAAGAAGTCTCTTGAGGACTTCGGCGACAAGGTGAACCCCTCCGAAAAGGCCGACGTCGAGGCAAAGATCTCGGCGCTCGAGGAAGCCCTCAAGGGCACGGATATAGAGCTCATCAAGTCAAGGCAGAAAGAGCTTGAAACCGTCTTCGGTCAGGTCGCGACAAAGGTCTATCAGGCCGCCGCGCAGAACGGCCAGCAGGGCGGGCCTCAGGGCGGCGCTCAGGGCGGAAACCCGAACGACGACTACGTCGACACAAACTTCAATAACTGATAAAAAACGGGGGACCTGCGAAAGGGTCCCCCAATGCCGCAGATCCACGCGTCCTGCGGGAGCGATAAAACCTGAATAACGGAGAGTATTTATGGCAGACAAGAGAGATTATTACGAGGTCTTGGGCGTCCAAAAGGGCGCAAGCGACGACGAGCTCAAAAAGGCTTACCGCGCGATGGTAAAAAAATACCACCCCGACCTTCACCCCGACGACAAGGAAGCCGAAGCCAGGATGAAAGAGGTCAACGAGGCTTACGACGTTCTTTCCGACAGGGAAAAGCGCGCAAAATACGACCAATTCGGCTTTGCGGGCGTCGACCCGTCTTATGCCGCGGGCCAAGGCGGCGGAGGGTTCGGAGGGTTCTCATCGGGAGGATTCTCGGGCGGCTTTGACGATATCGGCGATATCTTCGAGAGCTTTTTCGGCGGAGGATTTACAGGCCAGCGCCAGAACCCCAACTCGCCGAGAAAGGGTCAGGACATCAAGACGAGCGTTCAGATCTCGTTTATGGAGGCCTGCAAGGGCACGGGCATAGATATCCGCGTGAACAGGCTTGAAAGGTGCTCGGCATGCTCGGGCACTGGCGCCAAGGCGGGCAGCGGAGCAGAGACCTGCCCCGACTGCCGAGGCACGGGAAATGTAAGAATAAACCAGCGCACCCCGCTCGGGGTTTTCCAGACGACCAAGACCTGCGACCGCTGCGGAGGGCGCGGAAAGATAATCCGCGACCCCTGCCCGACGTGTTCGGGTCAGGGCGTAGTCAGGAGGGTTCTTCAGAAGAACGTCAGCATTCCCCAAGGCATCGACGACGGCCAAACCCTTCGCATAACGGGCGAGGGCGACTGCGGGCTCAACGGCGGTCCGAACGGCGACCTTATCATTCGTGTGAGCGTTCGCCCCGACGAGATGTTTGAGCGCGAGGGCTTCGATATCTACACCGAGGTTCCGATCTCATATATGCAGGCGGCGCTCGGCGACGATATCACTATTCCGACCATCGACGGAAACGTGAAATACCGAATCCCCGCGGGAACCCAGAACGGCGACACCTTCCACCTGCGCGGCCAAGGCGTGCCGAGGCTTTACCGAAGCGGCCGCGGCGATCACCACGCGACTGTTCGGGTGATGGTGCCGAAGAACCTCACGAAAAAACAGCAGGATCTTCTTCGGGCGTTCAACGATTCGCTCGATGACCGCAACAACCCCGACAAGAAGAAATTCTCAGACTGGTTCAAATAATTTTTTATGCGGAGCCCGCAAGTCGGGCCCCGCATTTTCGGGAGTGATAAAATGGCGTTGTGGATAGTCCACCTCAGAATTGCAGATAACCTTTTGAAGCGCTTTTCCGCGCTTTCTCCCCGCGAGTTCGTCTACGGAAACCTCGCGCCCGACGCCGGCGTTCGGGTCGAGGGAAACTACGTTTTTTCGCCGACAAAGGAGGTCTCTCACTTTCAGTATAAAGACCCCGCGACGGGGCATAACCTCTCGGGAGACGGGCGGTATCTTTCGGAGTATCTGAACCCCGAAAAGATTGCGGGATACACCCCCGAGGAGCTCAGCTTTCACCTCGGATATTTCACCCACCTTCTCTCCGACCGCCATTGGTCGACCGATGTGGTGCTCCCGATAATCGGCGATGACTACGAGCTCTATTCCCGCGACAAGGCCGCCTATGCCGCCCGCTTCAAGGCGGACTTTTATGCCGTCGACTGTCAGTATCTCAGGGAGCACAAAAATTTCGTCGCGCTTGAAATCCTGAAAGAAAACGCGCCCTTCAAAAACATCTATCTCGGGTTCTTCCCCGAGGACGCTTTTGAAAAGGCGCGTATTAAAATTATTGATACATACTCAGATTATCTTACTGCCCCCGACACCTCGGGGAGATACATGAGCGCCGAGCGCACCGACGAATTTGTCGCGCGGCTCACCGACGAGGCCGCGCAGACGCTTGAAAAATTCATCTGAACAGCGTGCATACGCCAGATTCGCGAAAATAGCGAATCTTGTCCTCAATTGCCTTTCTCGACACCCCGAAATATTCCGCGAGGCAGTCGATGCAAAGAAACTCATCGGCGGTTCTCATGACCATTTTCTTATAAATCGCGATGTCGTCAGTGCAAAGCTTTGCGCCGCACTTTTTGCAGGTCTCAAAGTTTGACATCAGACCTTGACGAGCTTAGCGCGAAGCATCACGCAGTCGTGAGGCATTATATGCGCGCAGAACCTCTCGCGGAAGACGCCGAGCTGTTTATGCTCCCAGCAGTCATAGATCTCGAACCCGAAGCCCGAGGCATAGGGCAGGCCCATATCCCAGAAGTTTAACGAAAGCTCAGACGGGTGTTCGCCGTCGGCAAAGTTTACGAGCAAAATCGCGTAGTCGCCGTTTTCAAGCGGCTTAACAAGGCCCTTGCAGCTCTCGTTGCACCAGTGGTCGATTTCGATCGGGCCTCTTCCCTCGGGGTCCTGATTTATCGCGATGACGTCGCTGTTGGTGAGGATCTTCTTCGTGTTTTCCGACATATTCCTGATGTCGCAGCCGATCATAAGCGGCGAGTTCATCATCGCCCAAAGCGAGAAGTGAGTTTTATACTCCGTCTCGGTGCAGCCGAAGCCGCCCTCAGCTATCCACGAGTTCTCCGACTTTCCGCTCATTCCGACTACGAGCATATCAAGGTCGTTCCAGCAGTATACACCCGACTGGCTCTGCCTCATGTTGAGCTGAGACAGCGCGAGGTTTTTAATTGAGGCCCATGTGTCCTGAATGTCGCCCGTCGAGCGGAACATCTGCGCTCCCGTGTTTCTTATCCAGTCGTGAACGCCGTCGTTGCCCCAGTTGCAGGCCGAGAAGAGAATTTCGCGGCCGCAGTTGCGAAGCGCCATCGACATTCTTCTGTATAAAAGCTCCCCGGGGATCCCCTTCGGCTTATAGCAGTAGTCATATTTGAGGAAATCAACGCCCCACGATGCAAAGGTCTCGGCGTCGACGAATTCATGCTCGAACGAACCGGGGTAGTTTGCGCAGGTGTGAGTTCCCGAGCAGGAGTACATTCCGAATTTAAGCCCTTTTGAGTGAATATAGTCCGCGACCGCCTTCATTCCGTTGGGGAATTTCTTCGGGTCGGGAACGAGCCGACCGTTTTCGTCGCGCTCCTTAAGGCTCCAGCAGTCGTCGATGACGACGTATTCATAGCCCGCGTCTTTAAGCCCGCTTTCGACAAGAGCGTCGGCAGCGCCCTTTATCAGGTTTTCGTCGATGTTCCAGCTGAAGGTGTTCCATGAGTTCCAGCCCATCGGCGGCGTTTTTCCGAGATTCTTAGGCATAATCATTCCTCCGTTGCAGTAAATTTTGATTGCGATTAAGTGCCGAAATTATTATAGCAGGGGCGGAATTGTTTGTCAATTATAATTTCCCGATTTTGAGCGAATAAAGAATATTCCCGAGTGTTCATTTACTTTTCACTTAAAAGACACATTAGGCGGTTGAAATCGGCTTTTTGTTATGATATAATGTATAATAACCCTGTCAGAAATATGTATAATTTTACTAAAAGGTGATCATATGCTTAAACTTGAAAACATCGTCAAGGACTATGACGCTGGCGGCGAAAAGGTTCGGGCGCTGAACGGAATTTCAATCGAATTCCGTCAGAGCGAGTTTGTCGCCATATTGGGCCAGTCGGGCTGCGGAAAGACCACGCTTCTGAACATAATCGGCGGCCTCGACCAGTACACCTCGGGCGACCTCTCGATAAACAAAAAATCCACAAAAAAATTCAAGGATTCGGACTGGGACGCCTATCGCAACCACTCGATCGGCTTCGTTTTCCAGAGCTATAACCTCATTCCCCACCAGACCGTTCTTGCGAACGTCGAGCTTGCGCTGACCCTTTCGGGCGTCGGCAAGGCCGAACGCCGCCGCAGGGCGAAAGAGGCGCTTGAAAAGGTCGGCCTCGGTGATCAGCTAAAGAAAAAGCCGAACCAGATGTCGGGCGGCCAGATGCAGAGGGTCGCCATCGCGAGGGCTTTGGTCAACGACCCCGAAATCCTCCTTGCCGATGAGCCCACGGGCGCCCTTGACTCTCAGACCAGCGTTCAGATAATGGAGATCCTCAAAGAGATCTCGAAGGATAAGCTCATAATAATGGTCACCCACAACCCCGACCTCGCCGAGAAGTATGCCTCGCGAACCGTAAGGCTTCTTGACGGCGAGATTCAGAGCGATTCCGACCCCTACGACGGCGAAGAGACCCCGATGCATCAAAACGAGGTCAGAAGCGTCAGCAAGGGCAAAAAGACCTCGATGTCATTCTTCACCGCGCTTTCTCTCTCGCTCAACAACCTCATGACCAAGAAGACGAGAACCATTCTGACGAGTTTTGCGGGCTCGATAGGCATAATCGGCATCGCGCTTATCCTCTCGGTGTCGACGGGTGTTCAGAATTACATCGACCGCGTTCAGGAGGACACACTTTCAAGCTATCCTATCACCATCAACGCTCAGGAGGTCGACATGACCTCGCTGATGACCTCTCTTCGCGACACCGCAAACGGCAACGCCGAGGCGGGGCACGAGCTCGACGCGGTTTACGAGTCGAAGATAATGTATGAGATGATGAACTCGATGAACAAGATGGAGACGCAGGAGAACAACCTCGTCAAATTCAAGGATTACATCGAGAACAGCAACGACATCTCCGACTACTCCACCGCGATAAGCTATGTTTACAACAACAACATGAACGTCTATACCACCGACCCCGACGGCAACATCGTCAAGTCGGATATCTTAGAGCTCATGAGCAGCATCTACTCGATGATGGGCTTCGAGACGTCAAGCTCGACCCTATCGAATTTCATGCAGATAAACGCCTGGCAGGAGTTGCTTGCGGGTCTTGACGGCGAGCCCGTCAACGACCTCATGAAAGAGCAGTACGACGTTGTTTCGGGAAGATGGCCCGAAAAATACGACGAGATAGTCGTCGTTGTGAGCGACCGCAACGAGCTTTCCGACATGATGCTCTACGCCCTCGGCCTCAAGACCCTCGACCAGATTCAGGACGCCATGAAGGCCGCCGCGAATCAGGAGCAGATAGACACCTCGGAATTCGGCAGCTGGAGCTATGACGACATCATGAACCTTGATTTCAGGGTGATACTCGACTGCGACAAATATCAGAAATCGGGCGACAGCTATATCGACGTCAGCGAGACCGAAACTGGTCTCAAATACCTCTACGACTCCGACAACGCAATAAAGCTTAAAGTCGTCGGCATTATCCGCCCGAGCGCGAACGCGGTATCCTCCTTCCTCAACGCCGCGGTATGCTACACTTCCGATCTTTCAAAGGAGATAATCGAGAGGACAAATTCAAGCGAGATAGTCGCCGCCCAGCTTGACAACCCCGACACCGACGTCATCAGCGGCCTTAAATTCAAGGTCGAGGGCGAGGAGCCCTCCGAAGATGAGATCCGCTCGTCGGTCGATGAATGGGTCGCGGGCCTGAATACCGCCCAAAAGGCCGAGCTTTACAGCGAGCTCGCCTCAATTCCGACCGAGGAATATCTCAGCACGACTGTCGCCCAATACCGCGCCACGATGGACGACACGACGGTCGACAGCACGCTGATGCAGGCGTTTGTCTCTCAGACTCAGATGGACGAGGAATCGGTCCTGCAATACATTCAGAACATGGACGCCGCGACTAAAGAGGAGTACCTCGGCCAGGTTCTTTCCGCGATGATATCTCAGCAGTACGCCGAGGGAATCCAAGCTCAGCTTGGCGCTCTTCCCGTCGAGCAGATAGCCGCGATGTTCGATCAGTCGGAGATCACCGACAGCCAATACACCTACATCTTCGAGAACAAGCTTCCGCCGACACGCTCCGAGTCGACCTACGAGCAGAACCTCAGAACCTTGGGTCAGGTCGACCCCGATTCGCCGAGCGCTATCTATATTTACGCCTCGACCTTTGAGAACAAAGACGTAATTGCCGACGCCATCACCGCCTACAACGACGCGGCCGAGGACGAGGCCGACAAGATCGTCTACACCGACTATGTAAAGCTTCTGATGTCCTCGGTGACAACGATAATCAGCGCGATAAGCTATGTTCTGATTGCATTCGTCGCGATATCGCTTATCGTCAGCTCGATAATGATCGGCATTATAACCTACATCTCCGTCCTCGAGAGAACAAAGGAGATAGGAATACTCCGCTCGGTCGGCGCCTCAAAGAAGGATATTTCGAGGGTGTTCAACGCCGAAACGCTTATCGTCGGGTTTGTCGCGGGCGCCCTCGGAATAGGCATAACGCTGCTCCTGCTGCTGCCGATAAATATAATTCTCCACTCGCTGACGGGCATCGACAACCTTTCCGCGACGCTTCCGATAGTCGGCGCGACCGCCCTTGTCGTGATAAGCATGGCGCTGACGCTCATCGCGGGGCTTATCCCCTCGGGCATCGCCGCGAAGAAAGACCCCGTAGTCGCCCTGAGAACGGAATAAAAAACCTCATAAAACTTAAAAAGCAGGTGGGTTTCCGCCTGCTTTTTTTCATATCGCTAATTCATTTCAGAGCTTTCTTCGGGCAGCTTTTAACGCACTCAAAGCAAAGAATACATTCCGTGCCGTTCGCCCGTTTTCGCGAGTTGTCGGTGACGTCGACTTCCATCGGGCACACCTTTTTGCACTTTCCGCAGGAAACGCACTTGCTTTCGTCGCATTTAATCCTCATCAGCGAGAAATAACTCATTGGCTTCAAAAACACGGTGATAGGGCATATGTACTTGCAGAACGCGCGGTTATCTTTGAAAGCGAACGCAAGTATTATCCCGACGGCGTAATAAAGAATATTCCCGATAATGAACGCCCAGAACATTATTTTTTCGATATTGCCGATGCGGCAAAGAAACAGCGCCGAAACGAATATAAACGACGCCGCAAAGGTTATATACCTTATCCACCCGAGCTTTTTCCTCGGCGCTTCGGCGGTTTTATAGGGCAGAAAATCAAGCACCATCGCCGTCCAACAGGCATAGCCGCACCAGCCCCTGCCGAAAATCAGCGGCCCGAATATTTTTGCCACCGCATAGTGGATCGTCGCGGCCTCGAATACACCCGTAAAAAGATAATACCAGAATCCCTCGATCTGCATGTTCTCGCCGCAGATAAAGCCGAGATATATCAGCATATAAAGCCCGACCAAAAGCTGCGCGACCCTGCGGGCGTATTTGTAATTCATGACGAAAAGAAACACCCCGAGAGAAACCGATATGCCGATATAGCTGAAGTTAAACAGATAAAATATGTTGCCCTGCGTCAGCCATAGCGCCACCGCGACGGTCTCAAAAATCGCGAGCATAACAAGCGGCAGAAAATATTTCTTCATGCGCTCCCTCCGAGATTACTCCCACTTTTCCCAGACATCGGGGCAGTATCCGACGGTTGCCTGCCTGCCGTTTCTGACGATCGGCGACTTTATCAGCCGCGGGTCGTCAAGCAGCTTATCGATTTTCTGCTCCCTGCTCGAGAGGTATTTCATCATGGCGGCCTCGGGCGATTTTGATTTTTCGTCGATGATGTTTTCAAGCCCGACCGCGGCGATAACGCTGTCAAGCTCGCGAGGGCTCAGCCCCTTTGAATCGAGGTCGATGAGCTGGAATTTTATTCTGCGCTCTTTGAACCAGCGCTCGGCCTTTTTCGAGTCGAAGCACTTTGAGCGCGAGTATATCTGAATATTCATTTCACACCTCCAGAATGACGGTGAACGGCCCGTCGGCAGTCATTTCAATCTCCATATGCGCGCCGAAAACGCCCTTCTGAGGCGGAAACCCGAGCGCGTTAAGACAGTCGCAGAAGTGCTCATAAAGCCTGTTTGCTGGTTCGGGCGGTGCCGCTTCAAAGAAGCTCGGCCGATTTCCGTGCGAGCAGTCGGCGAAGAGTGTAAACTGCGAAACCGCGAGGATTTCGCCGCCGACGTCGCCGACAGAAAGATTGGTTTTGCCCGCGTCATCGGCAAAAATGCGAAGCTTCGAGATTTTTTGCGCGAGCTTTTCGCAGCGCTCCTCGTCATCGCCGACGGCAACGCCGAGAAGAATCAGAAGCCCATTGCCTATCTGCCCGACCGTTTTGCCCGCGACGCTCACCCGAGCGCCGACAACCCGCTGTATGACCGCTTTCAAAAAACCGCCTCCTTTTTTGCTATTATACACCGTTGCGAGGAATAAAGCAAGACCGAGCGGAGCATGTTTTGGGGGATCAAAAACAAAAAGTTTTCGGTCAAGCCTTTTACAAAAAGATAAGCGTTATTTCTATCCGTTCGCACTTCGCAGGCAAAAACGATCGCCTGCTCGTGCTCACGGAGAAATAATCGCGTATCTCGGCTTGCGAGAGTGACAAAAACTACTTATCCTGTCAAAATTAAAAGTTTTCGCTTGAGCCTTTTACAAAAGGCTCACGGGTTTCCAAAGGGCAGCGCCCTTTGGTCGCGACCGCAGTCGCGAAAACCCCAAAAAGAGCACGCGTTCAAGCGTGCTCTTTTAAAAGCGTAAGCGAAACGCAGGAAGGGGAGGAGCAATCAGCCCGGTGGGCTGTTGCGACGCGGGGAAACCCTCGTAGGGGGTGCCCCTGATTTTCGAGCGTCAGCGAGAAAATTTCTCGCCGCCGAGCTTGCGAGGCGGCCGGTGCTCGGAAAGGGCGCGGGGAAACAAACGACGCCCTTTCCAGAGTGCAAAAGATAACGTTTGTCAGCGTCGTTCTGCAAAGGCTTGCGCCTTTGCTCGACAACCCTCCTAAAACAACAAGGGTGTCCCCGCTAATAAAAACGCGGAAAGGGTGCGGGGAAACAAACGAAGCTCATTCCTGAGTTAAAACGGTCACATTTGTAATCCCCGCTCTGCAGCTGCTCTCCCATGATGAAGAAGGAAAGCGAACATCTTCCCCCAAAAACTTAAATTTTTGCATTTTTCCTCTTGCAATCCTGCAAAATTTGTGATATAATACCCTCATTACTTTTATAATTTACAGGAGGAAAGCACCATGACATTCAAAAATGAATACCTCGCAAAGGTTTACGCCGATGTCGAGGCAAGAAACCCCAATGAAAAAGAATTCTTACAGGCTGTCGGCGAGGTTCTTGAGAGCTTGGAGCCCGTCGTTGAGCGCAGACCCGACCTCGTTGAGGCGGGAATCATCGACAGAATCGTCGAGCCCGAGCGCCAGATCATCTTCCGCGTTCCGTGGGTCGATGACAGCGGCAAGGTTAGGGTAAACCGCGGCTTCAGAATCCAGTTCAACTCCGCGATCGGCCCCTATAAGGGCGGGCTGAGGCTTCACCCCTCGGTAAACGCTTCCGTCATCAAGTTCCTCGGATTCGAGCAGATCTTCAAGAACAGCCTCACGGGTCTGCCGATGGGCGGCGGCAAGGGCGGCTCAGACTTTGACCCCAAGGGCAAGTCCGATGCCGAAGTCATGCGCTTCTGCCAGAGCTTTATGACCGAGCTTTCAAAGCATATCGGCGCTGATACCGACGTCCCCGCGGGCGATATCGGCGTGGGCGCTCGCGAAATCGGCTTCATGTTCGGCCAGTATAAGAGGCTCAGAAACGAGTTTACAGGCGTTCTGACGGGCAAGGGCCTTTCTTACGGCGGATCGCTCGCAAGAACCGAAGCCACGGGCTACGGCCTCTGCTACTTCACCGAGGAAATGCTCAACTGCATGAAGAACGACAGCTTCAAGGGCAAGACCGTTGTTATTTCGGGCTCGGGCAACGTCGCGATCTATGCGACCCAGAAGGCCACCCAGCTCGGCGCAAAGGTCATCGCGCTTTCCGACTCTAACGGATATATCGTCGACAAAAACGGCATCAATCTTGATGTTGTCAAGCAGATCAAAGAGGTCGAGAGAGGCAGGATCAAGGAGTATTGCAACCGTGTTTCGGGCGCTGAGTATCACGAGGGCTGCAAGGGCATCTGGACCGTCAAGTGCGACATCGCGCTTCCCTGCGCGACCCAGAACGAGCTCGACGGCGAGTCTGCCGATGCTCTCATCAAGAACGGCGTAATGGCTGTTGCCGAGGGCGCGAATATGCCTTCGACCCCCGAGGCTGTCTCGAAATTCCTCGCCGCAGGAGTCCTCTTCGGCCCTGCAAAGGCCGCAAACGCGGGCGGCGTCGCGACTTCGGGTCTTGAGATGTCGCAGAACTCCGAGAGGCTCAGCTGGACCTTTGAAGAGGTCGATCAGAAGCTTCACGGCATCATGAAAAACATCTTCCACAACGCGTTCAACGCCGCCAAGGAATACGGCGCAGAGGGCAACCTCGTCGTCGGCGCGAACATCGCGGGCTTCTTAAAGGTTGCCGACGCGATGAAGTGGCAGGGCATAGCATACTGATTTCAATATAAACTTTCGCGGCAGGGCTTTTGCTCTGCCGTTTTTTGCAATGTTACATTTTGTAGCGCGAATGTTACACCGTCGGGATTGACGTTTTGGTCTGCCCGAATTATAATCAGGACACAAATCACGAAAGGAAGTGCTTGTATGCAATTCAACGAAACTCTTGCAAAGCTCAGAAAAGAACACGGCTATACTCAGGAGCAGCTTGCGGAAAAACTCAACGTCTCGCGCCAGGCCGTCGCGAGATGGGAAGCGGGCGAGACCGCGCCCGACGTCTACATTCTCCAAAATATTTGCGAGATATTCGGCGCCTCTGCCGATGAAATGCTGAACGTCGCGCCTGCCGAGCCCAAACTTCAGCAAAACCAAGCCGAAGAAGCCGAAGAAAAACCACCGAAGCGCGAGCCTTCAAGGCGGCTGAAAATCCTCTGCGGAGCGGCTGTCATCGCGGTAGTTGCCCTGACCGCCGCGGCGAACGTAGGAATGCTGCTTTTCGCAAAGGCGCAGCTTGTGCCTCGCAGGGATATCGACCCGATCACGCTGAACCCTCAGTCAAGCCTGTCGAGCCTCTCATATTCTTTTGAGGACGAATTTTGGACTGCTGAGGAGTATGAAAAATGGTCGAAGGAGCAGCTTGAATATTATCGTGAGATGTATGAAAGCGGCGAAGAGCTTTGGTGGTATACCGAGGACGGCGACAAGGTCTGTAAGGCCCTCACCGAGGAGGATTTAAAGAGCATTGAGAAGAGTATCAACGAGACGCTGAAAACTATCGTCGACGGCGACCTTTGCACAAAGGACAAGGTCATAAACTGGACGGGCCCCGACGGGAAGGAGTATTCGATGATAACGGAGGCGGTCTATTTCACCCGCGATGATCAGGCTGCATTTGACGGCGAAGTTACCGAGACATTCCTGACCTATGACGGCAACATCGCGACAAACGAAGAAAGCGCCGCGACGGGCAATTCAGAAGCGGGCGGCAGAAGCTTTGAAGAAGTGTTTGAACCATATAAGAATTACGGCGTCGAATATCGCGAGGAGAACGGCGAGCGAAAGCTTTATTTCAACGGCACGGCGGTCAGCAAGTTCCTTGACCTGAGCCCCGACGGCGGAATATATGTCTTCAGCTCTGACGGCGGCGGAGAGATTAGCGTTCAGACAAAGTATAATGACCAAGGAGCGCTTATCGGCGTTGAGGAGATTGAATAGGAAAAGCGCAGGGGAATAAGAAAAGTTTTCGGTCCGACCTTTTGTAAGGGGTTGGATCGAAAACTTTTTGGTTTTGGCAGGGAAAAAGTTTCGGGGTTATAGCTGATATTCAGGCTATGCGTCTTTGTTGGCGGGATTGTCCTTGTCTTTGTCTTTGTCGCGCTTGTCGTCGTCGGGGGAGTCGGGTTTGGGGGGCGAAACGCTTATGCGGACGCGCTGAATGCGCTGCTCGTCGATTGAGACTACTTTGAAGCGGAAACGGCCGATTTCGACTTCTTCGCCCGTTTCGGGTATGCGGTCTAAATTTTCCATGACAAGACCACCGATCGAATTGCAGTCCGTTTCTATCTCCTCGGGATCGGCTTCGATGTTGCCGAGGAAGTCGCGGACAGAAAGATCGGCCGAAACCTCATATTCATTATCGCCCAACACCACAAATGAGGTGTCTTCTTCGTCGGTCTCGTCGTATATCTCGCCGACGAGCTCCTCGATTATATCTTCCATTGTGACGATTCCTTGGGTGCCGCCGTATTGGTCGACAACCACCGCCATATGGGTCTTGGCCCTCTGCATCTGCTGCATTATATCCGAGATGGGCGTCAGCTCGAATATGTAGAGCGGTTTCTGGATTATCTCGCGGATATCCCTCCGCCCGTTCAGATACATATCAAAAAAGTTCTTTTCGTGTATTATGCCGACAATTGAGTCGATCGTCTTTTCGTAAACCGGCAGCCTCGAAAAATGAGACGTTATAAACGCGTCCTTTATCTCCTCGGGGCTCTGGTCGATTTCCACTGCCGAGATATTCACTCGCGGAATCAAAATTTCGCTTATCGTGATATCGGAAAACTCGAGCGCCGACTTTACAAGGTCGCTCTCGTTCTCGTCAAGGACTCCTTCGTCTTCGATCTCGTCGATTATATACTTGAGCTCCTCCTCGGTCATGGTCGGAGACTCCTTAGATCCGCCGCATAGCCTTATCACAAGATTCTTGAGCTTTATCAGCAGCCATACGATCGGCGTGAGGATCACCAAAAGGCCGTAAAGAGGGTAGGCGATGAACATCGAGACCTTCTCGGAAAATTCGTTGGCGATGTTCTTTGGGATTATCTCGCCAAAAATGATGACCAGAACCGTCATCACCGCGGTGGAGGCGGGCACAAACTTCGCGCCGAACCGCACCGTTATCATCACCGTCGCGACAGTCGTCGACGCGAGGTTCACAATATTGTTTCCGATTAAAATCGTGGTGAGTGTTTTGTCAAAATTGTCGGTAAGTTTAATAGCCATCTTTGCCCGTTTGCTGCCGTCGTCGGCATAGCTGCGGAGGCGCACCTTATTGACCGAAGAGAGCGCCGTCTCGGAAGCTGAAAACAGGGCGGACAGTATCAGAAGTATGACTATTATGAACACGTCCATTAAAGAAAATCAAACCTTTCCGTGTATATAGTAATACACGGAGAGTATTATAGCACAAAAGTTATGAATTTGTCAAGTTAATTTGACAATGCGTTGAAATGAAATAAATATATTCATGAGGTTTCGTGGCTTTGGACTTTCGGGCGAGGTGAAAGCCCAAGGGTTTCATGATCATGACAGCCGAGGCTCGGCTGAAAAGCTGCTTTCACTAATACTCCCGAAAACGCCGAAAGTTGCACGGAAACGTGCAACAGAAAGAAAAATTTTTTGAAAATTGGGCTCGGAGTACAAGAAAACGGACTCAAAAGGGGCTGTTGGAAAATTTACGGGTGAAAATAAAAACGGGGAAAATTTGTGTAAGATTCGTGTAAGGAATTATAAAGGCATAGCGGCAAAGCGCTCATAATTTGATATATGGATAACGCTTGAGGCGCTTTGGCACGGTTTCTCACCGGTAATACTACTACAAAAAATTTGGAAAGCACCTGACGGTACTTTCCAAATTTTGGTGGAGGCGACGGGAATCGAACCCGTGTCCGAAAACCCATCAAAAAAACTTTCTACGAGTGTAGCTTATCTTTTAGTTTCCCTTGCTGAGCCGTCGGTAAGCAGACTTCTCAGCTCGGTATCCCTTAGATCATCTTCTCGCTCAGGGATTCGCGAAAAGACGTTCACCACTGATCGACGCCCAAGCCCGAGCCGTGGTGCTCTCGGGGTGGACGAGCGGCATTAAGCAGCCGCTAATTCTAAACGGTTATTGTCGTTTAATTTTAGTTTTGCGCCATTTTTAAGAGATACGGCACAGTCTCTACTCGCTTATTTGTCGTCAAGATCCCCGTCGAAACCTTTACGCCCCCTAAACCGTTCATTTATATTATACACCGTTTTTTCGGAGAAATCAATAGAGAATCAGAGAAGTTTTTGGGGAACATGGAGATATCGCCCCTCAAAAGAGGCTCGCAAAGTGACAATATATGCCTCTGAGAGTATCCATTCCGCACTCATTATCCTCGGAAGTTAAAACCGTCGCCGCAGGCGACACCTTGAAACTCTGACATCTGATTTCTAACTTCTATCTTCTTAATGTGGCTTCGGCCACATTATATGCCGCTGAACCTATTGATTTATTTTTGAAATTGTGGTAATATAGTCTGGCATGTGAAAAAGATGGGAGATACTCCGATGTAAAATTTAGGGCTATGTCACAACAAAAAGTTGATTTTTGCGAATTGCTGAGATAAAGCGGGATTGATGGAGGAGAGAAAAATGCTGCGGACTAAACGTCTTTATTTACGAAACTTTCGTCCGACCGACTTGGACACAATGTTTGATTACCGTAACGACATCAGATGTAATCTATATCAACGGTATGAAGATACAAGCAAGGAATACTTGCATAAGTTTATTCAGGACTATGCCAACAGCACTTTTTTGTCCAAAGAGGAACAACATTATGCTATAGTATGCAGCAAAAGCAGCGAAATGATAGGCGATATAAGCGTGTTTTACTCTGAAAGCGACAACTGTTTTACACTCGGAATTACAATTGCACCCCTGTTTCAAGGGCAGGGATACGCTTATGAAATATTGAATGAATTGGTAAAAAAGATTCAAAATGATTATCCGTCCATTGATATTGTTGCTTTGATAGAGAAAGACAATTCAAAAAGCATTTCCTTGTTCAAAAAGCTAAACTTTGTTGAGGAATGTTATGCAGAGTCAATTCAGTCTTATGTCTTTACAATATACGGAAAAGCCGACTGATACTTCCCGTTTGTCGGTAAGCGAACCAACATGCGCAATCTGCTTTGTATCTTTATGAGGAGACATGCGATGAACTATCACACTTATTTTAACAGATATTGCCATGAAAACGATTTAGATGTCTGCCTGTCCTTCACTATGCCGGTTGGATATGAAAACTCAAACGGAACATTTGACCCTGACAGCAAAACTGTTTATATTAACATGAAGAAGCTTGACGAGCGTCCCGATTATGAAAAGTTGTTTTATCTGTTTCACGAACTGCGCCACGCGTCCCAATACCTCCAACCAGACCGATTTGACGAAATGATAATTAAAAGTCGACACTACATCATCATGTATGATGGTGTTTGCTATAAGCTTGTAGACGGCAAATGGAAAACCTGCAAGTTGAAAGGGAATGAAAACTTTTTTACAGAAGTTTATCTGGGGCAGCCTTATGAGATAGACGCAAATACATTTGCCTATGAAAAAGTAAGGTCCTTACTTGGCGATTCTCCTGAATTACAGGCGCTATATTCATTCTGGATACCAAAAGCGGTAATATCAGAAGATACTTTAGAGAAGATATACGGAGAAATCGACCAAAGCATTGAACAGCAATAAAAAATTGTGTAAATCCCGACTTATCCGCAAATTAAAATGCTCAGATCAACTTTTTGTTGTGACATGGCTGAGAGCAAATCAAAATCAAGATTGACAGTAAGGAGTATAATATGTCTGATTTTATAAATGAAATTGAGCGTCGGAGGACTTTCGCGATTATTTCGCACCCCGACGCGGGTAAAACCACACTCACCGAAAAGCTTCTTTTATACGGCGGAGCTATCGCGCTCGCGGGGTCGGTCAAGGGCAAAAAGACCGATCGGCACGCAGTATCTGACTGGATGGAGATCGAAAAACAGCGCGGGATCTCGGTCACAAGCTCGGTTATGCAGTTTGAATACGACGGGTACTGCATAAATATTCTTGATACCCCCGGGCACCAAGATTTCTCGGAGGACACATACAGAACCCTTATGGCCGTCGACTCGGCGGTTATGGTCATCGACGCGGCTAAGGGCGTTGAAAATCAGACCCGAAAGCTCTTCAAGGTCTGCGTGATGCGCCATATTCCTATCTTCACGTTCATCAACAAGCTCGACCGCGACGCCAAAAACCCCTTTGACCTTCTTGCCGAGATCGAGGACGAGCTCGGTATTTCAACATATCCGATGAATTTTCCGATAGGCAGCGGCGTTGATTTCAAGGGCGTTTATGACCGCACCGAAAAGCGAATTCTTAGCTATGAGCGCGGCGACAGCAGGCATGAGGTCGAGGCCGTTGAGGCGGACATCGCTGACCCGTCGCTTGACTCTTTGATCGGCGAGCGCAACCGCTTGCAGCTTTTGGAGGACGTTGAGCTTTTGGACGGCGCGGGAGATGAGCTTGACATGGACGAGGTGAGCTCGGGGCGGCTTTCGCCTGTATTCTTCGGCTCGGCGCTTAATAATTTCGGGGTGGAACCCTTTTTAAAGAGCTTCCTAAAAATGGGCTCGAGCCCGCTGCCGAGGGAATGCGACGGGGGAACCGTTGCGCCGACAGACCCCGCGTTCTCGGCATTCGTCTTCAAGATTCAGGCGAATATGAACAAGGCGCACCGCGACCGCCTCACCTTCATGAGAATATGCTCGGGAAAATTCGAGAGAGACATGGAAGTCTATCACGTTCAGGGCGACAAGAAAATGCGCCTATCGCAGCCTCAGCAGATGATGGCCGACAACCGCGAGGTCATTGAGGAAGCGTATGCGGGCGATATCATCGGAGTTTTCGACCCGGGTATCTTCTCGATCGGCGACACCGTGTGCTCGGTCGGGAAAAACATTCGCTTCGAGGGAATACCGACCTTTGCGCCCGAGCACTTCGCGAGAATTCGCCACAAGGACACCATGAAGCGCAAACAGTTCGTCAAGGGCGCTACCCAGATCGCTCAGGAAGGCGCGATTCAGATTTTCCGCGAGCCCGATTCGGGAATGGAAGAGGTAATCGTCGGCGTAGTAGGTATGCTTCAGTTCGACGTTTTTGAGCACCGCATGAGGACAGAATATAACGTCGAAATAATCAACGAGGGCCTGCCTTATCAGTACATCAGATGGATCGACAACGAGGGCATCGACCCGAAAAAGCTTAACCTGAGCTCGGACACCAAAATCGTCCGCGACTTCAAGGATAACTACCTTCTTTTGTTCACAAGCGAGTGGAATATCCGCTGGGCTCTTGAAAAAAACGAGGGGCTTGAGCTTTCGGAGTTTAATAAAAACTGAGAAAAAGGCCGCGAAAAGGCAGCCTCCGTTTTACCTGCCGAACAGCTTTGCAAGCGGGCCGAGGATAGACGCAAGCTCTTCAATCGAACGGTTCAGCGAATCGACGTCGAAGCTTCCGACCTTATTTAGCGCCTTATTGACCGAGTCGGTGTTGTCGACGATCACACCGTTGAAGTTTTCAACCATGCTGTCTATTTCGTCGAGCGATTCCTGCGCGGCGATCGCAACATTCTCGGCTTCGGTGAGCGTTGTGTTGACCTTCTCAAGCGTGCTCACGGCTATCGGCAAAAACACCGAAAGGGTGATGATAAACGCTATCGCAAGCGCTACCGTCGCTATCGCGGAAATCCTGCCGCTTTTTGTTTCTTTCCTCTGACCTTTGGCTATCTCGATCAGAAGCTCGGTATCGGTCATGCTCTCAAATTTTTTCGCCATGATTATATCTCCTTTGACAAAGTTTTAATTAAGTTTAGCACGTTTATTTTGGGAAGTCAAGGAGTTAGAAATTTCAAATGTGGCCGAAGCGGCCACATTAAGAAGATAGAAGTTAGAAATTAGATGTTAGAGTTTCAAGGTGTCGCCTGCGGCGACGATTTTAAATGCCGAGGATAATGTGTGCGGAATGGACATTCCCGAAATTTCAAGGTATAGTAAATAGGGGGCATGTTCCCACCCAAGCTCATCCACCATTCAAGGAAGCCAATCATGAACATTACAGTCGAACCGATCTCAATCGAACAAAAGTCCGTGCTCGTTCAAAAGTATGCCTCAAAACCGCATAGACAAACAAAAAGCCGCCTACTTGCCGTGGGCGGCTCTTGCATTTATGCGGCGTTAAGCGAAAGCGTCAGTCCTTCTTTCCGAAGAGGTTTTTAAGCCCGCCGAGCTTTTCGCCGATGTCGTCGACCGTCATCTTCGCCTTGATGCCGTCGACGACCTTTTTGAGCTGATCGTCGGGCAGATCGACGCCCGCGAGCTCTTCAACGGTCTTGATCGGGTCGCTCTTGAACTGCTCCATGAGCTTGTCGTCCGACTGGATCTTCTTGACGGTTTCTTCGACTTTTGCCTTAATTTCGCTGATGTCCATAGTAATTCCTCCGATTTTTGCCGTGATGTCTGTTTTCTTCTGAGAATAATTATACACCGATTCTTGAATTTGTCAATATCCACGATTTCGGGGCCGGTTATTGCCCTGCGCATGCCATTGATTCTCCTGTTTTTTGGCGGCGGAAGTAAAACATGTGCAAAATAACCAAAAAACACATTGAAACTTCTAACAAATTCCCATTGGCGTTTGCTTCAAAACCGCTTGCAATTTTAAAAGAGCAGTGCTATAATTTTGGTATCAAGTGGGAAATGGTGCAAAAATTCGGTATTTTCTCGGAAAGCGGGGTGAATCGGTTGCAAATCTCGGCGGATACTTCAAGGCTTATGAGCGGCGAGCTCCCTTATACAATAGACTCGAAGGGCAGAATGAGCTTTCCTCAGCGCTTCCGCGAGGTCATCGGCGACAGGTTCATTCTCACAAGGGGCGCCGACCGCCGCCTTGTCGCTTATTCTGAGGAAAAGTGGAATGAGCTTATGCTCAGGATCTCCTCGATGCGCGAGGGGAGAGAAAAGGAAATCTTAAAACAGATCTATATAAAGGGCGCGATCGCGGTTGAGGCCGATAAGATGGGCAGGATTCTTGTGCCCCAAGCCCTTCGCGAGTATGCGATGCTTATGAAAGACGTCTATGTCGTCGGCGCGGTGGATACCGCCGAGATATGGGACAAGGCGACCTATGAGACATTTACCCAGTCGATAGCGCCCGAAGAGCTTTATCTCGCTCTCGGGGCATTGGAGGACTGACTTGGAATTCAACCATCTACCCGTCCTTCTGGACGAAACGATTCGCGGGCTTGACATTAAGCCCGACGGCACCTACGTCGACGGAACAGTCGGCGGGGGCGGACATTCAATTGAAATAGCGCGCAGGCTTGGGACGGGGAGGCTTATTGCCATTGACCGCGATCCCGACGCGATAAAGGCCGCAGGGGAGCGCCTTTACGGTCTGAACGCAAAGCTTGTGCGGTCTAACTACTGCGAAGTCGACAGCGTTCTGCGCTCGCTCGGCATCGAAAAAATAGACGGAATGCTTTTGGACCTCGGAGTGTCGAGCTATCAGCTTGATACCCGCGAGCGCGGCTTTTCCTATCACGGCGACGCTCCTCTTGATATGAGAATGAGCCGCGAGGGGCTGTCCGCGCGGGACGTGGTCAACAGCTATTCCTATGAAGACCTCAGCCGCATTATCTTTGAATACGGCGAGGAAAGATATGCCAAAACCATTGCCTCCAATATAGTAAAGTTGCGTGAATCAAAGCCCATCGAATCTACTGCGGAGCTGGCCGAAATCATTAAGATGTCGGTTCCGCAGAAGGCTCGGCGGGACCACAACCCCGCAAGAAAAACTTTTCAGGCAATAAGAATAGAAGTGAATAACGAGCTGGGCTCGCTTTCGGAAGCGCTTGACAAGGCGTTCGACCTTTTAAAGGTCGGCGGGCGGCTCGCGATTATAACTTTTCACTCGCTTGAGGACAGGCTTGTGAAGCAGAGGTTCGCAAGCTTCTGTCAGGGGTGCACCTGCCCGCCCGAGTTTCCCGTCTGCGTATGCGGGAAGACGCCGCGGGGAAAACTCATCACAAAAAAGCCGACGGAGCCCTCGGAGGAGGAGCAGCGGATCAACCCGCGCTCGCGCTCGGCAAAACTCAGGATAATCGAAAAGATAAAAGACTGACATAAAATAACGGAGATGGGAAAATGGCTCAGAGAAGCAATCTTGCATATGACCTTTCGGTTTATGAGCCGAAGAAGCGGCCCGCTCAGCCCGAGCAGCCCCAACGGAATGCCCCGAACATAAAGATGAAGAAGAACCCCGTCCCCGTTAAGAGGAGGGAGAGCGCTTTTAAATTCGCGATGAGGGCTTTCTTTGTGATGGCGGTGCTCTGCGCGATTTTATACGGAAAGGTCGAGACGAATACCCTCTTCGGCGAGATAAGCGGGCTTGAGAGCGACCTTAAGGATCTTCAAAGCGAGAACATCACCCTCGCAGCGGAATATGAGGCGAGGACGTCGCTGAAAAACGTCGAGGACTATGCCGAGAACGTTTTGGGGCTAAAAAAGCTCGACAAGGCGCAGATAGAATATGTAGACCTGCCGAGCGACAAGGTCATCGAGATAGTCGAGACCGAAAATAAGAACATCTTTGTTATAATCAGGAACAAGATAAACGAGCTGAGGGAATATCTCGGCGCGTGAGGCAATATGTATATACCGTAACGGAAAAAGTTAAGCTTTGCTTGACATTGCAGGCTTGACTTTTTCTTGAATTTTGGCGGAAAGGAAATTGTCATGGAAAAATCGACGGCTTCGATGAAGGCAAAGCTTTTTCTCATAGTTTTTTCGATAATGCTCGCCGTGATGGTTTATATCTCGGCGGTGATGTATAACGTCGCCGTCAGGGAGAGCGACAAGTATCAGGCGCTTGCGAACGACCAGCAGTTCAAAACGGTGACGGTCGCCGCGAACCGAGGCTCGATCTATGACCGAAACGGGCAGGTTCTCGCGCAGAGCGTTACGGTTTATACCGTTTTCGTGGACCCCGGGACGTATCGCGAGAGGGACAGCGACCACGAAAACTATATATGCGACACCCTCGCGCAGTATCTTGACGTTGAGGCTTCGGAGGTTCGCGAGAAGCTTTATAAGAACAACAGATATCAGGTCGTGGCGAGAGAGGTCGACAAGGAGACCGCAACCGCGATCATGACGGCGATGTCTGACAGCGGGATAACTTCGGTCGGGGCAACGCCTACCGCGAAGAGATATTACCCGCACAACGACCTTGCGGCGAACGTCATCGGGCACCTGCACTATGACGGCTACGGGATTTACGGGCTTGAAAGCTATTACGACGACTACCTCACGGGGGTCGACGGGAAGATCATCACCGCGATTGACGCTTTCTCGCGGGAGATTCAGTATAAGTACAAGCAGAGCTATGACGCGCAGGACGGCGACTCAATCTATACAAACATCGACACGACGATTCAGTATTACACCGAAAAGGCGCTGAAATCGGCGGTAGACCTCAACAGGGCGAGAAATAAGGGCTGCGCGATCGTGATGGAGTGCAAGACGGGAAAGATCCTCGCGATGGCGACAGAGCCCGACTATGACCTCAACGCGCCCGCAGAGATTTATGATCAGAACACCGCGGCGCTTCTTGAGGCGCTTTCGGCGACGGGCAACGAGGAAGAATATAACGAGGCGCGCTCGGCGGCTTGGAACCTTCAATGGACTAACAAGGCGATATCTTCGCTTTACTTCCCCGGGTCGGTATTCAAGGTCGTGACGGCATCGGCGGCGCTTGAAGAGCGGGCGATATCGATGCTCGATGAGTTTTACTGCTCGGGCTCGGTGACGGTTGTCAAGGGCGTTCCGCCTATTCACTGTTGGACGACAAGCGGCGGCCACGGCACTCAGAATTTCGTTCAGGCGATGACAAACTCCTGCAACCCTGCGTTTATAGCCATCGGCCAGAAGCTTGGCGCAAAGGCGTTCACCGACTACTTCAAGGCGTTCGGCCTCACCGAAAAGACGGGGATCGACCTTCCCGCTGAGACGGACAGCATTTTTGTGCCCTATTCGAGAATGACCACCCTCGACCTTGCGACAAGCTCGTTCGGGCAGACAAATAAAATCACCCCGCTTCAGATGATAACAGCATATGCCGCAGTAATCAATGGCGGATATCTCGTCACGCCGTATGTCGTCAACAAGATAGTCGACGCCGACGGGAATATAGTCAAGGAATTCACCCCGACCATCAAGCGGCAGGTGATTTCGGAGGAGACCTCGGCGCTTATGCGCGACACCCTCGAAACCGTCGTGACGACGAATCAGGGCTCGAACGTTTACATCAAGGGCTATGACATCGGCGGAAAGTCGGGAACCTCTCAGAAGCTTGACGAACCGGGCGGCGAATCGAAGTATGTTTCTTCATACTGCGCGTTTTACCCCGCGGAAGACCCCGAGATAATCATGCTCGTGATGGTCGACGACCCGTCGGCAGGAAAATATTACGGCTCGGCGGTCGCGGCGCCCGTGGTATCGGAGGCGTTTGAGGAGATTCTGCCATACCTCGGATATTACGCGGAATACAGCGAGGAGGACATCGAGAGCCTTGACGTGAATGTTCCGAGCGTTATCAACGCGGACGTTGAATCGGCAAAGGCGACGGTCGAAGCCCTCGGCCTGACTGCCGAGGTCATCGGAAACGGAGATACCGTTGTTCGGCAGGTGCCGACAAATTCGAGCGCGATGCCGCGAGGGTGCAGCGTTGTGCTTTATACCGAGGAGGACACCGAGCCCGAGTATGTGTATGTTCCCGACCTCACGGGGAAGGGGCTTGAATATGCGAACGAAAAGCTTGCGAGCCTCGGGCTTAACCTTAAACCGCTCGGCGGCGCGGCAAGAAAAGAAGGCGCGACCTGCTCGGGAGTGATGAACTATAAAGATCAGTATGTCGAGGTCGGAACGATAATCGAGGCATACTTTATCACAAACGATGAGACGGGCTGAGTATATAGGCGGCAAAAACGTCATAAGATTATAAAAAACGCTGATAACGGGTCGGGCGGAAAAAGCCGCCCCTCCCGCCGAAGGTGAGGCATTATGAAACTCTATGAGCTTTTGAAGGGCGTTGCCGAGACGACGCTCGAAAATATCGAAATCACGGGGCTCTTCTCCGATACGCGGAAGGATATCGGGGAGGGAAGTCTTTTTGTTTGTTTAAAGGGAATGACCTTTGATTCGCACGAGGCCGTCGGCGAGCTTTCAAAAAAGGGCGTCGCCGCTTTTGTGGTCGAGCGCGACTGCAATATTCCCAATCAGATAATCGTCAAGGATTCACGAGAAGCCCTCGCGAAGCTTTGGGCGAACTTTTACGGCAACCCGCAGAAATCGCTGAAAATGGTCGCGGTCACGGGGACGAACGGGAAAACCACCATCACGACGACGGTGAAAAACCTTCTCACGGGGCTTGGGCACAAGGTCGGGCTTATCGGAACAAGGGCAAACGAGATCGGCAGCGAGGTGCTTCACGCTGAGCGCTCGACGCCCGAGCCTGACGAGCTTTTTGAACTTCTGAGAAAAATGGCCGACGCGGGCTGCGACTTCTGCATTATGGAGGCGACCTCGCAGGGGCTTGCGCAGAAGAGGCTCTTCGGGATTGAATTCGAGCTTGCGGCGTTCACCAACCTGACTCTGGACCACCTTGATTTTCACGGGACGATGGAGAACTATTATCAGGCGAAGAAAATTCTGTTCTCTCAGTGCAAAAGGGCGCTTGTGAACATCGACGACGAGAGCGGGCGGAGGCTTCTTTCGGAAATCGACTGCGAGAAGTACAGCTTCTCCATCGAGGGCGAGGCGGATTTCTCGGCCGACGCGATCTGCCTGAGACCGCACGGCTCGATATACTGGTACTGCCGAGGGCAGAAGGCGTTCAGGACGGAAGTGAAGCTTCCCGGGAGCTATAACGTCTCGAACACGCTTTGCGCGCTTGCTTCGCTTGAAATTTTGGGATTTGACCCGAA
>CANQWC010000012.1 GCA_947627455.1 uncultured Clostridia bacterium | reverse complement strand
TATTTGTTTGTTCATACACATATTATAGCACATTTATACTCATTTTGGAATACTTTTTTGTGCGGTGTTGCCTTAATTTTTTCATGTGCATCTCCACTGTTTCGTGCTGACGTCGCGCACGAATGTATAAACTCTCCCTAATAATAATTATACTCCGATTTTGAGAATTGTCAAGTGGAGATGTGGCCGAAGCGGCCGCATCAAGAGGACAGAAGTCAGAAGTCAGAGGTCAGAATTTCAAGGTGTCGCCTGTGGCGACGGTTTCAAATTTTGAGTATAACGCTTATTGTTGAGAGAGGGTGAACCGAGAACACGCGGCGGCCGCCGAAATGTGCCCTCACTTGTAATACGTTTTAAACGGGCGAAATATTGCATGGGGCGGAAAAATTTTCGGCAGGGGAGAGGGAAAAGGATTTTGCGACATGGGAGTGCCCAAAACGGCCACATTATAAAAAATCTCGGCTTGATGATTTAAGGTTCGCAGCTCCTGTCGGCGCTGCGTATCACAAGGGGACGCCCTCTCTTGCAGTGGCGTCAAACGATGCCCTTTCCATCTACGAATAGGACACTTTTGTCAGCATCGTTTTGCAAAGGCTTACGCCTTTGCCCGACTTTGTGATAACTGACCATTCACTGAATTGTTTTTCAATTCACCCCTTGCGGAGCGCCTTCGTAAGGATTTCGCAGCCTGCGGGCTGCGACGAGGGCTTCTCGCCCTCGACCCCCGCAAGCCTTTTGAGAAAGGCTTGACCGAAAACTTTTATTTTTATGTGCGCGTTTTGGGCACTTTTAGCGACAGCAAACACTTGATTTTTTCACGCATATATGCTATACTGCATATAATATCCAAAGGCTTTGAACGGAAAGAGTAGCCCTCTTCGGATAGCCGAGAGAGCGGGGGGCGGTGGAATCCCCGCGTATCCTGAGCGGTGAAGTGCGTCCGCGAGCCCGACGGGGGAATCACAAGTATCCCGCCGCGTCTGCCGCGTTAAGGCTTTGAGTGAAAATCGGAGTGGAACCGCGCCTTGTGCGCCTCCCTTTCGCCTTTTGGCGAGGGGGATTTTTTACATTCCGAAACATTTATGAAAGGAAAAGTCCTGAAAATGTCATCATTTTTAAACAGGGTTATTGAAGATATTGATTCAGTCCGCGAGCGCGACCCCGCCGCAAGGTCGAGGCTCGAAGTTTTGCTCACCTATTCGGGCGTTCACGCGGTGATAATATACCGAATCGCCCATAGGCTTTATATAAATCAGTTTAAACTCACCGCGAGGGCTCTGTCTCAGCTCGGCAGGCTTTTGACGGGCATTGAAATTCACCCCGCCGCGAAGATCGGCAGGGGGTTGTTCATCGACCACGGCGCAGGGGTGGTCATCGGCGAAACCGCCGAGATCGGCGACAACTGTCTTTTATATCAGGGCGCGACCCTCGGCGGAACGGGCAAGGGAAAGGGCAAGCGCCACCCGACCCTCGGCAACAATGTGATGGTCGGCTGCGGGGCAAAGGTTCTCGGGCCGTTCAAGGTCGGCGACAACGCAAAGATCGCCGCGAACGCGGTCGTTTTGGACGCAGTGCCGCCGAACGCCACCGCAGTGGGCGTTCCCGCAAGAATAGTAAGACGGAACGGCGTCAGGGTCAACGACCTCGATCAGGTGCATATACCCGACCCCGTATCGCAGGAGCTCTGCCGCCAGCGCGCAAAGATAGAAGAGCTTGAGCGCGAAATTGAAGATCTTAAGAATCATAAAAAGGACTGATACAAATGAAACTTTACAACAGCCTCACAAGAACCAAGGACGAATTTGTGACACATGCGCCGAAACGCGTCGAGATGTATACCTGCGGGCCGACGGTTTATCACTATGCGCACATAGGAAACCTGAGGTCGTATATAATGGAGGACGTGCTTGAAAAATATCTTCGCTGGGCGGGGTATGACGTCAACAGGGTTATGAATATAACCGACGTCGGGCACCTGACCTCAGACGGAGACACGGGCGACGACAAAATGCTCAAGGGCGCAAAGAGAGAGCATAAGACGGTCATGGAGATCGCGAAGTTTTATACCGACGCTTTCTTCGCGGACTGCCAAAAGCTTAATATCCGCAAGCCCGATACAATCGTTCCCGCGACGAGCTGTATAGACGAATTCATCAGGGTGATATCGGCGCTGATCGAAAAGGGCTATGCTTATGAGGCGGGCGGGAATATATATTTCGACACGTCTAAGCTTGAAAAATATTATGTGTTTAATGATTTTTCGGAGGAAGACCTTGCGGTGGGCGTTCGCGAAGGGGTCGAGGCCGACGGCAACAAGCGCAATAAAACCGATTTCGTGCTTTGGTTCACAAAGTCGAAGTTCGAGGATCAGGAGCTTAAGTGGGAGTCGCCTTGGGGGATAGGATACCCCGGGTGGCACATCGAATGCTCATGCATTTCGATGAAAAACAACGGCGAATATCTCGATTTGCACTGCGGAGGAATAGACAACGCTTTTCCGCATCACACAAACGAGATCGCGCAGTCGGAGGCTTATCTCGGGCATGAGTGGTGCCGCCAGTGGTTCCATGTGCACCACCTCAACACCGAGGGCGGAAAGATGTCAAAGTCAAAGGGCGAATTCCTCACCGTTTCGCTTTTGGAGCAAAAGGGCTATGACCCGCTCGCATACCGATTCTTCTGCCTTCAGAGCCACTACCGCAAGGGGCTGATGTTCAGCTGGGAGAACCTTGACAACTCGGCGCAGGCTTTTGAAAAGCTTATCGCGAGGGTGGCGAGGCTTAGCCCCGACGGCGAGGCTGTTCGAGATGAAAAATATCTCGCTCTAAGGGAGAGCTTTAAGGCCGCGATGGACAACGACCTCAACACATCGCTTGCGGTGACGGCGGTTTATGACGTTTTAAAAGCCGATATTTCCGACGCCTCGAAGCTTGAGCTTATAAAGGACTTTGACAGCGTGCTCTCGCTCGGGCTTTTGAACCGCGCCCCGAAGCCTGAAAACAAGCCCGAGGAACTGCCCGAGGAGATAACCGCTCTTCTTGAGCAGCGCAGGGCCGCAAGAAAGGAAAAGAATTTCGCGCTCGCCGACGAAATAAGAGACAAAATCTCGACGCTCGGCTATACAGTCGAGGAGACGAGGCAGGGCACGGTCGTAAAAAGGAGGCAGTCATGAAATTTCACTATATGGGCAAATACGACGGCAACCCCGACAACCTCCCGACACGCGAGCACGAGGAGGGATATGTGCCCTTTAAAGAGCCGTCGGCGGAAAAACTGCCGATAGTGATGAACGTGTTGGCGCTCGCGATAACCGTTATTCTGATGATACCCGTTGTGATACTCGGCAAGGGCGGAAGGGCCGCGTTTTTGGATAAATACGGGATAATCCCGTTTATGCTGATTTTCGTCGGGATATGCCTTGTCGGCCCGTCTGTCGTCGTTCTGCCTCACGAGTTTTTACACGCGACATGCTTCAAAGGCGACGTGTATATGTACACCAACCTGAAGCAGGGGCTCTGCTTTGTGGTCGGGCCAGAGCTTTTTTCAAAGGCAGGATTCGTGGTCATGTGTATGCTCCCGAACATTGTTTTCGGGATAATACCTTATATAATATGGCTGATCTTTCCGAACCTTTGGTATGTCGGGCTTTGGGGCGCGATGGCCGTCGGAATGGGCGGCGGAGACTATATGAACGCGTTCCACGCACTTGTGCAGATGCCGAAAGGCGCAAAGACATATCTTCACGGAATGAACAGCTTCTGGATTAAGACTGATAAGGAGATCGAAAATGGCTGATGAATACAGAAACCCGAACATGAGGTCGGTTGACCCGTTCAAGAACAGGGCGTTCAAAAAATATTTCGGAATATCGATGGTCGCGGTGTTCGTAGTGCTGATATTCTTCCTGTTTATCTGGCTTGCGGGGGGAAGACAGCGGGGTATACCCGACGAGATCGACTTTATTCAGCTTGAAGAGCCGAAGGCGGGAGACCCCATCGTTGTGTTCGAGACAAACTTGGGCACGATGAAAGCGATGCTCTTCCCGAACGAGACGCCCGAATACTATCACTATTTCAAAAACCTCGTCGACTCGGGGTACTATGACGGGACTTATGTCTGCGCGGTGGTGGAGGACGCCTATGCCCTCGGCGGGACCAAATTCTCGGACCCGAACAGGGAATACGGCGAGGAGTCGGACACGACGCAGATAAAAGCCGAGGTCTCGGACAACATCTGGCCGCTGAAAGGCTCGATATGCTCGTTTATCGGCGAGAGTTGGGGGAAGACCTATGCGGGCTCGAGCATGATATTCATAAACGACCTGACAGCAGTCAACGAGGCATATATGGACGAGGAGGCGCTTAAACGGGCATACGGCGAGGAGCTCGGCGGGGTGTTCGCCGAAAAGGGCGGGATTCCCAACTTCTCGGGGAAGTATACAATCTTCGCGCAGATTTATGAGGGTTTGGACGTCATGGAGGCGATCTGCGGGGCGGAAACCCTTGAAACTTCTCAGCCCGCGAGCGATATAATTCTTGAAAAAGTATACATTTCAAGCTATGAGGGCTAAAAAACTTTTAAAAAGGTATGGACATCTTCGGAAGTTTATGTTATACTGAGTGGGTATGCCGAGAACATCGGCGAAATAATCTCAATTTCTGAAAAGAGGAATTTTAAAGATGAATTTACTGAAAAGATTTGCGGCAGTTGTTCTTGTCGCCGTGATGGCGCTGTCGCTTGTCGGATGCGGAGATACCGCTTGGATCGCCGATATCGACGGAGAAACGGTGCCGAGCGGGCTTTATATCTACTATCAGGCCCAAGGCTACGGCGACGCGCTTTATCAGCTCTATCAGCAGGACAATGACACTTATATGATGTCATACCTCTATTACATGAACTACGGCTATATTCAGCGCGATATCTTTGACCTCACCATCAACGACATGACAGTCAAGGAATATATCAACGACTATGCCCTCGACATGTGCAAGCAAAACGTCGCGGTCAACAAGCTTTATGACGAGCTCGGCCTTGAACTCAGCGAGGACGAAAAGGCGCTTCTTGACAACCAAGTCCGCAACGCGTGGTCGAACGCGGGCTCGAACTGGGAGAAAATAGGCGTCAGCGAGGAATCGTTCAAAGAGGCGGCATACTCGAGCTATAAAGAACAGGCAGTTTTTGACGCTTACTATGAGATCGGCGGCCTCAACGGGACTACCGAGGAGGAGATTGAAACATACTTCGCCGATAACTACGCAAGAATCAAGTATATGACCTTCACCTTTGCCGAGAACATGGACGACGCTGTCGACTCGGCAAGAAAGGACGAACAGCTTGAACTCGCGAACTCTTATCTCGACCTCGCAAACGGCGGAAGCGACTTCGATGAGCTCATCGATCAGTATAACAGCTATCTGGAGAGCATCGCAAAGGCCGAATCGGACGCCGAGACCGACGGCGAAGACACCGCCGATGAGGAATCCGCAGAAACCGAAGAGACCGAATCGACCGAAGAAACCGAGCCCGATGAATTCGCAAACGAGGTCATCATCAGCAAGGATACAAAGCTTCCGACCGAGAAGTTTGTCAGCTACGTCTTCAACGACTGCCCTGTCGGCGAGTTTACCGTCATTCAGGACGACACCTGCTTCTATCTCGTTCAGAGGCTGGACATTCTCGAGCGCGAGGGGCTTTATGAAGACTATCGCGACAGCATTCTCTATGAGCTCTTTGACAGCGACTATACCGCGCTGATCAACGACCGCATCAACGGCTATGACATCACCGTCAACAACAACGCCGTTAAGCGCTATAAGGTCGAAAAGGCGTATGCCGACGTGTTTGAAGACTGAGATGATTGAAGATTGAAAAATGCCCCTCTCCCGCGGTTGCGGGGGAGGGGAGATTTTTTGGGGTGTCACTGCAGGATTATGCAAGCGGGAAAAACGGCGCCATCAGTTTTGTTTAAATCGGGGGGCGGCCTGCGGGCACAGAAATAAATTGTAGCCCCATTAAAGTAAATCGGGGGCACCCTTGTTGTTTCAGGAAGATTGTCGGGCAAAGGCGCAAGCCTTTGCAGAACGACGCTGACGAATGCGACCTTTTGCACTTTAGATAGTTTCCCTAAACTGACTTAATTAAAATCGGCGGGGACACCCTTGCAGGGTTTCCCCGCACCCTTTCCGCGCTGGCCGCCTCGCAAGCTCGGCGGCGTGGGGAGACCCCCGACGAGGGTCTCCCCACGCGAAAACTGTCCACAGGACAGATTTTCGCTCCCCTTCCTGCGTTTCGCTTACGCTTTTAAAAAGAGCACGCTCAAGCGCGCTTGGTTTGGGCTTCTGCGTTAAGGTGCGCAGCTCTTGTCAGAGCTGCGAATCATAAGGGGACGCCCCCTCTTACAGGGCGTCCCCTCTTTCAAAACAGCTCACCGAGCTGTTTTTCAATTCACCCCTTGCGGGGCGCACTCCGTATGGGTTTTCGCGCTCTGCGGAGCGCGACGAGGGGCTCTGCCCCCTCGACCCCCGTGAGCCTTTTAGTAAAAGGCTCAAGCGAAAACTTCTAAACCAGCTTTCGTTACTCTCATGAACCCTTTGAGAAAGGTTGGATCGAAAACTTTTAATTCTCCTCCACAAACTCGCTGTTGTCTTCCATGAGCTTGAATTTGATTTCAAATTCTTCGGTCTCGAGCTCGCTCTCGCCGCCGAAAAAGTTCTCGGCGATGACCCTGACGACCTTCGCGGTGACTTCGTCGCCCGGCGACATCTCGAGGATTATTTCGTAGACATCTTCGGCCGACCTGACGGGCTTGCCCTCCATCTCGGTGATGTAATCGCCGACGGCAAGCTCGGTGTTCGCGATGTCGCAATCCTGCGAGATTTCGGCGATTTCAAGGCCCGCAGGGGTGCCGTAGATCTCTGCCATCGCGTCAGAGACCTCGCGGAAAGATATGCCCACGCGCGGCCTGCCGATGACCTTTCCCTGCTCGATGAGCTGCTCGATTATCGGCTTTGCGGCCGACATTTCTATCGCGAAGCCTATGTTGTCATACTCGAGCGCGTCGAGCTTGGACGACGTGATTCCGATCACCTGACCCCAAAGGTTCAGGAGCGCGCCGCCCGAATTCCCCGGGTTTATCGCGGCGTCGATCTGTATGCAGGACATGCTTATGTTCTGGGTCTCGACGCGGATCATTCTGTCAGTGCCCGAGACGATGCCCGTTGTGACGCTTCCCTCAAGGCCCGCGGGCGAGCCTATCGCGACGACCTGTTCGCCGACGCTGATTTTGTCGGAATCGCCGAATTGAACCGCAGGAAGCTTTTCGCCGTCGATCTTGATGACCGCGATGTCGCTCTTGACGTCGCTGCCGATGACCTTTGCGCTGTATTCGTCGCCGTTTTTTAGCCTGACCTTAAGCGAAAGGCTGCCCTGTTCGATGACGTGGGCATTGGTGATGATATAGCCGTCGGCGGACATGATTATTCCGCTGCCTTGGCCGTATGCCGCGAACGCAGAGCTGTCGTCAAAAGCCTCAATCGTCACGATGGACGGGGATACCGCCTCGGCAACACCCTCGACGGTGTATCTTCCGTCGGGCTGATAAAATCTTTCTTCGAGCTCGGGGGTGTCGGCAATCGGCAGGGTGAATTTCGGGCCGCTTTCCTCGCCGCTGATGAGGTTTTTAAGCCAGCCCTTGCCGAATACCGCCCGTGCGGTGAAGCCGAATATCACGCAGAACATCGTCGCCGTGAGCAAAAACGCCTTCAGAAAAAGATGGTCATTTGAACGGCGCAGCCTTCTCGGCGGCTTCGGAAGATAGTCAAGCTGCTCGGCCTCGAGCCCCGCAAGCTCGCGAAGCTCATCGATGGCCTCGGACGAATCGGGGGAGAGAGGAGCGCTTTCTTCCTCTGCCGTCGGGGTTTCCTTTTCAAAATCCATTGTATCAAACCTTTCTTAAATCGGGGAGTTACTTCTTCTTTTTCCTGCTCCCTAAAAGCGCGATGAGCGCTACCGCCGCCGCAGCCGCAGCCGCGACGGTTCCGATGTTCGGCGAAGAGGCGCTTTTCTTTTTTGAGACCTGCGGAAGCATGAGCTTTTTGGCGGGCTTTTTTTCCTCTTTCCATGAGCTCATCTCGATATTCGCGGCGCGGTTTTCGCTTGCGCTGTCGTCATCGCTTCGGCCGTAAAGCTCGGGGTGAAGATATGCGGGCGTCTCCTCCTCGGCGTAATATCTCTCGTCGTATTCGTAGTCAAAGCCCTCGCTGATTTCGCCGTCTTCCATTCCGTCGACAGCCCTTTCCATCGTGTCAAGCTTCTCGCCGAGGGTTTTGAGCTCCTCGTGAAGGTGAGCCTCTATCTCGTCGATAGACGCCATTTTTTCGCTGATGTCGGGGACTTCGGGCGCGGGCTCGGTCGGGGGCATTTCGTGCTCGACCGCGTCGGTTTCATCGGGCTCGGTCGGCCTCTCGCCGCCGTAGAGCTCGGATTCGTCAAGCTTTTCAAGAACAGGCGCGTCGTCATCGTCATGGGTTTCCTCGGCGGGCTGCTCGGGCTCGGACTGCTCAGGCTTAGGCTGCTCGGCGGGTTCGGCATAATACTCAGGAGCTTCTTCGGGGAGCTCCTCGGGGGCTTCCTCTGCCGAAACGGCTTCGGGCTCTTCCGAGGGCTGCTCGGGTTCGTCGGCGATCTCTTCGGCGGCATCTTCGGCCGCTTCTTCCGAGCCGCTCATAATCTTCTCGACCTCGCGGGCATAGCTTTCGGCGGGGGTGTCGTCTTCGGGCTCGTCATAGCCGTCGTCGGGCTCATCGTCATAATCGTCATAATCGGGTTCTTCGACCTTGATGGTGTCGAGCGCGATGTCCTCGGAGGCGGGCTCGGGCTCATCGGGAGCGGGGGACTGAGGCTCGGAATTTTCGGCCTCAAGCTTCTTTCTGTATTCTTCCTCCTGCTTTTTTGTCAGCGGGAAATCTTCATCAAAGAAATCAAACATTTTTATTCCTCCTTGTTCTGAGGCGCCGCGCCCTCAGCGAGCGAGAATTTATAGCCGACGCTCCAGACGGTCTCAAGCGACCATTCCTTTGAAACGCCGTCAAGCTTATCTCTCAGCCTCTTTATGTGGACGTCGATGGTGCGCGAGCCGCCGTAATATTCAAAGCCCCAGACGTCGTCAAGAAGCTGGTCGCGGTTGAAAACGGTGTTCGGGTGGCTTGCAAGGTGGTATAAGAGCTCAAGCTCCTTCGGCGGGGTGTAGAGGGTCTTGCCCCTGACCTTTAATTCATACTTTGACATGTCGATGTCGAGGCCGTCGTAGTGAACCTCTTTGACGCTGTCGTCGGCTTTCTTCGGGCCTGTTCTTCGGCAGACCGCCTTGACCCTCGCGACTATCTCTTTTCCGTCGAAAGGCTTTATCACATAGTCGTCGGCGCCGAGCTCGAGCCCGAGAACACGGTCGAACACTTCGGTCTTTGAGGTCACGAAGATTATCGGCACGGTGGATTTCTTTCTTATCTCGCGGCAGACCTGCCAGCCGTCGGCGCGGGGAAGAACAGCATCAAGAAGGACGATATCGGGCTTTATCGACCACACCTTCTCGATGCCGTCGAGCCCGTCGTCGGAAATCACAACGCTGTACCCCTCTTTTTCAAGACATGCCCTCAAAAGCTCTGCCGATGCGGCGTCAGCGTCGATGACCAGAACCTTCAGTGACTGCATGAATAACACCCGCCTTTCTTTGCGTCATACCTATATTATAATTCATGCGGAGTGATAATGCAAGCATTTTTCAAAAAATTGTTGCAAAAAGATTAAGAAATTGTTAAAATGAGCTCCGCAATTTACGAAGCTGAAACATTTTTAGTCTTAATCAACAAAAGATATACGGCTTTTTTCGACAAGTTGGTATGATTCAACAAAAAGTTCAAAAAATTCATTTCATCGACACTAACCGCTTGATTTTTTTGAAATTGATGGTACAATATATTTAGCACTCTCGGTAAGGGATTGCTAAAAACAGTTAAAACGGCGAAAGCCAAACTATAACAGGAGGTAATTTTATGAAACTCAAACCGATATTCGACCGCGTTATCGTTAAGATGGTCGAGGCGGAGGAAACCACCAAGTCAGGCATCATTCTCACGGGATCGGCAAAGGAAAAGCCCCAGCTTGCGGAAGTCATCGCGGTTGGCGACGGAAATTCGCATGACGGCAAAGAGCCTGTCGCGATGAAGGTCAAGGTCGGCGACAAGGTTCTGATGTCGAAGTATTCGGGCACCGAAGTCAAGATCGACGGCGAGGAATTCATCATCGTCAACATGGGCGACATTCTTGCTGTCGCTGAATAATTACTGAGGAGGAGATATTTTTATGGCTAAGGAAATAATCTATGGCGAAGAAGCCAGAAAAGCGCTTCAGGCGGGCATTGACAAGCTTGCCGACACGGTTAAGATAACCCTCGGGCCGAAGGGCAGAAATGTCGTTCTGGACCGCACCTACGGGCTTCCGCTTATCACGAACGACGGCGTTACCATCGCGAAAGAAATTGAGCTTGAGGACGTTTTTGAGAACATGGGCGCTCAGCTTATCCGCGAGGTTGCTACCAAGACCAACGACGCCGCGGGCGACGGCACCACTACCGCGACCCTGCTCGCGCAGGCCCTTGTTCGCGAGGGAATGAAGAACATCGCGGCGGGTGCAAACCCGATGGTTCTCAAGAAGGGCATTCAGAAGGCCGTCGACGCCGCTGTCGCCGCTGTTCTTGAAAACTCGAAGGCTGTCTCGGGCAGCGCGGACATCGAGAGAGTTGCGACCGTTTCTTCGGGCGATGAGAGCGTCGGTAAGCTTATCGCCGAGGCGATGGAGAAGGTCACTTCGGACGGCGTTATCACCATCGAGGAATCAAAGACCGCCGAGACCTACAGCGAGGTCGTCGAGGGTATGCAGTTCGACCGCGGATACATCACCCCATACATGGTGACCGACACCGACAAGATGGAGGCCGTTTTGGACGACGCCTATATCCTTGTCACCGACAAGAAGATCAGCTCGATTCAGGATATTCTCCCGCTGCTCGAAGAAATCGTAAAGAGCGGCAAGAAGCTTCTCATCATCGCTGAGGACCTCGAGGGCGAGGCGCTTTCGACCATTCTCATCAACAAGCTCAGGGGAACATTCACCTGCGTTGCGGTCAAGGCCCCGGGCTTCGGCGACAGAAGAAAAGAAATGCTCCGCGATATCGCGACACTCACGGGTACGGACGTCATCTCGGAAGAGCTCGGCTATGAGCTTAAGGACACCACCGTCAACGACCTCGGCCGCGCAAGACAGGTAGTCGTATCTAAGGAGAACACCATTATCGTCGACGGCGCGGGCGACCCCGAAGAGATCAAGGCGAGAGTTGCGCAGATCCGCTCGGAGATCGAGAACACCACTTCGGATTATGACCGCGAGAAGCTTCAGGAAAGGCTTGCAAAGCTTGCGGGCGGCGTAGCAGTTCTCAGAGTGGGCGCTGCCACCGAGGCTGAGATGAAGGAGAAGAAGCTCCGCGTTGAGGACGCCCTCGCTGCGACCAAGGCCGCTGTCGAGGAGGGAATCGTTGCGGGCGGCGGAACAGCTCTCATCAACGCTATCCCCGCTGTTTCAAAGCTTGTTCCGACGCTTGAGGGCGACGAGAAGACGGGCGCGAAGATCGTTCTTAAAGCGCTTGAAGAGCCGATGCGCCAGATTGCGGCGAACGCAGGCCTCGACGGTTCGGTAATCATCGACAAGATCAAGAGAAGCCGCAGGGTAGGCTACGGCTTTGACGCCTATAAAGAGGAGTATGTCGACATGATACCCTCGGGAATCGTCGACCCGACCAAGGTTACAAGGTCGGCGCTTCAGAACGCTGCCTCTGCCGCGGCGATGGTGCTCACGACCGAGAGCCTCGTCGGCAACAAGAAGGAGGACAATCCCCCTGCACCCGCGGGAGGAGCCGCAGGAATGGGCGGAATGTACTGATATCGCATACATTATAATAACGGCCGCTGCCCTGAGTTCGGGGCGGCGGTTTTCTTTTTAATGGTTAATCAAGACTGACGGAAAATCATCTCAGTCGGCATAGATTTGCAGGAATTCTTGCATAAACTCAGGTAAAATCTGTCATAAACTTTGCGATTTTCTGTACATTCCGCACTATTCGCCAAGGCTTGAAAAGCTGCTTGTCTGTCAAAATGTATAAAAACCCGCTTAACTTTTGTTTATTGTGCTGATTGAAAGTCACGTTCAAAGATGTTATAATGTTAGTACCAAATTTTATTGGAGGTAATCACCCTATGAAAAAACTTTTAGCAATTTTAGTCGTAGCGGTCATGGTAGTCTCCATGATGCCTATGACTATGAGCGCCGCAACCGCTGACTGGGTAGTCAATTCGGTTGAAGGCACTGCCGTCATCGACGGCGTTAAGGACGAAGCCTACGACGCCTTTGAGCCCCTCGTATTCGAGACCTGCGGCGAAGGCTCGGGCAACGGCGGCGGAGCTACTCTTGATACTCCTCTCGGCCACGGCTACATCATGAACGATGCCGAATTCGTTTACTTCTTCATGGACGTTCACGATACCGACCTCGACAACACCTCTACCAACAACTATGAGCGCGACTCGGTCGAGACCTTCTTCATGGTCGCTTCCGACCTCGACGAGAACGGCAACCCCCTCACCGCGGGCACCAAGGTTCAGTGGAGAACCTGCTACGACGGTGACATGGGCGCTGACACGGGTGTTGCTCCCGTTGCGGGCGAGACCTGCGTTGTCAAGGTTAATGACGACGGCTCGGGCTATGTTGTTGAAGGTAAATTCCCGATCGAAGAAGTTCTCAACAACTCCATCGAGATGCTCCTTCAGATCAACTCTGCTTCGGGCGGCGCAAGAAGCGCTACCGTTTATGCTTCGGGCCACCCCGAGGGCGACAACGGTTATCAGAGAAACGACCGTCAGTCTGACTACGACTGCTGGATGACCCTTGCTCTTGCAGGCGATCACCCCGACACCCGTAAGGATCCTATCCCCGTTGCTCAGGAAATCACCGCTAAGAACTATGAGTCTATCCTCAACCGTCAGTTCGACACCCAGATCTTCGTACAGGATCAGGCCACTTGGTCTTACTGGAACACCGTTTACGGCGGTCCTTCCATCAAGCTCGGCGAAACAGGTACATTCGAGGCTGCGGGCCTTTATCAGCCCGTTCCTGCTGATGCTTTGACCCCTGAGCTCACCAAGGACTACGGCACTGCTCCGAAGCTTGCTGTTCAGCTCTCAGATAACGCTATGGCTGACGGCGACTCCGAAGAGTTCACCGCTACTTATTCCGACATCACCATCAAGGCAACAGGCTATACCGATGTTGTCATCCCCGGTGAGTCTGTTTCCAAGAAGCTCAAGGCTGCCGCTGCCGATTGGGGCATGAGCGGCAACAGCTGGGAAATCGACCTCGGTACTCCGATCATCTCGACTCTCGGCCTTACTGTTGAGCAGTTCTGCAAGGAATATCTCCCTGCTCTTACCGACATCAACTTCACCTGCTCGTTCGACACCTATAACCTCAACGACCTCGCTGCCGTTCAGGCTTTCGGCGACAGCCTTGCTGAGCTCGAGCAGACCTACATCACCGAGACCCTCGCTGAATACACCGACAGAGTAAACGCTGCTCTCGAAGTTGCCCACAAGGAAGGCGCAACCCTTGAAGAGCTCCAGGCTGCTCTTGACGACGCTACCAAGGCTGCTAACCGCTGCAGCAAGGAAGTCGAAGGTTCGGGCTACACGGGCGCTGCTGTTGAGCATGTTGCTTCGCTCCAGGCCTCTGTTGCCGAAATCCAGGCCGCTGTTGACGCTGCTGCCGCTGCCGCTGTTCCCGAGGAAGAGCCCGAGACAGAAGAGCCCACTACCGATACTCCTGCTGAGGATACCGCTTCCACCTCTTCTGAGGGCGGCAACACCGGTCTCATCGTCGGTATCGTAGTTGCTGTTGTCGTTGTTATCGCTGCCGTTGTCGGCATCGTCCTCGGCAAGAAGAAGAAAAATTGATATTCACGTTACATACCAATACTCTCTTCAGAACAAGACCCGCCCGTAAGGGCGGGTTTTGTTTTGTAAGGAATGAAAGACGGTTTTTGCAGCCAATCGAACTTCGCCGCCGTTTCGGCTTGGCGGCTCGTCCTCTTGGGCAAAAACCGCGTTCATGCCCCCGCCCCTTGAGGGGCGGGGGCAGAGAGAAGATTTAATTCTTAGCAAAGGTTTGGTGGGGGTGGGGTGATAGCGACGCACATGCGATTATATGAGATATTTGCTATGTCAAGCGCTTTTATGAGCGCTGTTCACCTGCTATCCTGCATGTGCGGAGCGGTAAAGACAGCATACCCCGAGCGAGCGGAGGCGAGGTCGCGGGTATACCTTAAAAGCGGCGAATTTTCAGGGCGCATTTGGCGGCTCACAAAAAAATCCCCCTTTTCAGGGGGATAAATTCAATCTATAAAGTCCTTGACTTTGTTCGAGCGGTTCGGGTGGCGGAGCTTTCTTAGCGCTTTCGCCTCGATCTGCCTGATGCGCTCACGGGTGACGTTGAACATCTGGCCGACCTCTTCGAGGGTGCGGCTTCTGCCGTCTTCAAGGCCGAAGCGAAGCCTCAGAACCTTTTCTTCGCGGTCGGTGAGGGTCGAGAGCACCTGATTTATCTGCTCTTTGAGGAGCACCAGCGAGGCGGCCTCGGTCGGCTCGGGGGCGTTTTCGTCGGGGATAAAGTCGCCGAGGTGGCTGTCTTCCTCTTCGCCGATCGGCGTTTCGAGGGAAACGGGGTCCTGAGCGATTCTCAGGATCTCGCGAACGCGCTCGACAGGCATATCGAGCGACTGGGCAATCTCATCAGCCGTCGGGTCGCGGCCGTTCTGGTGAAGAAGCTGACTCGAGGTCTTTTTGACCTTTGTGATGGTCTCGACCATGTGAACGGGTATGCGTATCGTGCGGGCCTGATCGGCAATCGCGCGGGTTATCGACTGGCGTATCCACCATGTGGCGTAGGTAGAAAACTTGAAGCCCTTTGTGTAGTCAAACTTTTCAACAGCCTTGATGAGCCCGAGGTTGCCCTCCTGAATGAGGTCCAAAAAGCTCATGCCGCGGCCGCCGTAGCGCTTTGCGATTGAGACAACGAGCCTGAGATTGGCCTCGGCAAGGCGTTTTTTCGCCTCTTTGTCGCCGTCTTTCATCTTCTGCGCAAGCTCGATCTCCTCCTCGGGGGTGAGGAGCGGCACCCGCCCTATCTCTTTGAGATAGATTTTGACGGGGTCGTCGATCGCGATAGAGTCGGACATCGCCGAATCAAGATCATCATCAAGATCGTGTTCGCTGTCAAGAAGAGGCTCGTCAAGATCCATCAGCTCGTCAAGGTTTTCGGCTTCCATGACGATGTCGTCGATGATCTCGATGCCGTTCGCCGAACACGCGTCGTAAAAGCTGTCAAGCTGTTCAACGTCATAGTCCGACTCTTCAAGGGCATCGGTTATCTCCTTTGTGGTAAGCTTTCCGACCGCCTTGCCGTGTTCAAGCAGACTGTCAATATTGTTTTTCTTTTCGCTCATAAATTGCCTCCGTTAATTTTATGTCATTCCTTTTTTGTTTTGCTGAGCTCCTGATAATATTTCAAAAAGTCGTCGTTAGACATGTCCTCGTTGTCGGTGTCAATGACGCCTTTTTTGATGACCCTGATATAATCCGCAAGCGCGTCGCGGTCGATGGCGATCTCTTTTGCGCGGACAAGAATAGTTGATATTCTTCCCACCTCATCGGCGGAAAATTCGCTGCCGAGCTCGCCAAGACCGATTTCAGACCCCGCTTTTTTGAGGTCGATTATCGTCTGATAGACCTTTTTGTTGAAAGATGTCACAAATTCGTCGGGATGAAGAGCCTTGAACACCTCGTCGGCGCCGTCGGGATGGGTGAATAAAAACGCGATTACGCCCTCTTCGGCCCTCGCCTGCTTCGGGTATTTTTTCGCTTCGGGGTTGATGTCGTCGCGAACAGCCCCCGAGGCGATTCGGTTCCATTCCTTTTTGCTCTCCTGCGAATGCCTCTTTCTGATGATCGCGTTGACCTCGGCCGAGACGGTTTCCTTCGAGACACCCTGCTCTGAGGCCACGCGGCTTATATAGACCTCGCGCTCGATTCGGTTTTCTACCGAGGCGAGAACCCCTATCGCACGTTTTAAATACTCGACCCGCCCGACGTCGCTCGAAGTGTCGAGCCCCGATTTTGCGTTCGCGAGCTCATAGTCGGTAGAGCCGACCGAGCCGCTCAGTAGGACCTTGAAGTGCTCTGGCCCGAATTTTCTGATATAGTCGTCGACGTCCTTGACTCCGTCGCCCGATACCCTCACGACCTTTGCGCTGAGGCCCGCCGCCGAAAGTATCTGAATCGCGGACTTTGTAGCCTTTTGGCCCGCCTCGTCGGCGTCGTAGCATATGTAAACTTCATCGCAGTATTGCGACATGAGCCGCGCGTGCTCGGCGGTTATCGCGGTGCCGCAGGTCGCGACTGCCTCGGTGAAGCCCGCCTGATGGAGCGTGATGACGTCGACGTTGCCCTCGCAGAGAATGAGCCGCTTTGACTTCACCGAAACATTTTTCGCGAAGTTCAGCGCAAAAAGCGTGCGGCTCTTGCGATAGAGCATCGTCTCGCGGGAGTTGAGGTATTTTCCGCCCTTGGGGTCGGGGTCGAGGATTCGGCCCGAAAACGCTATCACGTTGCCCCGCAGGTCGAATATCGGGAAGATGACCCGATTGACGAAAAAGTCGTAGGTGCGGCCGTTTTTCTCGCCCAAAAGGCTCGCCGAGACGAGCTCGCGCTCGGTGAAGCCGTTTGCGAGCATGTGGTTTTTGAGGCTTGTCCAGCGGTTCGGCGCGACCCCGAGCCCGAAGCTTTTTATCGTTTTCGGCGTGAGGCGGCGCTTCTCGACAAGATATCTTAGCCCCTCGCTGCCGTCGGGGGTGGTGAGGTTTGAATAGAAAAACCTTGCGGCGGCCTTGTTGATTTCAAGAAGGCGGGCCCTGTCGCGGGCTGCGCGGTCGTCATAGCCGTCCTCGGGCATCGGCAGGCCGGCACGCTGGGCCAAAAACCTCACGGCCTCGATATATTCAAGATTTTCGATCTTTCTTATGAAGTTGATGACGTCGCCGCCTGTTCCGCAGCCGAAACAGTGAAAAGTTCCGTCATCGGTATAAACGGTGCAGGATGGGGTCTTTTCGGAGTGGAACGGGCAGAGGCATACAAGGCGGCGGCCCGCGCGCTTGAGGGTGACGTATGAGCGCATGACGTCCTCAATTCGGTTGCGGTCTTTGATCTGTTCGATAAATTCGGTCGGCAGCGGCATCGGGTGTCACCTCGCAAAAAAGCTATGTACGTTCCGCGGGATAGGTGCCCCAGCCCTTCGGAACAAAGATGTTTATGAAAAGATTTGTGCAGTAGCCGTCGGTCATTCCCGCGATGTAGTCGCAGACGGCAGTCTCGGTCCCGAACCTTTCGGCAAGGGCGAGATAGTCGGCGGGAAGCTTCTTCGGCTCGGCGATGAAGTGGCGATAGAGCATCTCGATCATCGTTTTGGCCTTCGATTCCTCAGACTTGCAGACGGGGTTGTAGTAGACGTTTTGAAACATGAATGCCGAGAGCTCGTTTTTCGCATTCTCGATCTCGGGCGAGTAGCCGAGGTTTTCGGCGCCGCTGTCAATCAGCGAGTTGACAAGCGAGGTTATCCTCTCGGACTTTGTAATCCCGAGGATATCGGTCGCGCTCTTCGGGAGGTCATCGCGGGAGATGACGTCTGCGCGGATCGCGTCCTCGATGTCGTGGTTGATGTAGGCGATGACGTCGGCAAAGCGGACGACATAGCCCTCTTTTGTCTCGGCGATCTGATCGGTGTGCTTTAAAATTCCGTCCCTGACCTCGTGGGTGAGGTTGAGACCTCGGCCGTCCTTTTCGATGAAGTCGACGACGCGAATGCTCTGCTCATAGTGGCGAAAGCCGTTCGGAGATATTTCGTTGAGTATCTTCTCGCCCGCGTGGCCGAAAGGGGTGTGCCCAAGGTCGTGGCCGAGCGCAATCGCCTCGGTGAGGTCTTCGTTGAGCCTGAGCGCACGGGATATCGTTCTCGCGATCTGACTGACCTCAAGAGTATGGGTCAGGCGGGTGCGGTAGTGGTCGCCCGAGGGGTTTAAAAATACCTGAGTCTTACGCTTCAGCCGCGAAAAGGCGTTGCAGTGAATGATTCTGTCGCGGTCGCGCTGAAAATCGGTGCGAAGGCCGCACTTTTCCTCATCGCGAAGGCGGCCCTTTGTGTCAACGCTGAGGCAGGCATATTTGCATAAAATCTGCTTTTCAGCCTGCTCGGTATATTCTCTCGGGTTCATGCCGTCACTCCCTTGCTTTTTATATATTCACTCTTTTATACGATAAAAACAAAAAAACTCCTCTTATTTATTGTTGACAAGAGAAGCTTTTTGTATACATGCACAAAAAATCATGCCCAATTTATGCAAAACGCAGATTTTTCAAGAGAAATCGGCAAAGTAAATTTCCGACTCCGAAATCTTCACCTGAGCGTTAGAGAGGTCGGCGATTTTTTTCTTGAAGTCTTCGCAGAGCTCGGCCTTGCAGAGAAGCTTCAGGGTTATCACGTCGGAAAAATCCTGATCGGCGGTTTTGATCTCATACTCGGGAAGAAGCCTCAGCACGCGGTCGTAAAAGGTGTAGTCGAGCGAAAGGGTGAGGGTTCGGGCCTCATGCATGAGCATGATTTGAGCCTCGGCGACAGCTTTAGAGGCGGCGGAGGAATATGCGCGAGTCAGGCCGCCCTTGCCGAGCAGAATTCCGCCGAAATAGCGGGTCACGACGATGCAGACATCGCAGAGGCCGCTTTTTTTGATGACGTCAAGGATAGGCGGGCCTGCGGTGCCTTGCGGCTCGCCGTCGTCGGAAAAGCGGGTCTCGAAGCCCTCGCGGAGAGAATAGGCATAGCAGTTGTGCCTTGCGCGGCGGTGCTCGGCCCTGACCGATTCGATGAAATCGGCGGCGGCCTCGGGGGTCGCGGCGGGGGCGATCTTCGCGATGAATTCAGACTTTTCGACGGTTATGCTTGCGGACGACTGCCCGCGGACGGTTTTATAAGCCAAGTCAAAGCCCTCCTAAGCAAAAAGAGGGGAGAACCCCTCTTTTGACATTACTTCTTCTCGTTTCCGAGGCCGTAGCGCTTGTTGAAGCGATCGACGCGTCCGCCCGTGTCGACAAGCTTCTGTTTGCCGGTGAAGAACGGGTGGCACTTCGAGCAGATTTCAACCTTGATGTCCTTCTTGGTCGAGCGGGTCTCGATCACGTTGCCGCATGCGCAGGTGATGGTTGTAGCCTCATACTTGGGGTGAATACCTTCTTTAGCCATGACAAATCTCCTTTCTGAATCGGTTATTCAAATAGCAGCCCATCATCCGATTCAGACAGTAGTGCTATTTATTCAAAATCAGCGCCGAAAATTCAGCGAAAGCTATTATAACATATCCGCATTAAAAATGCAAGGGGTTTTTGAGATTTTTATTCAAACGAAAGGTTTATCCAATCAAGATTTACGCCCGTGAGGTCGCTGCGCTCGACGGCGGTCAGAAGAAGATAGCAGGAATCGGGCTTTTGGCCCTCGTCGGGGGTGTCGGCGTCGACGGTCAGGAAGATCTCAAGATTGTTGACAAAGACCTCTTCGGTGGCGGGTTCGCGCTCGCCCGAAGTGGGAATTATCGTCGCAAGAATTATATATCGCTCGCAGATATCCAAGCTGTAAAGCGTGCCGACGTATTTTGCGAACTCTGAGTCGAGGTCGTATTCGCTGCGGTATTTATCGAAGAAGTAAATCAGCTCGGAGTAGCCGTCGATGGCGTCGACTTCGACCTTCGGAGAGTCGGTTATCGGGTCGGCGCGGTAGCAGAAATTCCAGAACTCGGGTCGGTACATTCTGAAGCTCTCGGCGTCGAATGCCGAGTTGTTCTCGGGGTCGACGACCTCGTTGACCTCGACGCTGAGCTTTTTTTGCTCGATGCCGACAAAGGCGCCCTTCGGTGCGGTGAAAATCAGGTGGTATTGGGTATCGGCACGGGGAGCCCCCTCGGAAATATGGCGGGTGATCTTTATTTTTACCTCGTCGTCGGTGATCTCGATGGGCTCGGCGGTATGGTTGACGTAGGAGCTCGGCTCGTTTATCAAAAGAAGCATCAGGTCGTTCTCGGCGAGAAAATCATCGGTAAAATTCGCGAGGGCAAGGGTGAAGAGTTTTCCGTAAAAATAATTCGGCAGGGTGGTCATGTAGTAGCTGTCGAGCTCGGCATAGGTCTCAAAGACCTCCATTTTCGGGTAGTTGAGGTGCTCGATCGGCGTTCTGCCGAAGTACATCGTTAAATAGCTTCCGTAAAGCTCGCCGACAAACTTGGTTTCGCTCGGGGTATCGGGGGCAGTGGCAGCGTCGGCGGTGATTTCGGTCGGCAGGGTGACGTCCTCGGAGACGGGAGGGTTAGGCTCGATTTCGCCGCGGCAGGAGCATAGCCCGAGGCAAAGCGCGGCAGCTATCAGCAGAGAGAATATTTTTTTGATGAGACTTTCCATGATATCGCGCTCCTTTCGGGTTTATTATTCGCGAATCGGCGGGATTTAAGCGGGAGATTACTGTTTTGACTTTTGCTTGGCTTTTAAGAGGATAAACAGAGCGATCAGAAGCACATTGACGAACAGCACAATAATGCTGCCCTCGATTTTGCAATCGCCGCCCGATAAAATATCACTTCCGCTGAAAGTCAGGTTCAATAAATGCGGGTAGTCATCGGCAAGTGACACGCCGCCCAAAATCAGCGCTCCTATTCCGTTCCATATAAAGTGCATGATAATCGGCGCGATCAGCGAGCCGCTGTATTCAAGAATCACCGTCATGAGCAGGCTCATGGTAAGAATATTCAGCACGGGAACAGCGCCTGCTTCAAATGCCCCGCCGTGACACGCAGTGAAGAGCGCTGTCGTGACAATCGCGGCCGCAATTATGTTGTATTTTTGCTTTAGCATCTGGTAGAGATAACCGCGCACAAGAAGCTCTTGCATGATTACATTCAGAAACGCCGATATTACCCAAACGGGGAATAAATCGACCGAGTTGATTCCGTCAAAATGAATCAGCTTTGCAATATACATCGCCAGGGTGGGAATCGCCAACCATACAAGCCCTGTAATTATTCCCAATATTGCTCCTTTTGCGGGGCTGTCAAATAAATGCAGCTTTACCTCTCGTTTTTCTATCAGCCAAAATATGAGAGTAAAAGCGATAATCGACAACAGAGGTATAATTTCGGCCCATAATCTCCATATGGCGGGGTTTTCAGGCGACGGCATCGGCAATATCGAGCTTAATATTGCCCAGCCCAAGAAGAATACCAAACATTTTATAACGGTAATTGCTGATTTTTTCAACATATATGTCTCCCGAATCCTGACAATATTTTCAGTAAAATGCCGCCGTTTGTTGCGGCGTACCCATCATTATAGCATAACGGATTTATTTTTGCAAGAGTTATGTTCTTAAGCGAGTGCCCAAAACGCACATTATAAAAAATCTCGGCTTGGCGATTTAAGGTGCGCAGCTCCTGTCGGCGCTGCGTATCACAAGGGGACGCCCTCTCTTGCAGGTCGTCCCCTCTTTCAAAACAATTCGCTGAATTGTTTTTCAATTCACCCCTTGCGGAGCGCACTTCGTAAGGGATTTCGCAGCCTGCGGGCTGCGACGAGGGCTTCTCGCCCTCGACCCCCGCAAGCCTTTTGTAAAAGGCTTGACCGAAAACTTTTATTTTAATGTGGCGATTTGGGCACTTTTGCTCTTAATAAAAATAAGCGGCACGCTTTCACATGCCGCTTTGAAAATTATGTATCAGAAGCCCAGCTTGGCCTTGAAGTCGGCCGCGATTTTATCGCTGAGCGCCTTGGCCTCTTCGTGGGTCTTGCCGATGGTGGTGTAGTAGGCTTTGATCTTCGGCTCGGTGCCCGAGGGGCGGATTATCACCGAGGCGCCGTTTTCAAGCCTGAACTGAATGACGTCGGACTTGGGAAGGTCGATCGGTGTCTCCTTGCCGCTGATGAGGTCTTTGTCGACCTTCTTCTGATAATCGGCGAGGCCGACGACCTTATAGCCCGCGATCTCTTTATACGGGTCGGCGTGAAGGCTTCCCATGAGCTTGGCCATTTCGGCCATGCCCGCCGCGCCCTCGCATACAAAGTTGCCGATGCCGTGGCAGTAGTTGCCGTATTTCTTATACATCGCCTCTCTCGCTTCAAGAAGTGAAATGCCCTTTGAACGGTAGAACGCGGCCATCTCGCAGATCATCATCGAGCCGACGACGGCGTCTTTATCGCGGACATAAGAGCCCGCCAAATAGCCGTAGCTCTCTTCAAAGCCGAAGATGTAGCGGTCTGCCTCGCCCGCGGCTTCAAGATAACCTATCTGCTCGCCGATGAATTTGAAGCCCGTGAGAACGTTTCTGAGCTCGACGCCGTATTCCTTGGCGATGGCCGAGGCGATGTCGGTCGAGACTATCGACTTGACGGCGACGGGGTTCTTCGGCATTGTGCCGAGGGCGATGCGCTCTTTGCAGATGTATTCGAGAAGGAGCGCGCCGACTTCGTTGCCGCTGAAGAGGACGAAATCGCCCTTGCCGTCGGGCACCGCAATTCCGACGCGGTCGCAGTCGGGGTCGGTCGCCAAAAGAAGATCGGGCTGAACGGTCTTACAGAGCTCGAGGCCCTTTTGAAGCGCCTCTTTTATCTCTGGGTTCGGGAACGGGCAGGTCGGGAAGTTGCCGTCGGGCATTTCCTGCTCGGGAACGACGGTGACATCGGTGATGCCGACGCGCTTTAAAATCGCGCGGACAGGCTTGTTGCCCGTGCCGTTGAGGGGGGTGTATACGACCTTGAGGCCGCTCTTCGGGGTGAGCTCGGGGTGGACCTGCTGTTTTGCGACTTCGTCGAGGTAGCTGTCGATTGTCTCCTGCCCGATGAATTCGATCATGCCGCTCTTGAGGCCCTCATCGAAGCCGACAAGCTTTGCGCCGCCGAACATCGGCACTTTCTCAATCGCCGCTAAAACGATATCGGCGGCTTCAATGGTCATCTGGCAGCCGTCGGCGCCGTAGGCCTTATAGCCGTTGTATTTAGAGGGGTTGTGCGAAGCGGTGCAGACGATGCCCGCCTTGCAGTGAAGATGCCTTACCGCCCATGAGAGCATCGGGGTGGGCATGAGCTCGGGATAGATATATGCCTTGATGCCGTTGCCCGCAAGAACCCTCGCGGCTTCCCTCGCGAAGACGTCGGATTTGATTCTTGAATCGTAGGCGATGGCGACAGCCTTATCCTCGCCCTTGAATGCGCCGTTTACATAGTCGGCAAGTCCTTGGGTCGCCCTGCGGATCGTGTAGATATTTAGGCGGTATGAACCCGCGCCGATTACCCCGCGGAGACCGCCCGTTCCGAATTCAAGGTCGCGGTAAAAGCGGTCCTTGATGGCCTCTTCATCGCCCTCGATGGATTTGAGCTCGGTCTGAAGGTCGGGGTCCTCAGTTGCGTTTTCAAGCCAGAGTTTGTAAAGTTCAAGTTCTCTCATGATTATTGCTCCTTTCGGTTGATCATATTATGCCAAAATTAAGTATACAACATTTTTCTCCGAAATTCAATAGGTTGACGCCGATTTTTTGAGGTAATTCGCTTCTTGACCGCGGGGTCGAAATGTGGTAGAATATATCCGAATATATTTCGGAGGAAGAATATGAAGGAAATACTGAAAAGGCTTGCCGCTCGGTTCAATAAGTTTTCGGCCGTCGGAATGCTCGGGTTCGGAATCATCTGGATAATTTTTTCGGTGAGCATCGGCGCGAAGCTTTTCTCGCTGATCGGGCTGATAATTGTCTTTTTGGCAATCGCTCGGGGAATAAAGGATTTTAAGAGCCGCTCGGGAAAAAACAGCCTGAGTATATGGTTCAATGAGGATCGCGGCGAAGAAATTGAAGACAAGGGCAACGGCTTCTGCCCTTATTGCGGCGCAAAGGCAGAGGACGACTATGCTTTCTGTCGGCGCTGCGGAAGAAAGCTTGACTGATTTTTCGGGAGGTGTCGGAATGTTTTGCAGGGTCAACGGCGCGGGGCTTTACGGAATGAACGCTTACCCCGTCGACGTCGAGATTGAGCTCAGCAGGGGAATCGAGAGGTTTGACATTGTCGGGCTTGCCGACGCCGCCGTGAAAGAATCGCGGGAGAGAATAAAATCGGCGTTTCGCAGCTCGGGGATAAAATTTCCGAGCGCCTCGACGGTGATAAACCTTGCGCCTGCCGACGTCAAAAAGAGCGGGTCGTCACACGACCTTCCCATCGCGGCGGCGGTTTTGGACGCTGTCGGCGGAGTTATGGCGGATATCTCGGACGCGGCCTTTATCGGCGAGCTTTCGCTCGGCGGCGAGGTCAGGGCGGTGAACGGGGTTCTTCCGATGACGATAATGCTCAGAAACAACGGCATAAAAAAGGTGTTTGTGCCCCGCGACAACGCCTATGAAGCCTCGGTCGTCGAGGGGATAGAGGTTTACGGGGTGTCGGCCCTGAAAGAGCTTTGCGCTCACCTTGACGGCTCGGCGCCAATCAGGAAAATGCCGCCCTATGTGTCGAAGGATGGCGCGTTCTATGACGGCCTCGACTTCTGCGACGTTAAGGGGCAGGGCTTTGCCAAGCGCGCGCTTGAGGTCGCGGCCTGCGGCGGGCACAACGTCATCATGATAGGCGCCCCGGGCTCGGGAAAGAGCATGCTCGCAAAGAGAATACCCTCGATTCTTCCCGCGATGACCTTTGAGGAGTCGATCGAGACGACAAACGTCTATTCAATAGCGGGGCTTGTCGACAGGGATTCGCCGCTTGTGACGGTCAGGCCGTTTCGCTCGCCACACCACACCGTTTCGGCGGCGGGGCTTACGGGCGGCGGGGGAATCCCCCGACCCGGGGAAATTTCGCTTGCTCACAACGGGCTTTTGTTTTTAGATGAGCTTGCGGAGTTTCAGAAGCCGACGCTTGAAATTCTTCGCCAGCCGATAGAGGACCAGAAGGTCTCGATAAGCCGCGCCTCGGGGACGGTTACATACCCCTGCAATTTCATGCTCGTGGCGGCGATGAACCCCTGCCCATGCGGTTATTACGGGCACCCGACCAAAAAGTGCATCTGCACAAAAAAGCAGGTCTCGCAGTATCTTTCAAGAATATCGGGCCCGCTTCTTGACAGGTTCGACATTCACATCGAGGTCGCGCCCGTTGAGTATGAGAGCCTGTCGTCGCGGGCAAAGGAAGAGCCGAGCTCGGCGATTCGCGAAAGGGTTCAGCGGGCGAGGGAGATTCAGAACCGAAGATTTCGGGGCACGGGTATAACCTGCAACGCGAAGATAACCTCGGATATTCTTCACGAGGTATGCGTTCTCACCGACGGCGCAAACGATTTGCTGAAGGGCGTTTTTGAGCGCCTCGGGCTTTCGGCGAGGGCTTATGACAAGATTCTTAAGGTCTCGCGGACCATCGCGGACATGGACGGCAGCGAGCTTATCGACAAGCAGCATATTTCTCAGGCGGTGAGATATCGCACGCTCGACAGAAAATTCTGGCAGAATGAATAATACGGAGGAGAGATTTTTATGACAGGAAAAAAGATCAGGCAGCTGCTCAGAGATACGGCGTATTCGCGCACGGGCGGCAGCGCCGAGGAGCTTAAGTGCGCGGAATACATCAAGGAGCAGTGCCGCGAATTGGGCGCTGAGGCCGAAATCGTACCTTTTAAGGTCGATATGGCGGAAGTTAAGAAAGCCGAGCTTTACATCGACGGCGAAAAGGTCGCATGCAGGGGCTATCTTTGCTGCGGCTCGGGAGAGGTCGAGGCGGAGCTTTATTACCTCAGAAACACCGACGGCTATTCTCTTGCGGAGTGCAGGGGCAAGATCGTCATGATCGACGGCTATCTCGGCTATTGGGTTTATCACGACATTCTTGACAACGGTGCGGTCGGGTTCATCACCTATGACGGCGACGCGAATTATTCGGACTATGACATCGACAGAAGAGAGCTCAGAAGCTATGTTTCGCAGGGAAACAAAATTCTCGGCGTGAACATCAACGCTAAGAGCGCCATCAAGATAATAAATTCTCGGGCCAAAACCGCGAAAATAGTCATCGAGCAGGACGAGTTCGAGGGCGAGTCGAGAAACGTTGTCGCCGAGCTTAAGGGCGAGACCGACGAGGTCATCGCGTTCACCGCGCACTATGACTCGACGTTCCTCTCGCAGGGGGCTTATGACAACATGTCGGGGAGCATCGGGATTCTTGCGGCGCTGGAATATTTTGTCAAGAACCCGCACCGCTATACTCTGAGGTTTATCTGGTGCGGCTCGGAGGAGAGGGGGCTTTTGGGCTCGAAGGCTTATACCGCCTCGCTTTCCGATGAGGAGCTCAAGAAAATTGTTCTGAACATCAACCTTGACATGATCGGCTGCATCATGGGTAAATTCATCGCCTGTTGCTCGTGTGAGGACAAGATGGTGCACTATATCGACTATGCCGCGAAGGAGTTCGGCTTCGGTATAGCGGTTGAGCAGGGGGTGTATTCCTCAGATTCGACGCCTTTCGCCGACAAGGGCGTGCCGAGCCTCAGCTTTGCAAGGCTTGCGCCGCACAACACCGCGACGATTCACAATTCTTACGACACCGCAAAGGTGATGAGCGCCGAGCAGATGCAGAGGGACATCGCGTTTATAAACTTCTTCGCCGAGAGAATGGCGAATTCAAAGCGCTGCCCCGTCGGGAGGGAGATTCCCGAGAACGTCAGGAAAAAGCTCGACTACTATCTCTTCCGCGAGCGCGAGAAAAAATAATACCGCGTTTTTTGCCCCGTTCCCCAATCGGAGCGGGGCGGTTTTTTGCCCGAGAAAAATTTTTTCTGTTCATGCGATAAAACGGCCGAGTTCTGCAATAACATATCGAAAGGGGCGAAAAGGATATGCCGAAAAATTCTGTTGATAAAACGATAGAGCTCATCGCAGGCGGCGACAGGGACGCCCTCGCCGACCTGTATCAGCAGGTGAGAACTCAGGTATATTCCTATGCACTTTCGGTCTTGAAGAATCGCGCCGACGCTGAAGACGTGCTTTCCGAGACGGTTATGGAGATATGGCGGAGCGCGCCCGCATATCGGCCGCAGGGAAAGCCGACGGCATGGATAATCACAATCGCGAAAAATCTTTGCTATATGAAGCTTCGGGAGAGGGGCAGGGCATCGGACGAACCGACGGATTATGACAGCATTTTCGACCCGAGCGCACTTAGCCCCGAGGACAGGGCGGTTATCAGAGCGGTAATCGAAAGCCTTGACGAAAACGAGCGCGAGGTGGTTATTCTTCACGCGGCGGTCGGGCTTAAGCATCGCGAGATAGCAAAGCTTTTGAACGCCCCGCTGTCGACGGTTCTTTCAAGATATCAAAGAGCAATCGGAAAACTCAGGAAAACACTGAACGATGAAAAGCGGTGATATTATGTCAAGAAGTGATATTGAGAAGAGAATATACAACGCATTTTCCAAAACCGTTCCCGATGATTTCAGCTTGATTTCGGCTCAGTGTTCCGAACAGAAAGGACGGGCGGTTAGAATGACCGAAAATACAAAACGCAGACCTTTATTCAGAACAGTTGCGATCGCGGCGGCGGCCGCAGTCATCATTGCACTCGGAACAGTCGCAGCAGCGGCGTTCTCGGGGCTTATCGGCGAGGAGGAAGCCTATAACGCGGCGAAGGCATACGCAATCAGAGAGGCGCAGAAGAGCGACGATATCGACGCGTTTACGCTGTTCGATAAGCAACTTGAATATGACACCGGCGTTGAATACGCCGAGAACAGCGGGGTAGAGCTTTCGCTGTCGGGCCTCAAGGCGGTTTATGACGTTTACTTCAAGATCGGCGGGTACTCATATAAAATCACCGTCGACGCAAAGAGCGGCGTGGTTATAAATGCCGAAGCCTCGACCGATACGAACTGGCAGAAGCACCTTGACGAGGTCGCCTTCAACGGCCCTGCCGACGGCAAGTGGGAACCGAAAGACGGGCTTGACTGCCTTATGATAGCTCAGGACTACCTCGGGCTGGGGCGCTGCGAGGATAAATCGCTCAACGCCGTGAGCGAGCCGAATTTCGACACCGTTCCTTACAGCTGCGACATTAGGATTCTGCACGGCGGGTATAAATACACCGTCAATGTCGACGGCGAGAGCGGTGAAGTCAACGCGATTTTGGCCGAGGAGGACACCGACTTTGACCCCGCGACGGCTCACAAGCACGAGCACGACCCGAACGACCCGTATATCGGAATGTTTGAGGCGAAGGTCATCGCGATGAACGACCTCGGAATCACAAGCGCCGACGGGTATTCGGTCTACCTCACCTATGACGAGTACAGCAGGACGGTCACTGGCGGCGACGGCGAGGAGATCGTCGTGAAGAACCCCTACGGCACCGATGTGTACTATGTCTATGCGCAGATACCGAACCAGGCGGTCAGGAGCGAGGTAGTCGTTGACGCCAAGACGGGAGAGATCCTCGGCAGAAACGTTCAGACCGACGACCCGACGACCCTGCCGAATCAGGAGCCCTCGACCGAAGCGCCCGAGGGAATGATCAGCGAGGCCGAGGCAAAGGCGATCGCCATCGCTGACGGGCCTTTCGACGAGATGCACGTCAACGGGTTCAGCATAGCCCTTTCAGGCGAGGAGTACAGAATGAGCTTTGAGGGCGCGAACGAGACGGGGCTCTATAAGTGCCGATACGTCATCGACGCGGCGAGCGGCGAAATTCTTGATGCGGAAAAAGACCCTGTCTGATATCTGAAATGCGGTTATTCCCCATGCTTAGATGGGGCGTCATAAGGAAGTTAAAACTATTTTTCGTGAAACGGCATAATTTCGGTTATGCCGTTTCTCTTTGCTTTTCCTGCTGCAAAAGCTCGTTTATAGGTATAAAACCTATGAGATCATACTGAATCCTGATTTTCTGTTTCCTCTTGCCGCTCGACTTGTTGGGTTTTTCAACGTAAATTGCCTTGACAAGTTCACGCAAGGCATAAGGAGTAAGCTCGTTAAGTCCCTCATATTTTTGAGTCCTTTTAATAAACAGCTCCAGATTTTCAGCTTGCCGCTCTTGCTCAGCAATTTCTGCTTGCAGCTCGGAAATATCCTTGCGAAGTTGTGCTTGCTCGTCCTCGTACTGTTCGCTCATCATCGCGAACCGCTCATCGCTTAGCTTTGCTGCCACATTGTCCTCATAAATCTTGATAAATAAGCGGTCAAGTTCGGCAAGCCGTTTCTCTTTTTGAGCAAGTTTCCTTTTGGCTGACTTCACGATTTCAGCACTTTTGAGCGACATTTTCTCAGTCATAACCTGCCGAAAATAGTTCTCATGAGCCGTAACGTACGAAATCACGACCTGTAAATTATTCAGAACAAGCTGTTCAAGGACGACCGCACGGATGAAGTGGGCAGTGCAATCTCCCGTATTGCTGCGATATTTGCCACAAACGAAATGGTCTTGCCGTTTTTCAAAATTCTTGGTCGTACAGTAGCGCATTTTTGCTCCACAATCCTCGCAATATACTAATCCAGAGAACATGCTGCTTTTGCCCGTACGCGTTCTGCGGTGACGTTGTTTGCGAATTTCCTGCACTTTCTCAAACACTTCTGGACTTATAATCTCGGGGTGGGTATTCTCGAAAACTGCCCAGTTTTCCTCGGGATTGTCACGTTGCTTTTTGTCCCAGATTGAATTGGTATAAGTCTTAAAATTGACAGTGCAGCCTGTGTACTCCAAGCGTTCCAAAATGTGAACAACCGTATTTGCGTTCCACTTATATGGGTCGGCATTTTCGGCGTTCGGCGACTTTATGCCCTTGCAATTTTTATACGCTGTTGGCGTGAGAACGCGATTTTCCCGCAAAACTTTTGCGATTTGCAAAGGTCCGCGACCCTCAATACACATATTAAAAATGTCCTTGACTATGCTCGCCGCCTCATCGTCAATAAGCCATTTTGTACGGTCGGTCGGGTCTTTTATGTAGCCATATGGTACATTCACCGTCAACGGTACACCTCGCGCGCCCTTAGCTTTATTAACGGCTCGGATTTTGCGGCTGGTATCCTTTGCGAAGAACTCGTTAAACCAGTTTTTTATGCCCGCCATATCATTGTCCGTGCTGTTGGGGTCTATGGTATCAAAATGGTCATTAATGGCGATATACCTGACCCCATATTTCGGGAAAGTAAAGTTAATGTAAAGCCCTGTCAACGCCGAGTTCCTACCCAGCCTCGAGAGGTCTTTAGTGATGCAAGTTGATACATTTCCCGCCTCAATTTCCGAAAGCATCTCTTGAAAACCGGGGCGGTCGTAATTTGTGCCGCTGTATCCGTCGTCAACGAAAAACTTCGGATTAGGAAAATGTTGGGATTTACAATAGCTGAGCAGTATCTGTTTTTGATTGGCAATCGACCCGCTCTCGCCCTCCAGTGCATCCTCTTGAGATAATCGGCAGTACAGTGCCGTAATTTTGTTGGTTGCCATAATTTCCTCCTTTTCCTTGGCAACCGTCAGTTCGGAATTTTGCATTTCTATCATAGCACATCTCCTTTCAAATTTCAATACTTTAAAGTGATAATTTTTGATCGTTCTCGATAATTTTTTCGAGTTTTTTGTGCAGCGGTTCATCGCCAACGAACTCCGCGACAACAGTATATTCCGTCCCGCCAATCGTCTGCTTGGTCGTGATGCTTGGAAGCCAGTATGCGGACGGATTTTGCACGATGATGTGTCCGTTCTCGTCGAATCTGATGTTGCGGTTGTTCTTGATGATTTCGGGTTTTTCGCCATTCTTGTTAAATTTCATAAGTATCTCTCCTTTTATTTTCTTGTCCGATTGTTTTCTGAATGTTATCTGTTATCGTTTGCAGCCGCTTGACCTCATCACGCTTTTCGTGAAGTTCATCATACAGTTCATTCTGCCAAGAGGTCAGTTTCTCTATATCCGTTTGTAATGACTTGTAGCTCGGTATTTTGGTAACACCATGCTCTTTGAAATATTTCTGGGCAGACTCCATAATGATAAACTCGCTTTCGTGCTGCTTTCGGAATTTCGTCCTTGCCTTGTCAGATTTCAACGCCTTATACTCGTCCCGAATCTGCTTCGTGTTCGCATAGGCAAGCACACGTTTTTGAAGTTCTTTTTTGCCATAAAGCTCAATCTCGACGGCTTTGAGCTTTTCTCTGCACTTGCTTTCCTTGACCCTTGCGCCTGCAAACGCATTCTGCAAATCTTCGAGCGACCTAAAGCCATACCTTTCAAGCTCTGCAAGGCTCTTTGCTGATTGTTTCAAGTTGAACACTTTCGCCCAATGCTCGAAACCCGCGCCTTTGTCGTGCGTTACATCAACCATTCTCGAAATACTGTCGTGATATGTGTCGATTTTCGCATTTTTTGCTGCCTGTAATCGGTCTAAAATGCTCGGTCGAGGAGATATGCTTTGCTCAGCATTTTGCGCCAACTGTCGTGATTTCTGCTCAAAAACGGCATTTATTGTGACAAGGTCAAAGTCATCGCCCAAGCGACGGGCGGTTATAGGCTTAGCACGGTCAGACGTGAGATAACTTAGCCGTCCACGGTTTTGTTTGACTGTCACGCCCTCGCGGAGAAGTAGCTCCGCAAACTCGTCATAATTTGTCGCGGCTTCAAGTGCTTCTCTAATAATCTGCCGCAACTTTTCTTTGTCGGTTTCAAACTTTGTCGGTTTGCCACTTTCAGACAATTCCGCCTGACCGCGACGTTTTACCCAGTATTCGCCCTCGGTTACTCGCTCCTTGCTTCCATTCAAAAGGTTGATTTGGTGTAGACCCTCGCGCTGGCACATATCCATAACCTCTGCTCGAAAGTAATTCATAGCCGCCTCGGTGCAGCGGTGCTTGCAGCCTACGCGTGTGTCGGCGGGTCTGTCCATATATGGCAGCAGTGGCACGTCCTCGATTCGCAGACTGTTAATGACTATGTGACAGTGGATATTGCCCGAGTGGTTGTGACCGTCGGCGTGGGTGCAAACGATAGCTTGATGTCCTGCGAAATGTTCGCGGCAAAATCTCGTGCCCAACTCCTGTGCCTTATCTACTGTCAAGCCGTTCTCAACACTATCACGAGGGTCAAAGCCGATTATGTAATGGTGGCTTTTGATGTCGCCCCGATTGCGGTTTTTGCCGTATTGGAGATTGGATTTCATACAGTCGATTGCGAAATCATCTTCTCCGCAGTTCAAGGTCACAAAGCGGCAGTTTTCACGAGGGATTAGCCGACCGTTTTCGTCAAGAACAGGCTTGTTTGTGAACTCATTGTGTTCAAACAATAGGTATTTCTCGGCAGCACCGTAATCTGCATTTTTAGAGCTTAAATGTTTGAACGTCGCCAACGGCATCACCTACCTTTCGCAAGATTTCAAATTTCAGGTCGGAGAGGTCGGAAATCGCAGATTGCACATCACCATAAAGTGTGTAATATGGTACCCCGCGTTCGTTGAGATACCGAGCTATCTGGTTTAGATTGCCGCCGATTCTGCCGAGTTGGGCAGTTAGAGAACCGACATCTGACAGTAGCTTTTCGTTGACGGGCGAGACGGTGATAATCGGCTTGATAACTGAATTCTCGATTGCTTGACGTATGAACTCCGACTGGCTTATCCCGCAAAATTTAGCTCGCTCGGTGAAATCGGCGTATTCTTCTGTAGTCATTCGGGTCTTGACTACAATGTCGCGCTTGGGTGTGCTGTATTTCTTTGGCATATATAGCCTCCTTTCATCTTTAACGGACATTTTTCACGCGAATGGTGACACTTGAAATGTGAATTTTATATGAACATGATTTATCCCCCCCATCTTATAACGTACATTTTTTCGGCAAATATTAACCCTCGCCAAATATTTTTCTCTTTCATATTACAACGGACAATTTCTCGGCAGATGATCGGTATAAGAATTGTAAAATTTTCGTGAACACAATTTTTTCTTATAACCCTCAGCGCAAATTTTTCGATTATGCCAACTCCTCAATCTCTTTCACATCTCTTACACACCGAAAAATAATTTTTTGCCAATCTCATCAAAAAATCTTTCTACTTTATAACGGACATCTCGGCGCAGGTTTGTCCACTAATGCAGCAAAATTATTTCTTCCTCCCACCTTATAACGGACAAATTTTCCCCTCTCATATTATAACGTACATTTTTCAAACGAAAAGCAGGTATCCGATTGTAAATTTTTTGTGAACTGCATTTCTTCTGCATTACCCTCAACGCAATTTTTTCGATTTTGCCAACTTTTCAATATCGTCCACACCGAAAAATTCAATCTTGCCAAACGGTTACACCCTCTTCCCCGATACAACGGACATTTTTTAAGCAAATTTCTGGGTAATTTCTAAAAAAGTTTGCCTAAAATTCAAAATTTCTCCGTTTGGCACAAATCGCAAGGAATTTATGACAACTTTGTTGTGCATCTTTTAGTATCTGCTTTCGCCTCTATAACACTTGAATTTGAGAAAAAGCAACCAGTGCAGATGGAATCTGAGCATAAAAATGCCAATGTACCAGTTTAGATACATTGGCATTTTTAATAAGGGGTCCCCACAAAGTCGCAAGACTTTGTGGGGAAAAGGAGGAGCAGCGGAGCGAGCGAGTTTTCACCGTTAGGTGGAAACGAACGATACGGAGCTTGCGACGACGCGCAGGGTTTGGGGAAGGCTACTCCCCAACAAGATTCCGCGCAGACAAATTTGAGCTTCAAGCCAAATTTGGTCCCGCGGTAGAATCTTGCTCTGAGAAATCTTCATGTAGCTAAACTCTGCATTTTGAAAAATTCGCTTCCTTTTATAATATCATTTAATTGTGTCTTTGGATATTGCCAACCTGCCAAATATGTGATATAATAAAAATATATATCTTATTTTGTAGAAGTCCGTACTTTTGGACAGTTGATGATGTATAATACTATTAATACAGATAAAAGCGAGGTAATTCAAATGGCAGAGAGGAAAACTATTGACGCAATGTGGGACGATTCCCCGGTCGATGTTACGGCAGAGGTAAACTTTATCTGGTCTATCGCAAACAAACTGCGCGGCCCTTATCAGAGCGATAAATACAAGGACGTTATCATTCCGATGACGATCATCAGGCGCTTTGAGTGCGCCCTTGCTCCAACGAAAAAGGCAGTTGTCGAGCAGTACGAAAAGGACCGTACATTCCCTGCCAAGGCGATGTATCGCATTTCCGGCTTTCAGTTTTATAACACCAGCCGCTATGATCTGGCGGAGCTTGTGAACGACTCGGACAATCTCGCTGCAAACTTCAAGAGTTACATCGAAGGCTTCTCGCCAAACGTGCAGGAGATCATTTCTTCCAACGAGCGCGGACTTGATTTTTACAAGCAGATCGACAAAATGGACAAAAACAACCGCCTGCTTTCCGTTGTCAAGGCATTCTCGGAGCTTGACCTCGACCCCCGCACCATCGACAATGTAAAGATGGGATATATTTTCGAGGAGCTGATCCGTAAATTTTCTGAAAATGCCGAGGCAGGCGACCACTACACGGGGCGCGATATAATCAAAACTATGGTAAACATTCTGCTTGCTGAGGGGTGCGATGACATCTTTGACGACGGAAAGGTCATCACCATTTTAGACCAAGCCTGCGGCACCGGCGGTATGCTCTCGACGGGATATAACTTTGTCAAAAGATATAACCCCACCGCCGACGTGCGCTTGTTCGGACAGGAGATCAACCCCGAATCATACGCTATGTGCCTTGCAGAAATGCTCATCAAAGGGCAGAACGCTGAGAACATCTGCTATCAGGACACGATGAAAGCCGACCGATTTGAAAATATAAAGATGCGGTTCGTTCTGGAAAATCCTCCGTTCGGTCAGCCGTGGGGAGGCAAAGATGCAGCCGAGGGCGTTGAGGAGGCAGTCAACGAAGAATATCAAAAAGGCTTTGACGGGCGCTGGGGAGCTGGTCTTCCAAGCTCGGGAGATATGCAGATGCTGTTCTTGCAGTCTGCCGTAGATAAAATGGACGACGATCTCGGCAGATGCGCTATTATCGAAAACGGCAGCCCGCTGTTTACCGGCGGAACATCTTCGGGCGAAAGTCAGATACGCCGCTGGCTGCTGGAAAAGGATCTGATCGAAGCCATCATCGCTCTGCCGACGGATTTATTCTACAACACCGGCATAGCCACATACATCTGGGTGCTGTCAAAGAACAAGCGGCGCGAGCGCAAGGGCAAAATTCAGCTTATCGACGCGAGCCACATCTACCACAAGCTTCGCAAGGCTTTGGGCGACAAGAAAAACGAAATCACCCCCGAGGACCGCTCGGTCATCACAAAGCTCTACGCGAATTTTGAAGAAAACGAGTTCTCGAAGATATACAAAAACGAGGAATTCATCTACCGCGAATACACGGTCATGCAGCCTATGCAGCGCAGCTATGCAATAACCGAAGAGCGCGTCGCCGCGATGCTTTCAAAGGGCTCGCTGTCGTCGCTTTACGACGAGGCAAAGGTTTCGGAGCTTGAAAACGCCGAGGAGCTTTCGGGCAAGGATCAGAAAAAGCTTGAAAGCTACATAAACAACAAGCCGGTTTACGACGCCATAGTTGAAGCTCTTGAAAAATCTGTATCGGAGAAAATTTATTACAGCCCTACCGAATTTATGCCCGTTCTGACGCATGTTCTGGCGCAGGCAACTGCCGACAAAAAGCTGCTCGAAAAGATCGCGGATGGTCTCTCGGCGATGGACAAGCAGGCGGAAATCCGGCGCGACCGCAAGGGCGATATCATCTACGATAGGGAGACAAAGGACACCGAGATAGTCAAGTTTGAGGAGGACATCGGCGACTACATGGCGCGGGAGGTTTTGCCGCACATACCCGACGCGAAGGCGTTCTTTGAAGAGGACTTAGGTGCGAAAAAGCCGGTCGTCAAGACGGGCGCGGAAATACCGTTTACACGCTATTTCTATAAATATCAGCAGCCCACGCCGAGCGAGGAGCTTGAAAAGAAGTTCCTAAGCATTGAAGAAAACGTACAGTATAGAATTTCAAAATTATTCGATTAGGGGGATATAATATGACAGAAGAAATAAAAAATGCGCTGGGAAATCTTTTGATAAATCAAGGTGTATACAGTAAAGTAGTCAATGTTACGGACGATGATTTTGTAGAATTTACAAGTTTTGGCTATTCTAATACTTTGGACTTGTTTTGCCCCACATGCAAAGATAATAAAACTTTTGTTTATGATACCGTGAAAGATATTAATGAGTTAGGTATATTCAGAAGTAACAGTATTAATTATTCAAAAGCAAGAATTTTAGTGTATCGGTGTCCTACTTGTAAAAAGTATCTGTTTTATTTGTTTTATTATAATTACATCAAAAATGAAATAATTAAGTTGGCACAATATCCATCACTTTATGATGTTAGCAGAGACAATCTTAAAAAATATCAAAAAAACGATTTGATTGATAAAGAGAGTTTTTCTCAACTCTATAAAGCCGAAGAATGTGCGAGTATTGGTTATTATATCGCTGCGTATACATATATGCGACGAGTGTACGAAGCTTTATTATCATCAATATTTAGTCAAAATATAGACAAAATAGGTATTTCAGAGGCAGACTTTAAAAAATTGCGTTCGGATGAAAAGCTAAATAAAATTAAAGACTATTTAGCGATAGATGATGAAATATATTTGCCTTTGTATAAACTATTAAGTGCCGGAATACATACTATGTCGGAAGAACAGTGTTGTGAAGATTATGAAGTTCTAAAGCCGATATTGATAGACATTTTGGCAGAACAAAAAGCCAAAAAAGAAAAGGAAGCAAAGAGAGCAAATATAAAGGATTTATATTCAAAAAGAAAAGGCGAGATGAAATGAGGATAATGAAAGACAGCCGGGTTGAGTGGATAAAAGAAATGCCCACTAATTGGGACTTGAAAAAACTAAAATACCTTACAACAAAATGCGAGCGAGGAACAGCACCTGATTATATAGATGATAATATTACGGCAGTTGTGAATCAAGCCACATTCAGCAAAGGATATTTTGATACTTCAAATATTCGGTTTTCATCTAAGCCTGCTGAAACAAGCAGAGGATTATTGAAAAAGCAAGACATATTGTTAGCTTCCACCGGTGGCGGCGTATTGGGAAAAACTTTTTATTTTAATGAAGATGAAACATATGTTGCTGATGGTCATGTTACGATTATAAGAACTAATTCATCTTTGATTTCAAAGTTTCTATATTATTATTTTTATATCAATTTTGAAACTTTCAATTCACAAATGGCTGAAGGCTCTACTAATCAGACTGAACTCCAACGTGACCTGCTATGTGAAATGCCAGTCCCACTTCCCCCTCTCCCCGAGCAGCGCCTTATAGCCTCTTTCCTCGACGTCAAGTGCGCGGAAATCGACGCGCTGACCTCCGACATTCAGCAGCAGATAGACACGCTTGAACAGTATAAGCGCTCGGTCATCACCGAGACGGTCACAAAGGGTCTGAACCCCGACGCGAAGATGAAGGACAGCGGGATAGAGTGGGTCGGAGAGATACCTGAGAATTGGGAAATCATGCCCAATAAGTACATAATGCACAAGGAAAAAATTATTTGCCCGATATATCAAAATGAGGATATACTTTCCTTGACAATGAACGGTGTTATCGTAAGGGATTTAGATGCCGGAGGAAAAATGCCGAAAACCTTTGACGGGTATCAGAAAATTCGCAAGGGAAATCTGCTCATGTGCTTATTCGATATTGACGTTACCCCACGTTGTATAGGAATTATCAATAGCAATGGTTTGACAAGTCCGGCATATAGCCAGTTTATATTACATAATAACGCTACCGCAAATTATTATTACTACTATTATTTGATGTTAGATTTCACCAAAGAGCTTTTGCATATGGCGAAGAATTTAAGGCACTCCCTCACGGAAGAACAGCTTGGGGCAATACAAGTTCCCGTTCCGCCGGTCGGTGAGCAAAAAGCCATCGCCGACTACCTCGACGCCAAATGCGCCGAGATAGACGGAATAATCAGCCAAAAGCGCGAGCAGATCAGCACAATCGAAGAATACAAAAAATCGCTCATTTTTGAGTATGTAACGGGAAAGAAAGAGGTGCCGAATAATGAATAACATAATGACCGAAAAGGAATACCAGCACTACATAATGGAACGCCTTGTTACGGACGACGGCTATATAGTCCGCAAGGCCGCAAACTTCGACAGCCGCTTTGCTATGGATCGCGAGCTGCTATTTAAATTCCTCCGGGATACCCAGCCCGATGAGATGTCGGCTCTGCAAAAAATCTACACCAACAGACTTGAGGAAACGCTCGTCGGCTTTATCAACTCCGAAGCGGTAAAGGAACGCGGCAGTCTTCTGAATGTTCTGCGCCACGGCGTTGAGATCTCAAATATAACCCTCACGCTGATGTATACAAAGCCCGCGACCGCTTTTAATCCGTCGCTCACCGAAAAGTATGAAAAGAACATTTTCTCGGTTATGGAGGAGGTCCGGGCAAACGACAACGAGCGCATCGACCTTGTTATATTCTTAAACGGTCTTGCGATTATGTCGTTCGAGCTTAAGTGCAACTTCGCGGGGCAGTCATATCAGGACGCGATGTATCAGTACCGCATGGAACGCGACCCGAAGTCGAGGCTGTTTCTGTTCAAGGCGGGCTGCCTTGTCAATTTCGCGATGGATTTGGAGCAGGTCTATATGACCGCAAGGCTCAACGGCAAAGACACTTATTTCCTGCCATTCAATATGGGCAAGGGCGAAGGCGTTGACGCAGGCGCGGGAAACCCTGTCTGCAAAGATGATTACAGCGTTTCGTATATGTGGAAGGATATTCTGAAAAAGGACACCGTCCTCGACCTTCTCGGCAAGTTTGTATTTATCCAGACAAAAGAATCCACAGACGACAAAACCGGCAAAATCAAGCGTTCTGAAAATATAATCTTCCCGCGCTATCATCAGTTAGACGTTATCCGAAAGCTCCTTGCCGATGTTCGCGAGAATGGCACCTCGCAGAATTATCTCATTCAACACAGCGCAGGCTCTGGAAAGACCAACTCTATTGCTTGGCTCGCTCACCGCCTGACATCGCTCCACGATGCGAACGACAAGATTATTTTTGACAATATAGTAGTTGTGACCGACCGAGTTGTAGTTGACAGGCAGCTTCAAAGCGCGATTTTGGGTCTTGAGCATAAAGCGGGGCTTATCCGCGTCATGGACGACAAGTGCAACTCCGCCGACCTTGCTGCCGCCCTCAACGGCAACACAAAAATCATCGCAACGACGATACAGAAATTCCCGTTTATTGTTGACAATGTAAAGGGCCTTAAAAACAAGCACTTTGCCGTTATCATTGACGAAGCACATTCCTCCACCGCAGGCAAGGATATGGCGGCTGTAACGCAATCTCTCGGTGCTGGCGAGCAGGAATATGACGACGTAGAGGATATGATTACCGATGAGATCCGCAAAAACGGCAAGCAGGCAAACGTGTCTATTTTTGCCTTTACAGCCACTCCCAAACCCACGACGATACAGCTTTTCGGCCGCCTTAACACAAAGGGTCAGCGAGAGGCGTTCCACATTTATTCTATGAAGCAGGCAATCGAGGAGGGATTTATCCTCGACGTGCTGCAAAACTACACCACATACCAGACATTCTATCAGATCAACAAGGAAATCGAAGAGGACCCGCGCTGCAAAACCTCCGACGCAAAGCGTCAGATTGCCAGATTTGTGGAGCTGCACGAAACAAACATCGCCCAGCGCGTAGAGGTAATAGTCGAGCATTTCCGCACGTCGGTCATGAACGAACTCGGCGGCATGGCAAAAGCTATGGTGATTACCGCATCAAGGCAAGGCGCGGTAAAATACCGTCAGGCTTTTGAAGAATACACCAAGAAAAAAGGCTACAACGACATCAAAGCCCTTGTAGCATTTTCGGGAAAAGTAACGCTGCCCGGCGACGATACGGAATACACCGAAGCGTCTATGAACGGTTTCTCGGAGGATAAACTGCCGAAAGAATTTGACAAAAACGATTATCAGGTCCTGCTTGTTGCAAATAAATACCAGACCGGATTCGACCAACCGAAACTCTGCGCTATGTATGTGCTGAAAAAGCTGAAAGGCGTATCTGCGGTGCAGACGCTTTCGCGATTAAACAGGGTCTGCCCGCCGTATGATAAGAAGACATTCATACTCGACTTTGTAAACAGCTATGAGGACATCACAAGCGCCTTTGCTCCTTATTACACCACCACGCTGCTCTCAAATTCGGTAACGCCTACGGCAATTTACGACCTTGAAGCGAATATAGACGCTTACGCGGTTCTTGATCCAGACGACATAGAAAGAGCAAACCAAATTTTGTATAAAGATAAAATAACATCTGACGATAAGAAACGGCTTAAAGTCTACTTTGAGCGCTCGAAAAACTGGATTGAAAAATATGATCTTATCAAACAAAACGAGATCGTTTTGATGATGCGGCACTTCATAAGGTTCTACGAATTTTTGCTTCAAGTCTCCTGCTTTGAAGACATCGAGCTTCACAAGAAATACAACTTCATCAACTGCCTTATGGGATATATCGACATCAAGCACCCCGGCGGCGGATATAACCTTGACGGAAAAATCAGGGCGACCAATTTCGTGCAGAAAAAAGCAGAAGAGCATATTGAATCCGATCTTGTTGCCAAGCCTGCTGTAAAGCTCCCGACCGCGGAAAGTTTCGGTCTTACTCCCGCCAAAGAAGAACGGCTGTCTGAGATCATCGCCGAAATCAACAGCCGAATGGGAAAGAATTATGACAACGACGTGGCGGTAAAGGCGATGCTTCAGATTCGGGATATTCTTCTGAAGTCGGAAAAGCTGAAAACCAGTGCCAAAAACAACACGGTCAAAGACTTTGAGTTTTCATATTTTGACGACATCGACGACGCACTGATCGAGGGGCTTTCGCAGAATCAGGACTTCTTCTCGCTGCTGCTAAGCGATGACAACGTAAAGAAGCAGGTATTGGGAATATTTACTGAAGAGATTTATAAGAGCCTGAGGAATGCATAGCGGAAGGAAAGGCAGACGTTATACTTGAAATGTCCTTTTTGCGGTTCTGAAATGAATGTTCAACTGATTGAAGATTTTTATATTGTTAATGACTGATAAAAAGTTATTCGAGTAAGCAAAGATACTGCAGGTTAGGCATTCGCCCAAGCGATTGCATTATAAAAGCATCCATTGCAAAATAAAGCACGTAGTACCAGATAATCTGATACTCCGTGCCTTTTACTTGCCAAATTCCACTTGACGGATGCCGTAAATCGAATTTTTGATTGAAAACTTCTTTATGGACACCCATCATTAGGCGTGGGGAATAATTTTTTGACCGAAAATTTGCAGAAAATTGTGTTGCATATGTGATAAGTGCATAAAAATTCGGATTTCCATGTTGACTTTTTGTGAGAATCGGCTATAATAAAATTACGGCAGGGCGAGGAAGCCGCAACCGATGAAATTGGAAAAATTCGGAAATCGCGGCAGGAGAGACCGCCCGCCAATGAGAATTTTTCGCAAATTTCAAACGGAGGTTGGTATTATGAGATTTATGACAGTTTTAACGGCAATTGTGCTTGTTTTTGCGACGCTTTGCGGCTGCGCGGTGAAGAATAACGGCGATACGCCGATAGTTGAAAACGGCGAGGTCAATCTCATCGGCACCGATGAGGCGAAGAAGATTGCGCTTGAGAACGCGGCGGTCAGCGAGGCCGAGACCAAGGGCCTTGCGGTCGAGCTTGACAGGGAGGGGCAATACCCCGTTTATGAGGTCTGTTTTGACACCGACGGGTATGAGTATGAGTATGACGTCGACGCCGAGACGGGCGAGATAGTACGCGTTTTCCGCGAGGCCGACGACCCCGAAAAGCTTCCGACGCCGACGCTTTCGGACCAGACGCCGTCTTCTCATCACGAAGAAGAGGAAGAACACCATGACGAGGCTGTCACCGAGCATCACGAAGAGGCGGTGACTGAGCATCACGAGGAAGAACATCACGAAGATGAGCACCACGAGGCGGTCACTACCGCGGCGCCCGTCGCAGAGCCCGCAGCGCCCGCTTCGGACGGATATATCGGCCGCGAGGCGGCAAGGGATATCGCGCTTGCGCACGCGGGCGTAAGTCAGAGCGAGGTATATGACCTTGAGTATGAGCTCGACAGGGAGCGCGGCGTGGTCGTCTATGACGTGAGCTTTGACGTCGGCGGATATGATTATGACTATGAGATAGACGCGGCGAGCGGCGAGATCCTGCGCTCGGACAAGGAGAGAGACAGCGATTATCGCGCGACTGCGGTTCAGCAGCCCGCGGCTCAGGATAATACTCAGCAGAGCAGCGGAGACATCGGAAGCGACAAGGCCCAAAAGATAGCGCTCGACCACGCGGGGTATACCGCCGATGAGGTCTATGCCCTCAAGAGCGAGAGAGACTATGAGAACGGCAAGGATATCTATGACGTCAGCTTTGAGGTCGAGGGGTATGACTTTGACTATGACATCGACCGCGCGACGGGAGATATCATCAAGAGCAAGAAAGAACCCGATAACGACGCCCCCAAGGGCAAGCGCACCGATGATTCGACCGACTATATAACCGCCGACAAGGCCAAGGAGACGGCGCTTAATCACGCGGGATTAAAGGCGGCGGGCGTCACGAGGCTTGAGGCTGAGCTTGACTTCGATCACGGCAGCGCAAGATATGACGTAAGCTTTAAAAACGGCGGATATGAGTATGACTACGAGATCGACGCGGTCTCGGGCGAGATTCTTCACTCGGAGAAGGAGAGAGACTGAGCCCTTCGGCGGAGGTGCGGTATGGCGGAGCTTGTGAACAAAAACGCGACAAAAGAGGCGCGGGCGCTCTATGATTTTATCTGCGAGAACTTCGGCAGTAGAATAATTTCGGCGGCGCAGGAATGCCCCGGGCACCGCCATCACGACCTTGAGATGAACTGGCTTTATGAAAACGTCGGCAAGCTTCCTGCGATGCGCGGGCTTGATTTCATTCACGATGACTACTTCGGGGTGGTTCGCCGCGCAAGAGAGTGGAATGCCCGAGGCGGAATAGTCACCATCTGCTGGCACACTGGGGTCGTGGGTAATACCTATCCCGATTCAAAAGAGGAGCTGCCCGACTTCGACAGGCTTTTCGAGAGCGGGACAGAGGAGAATAGGCTTCTTATGTCGCGATGGGAGAGGGCGAGAGATGCCATCGGCGAGCTTAAAGACGCGGGGATACCCGTTTTGTGGCGGCCTTTTCACGAGTTTGACGGCCAATGGTTCTGGTGGGGAAAGGGCGGCGGCGAGGTCTTTAAAAAACTCTGGAGAAAAATGTATGAGACCTTCACCTTTGAGTATAAGCTCGACAACCTGATCTGGGTGCTCGGCTACTCGGGCGAGGTCAAGAAGGATTGGTACCCCGGCGATGAATACTGCGACGTTGTGGGCTCGGACAACTATGACGGCACGACCAATTCGGCGGCTTGGAAAAAGCTCAAAGAGATCACCAAAAAGCCGCTCGCTTTTCACGAGGTCGGGCCGCTGAGGCCGATCGACGACTTTGTCTCGGACGGCTGCCTCTGGAGCTGGTTCATGAACTGGCACACGAAGTATCTCATCGAGGACAACGGCGCCGAGGTCATGAAGATGATTTATGACGACCCGAGGGTTATAACGCTGGAGGGGTTGCATTGATTTAACTCGGGAGGCGTTGGTTGTTTCAACGAACCCCCTCCGCAAGCATTGTGAATACAATGCTCTTTATTCAAACAAAAGCAGGCGTTCCCGCCTGCTTTCTTGTTTATATCATTCGCCTTGCGGCCTCTCACCCGAGTGTGCTCGGGTCGACGGTGAAGTAGAGGTGGTAATAGCCGTCGGCGGTGGTGACGGTGCCCGAGCCCGAGTAGTTGTTGGTGTAGACGGGGATCGAGTCGGACGATTCGGTGAGATAGAACGTGTGGGTGCCCTTCGGGACGGTCATGTGGATTCCGTCGGCCTCGCAGGTGACCTTTTCGGGGGCGGCGTTGTCGACAGAGATCTCAAACTCGGTGCCGCTGAAATCATAGTCGTCGCCGCTCGAGGATTTAATCGGAATGACGACGTCGTAGGTTTCGGGCGACTTGTCGTTGGCGATGAGAATTCTTTGGGCGATGTTGTCGACCGTGAGAGTGCCCTCGCCGTAATTCGTGAGCTCAAGAACATAGTCCATGACGATTTGGTCCTCGCCGCCGAGCTCGCCAAGCTTAGAAGCCGCGTTGAAGCCCTCGAAAGTCGTGACGTAGTTGTTGGTGATCACTAAAATCTCGGTCGAGGTATCCTCACGGGAAAGCTCGGTGCCGTCGTCAAGAACCGCCGAAACGACCTTGCTGCCCGCCTCGGCCGCGGGGTCATATGTGTAGGTGATGCCCGAGACTTGAAGGAAGCTGCCCGACGCCTTTTCGGTGATGAGACGGCCCGTTTCGTCCTGACCGCTCATCGTGAGGCCGATTTCAAGCGCAGTGAAGAGCTCGGCAGGGGTGGCTTTTAAAACATCGACGGTGTTGCCGTGGTTGAACGCGTTGAGGATATCGCCGCGGGTGACTATTCCGTAGGGGAACGTGGCGCTGATGCCGCCGCCGTTTTCAACGCCGATGACAGGCGCCGAAATCGAGTTGTTCTCGGCAAAAATCTCGCCGAAATGCTTGAAAGCGTCGGTGACAAGGTCGCCCATAGTCGTTTCAACGATTCTCGGCTCGGCGTAGTCATAGTAGATATAGCCGCCCCAGATAGGCGCACCCGTGAGCGCGACTTCCTCGGCAAGAATCGGGTCGATCTCCAAAATGCAGTTGTCATAGGCGGCCTGAGTAGCGGCCTTTGCAGCCTCGCCGTCGGCGTTGAGGGCGAAGGTCGAGGCTTTTTCATAGTCCCGGACCTCGGCGGAGGACTCAAAATCGCCAGTCTCGCCGAATGAAATCGTCACAACGCCTAAAGAGGTGTTCTGAGTGCCCGTCTGAACTATCGGCACGGTGCCGTAGTCGATATCTTCGATGGTGTGGCTATGGCCGTCGATGACCGCTGCGATGCTCCGAAGCTCGCTTGGGGTGAGACCCTCAAGAAGCTGTTCTGAGGTTATCGAAGCGGCGGCGGGGTTATCGCCGAGGTGGGTGACAAGAATGAACGCGTCGACCTGACCGTCAAGCTCGGCCATTTCGGCCTTAACGGCGTCTATCTCGTTTTCAAAGGTTATGCCTTCAAGCTTTGCGGGGTTGGTCGAGGTCGCGGTAGATGAGGTCGTGACGCCTATTACGCCGATTTTAAAACCGCCTGCCTCGATGACGGTGTGGCAGTCAAGAAGCGGCTCGCCGTCTTTGAGGGTGTTGGCGGAAAGGATCGGGAACTCGGCGGAAGCGGCGTTGGCAAGAAGGGCATCGGCACCGTAGTCAAACTCGTGGTTGCCCGCGGCCATTGCGTCATAGCCCGCGGCGTTCATCACTTCGATGACGTGTTTACCAGTGTCGACGGTTGCAAAGCTCTGCCCTTGGGTGGCGTCGCCCGCGTCGATAAGTATTGAATTTTCGGTCGATGCGGCGATTCCCGCGATTATCGGGAGGCCGATCACACCGTTGTCGGGTATCTCGGCGACAACGCCGTGGATATCGTTGGTTGTATAGATTGTTACCGTTGCGGGCTCGCGGGGCTCGGGCTCAGCTTCCGATGCCGCGGTCTCGTCGGGCTGCTCAGGCAAATCGGCCTGTTCGGTGTTTTCCGCTTCGGTAGGTGTTTCGGGGTTCTGCTCTTTTTCAGCGCCGCAGCCGATAAGACTCAGCGCAAGGGAAAAACAGAGAATCACCGCCAAAAGCCTTGAAAATGTTTTTCTCACAATTACTCTCCTCTTTTCAAAATTGCTTCTTTATTACAAGGACGTTCTGTCCGTCCTTGAATTCATAGGACATGTTGTCCATCGATTTTTTGACCATGAAGATTCCGAGGCCGCCGATCTTCCGCTCATCGGCAGAAAGAGTTATATCGGGGTCTTTGCTTTCAAGCGGGTTATAGGGGGTTCCGCAGTCGATAAAAGTTATCTCGGCTGTCAGGGGGCTGTCGGTTACATTGACCCTGACCGTTGCAGAACCGACATTCGGGGCGTAGGCATATTTCGCGATGTTTCCGAAGAGCTCGTCGATGGCGATGTCGATTTGGGTGCGGGCTTTAATTCCGCAGCCGTGATCTTCAAGCTCGGCATCGACGAAATCGGTGACAAGGGAGATATTTTCTTCCGTGGCGGCAATCGTTAGCTCCTTCATGGTGAACTCTCTCTGTTCTTCGGGTTAATTCATTATAAAGCTGAGCGGCGAAACGCTGTCGGTGACGACTTCGCACTGATAGGTTCCGCCCTCGGCGGCGGGTGCGTCGGCGGTGAGGGTATATACCCACTCGCCCTCTTCAAAGCCGCCCGCGTGAACAAGGTAGCTGTCGGCGCTTGAATCAAGCTAGACAGGCTTTTGTGAAATGCTCCTGACGGTGAATTCGGCACCGTTGGCCCGAACCGTCTGCCCCTCTTTGACGTTAGCGGCGCTATGCTCCGAAACATAGATCAGCGCGCTTCCGTCGCTTATCACGGCGGCGCCCCTGACCTTTGTTTCAAGCCTTCCGACCGCGCCCCAGATGATCATTCCGACGAGGAAGATCACGATGGCAAGAAGGATCATCCACGCCCCGGGCGTCGCGACCCTGATGTAGTCGTTGAGCTGTTCGGGCGATGTGACCCGTTCAAGGCTCTTTTTTCTGAAAATGGAATTGTTTTCAGGCATAGCTTTCACCCTTCAAAAGTTTTCTTGATCACGAGCCTGACCTTGTGCGACTTCACGCCGACGAGAACCTCATCGGCAAGAGAAGCCACGATGGATTTTTCAAGATCGTCGCGCTCGGCCGAGGCGGGGGCTGTTTCTTCTGAAATTCCGACGCTGTTTTTCATCGCGGCCAATGACCACATTCGCTCATAGCCGTAATTCGGCACATCGTCGTACATATAATCGGCGTAGCAGCCGTTATACTTCACCGAGGTGTCGTAGGACATCAGGCAGTATTCAAATATTCCCGCGAGCTTGCCCATGAAGCTGCGGTGGGCCTCGTTCTTTCCGCTTGAGGAGATCTTTAAAAGCTCCTCGCGTTGGTCATAGTCGACCTTGCAGTCGGCCTCAAGGCAGAGCATAGCGTCCTTCCACTCGCCCTCGACCCAGAAAAGGCCGTAGAAATCGCCGACAAGACTTCTGATGAATCCTGTCATCTCTTCGGCAAGAAGCCGCAGTCTGAGGGAATCCTTGTGGCTGAAATGCTGATAGTCGGCAAAGCGCTCGGCCTCGTTCAAAGCCTCAAGAATCCCTGTTCCGTCGTTTTTGACGGCGATAACATTTGTCTTCATGACCCCGCCGTTATTCGACGGTGAGGATCTCGTTGAAGCCCGTGATCTCGAAGATCTCGGCGATGGTCTCGTTGACGTGAATGACCTTCATCGAGCCCTGACGGTTCATGACCTTCCGGGCGGCAAGAAGAACGCGGAGCCCCGCCGAAGACATGTACGCAAGATTTTCAAGATCGAGAACAAGCTCCTCAACGCCGTCGATGGACGACCTGAGCTCGGCCTCAAGCCGGGAAGAAGTGCCCGTGTCAAGCCTTCCCTCAAGAGCGACTGTAAGCTTTTTGCCTTCTGCGTTTTTTGTGATTACCATAATATCATATCCTTTCTTATTATTCAAGGTTTTTGAAACGTTATGTATCAAGGCGCTGGCGTTCGACCAGCTCGGCGAACTTTCCGCCGAGGGCGATAAGCTCGTCATAGGTGCCGTCTTCAACGATATGGCCCTTTTCAAGATAGATTATGCGGTCGCACTGCTTTATCGTTGAAAGGCGGTGGGCGATGACTATTCTTGTGCATTTAAGGCTGTCAAGCGACTGAGAGACCTTCTTTTGCGTGAGGTTGTCAAGCGCCGAGGTCGCCTCGTCGAGCATGAGTATTCTCGGCTTGGGGGCGATCGCCCTTGCGATCATAAACCTCTGCCTCTGCCCGCCCGAGATTCCGCCCGAACCCTCGGAAATAAGGGTGTGCATTCCCATCGGCATGGCGCGGATATCGTCTGCGATGTCCGCAAGCTCGGCGGCTTCCCACGCGTCCTGAAGCGAGAGCTGAGGCGCGGAGATGATGATGTTCGAGTAGATATCGCCCGTAAAGAGCTTACCGTTCTGCATCACCACGCCGATTTTTCTTCGCAGCGATTTGAGGTCGAGGGTGGAGAGGTCGCGGCCGTCGTAATAAATCGCGCCGCGCTGAGGCGTCTCAAACCCCAAAAGAAGCCTCATAAGCGTTGATTTTCCGCAGCCCGTTGTGCCGACTATCGCGACGTACTGGCCGGGGGTTATCTTCAGCGAGAGGTTGTCAAGAACATTGGGCATGTTGTCGTTATAGCGGAAGGATACGTTGTTGACCTCGATCCCTCCCGCAATCCTCGTGACGACCTGTTTGCCCTCCGAGACCTCGGGAACGGCGTTGAGAATGGGCTTTGCCATTTCAAGAACAGGCTTTATGTTCGCGACGGTGAGTGCGATGCCCGCTATCGAGCTGAACGCGCCCGAAACCATTCCGTAGGCGGTGTTGAACGAGTAGTAATCGGCGACGGAGATGCCGCTCTCGACGGCGGCGTAGTACATCACGATCATTCCGACGGAGGAGATGAGCGACGAGATGACGCCGCTGTATTTTATATATGCGGGCGGGTTATATCTCATCTGCGCCTCGTGTGCATGGGACTTTGCCCACTTCGCGAACACCCTTTTTTCGGCGCCCGCAAGCTTTATCTTCTGGATACCCGAGATTATCGAATAGCCCATGCCGCTTTCCTTTGCGCCGATTTCCATCGAGCGCTTCGATATCTTCATCTGAGCAAGAGAGGAAATCACGGAGTACCAGCCCTTTTCAAGCCTGACGGTGCGGTGCATTATTCCGTGGGGCCGAAGAATATATTCAAGCTGCTCGTTGAAATCCTTTATGCCCGCGGGGACATCCCTCGGCTTTATGTGATAGAATTTCAGAACATCGGAGACGGCGTTCATCGAGCGCTCGGAGCCGTCGGAGAATATAAGGGATTCCTTTTTGTCCGTGACAGCATCGGAGAGGGTCAAAAACGCTTCCTCAAAGACCTGTTTATCGCTTTTCTTTCTCTCGCGTATCTGTTCGTCGAACCAGCCCATTCTGTCACCCCCTTATTCGTTCGATACGAGCTCGGTATAATAGTCGCCCTTGGCGTAGAGCTCGTCGTGAGTGCCGCGCTCGACGACCTTTCCGTTGTCGAGAACGATTATTTCGTCGCAGTCGCGAATGGTCGAAAGCCTATGGGCGACAACTATGCAGGTTATGCCCCTGTCCTTGATCGACTTGACGACTTCGTATTCCGTCTTTGCGTCGAGGGCGGAGGTGGCCTCGTCAAGAATGATTATTGTCGGGTCCTGAGCGAGAACGCGGGCTATTTCCATTCTCTGCCTCTGCCCGCCCGAGAGGTCCTTTCCTCCCTCGGTGAGCTTGTAGTTATAGCCGCCGTCGCGAAGCATTATGTCTTCGTGAAGTTGGGCGTCCTTCGCGGCAAGAATGATCTCGAAGTCCTCGATCGAGTTGTCCCACATGCGGATATTGTTCGCGATGGTGTCCTCAAAGAGGATTATGTCCTGATCGACAACGGCGAGAGAACCCGTGAACACCGAGCGGTCTATTTCGCTCATCGGCTTGCCGTCGAATAAAATTTCGCCGCTCCATGGGTGATAGAGCCCCGAGATGAGCTTTGAAAGCGTCGATTTTCCGCAGCCCGACGAGCCGACGAACGCAACCCTTGAGCCGGGCTTCAGGCTTAGGTTGAAATCTTCGATAAGCGGGTCTGAAAGCTTTGAATAGCCGAAGGTGACGTGCTTCATTTCAAGCGCGCCCGAGAGCTTGTCATACTCCTTGGCGTCGTCCTCGGGCTCGTTGTCATAGTTGACGTCGGTCGGGTACTGCATGACGTCTTCGACGCGCTCCATCCGGGTGCGCATCTCCTGAATCGTCTGCCCTGCGGAGATAAGGGTCATCGCAGGGCTTGTGAACGAGCCCAAAAAGCCTTGGAAAGCCATGACCATACCGACGGTGAAGCTTCCGTCAATCGTGAGCTTTACGCCGAGGATCATGACGGTTATACTTGTGACCTGAGAGACGAGAGCGGGAACCATGCCGAGCAGCTGGTTCAGCTTTGTGAACTTGACCGACCGGGCGTTCGAGCTTGCCTGATAGCCAGCCCAGCGCTCAAAATAGCCGTTTTCGGCGCCCGAGGCCTTTATCGTCTCGATCATCTCGATTCCCGCGACTGTTGCGGCGGCGAGCATTCCCGAGTCGCGCATCTGCACGCGGGAGAGGTTTATTCTCTTCTTTGAAATAAGCTTCGACATCATAAGATTCAGGAAAATCGAGGCGATGCCGACAAGGGTTAAAATCCAACTGTATCTTATCATCACGACGAGATAGAAGATCATCATTATCGTCTGGAGAACGAGCGGCGCAAAGGTGTTCACGAGGGTGTTCGCGATGCTCGCGTTGGTGAACTGGCGCTGCTGAATGTCGCCCGCCATGCGCTGAGAGAAGAACTCCATCGGCATTCTCAGCACCTTCCACATGTAGGTGCTCGAGCCGTAGACCTCCATCTTTCCGTTGATTTTGAGTGACATCGAGGCCTGAATCAGCAGGACAAGAAGCTGAGCCGCGGTCATCACCGAAAGGGCGACAATGAACGGCCCGAACCACTCGGGGTTGCGGTGAGTCAGCAGGCGGTCAAGGAAGATTCTTGAAAACGCGGGGTTGATTATTCCGATGAGCGAGGAGATAAGCGTTGTCAGCACGGTGAAAGCTATCGCCGCGCCCGCGCCTTTAAGCCTGCTCTTTGCAAAGTCAAGGACGCTCTTCTGTTTTCCGCCGGGTTCAAAGGTCTCGCTCGGCTCGAACATCATGCAGATGCCCGTGAACGAGTTGTCAAACTTTTCCATCGTGACGGAATAGCTGCCCTTTGCGGGGTCGTTGAGATATGCCTTATTGCCGCGAAAACCGTTGAGTACGACAAAGTGGTTGAAATCCCGGTGAATTATGCAGGGGAATTTGCCCTCATTGCGAAGCTCTTCGGGTTCATACCGATAGCCCTTCGCGATAAGGCCGTAGCTTCTTGCGGCTTTGAGGATGTTTCTTGCGTTTGAGCCGTCGCGAGAGACGCCGCAGTCGGCCCTGACCTGTTCAAGAGGAATCCATTTGCCGAAGTATGCCAAGATCATCGTAAGCGAAGCCGCACCGCATTCGAGCGCTTCAAGCTGCATTACGACAGGGACCTTTGCCACGCCCTTTCGGACGGGGCTTTTAACTGCTGCTTTCTTCGATTTCACTGCGCCAATACACACCCCTGACATTTTAGTATCATCTAATTATACCACACTTATAACGCAAATGCTTTGTCGTTTGCGCTGTATTTGCGGCGCAACATTCACAAAGGCGGCGGAAGATATCTGCGTTGAGAAATCGGCGCGGATTACACGTCACGGGCGGAAAATTGTGATATAATAATTGTATATTTTCATTTTTGGCGATTTTCGCGCGGCAATAAGCTGCCGCATGAAATTCGTTTTATGCCCGCATTTAGTCTTAACACGGTGATGTCGATGAAAAAGGTCAAAACAATCTGCTTGGTGATAATTTTTGCTGCTGTCTGCGGGATCGTTTGCGGCCTTTTTTCGGTTTTTTCCGACACGACCGACATTTCCTCCATGGTTATCTATGAAGAAAGCTTCGGCTTTACGCCCGACGGCGGTGAATATCAGGAGTTTTCGGGGGACTACGCCGCTGATTTTGAACTGAGGCTCGACGGGGTTTATACCACCACATATACGGTCGACGGCGGGTATTACTCGCTGGTGCTGAATATGGGTGCAGGAGAGGCCGAGATCGAAGTCGACGGCGAAACGGTCTATTCGGGCAGCACCCCCGCGGGCGAGAACATTCTCGGCGCGGGAGGAATATCATTCGCCGTCCTTGCCGACGGCTCGCCGAAAAAAATCGTGATAAAAGCAAGATACACCGACCCGACTAACCGGATGTGCCCCGCAGCGGTCTCGGTGGTCTCCTCCAACGAGCTTGAGAAGTCTACCGCCGCGATAGTAACGTCTTCGGCGATATTCGCGGGTATCTCGGGAATATGCTTTATCATCGCGATAGGGCTTTTGCTGATGAGCATTTACTTTTCTTCGCCCGATTGGAGCCTTCTGTTCCTTGCGGCTGCGAGTATTTCCTATTGCATATGCCGCCTCAACGAGACGGGCACCATCGAATTCACGAGCGCTTTTGCCGCGAACCTTCTGAATATTATCCGCTATCTTATTGCGCCCGAGATTCTGCTGTTCATATTCCTCAACCGCAAAAAGAAAATTCTGAGATATATTTTAGCGTGCTCGGCTGTCGTCGCGGGGCTTATAGTCATCGCGAACATCATCACGATAGTCTTCGACAATGTGCCGACGATAGTTGTTAAGCTTCAGGCCGTGGCAAAGCTTATTTACAGCAGGTCGTTTTACAGCACGATCTCTGCGGTGTCGAACTGGCTGCTTGTTGTATGCGCCCTCTCGGTGCTGATTTATAACGTTCGCTCGACCGTTGAGGTCGCGGCGGATAACAGCGCCCTTGAAAGCCGAAACAGGGCGATAACTTCGGCCTATAAGAACATCGTCGTCAGCGTAAGGGAGACGGCGGAAGTCAGGCACGAGTGGAAGCATGACCTACTCACCCTCTCGATTTTATACGAACAGGGAAAGTTTGACGAGATCGGCGAATATCTTAAACAGAAGAGCGGTTTCCTCGGAAGCTCGGAGAGGCTGAATTTTGCCGAAAGCGCCGCTCTTGACGCGATGCTCAGCGCGGCATCGGCGAGGGCCGCCGACGAGGGGGTCAAGCTCGGGGTTCAGGTCAACGCGCCCGCAGAGCTCGGCGTTCGCGAGGAGGACCTCAGCCAGCTTGTGATGAATATGTTTGACAACGCCTTCAACGCCTGCGCGCTTGTCGGGGAGGGAAAGAGATATATCGACTTCCGCGCAGAGCTTAAAAACGGATATCTTTCAATAAGCTGCTCAAACAGCTTTGACCCGTCGGCGGGAAGGGATAAAGACATACTTTCCCACGGATTCGGTATAAAAACCATGAAGAAAATTTGTTCGCGGTATGACTCGGACATCGTTATAAAGAGGGAGAACGGCGAATTTACCGCGATGACCGCTCTTCGGCTCGAAAGCGGGAAATAAAAGGAGGTAGGATTATGTCGAATTACATAGTCGGTGTCTGCGACGACGACGCGGAGTTTGTCCGCTCGATGTCTCGGCTTTGCGCTGAAACTCTTGAGAGGCTCAAGGTGAAGTTCGTACTTAAGACCTTTAACTGCGAGGAAGAGGTGCTTAGGTACATCGCTCAAGGCGGAAAAACAGACCTGCTGTTTTTGGACATCCGTCTCGGAAGAAAGAACGGCATCGACCTCGCGAAAATGCTTTGCGAGCGCGGTGAACAGACCTCGGTTGTTCTTATGACGGTTGACAGCAGCTTTCTTCTTGCGGGGTATTAGGTTCAGCCGATATACTTCCTGATGAAGCCGATCGACGCGGCTGAGCTTGAAAAGGCCGTCAAGACCGACCTCAAGCGCAGGATCTGGACAAAGAACATCTTCATCAAGTGCGACAGAAAACAAATCCCCGTGTCGATCGAGAGCATACTTTATATTGAGGTCATCGACCACCTCACGACCGTTCACACAAGAACCAACGACTATGTTTCGAGAACGACCTTCACCGAGCTCGTCGATGAGCTTCCCCGGCCCTGCTTTGCAAGGTGTCACAACTCTTTCGCGGTGAACCTCGCGAGGGTCTCGCACTTCTCGCGCGCTCAGGGGGTAGTGCTCGACTGCCGAGTCACCCTGCCGATAGGAAGAAAATATTTTGACAACCTTCGCCAGAGCTTTATCGAGTTCATGAATACATATTGACCCAATAAAAAACCGCCCCCGAAATAACGTAGGGCGTCATAAGGAAGTCAAAACTAATTTTCCTGAAACGGCGTGATTTCGGTTATGCCGTTTCTCTTTGCTTTTCCGCTTGCAAAAGCTCGTTTATGGGTATGAAGCCCACGAGGTCGTACTGAATCCTAATCTTCTGCTTCTTCTTGCCGCTTGACTTATCGGGTTTCTCAACGTAAATTGCCTTAACAAGTTCCCGCAGGGCATAAGGTGTCAGTTCTTTTAATCCTTCGTATTTTCTTGCTTTCTTAATGAACAACTCCAGATTTTCATTCTGCCGCTCCTGTTCTGCAATTTCGGCTTGCAACTCGGAAATATCCTTGCGAAGTTGCGCCTGCTCGTCCTCATATTGCTCGCTCATCATCGCAAACCGTTCGTCACTGAGTTTTGCCGCCACGTTGTCCTCATAAATCTTGATGAATAGGCGGTCAAGCTCTGCAAGCCGTTTCTCTTTTTGAGTGAGTTTTCTCTTAGCCGACTTGATTATTTCAGCACTCTTAAGCGACATTTTCTCAGTCATAACCTGCCGAAAATAATTTTCATGAGCCGTAACATATGAAATCACGACCTGCAAATTATTCAGAACAAGCTGTTCAAGGACGACCGCACGGATAAAGTGAATGGTACAACTCCCGGTGTTGCTTTTGTAATCGCAAGCGATTATTATAATTTATTTTTATTCGCCCTTTTGCTCCCCGACTTCGTCGGGAACCGCAAAAGATGGCTAATTATAGCACAAAGCTTTCGGCTTTATGCTATAACAAAAGAAGATTTTTTTATTTTTATTACGGAGTTAATTTTATGCAAGGAATTAAAGAGCGTTTCACAAGCAGAATGTTTAAGCGCCTTTGGGTGCCCGCGCTTTTGTCGTCGTTCGGCCGGGCGCTGAGCGATATGGCCGACGCTGTCGTTGTCGGCCAACGGCTCGGCACCGTCGGGCTTGCGGCGATAGGGCTTATCCTGCCCGTTTACATGATAAACTGCACCATAGCTCACGCCCTCGGAATAGGCGGCTCGGTTAAATATTCCCGCCTTTTGGGCGAGGGCAGGCGTGACGAGGCCGTTGAAAGCTTTAACGGCGTCTTCAAGCTTGCTGCGATATTCAGCATCGCGACGGCGGTTTTGGGCAACATCTTCATGGTTCGGCTGTTGGCGCTTTTGGGCACAAGGCCCGTCGACGGCGAGCTTTTCATCGCGACAAAGCAGTATCTTCGCATACTCATCACTGAAACGCCGCTGTTTTACATGTCGAACATCTTCAACTACTACCTCTGCAACGACGAGAGCCAGAAGCTTGCGGGCATCGGCTCGGTGACGGGCAACATCGTAGACATCACGATGAATATAGTCTTCGTGCTGTTTCTCGGCTTCGGCACTGGCGGCGCGGCGCTTTCAACGGCGATCGGCCAAATCGTCGCCATCGCGATATATCTCCCGGGGTTCTTCAAAAAGAATCACGCGCTTCGCTTCACAAAGTCGGGGCGTATCGCCGAGGCTTTCGGCCTGATGCGCTCGGGGCTTGCAACTTCGGTTCAGTATCTCTATCAGATGATATTCCTTCTTATATGCAACAACATGCTGATCCGCCTCGGAGGGGAGACAGCGGTCGCCGTTTTCGACGTCATTCAGAACACGTCCTATCTTCTCCTCAGCTGCTTTTAAGCAACTCGGGCGATGTTGTCGACGTCAGCCGCGAGCTTGAAGAGTTCTGCGAGAAGTGGGACGTCGATATTAAGCGCAGCATGTTCGTCACGATGACCTTTGAGGAGATCGGCATGGCGATTTTAAACCACGGCTTCGGCGGAAGAACCGACGGCTATATCCAGATCACCGCGATAGCCTATGAAGACGGGCTTTTAGAGCTTCATATCCGCGACGACGCGACTTCGTTCAACCCGTTTGAAATGCACACCGAAAAGGCGAGCGCGGGCGGCAGCTTTGACATGGACAGCATGGGCGTTCTTGTCGTCAAGGAGAGGGCAAAGGAATTCTTCTATCGCAGATATCAGGGCTTCAACACCCTTATAATCAAAATCTGAGGTCAAAGGCTCTTTCGGAGGAAAACGGCAGATGAAGATTGTCTATTTCGGCAGCGATGTGTTTTTATCATGCTTTGAATTCTTTCTTGAAAATCACGAAATTCTCGCGCTGTATACATATCACAACAACGAGGACTATTTCAATGAGTATGCGATAAAAAAATCGGCGGAGAAAAACGGGATACCCGTTTATTACGGCCTGCCCTCGGAGAAGAGGATATCGGAATATTTTGACAAAGAGGGCTGCGGGCTCTTCTTCGTCGCAGAGTATAATCAGATAATTCCCATTCCGAAGGGCTGCAAAAAATTCAGGGGGCTGAATGTTCATAGCTCGCTTTTGCCCCAAGGGAGGAGCTATTACCGAGCGGCCGACGGTCACTTGAGACTTCATATTATTCCGACGGAGGTATCAGAATGAAAAAAACACGGAGAATCAGTCTTCAGCAAAAGCTGATAATCGGGCATGTGATACTTGCCGCGGCGCTTATTGTTGCGCTGATACCCTCGGTTTCGGGGCTGTTCAGGCACCGAATGGAGGAGTATTATCGGAACCTTGCCTTTAATCTTGCGTCGACGGCGGCAAACCACATCGACGGCGACAGCATCGAAAGATATTATAACAGCGGCGAGAAGGACGAATATTATAACGAGATCGGAAGCTATCTTCTCAACATCAAGCAGAACATGGGGATCAAGTATTTCTATGTCGTCGTGCCCGAGGAGGAGCAATGGTCTATATCTGGGACGTCGGCGCGCCCGATGAAGAGGGCGTCTGCGACCTTGGCGATGCCGATGCCTATTACGGCGACGGCAATCGTCTCATGCATGAGGCGTTCGCGGTAAACGCCGAGAGAACCATTCTTGTCACCGAGAATGATGAGTACGGCTATCTCGCCTCGGCATATGTGGCCATTCCCGACAGCAGCGGTAAGCCCGTCGCCCTCGCGAGCGTTGACATCTCGATGGATATGATAAACGGGCAGATCCGCCAGCTGATCTGGCTCACCGTTTTTGTCACGATAGGCGTTTTGGTGCTGCTTGTGTGCGCATATTACTTCTATCTGAGAAAGACGCTCATCAGCCCGATAAAAACCCTCCACGGCGCTGCGGTCGGGCTTGTCAGCGACAATATGGAGAACCTTGCGAACTTTAAGCTTGATGTTCACACGGGCGACGATCTTGAAGACCTCTCGGATTCGTTCGGGTTCATGGCCAAGGAGCTCGACGAATACATCAAGAACCTCAGCAAGGTCACTGCCGAAAAGGAGAGGATCGGCGCCGAGCTCGACATCGCAAGGCATATTCAGGCTTCGATGCTGCCCTGCATCTTCCCCGCCTTCCCGGGCAGGCCCGAAATCGATATCTATGCAACCATGAACCCCGCGAAGGAGGTCGGCGGCGACTTCTACGACTTCTTCCAGGTCGATGACACTCACCTTGCCATCGTCATGGCCGACGTCTCGGGCAAGGGCGTTCCTGCGGCGCTGTTCATGGTAATCGGCAAGACCCTCATAAAAGACCATACCGAGCCGAACGAAGACCTCGGCGAGGTGTTCAGCGAGGTCAACAACATGCTCTGCGCGTCTAACTCCGAGGGGTTGTTCATCACCGCGTTTGAGGGCGTTCTCGACCTTGTCAGCGGCGAATTCAGATATGTCAACGCGGGCACGAAATGCCGTTCATATCGCGAGCGGGCGGCGAGTTTGAACCCTATAAGATCAAGCCGGGGTTTGTCCTCGCGGGAATGGAAGATATGCGCTATAAGTCGGGCAGCGTGATGCTTGAGCCCGGCGACAAGATATTCCGGTATACCGACGGCGTGACCGAGGCGACCGACGTCAACAACAACCTCTACGGAATGGAGAGGCTTCAGAAAGCCCTGAGCTCTGCCGCAAAGGGCTCGCCGAGGGAGATTCTTGAGGCGGTAAAGACCGACGTCGACCGCTTTGTCGGCGAGGCCGAGCAGTTTGACGACATCACGATGCTCGCGCCGAAATATCGTCGGAGAATGGAAAAATAAAACTTTAAACCGATATGAAAAAGCAGGTTTTAAGAAACCTGCTTTTTTTGTTTTAGTCTCATTCAAGGTCGCAGCAGTAGTCGCCGCCCCTGACCTGATAGGAATGAACGCAGAATTCGCACTGCGCCGTTTCGTTTTCCTTGCCGTTCTTCGGGTGATATTTTCCGCAGCAGTCATAGGGTTTGACCGTTCTGCCCGGGCCCGTTTTTGTGCCGCAGAGCTCGTCGGGGTCACGCGGGGGCGGGGTGGGCGGAACAAATCTCACTCCGCCGTCTACCTCTGAGATCTCCTCCTCGGAGAGCGGGTTATTCTTGTTTAATTTTTCTGAACTCATAATGCTCCTCCTTATGCTCTTTCGGATCAAAGCTGATTTGCCGTCGGGTTGTTGCAGTACCACATACCGCGCTCATATGTGCACCAGCCGCAGGTCCCGCACTGGTCCTTGATGCCCAGCTGTAAAATATTGGACTGATAGGGGTTATAGCTTGGGTAGCAGTTGCAGGCCTCATCGTTTTTTTGGCACTTGTCGCACTTCCACAAATGCATGTTCATTTCTTTTGAGTAGCCCGGGCAGTCAAGACCTACCGTGACGATTCTTCTTCCGCCCTTTTTGCAGCCGCCCGCAGCGGAATCAAGCTCGTCATCGGAAAGCTCGCCGCTTTTATGTAACAAATCATAATAGGCTTTGGCGCTTTCCTCGGTGAAATCTTCCATCCCGCTTTCATGAGCCATCTTTAAAAGCTCATCGGGCGACTTCGCAGCTTTAGCCCTGTTAATGAGTTCCTGATTCATGGTTTTCCCCCTTATCCTACATAGTCATAGAGGTCGTATATATGCCCGCACTTGGTGCACTCATATTCCGAGTAGTGCTGGTCAAGGTTGCTGTCATAGAGGTGGAAGCCGATGCATTCCATATCTCCGCCGCAGACCGAGCAGACGCTTGAGGGGCTTACATAATTGCAGCCGCCTACTGCGGAATCAAGCTCGTCGTCCGAGAGCGCGCCGCTTTGGTGAAGCTTCCCGAAGAGAACGTTGGCCTGTTCAGCCGAAAGCTCTTTGCCGTTTTTCTTCGCGAGGGCAACAAGCTCATCGGCGCTGCCCGCTTCTTTTGCCTTTGCGATCATTTCTTCGTTGGTCATAACAAAAATCCCCTTTCGTTTTTATACGTCAGCCGTGTACTTTTTGAGGTGCGCCCGAGCAGACTTGCTTAGCCGCGTCCCAATAATAGCAGTTTGAGCAGTCAAGGACTCCCCAGTTTTTTGCGTGAATACAGCCGTAAAGGTCCTCCCATTCGGGCTCGCTGATGATTATATTGTAGCAGACCTTGCAGGTCCAGTAGGTCAGGCCTTCAATCGGCATGAGCTCATCAAGAGGGCACTTTAACGTCGGCTTAATCGGGATATAGTCCGTGCTGCCGCCGCTTATTCTGCTGATTTCTTCCTCTGAAAGCTCATGCGATTTTTTCGCGCTGCTGATAAACTCTTCCTTTGTCATGGCTTTCACCTCTCAGAGATATCGGTGATGAGTGTTGCATTCGTTCGCGACAGGGTCCCAGTCCGCGCAGTTCGTGCAGTCAAGAAGATCCCAATGTTCCTCTGCATGAGAGCAGGCGGCATACATATTCGAGAGTACCCTGTTGATGGGCTTGAGGCACTCCTTGCACCGCCAATCCGAGTAGGGCGGCAACCTGAATTTTCCCCACTTGCATACTATGTTCGGCTCGCTCATGTCGCAGATGCCGCCGCCGAACACGTTACTGAGCTCCTCGTCCGTAAGTTCTCTTTTTGTGATGATCTGTTCACTCATGGCGATCTCTCCTTTAATCAATTTTTTCTTCAAGCGCATCGACAACCGTCGTGCAGACAAATTCTCTTCCGCATTCTTTTCCCGCTTCATCAAAGGCTCGGCGAATCTTTTGATAGTAGCCCTTGTTGAAGAATTCGCACTTTGAAAGGTCGGGGCCCATATATTCGCCCAACATTCCCGCGATGGCGCGGCAGCCGCCGAGGCAGTATCTGCGATATTTGCAGGCCGAGCAGACGGGGTTTTCGAGGACCTTTGATACAGGCAGGAGTATGCTCTTAAGATAGTCGCCCTCCTGCAAAAGCGGCTGAACGCCGTTCTTGACGTTGCCGAGGTCGTACCCGTGCTTTGCGAAAAATCCCGACATCTGGTTGCAGGGCGCGACGCTTCCGTCCGAAGCTATCGCCATCGAGCCCCTTGCCCCCGTGCAGGTCGGCCTGCTGAGGTCTTTTTCCTCATTTCCCGACCAGTCGACGGGAACAAGCCTGTAAGCGTTTGCATAAGGGTAGTAGTCGGCGACCTGCCATAGGACAAGCGTTGCTTTGAACCCTGCCTTCGCGTATTTTGTGAGAAGGTCGACGGCGATGTCGAAATATTCCTCAATGCTGAGGCAGGCATCGGGGGCGTTTTCTTCCCATCGCGGAGATTCGGAGGTTCTTATCACCCGTATCCACTCCGCGCCCTTTTCAGCCATAAGCTTTACGGTCTCAAACAGCGTGTCGAGATTATATTTATGTATGCAAATCTGAACGCCCGTTCGGATACCCTCCGAGGTGCACATATCGATGGCGTCAAGGGCCTTTTGCTCTGCCCCCGAAACGCCCCTCATCCAGTCGTGATGCGTAAGCCCGTCAAAGGATATCTTGACAAGGGGGTTGAAGCCGAGCGACTTTATCTCGCGAAGAATATCTCGGGTGATGAACGCGCCGTTCGTTAAAATCTCATCGATGTCCATTCTTCGGCGGGCGATCTCCCTGATAAGGTCCATGAAATGCGGGGGAAGAAAAGGCTCGCCGCCCGTAAGCTCGATGGTCTGGATCCCGCACTTATCAAAATCATCGAGCACCGAGAGCATCTCTTCCCAAGTGAATTCGCTCATCAGCGCGGCATTGTCCTTCGCCATGAAGCAGTGCTTGCAATTGTAGTTGCACTTGCCCGTTATCGACCGGTTCACGCCGGGCATATATCTGTTGTCGCAGAACCTTACTTTCTGCCAGCTGCCAAGCTCTTCGCCCTCGCTTGCGGGGTGAATAAGCCCGTGCGCCGAAAGGTGCTTTATCGCCTCTGAATTCTGATCCTGCTCGTTCTTGCCGTCGCAGGTTATCAGGAGAAGAAAATCATCAGATGAGAGCTTTTGTGCGCGCCTTATCCCGTATTTGTAATATGCGAACGGCACAAGCTGCCAGCTTCTCAGCGCGATGTCTTTATTAAGAATGTATTTCATACTTTCCTCCGCAGGTTTTATAAGCCGCAAGCGCCGAGCTCTTCGCTGTAATTCTTGCAGTTTGAGCAGTCGAGAGCATAGTCGTATTCATTCTCGACATGAGAGCAGACGATCGCTCCGAGCTTATAGATTGAAACGCGGGTGCCGCATTCCTTGCAGGCCCAATACGATTTTGCGGCGCCGCCGTCAACGAAGCAGCCGCGCTCGCAGCGAATATCGGGGCGCTTTTTTGCATATGCGATTCCGCCCGCCGCCGTTTCCGATTCCTTGTCATTCAGTTCTTTCATATACGGCCCCTCCTTTTGACTGAATATATTATGGCATAAAGCCAAAGGCTTTGTGCTATAATTAGCCATCTTTTGCGGTTCCCGACGAAGTCGGGGAGCAAAAGGGCGAATAAAAATAAATTATAATAATCGCTTGCGATTATTATAGCATAAAGCTGAAAGCTTTGTGCTATAATTAGCCATCTTTTGCGGTTCCCGACGAAGTCGGGGAGCAAAAGGGCGAATAAAAATAAATTATAATAATCGCTTGCGATTATTATAGCATAAAGCTGAAAGCTTTGTGCTATAATTAGCCATCTTTTGCGGTTCCCGACGAAGTCGGGGAGCAAAAGGGCGAATAAAAATAAA
>CANQWC010000011.1 GCA_947627455.1 uncultured Clostridia bacterium | reverse complement strand
GCTTATTTGTTATGCCCGTCCGAAAAAGCCGCGGTATCCCCTTTTATAAGGTATACCCGCGACCTCGCTGTCGCGAGCTCGGGGTATGCTATTTTTACCGCTCCGCCCATTTTTGGAGACCGCCGTAGGCAGGCTCGCAGCGACGCTGACAAAAGTGACCGTTATTTCAAAGTCTTGGGCGTCGCTTGCACCCTGCCCCCGCCGAGCTTTTGCGCAAACTATAAGATAGCAACGCCCCCTCCCCTCAAGGGGCAGGGACCCTTGTAGTTTCAGAAAGATTGTATGGCAAAAGCGTGAGCCTTTGCAGAACGACGCTGACAAACGTGACCTTTTGAACGCTGTAAAAGGCGTCGTTTGTTCCCCCGAACCCCTCGCAATTGCTACGAAACGACACTTTTTATTATTTGCGGGGACACCCTTGCTGTTTTAGGAAGATTGTTGGGCAAAGGCGTAAGCCTTTGCAGAACGACGCTGACTAACGAGACCTTTTTAGCGCAGGAATGGGCGTCGCTTGTTTCCCCGCACCCTTTCCCGCACTGGCCGCCTCGCAAGCTCGGCGGCGTGGCAAAAAGGTAATACGGCACCAATGGCTTGAATAAGAGCGGGGGATAAATCCCCCGCAACCCTCTGAAAAGGTATTCGGCTAAAGCCGAATGATATTTTCAGTCAAGGATTTATGCAAAACCTGCCCGATGCCGCTGTACACCCCTTTAAAAAGGTATACCCGCGACCTCGCTGTCGCGAGCTCGGGGTATGCTGTTTTTAGCCACCCCACCCCACCAAACTTTGATATATATCAATTCTTAGCTCTGCCCCCCGCCCCTCAAGGGGCGGGGGCATGAACGCGGTTTTTGCCCAAGAGGACGAGCCAGACACGCGGGATTTTGCCCAAGAGACCATCCAGTGGATGGTCGATTGGCTGCAAAATCAGCTTGTCTTCAATACGCGACGGCGGCGAAGTCCGATTGGCTGCAAAAACCAGCTTTCATTCACCTCGAGGGGAGGGGGCTGGGGGTGGAGTGATAGCGACGCGCATGCGTTTGATATATAAAGCGTGTCAGTGGATACTTTTTTAAAGCTGTTGAGTGCGCCTCTCGCATGTGCGGAGCGGTAAAGATAGCATGAGGCGCAAGCCGAATACCTTATAATTGTTTGAGCGGTGACTTAACAAAAGCGGGCGGGCGCGGATAAAACAGCAAAAGCAGACGAAGGCCCGTCTGCTTTTTGAGTATAGATGTGCGCAGGTTAAAATTCATCTTATGGGTAAATCATGATTTATCACTCTGCCTGTCATATCGGCGGGCGATGTTTCGCCTGATTTGATTATACTATGCGCTTGGCGACGACGACAAAGCGGTTGGAGCTGTTGCTCGCGCAGGTGGAGAGGGTGATGAGCTCGTCGCCGAATTCGGCGGTGACGCCCGTGTCGTAGAGCTTGACGCTGTCGATGCCCGCGATATACTCGTTGAAGACATCTTCATCGCGGAGATCGGTATAGTTATACCAGTAAAATACCCCGTCCTCCATATAGCGGTAGACCTTCGAGCGGAACGCCGCGATTATTTCATACTCGCCGTGCTCCTCGATGGTGTCGAATATAACCGTTTTGTGCTCCTTATAGAAGTCTTCATCGGCATATTTCAGCAGGCCCGCAAACATCTTTCCGTTGTTCATGTGGTGGCCGTAGATGATATAATTATTGCAGCCCTCGAAGCAGAGCGCGTCGATGAACGGCACGCCGCTCAGGGTTTTTTTGCCCTCGAACGAGAGGTGAAGATATTTCTCGGGGTCGTCGGGGGTGTACATTACGGGGTAGTCTATCTTCGTTCCCTCGACGGTTATCCAGCCGTACATCTCGGGGTTCTGAGCGTAAAGCTCGTCGTATCGCCCGTTGGTGCTTATTCTCACGGGCTTAGGCTCCTCCTGCTCTTCCTGCTCCTCGGGAACTACCGCCTCGGGGGCGTCGGAATTTTCAGGCTCTGAGATCGGCTCTTCTTCGGGCTCGGACAGGCTTGACGACGGCCCTAACTGTTTTTTGAGCTCGTCAAAATCATTGCTCTCGCGGGCGTATCTTATCGCCTGATAAGCGGTGATCGCCCCCGATATCGCAAAAACAACACACAACACAACAAGCGCCGCAGTCATCAGCGGGCGTTTTATTTCTCTGCCGCTTTTGCTCATCTTTCTTCCTCCGTCAGACCATTCGGCGCTTGAGCTGCTCGGCGTTGACCGCGTAGCTCAGCGCAATATTCATGTCGATAAGCCCCTCTTTGTAGAGGTTTAGCAGCGCCTGATCCATCGTGATCATTCCCTCGGCGCTTCCCGAGGCGATTACGTTGTCGATCTGGTGGCTCTTGCTGTCGCGAATAAGGCTCTTGATGGCGCTGTTCATGTTCATTATCTCGAACGCGGGGACCATTTCGCCGTTTTTTGAGGGGACAAGCTGTTGGGAAACGACGGTGTGGAGCACCGAGCTGAGCTGGATTCTGATCTGGGCCTGCTGGGTCGGCGGGAAGGAGTCGATGATTCGGTCGATGGTGTTCACCGCGCCGCTTGTGTGAAGCGTCGCGATAATCAAGTGGCCCGTCTCGGCCGCGGTCATCGCGGTTCTGATGGTCTCGTGGTCCCTCATCTCGCCGAGGAGAATTACATCGGGCGCCTGCCTCAGACAGGCTCTCAGCGCGGTGAGATAATTCTCGGTATCGATGGCTATTTCGCGCTGGCTTACGATGCTCTTCTGGTTGCGGTGAAGATATTCTATCGGGTCTTCAAGAGTGATTATGTGGCAGCTTCTTGTGCGGTTCACGCGGTCGATTATGCACGCCTGAGTGGTGGATTTGCCGCTGCCTGCGGTGCCAGTCACAAGGATCATTCCGTGGTCGATCTCGGCAAGCTCGATGACCTGATCGGGTATATGCATTTCGTGATAGTCGGGGATATTGAACGCGACCACCCTTACCACCGCAGCCATCGAGCCGCGCTGGCGATAGGCGTTGATGCGGAATCTCGCGAGGTCTTTGACAGCGAACGAGAAGTCGTCGTCGCCCGTCTCGATATAATGCGCGATATCTCGCCCCGCCTCGTCGTAAATGCTTCTTATGAGCCTCTCGGTCTCGGGCGGGAAAATTCTTTCATCGCCGATAGGGGTTATCTGACCCTGAATTTTGCAGCTTACGGTTCCGCCCGCCACAATAAACAGGTCGGACGCTTCCCTCTCGACCGCGATACGAAGATAATCAAGTATTTCCATTTGTTCCTCAGCTTTCTTTGCCGACCCAAACGTTGATGGTGGTGTCGGGCCTCCAATCGGCAGTGTAAACGGCCTGCCACCGTGTGATTTCATAGCTGTCGCCGAGTTCGCCATCAAAGGCAACCTCGACAAAAAGGCTCTGCGTCTCGGAGATCGGGCAGGAATATTTTGCTACGTTATCCTCCGTTACCTCGACGCCGTCGGGGATATTGCCCGCCCTGAGCTCGGAAAGGATTCGCTCGGCCTCGGTGTCGGCGGCGTAATACTCGGAAACCGAATCGGCAGAATTGCCGCGAAGCCTGTCCTCGGCGAGGACCGTTGACATCGAGAGCATCGCGAAAACGGTAAGGCAGAGCACCGCGAATATCACGAGAAGCGAGCTTCCGCCGACCGTCGGCGGGGAAAAGCGCTTTTTTTCGTTGCTCATGTCAGCCTGCCTCCCTCTGCCAAGCGGCGTCGAGCTCGAACAAAAGCTCGCCCGAACGCTCGGTGACTTCGATATGTACGGCGCTGAGGCGCTCGCCCGAAAAGCTTGCGGGGGCGACGCTCAGATTGTAGACGGGTTCAGAATCGGAAGCAGCCTGCCAGTCGGAGAGATAGCCGACCGTTAGGCGCCCGTCGCTGTAAGTGCCGCCGAGGCGCTCGGCGACGGCCTTTAAGACCTCAGCCTCGCTGCCGCCCGATTTGCCCTCATTCTTGATTATTTCGGCAGCGCTCTGGGCCTTTATCACCGCCATATCTTTGGCGGCGCCGAGCTCGGAGGTTCGGTCTGACCAGACGAACACGCGAAGGCACAAGACCGCCGCAAGCGCGAATACCAAGACCATTACCGCCTGCTCCATCATCGCAAGCGGAGCTTTGCTTCTCATCGGCCCGCCCCCTCTCCTCGAAGCGAAAGGGAAAGCTCGGAGGAGCTGCCCTCGCCGTCGGTAAGGGAGACCTTTAAAAGCCCGCTGTCGATGCTGAAATCGGCGCTTTCGGCCTCAAGTATCTTCTCGCCGTCGTTGGGAATCGATTCGGTGCTTGACGAGGTGAAAATCTCGCGAAGCCAGCCGTCATAACAGTAAATTCTTGTGATATATGTGCGCGAGCCGATGTTTTCTTCGATGCAGAGCGCGTCGGTTCCGCCGAAATCGACGACGTAAACGCTCTCGCCCGACTCGGCCTGCCGCACCTTTGTAGCGATATACTGGACGCAGGTGCGCCTCGCAAAGGATTCGCGGTCGAGCTCGGTGAGGTTTTTGTAGGCGTTCGCGCCCGTCAGCAGCACCGAGAGAATGCACGCCGCGAAAACCCCGAACAAAACAAGGGCGATGAGGCCGTCGATATTATGTTTTGGGCCGCTTTGACGCATAGTTTACCGCCCTTCCGCCTCTGCTCGCTCAAGAACCGTGAAATCGGGCATGAGGTTTGACGCAAAGGCTTTATAGTCAACATAGTAACGGCCCTCATCGATCTGAAGCCCGTATTTTTCTTTCATGTAATCGACCGTCGGGGGGTATACCCCCTCGGAAGCGTAGCAGGCAGCCGCAGTTCTTCTTATCGATTCTTCGAGCCGGCGCTTGCCCTCGTCGCCGCTGCCGTTCCGGAGATTCGAGATGCCCGTGAAGAAACAGAGCAGCGCCGCAAGAATTATCAGCGGCAGGAGCATTCCCCTGATGACGCCGAAAATGCTGAATCTTTTGTTCTTTTCCATTTTCTCACCCGATAGCGGTCATGATGTTCATCAGCGGGAGCATTACCGCTAAAAGTATCACGCCGACAAGGACAGATGTGACCATTACGAGCGCGGGCTCGACCCTTGCGACCGATTCTTCGAGCGCGATGTCGCTCTCTTCTGAGAGGCGGCGGGCTATCTGCTCCATCGCGGTGTCGCCCGTTCCGCTTCGCAGGCCGAGCTCGAGGATTCGGCACTCAGCCCTCGGGAGAACGCCCGAGGCTTTCATCGCGGCGGAAAGCGACTCGCCGCTTTGGATTCTTGTCTTGCAGTCGTCGCACCTTGCCTTTGCGGCAGGCACGCCCTCAAGAAGCGAACCCGCGAGCGAAAGCGCCTCTTCTATCGGCAGGCCGCTTGAGAGACCCATCGAAAGAGACTGGGCAAAACAGGCGGTGTTTATCTTCTTCGAGACGCCCTTGTCGCCCATTTTTCTTCGCCATGCCGAGGTCATCTTCTCGCGGAAAGAGGGAACCGCCGAAAACAGCACCAGAAAGACCACTACGAGCCCCAAAATCACGCACAAAAACGGCATCGCCGCGTCGAGCGCACGGCCGAGCGACAGAAGCCCGCCCGCGATTCCCGTCAGGCTTGCGCCGAGGTAGGAGTAGACCTCGTTGAAGACGGGCAGGACCTTTATCAGAAGCACCGCGATTATCGCGAGCATTATTATCAGAAGAATTGACGGGTAGAGGAGCGCCGCTTTCACCTGATGGTCGAGCCTTGCGCGGTCCTCATAATACCTTGAAAGCGCGGAGAGCGCCTCCTCGGTGCGGCCCGATTGCTCGCCGACCTCAAGAAGCCCGCAGACATAGTCGGGAAACCTGCCCGATTGCTTTACCGCATCGGCGAGAGAAACGCCGTTGTCAGCGCTGTCGGCAAGCTCGCTGAGAAGCTTTTTCTGCTCAGCGTCATTTTCTTCCTCCGCTAAAAGCGCGAGACCGTCCCCAACCCCGACCCCTGAATGGATCAGAAGGGACAGCCCCAAGCAAAAAGCGCTTATTTCGCCGTTGGACAGCATTCTGTTTGCCATTGAAATTCCCCCAAGTATCTTTTTATAGAATTGCCTTGCAGGAGAGCCCGAAGACCCTCCTGCAAAAGCCGATCAGTAGATATATTTTGCGACATAGCTGCTTTCGTTGTTGATTATTTCCATGGCTTCGTCGCTTCGGTTGCCCGTCGACGCAAACGTCGGATCCATTCTTTGCCATGTCTTTCCGTTGAAGTAGATCGCGCTCTCGACCCAACCGTCTTCTTGTGTCCATACGCTTATCCATGCGTGGTAGTCGGTGTCGACATATCCGATGACAAGCTTACAGGGGACGCCTTGGCTTCTCAACATTCCTGTCATCAGGCCCGCGTAGTCGAAGCATATGCCCTCGCCCTCGTCAAGAACATCGTCGAGATCGGGGAGATAGCCCGATTGGACGCTTGAAGCCTTGTTGTAGTCGTAGGTGAGGTTTTCAACGACGTAGTCGTAGATCACCGCGACCTTTTCAAGCGTATCCTCGACGCCGCCGCAAAGCTCGGAGGCTTTTTTTATGGTTTTCGGGGCGTCCTCAAAATCGACGTACTGATTCGAGCGGAGGAAGGGCGCAAATTCGTCGGTCAGCGAGACGCTTATGTCGGTCGTGATGACCTGAGCGTATTGCGTGCCCTTAACGTTTTCCCAGACGCCGATGGTATAGCTGCCGTTGCCGTCAGAAAGCGGGAGCGCCACCCAAACATCGGGAACAATCTCATACTGATACTGAGTCGTAGGTCCTGTTACCAGCGTTTTGATTCTGTTCGAGGTCGAGGCGAGGAATTTTACCATTACATAACCGTCGCTGCTGTTGGAATAGTCGATAACCGCGTCGTTGTTGCGCATCTCCTTTATTCCGGGGGCGCTGACAGGCGGGTAGTTCGGCACCGCGGGCGGAGCGTTGGTCTTTGGCGGCTTTGTCTCCTCAATAATTTCCTCTTCGGGGGGCTCGGTCGGCGCCTCGGTAGTTGTCTTTGGCGCCTCGGTCGTCGTGACGGTGGTGGTGGCTTCGGTAGTGGTCGCGACGGTCGTTGCCTCGGTGGTCGCCTCAGTCGTCGTGACGGTGGTCACGGGGGCTTCGGTCGTCGCCTCGGTCGTTGTCTGCGGTTCGGTCGAAACCTCGGTCGGCTGCTCGGTCGTGCTCTCGCTCGGCAAGGTAACTGCCTCGGGCGAAGTGGTTACAGGCTCGGCAGTAGTCGGGGTTTCGGGGCGTTCTATGTCGCCCTCCTTGGTGACCGCCACGGAACAGGCGGTCATCAGGAGAACGGAAGCCGTAATCGGAATCAACAGAAATTTTAAATTCTTATGCACCGAATATACTCCTTCAAAATATCTTTGAATTATTCAGCTTCTTCTTCGCGCTTTTTGGCCTTCTTCGCGTCGACCGCAAGCGCTGTCGCGAGCGTCGCAATACCCATCGCGGAACCGAGCATGATTATCAGCCAAACGATCGTGTGGGTCTCATCGCCCGTGGCGGGAAGCGCTCTCAGCGGGACACCGAGGTCGGGGATATCGACCAGAGGCGTGTCTTCGTCGGTGATGTTCACGAGAGGAATTTCGGTCTCGGGAATCTCAACGAACGGAGTGGGCACCTCGGGCGGGATCTCGGGAATATGGGGCTGTTCGGGCTGCTCTGGAGTATGAGGCTGCTCGGGAGTGTGAGGCTGCTCAGGCTGCTCGGGCTGCTCAGGCTGTTCGGGCTGCTCGGGTTGCTCGGGCTGTTCGGGCTGCTCAGGCGGAGTGTAGGTGGAGAAGTTGCGGATCACGAACCCGCCGTCGGCATCGCCGCTGACCATGGAAGTCCAACCTGCGTAGTAGACCTCGGCAACGGTGTAGACGATCCTATGGCCGTCCTCGGCAAACTCGGGAAGATTCATGAACGAACCCTGCCAGTTGGTGAGCGCGTCAAGCACTATCGTCTGAGCGGTCGGGACACCGTCGGCATAAAGCCTTACGGTGATCTGAGCGCCCGCAGGAGCGTTGGACCTGCTGCCGTTGATGTACCATTCCTTGGCAACATTTACGCTGCGATAGCTTACCTGCTCGCGAGTGTTTGTGATTACGAAGCCTGTCGCGGCATCGCCTGTTACCGCCGAAGTCCAGCCTACGACTATGACCTCGGAAACGGTGTAAACAATCGGCTCGCCGTCGGCGCCGTACTTGTCAAGTTTCTCAAATGTGTAAGTCCAGTTGTTTTCTGCCGAAAGCGTTGTCTCACCGACCTCTGCGCCGTTGGCGAGGAGTTTGACGGTGATAACCGCGTTGGCGGGTGCATCGACCGCGTTGCCGTCAATGTCGGCCCATGTCTTGGTTACCTTTACAGAGGTGGTTTCCTTAGTATTGGTGATCTTGAAGCCTGTCGCAGCGTCGCCTGTTACGGTTGTTACCCAGCCCGCGACTATGACCTCGGAAACGGTGTAAACAATCGGCTCGCCGTTGACATCGTACTTGTCAAGTTTCTCAAATGTGTAAGTCCAGTTATTCTCAGCCGAAAGCGTTGTCTCACCGACCTCTGCGCCGTTGGCGAGAAGCTTTACGGTGATGAGCGTTCCCTCGGGAACGGTTGCCGCTTCGCCCGTTGCCTCAACCCAGTTCTTGGTGACAGTGACGGAGGTGACTTCCTTGGTGTTGGTGATGGTGAAGCCGTTCTCGGCGTCGCCTGTTACCGCCGAAGTCCAGCCTGCGACTATGACCTCGGAAACGGTGTAGGTGATAAGCTCGCCCGCGGCATCGTACTTGTCAAGCTTATCAAAGGTGTAAGTCCAGCCGTTTGCGGCGGAGAGCTCAGCACTCTTGACCTCGGTGCCGTTCGCAAGAAGCTTTACAGTAATCTTTGCATCGACAGGTGCGTCGACTGTCTTGCCGTCAATGTCGGCCCATGTCTTGGTGACGCTCACGGAGGTGGTAACCTTCTTGTTGGAAATCATGTAGCCGCTCTCGGCAGTGCCGAAGTAGCTCGGCTCCCAACCGTTGACAGCAACTTCTTCAACGGTGTAGTTGATGGGCTTGTCGTCAAAGCCGTACTTCGCAAGATTGGTGAAGGTGTACGACCACTCGTTGGCGGCGGAGAGCTCGACGCTGTCGACCTCGGTGCCGTTGGCAAGAAGCTTAACGGTGATTGTTGTGTCGGGGGCAGGAGTCGCGGCGCCGCTCTCATCGACCCAAGATTTAGTTACCTTTACAGAGGTGGTTTCCTTGGTGTTGGTGAAGGTGTAGCCCGTGTCCTCGCTGTACGCGACTTCGGATTTCCAGACGTTTTCGACTTCAACGCCGCCGACCTTGATTGAGGTCTCCTCAACGTCATAAGTGATGGCGTTGCCGTTGGCATCGGCAGTCGGAAGCTCAGTGAATGTGTATTCGTGTGTATCGCTGTCAAGATCGTGAGTTGCCTTAGCTGTTCTTACGCCTTTAACAGTCTGATAGAGCGTTACGGTGACGGTTGTATCCGCTGGCCATGCGTTGGCATTCTCGGCCGCGGCGGTGGGATCGACCCAGACCTTGTTGACCTTGACTTCGGTCTTGGGAACGTCTCTCTTGTTGGTGAGCGTGAAGCCTGTTGCAGGTGCGCCCTGAATCGGGCTTGCTGTCCAGCCATCTACGGGTTCTTCCTCAACAGTGTAGTTAATCAGCGTGCCGTTTGCGTCGCTCTTCGGAAGATTCTTAAATGTATGAGCCCACTCATTGTCGGCGGAGAGCTCAACACTGTCGACCTCGGCGCCGTTCGCAAGAAGCTTAACGGTTATAGACTCGGGAAGATTCTCGGTCGTGGCGGTGTTATCGGCGTTGACCCATACCTTCTCAACGGGAATTTCAATAGTCTCCCTTGTGTTGGTGAAGGTGAAGCCGTTGGCGACGTCGCCCGCCTTTGACTTACTCCAACCGCTGCGGACAACCGTTTCTTCGCCGACCTTGATTTCGGTCTCTTCAACGTCATAGGTGATGGCGTTGCCGTTGGCATCGGCAGTCGGAAGCTCGGTGAATGTGTATTCGGGTGTATCGCTGTCAAGATCGTGAGTGGTGACTACACTCTTTTCACCCTTGACGGTCTTGTAGAGCGTTACCGTGACGGTGGTATTCGCAGGCCATGCGTCAGTATCAGAAGCGGTGGAATCGGCCCATTTCTTGTCAACCTTGATTTCGGTCTTTGCGGAATCGTTCCTCGTGTTGGTGATTGTGTAGCCGTCGACTGAAGATGTCCAGCCGCTTACAGCAGTTTCCTTCACGGTGTAAACTATATCTTTTCCGCTTTCATTGGCCTTCGGTAGATTGGTGAATGTGTGCTTCCATTCGTTCTCGGCGGTGAGCGTTACAGTGCCCTTTTCACCTGCGACAAGAACATTGTCTGCATAGAGCTGAACGGTTATAGAGGTGGGAATGTTCTCGGTTGCGGGGGTACCGTCGGAGTTGTGCCATACCTTCTCGACGGGAACTTCGGTGCTGTTGCTTGTGTTGGTGATCGTGAAGCCGCCCGCAACAGTGCCATCGACAGCCGATTTCCACAAGTTGGTGACATCTACGCCGTTCTTTGTGACCTTGGTTTCAACGACGGTGTAGACGATTTCGGTGCCGCTTTCGTCATACTTCGGCAGGTCTGTAACCGTCTGCACCCACTTGCCGTCGGACGTCGGAAGCGTGCCGCTCGCAACAACCGCATCGCCGTTTCTGACTTCAAACTCGACTTGTGTATCATCAGGAGCAGCGTTGCCGTTCGCGGGATCGACCCAAGCTTTCTTGACGGGGATATCAACGGTATCTCTTGTGTTGGTGATGGTCAGACCGCTTTCAGTCGGAGTCCAACCGACGACAGTCTTGCCTTTGATTGTGAACTCGGTTTCTTTAACGGTGTAGGTGATTTCGATGCCGTTTTCATCATACTTCGGCAGGTCTTTAATCGTCTGCTCCCACTTGCCGTCGGTCGTCGGAAGCTCGCCGCTCGTAACAACCTTGTTGCCGTTTCTGACTTCAAACTTGACTTTTGCACCATCAGGAGGTGTGTTGCCGTTCGTGGGATCGACCCAAACTTTATTGACGGTAACTTCGGTGAGTTCTCTCTCGTTGGTGATGGTGAAGGTGTTGCCGTTGGCGGTAACTTCACCGATTTTCCAACCCTTGACAGGGTTGCCGTCTGCATCGTAAACACCGAGCTCTTCGACAGAATACTCGTGATTTTCGGTCTGCTCAGCATTCTTAAACTTGGGCAGCTTGGTGAATGTATGCGACCAGCCGTTTGTACTGTTAAGCTCACAAGTCAGCTGAGTTTCGGCGGCGGGATAAGGCTTGCCGTCCTGAAGAACGCCGACCTTTACTGTTACGTTCGCGGGAGAAGTGACATGCTCGGACGATTTGTCATTCCAGACCTTAGTAACAGTGATACTTGTTTCGTCCTCTTTTTCTTTGGTGTAGGAGTTTGTTACCGTCTTCTCGGCGGTCTTGTCGGCTTCTACCTCAACATCGCCAGTGCCTGTGCATTCGAAGTTATAGCCGCTGACAAACGCGTCGGCTTCGACTTCGGTAACGGTGTAGGTGCCCGGGACGAGATTATCAAGCTTGCCCGGCTTGTCGACCTTAGCCGTAACGGTGTAAGTCTTAGATTCGGCCGAATTCTTCGGGCCAACAACCGTGAAGCTGAATACCTTGCCATCAAGATCTTTGATCGTTTCACCATCGGCAATATTGACAATCTTTTTGATTTCAAGGCTTCCGAGCTTTCGGGTGTTGGTGATTTCAAACTTGCCCTCGCTATTGTGCTCATTGGAATAAGTAAGAACCCAGCCGTCAACATTTCTTTCACTTACAGTTATAGTGTACTTATACACATTGCCTTTATCATCGCACTTATCAAGACCCTCGAAGCTTCCGCTCCAGCCATTGTCCTTATTAAGCGTGATCTTCTTACCATCAACCTCTTCGTCGTCCCTGAGAAGCTGTACATCGATTTCAGCATCTTCGGGAGCGGTTCCTTCGCCGTCAGGCTTGGAATCGTCTTTCCACAGCTTTTCGACTGTAAGATTGGTGGTTTCGGGTGTGTAGTTGTTGGCGAAGGTGATTTCGGCTTCCTTATCAACTACGACCTCAACAGTACCCTTGTTAGTTTCTGTGCCATCGACAGTTACAGTCACGTTGAAGTTTGAAATTTTGTTTTCAGTCTCAACAACTGTGTAGTTTCCGGGATCAAGGCCCTCAACGGTGGTGGAACCACTGCCCGTTACTTCGGCTGTTTTAACAGTTTGACCTTCTTCGTTCCTAATTTCAAATTTGAATGTCACATCGTTATTATTGTAGCCGGTAACGGTCTTGATTATCTTCAGGCTGCCCTTCTTCTGCTCTTCTTTGGTATTGGTGATGTCGTAACCATTTATGCTCTTAGTCCAGCCGTCAGGCACTTCTTCATCAACATAATAAGTATACGGCAATCCGTTTAAGTCATGAGTAGGAAGATCAGTCCATTCGTACTGCCAGCCGTTGTCTTTCGTTACAATTTGCGGGTTTTTGAAATCCGGGTCAGAGGGGTTATTGTAAATCCGACCGTTTTGGTACAAAGTAACCGTGATACTCTCCGGAAGCTCCGTTCCCTCAGGGGCTACCCATGTCTTGGTGCCGCTGACAGTAGAATCGCTGTCGCCCGGAACGGTGTTTACGAAGTTATATCCAAGCTGTTCTTTTACAATACTTTCAGGGTTTACACCCTCAGGATATTTTGTAATTTCTTCCTCTACTTCGTATCTGTAATATGCAGTGAATTTTATGCTGCCATCTTGGTTATATTCAGTATAACTTGCTTCCAGATTATCAAATTGGTAGTCGCCGTCGCCGGTGATCGTCTTCTCATCTACCTTTTGGGGTCCACCGACCCGCACACCGTTTCTATAATAGGTACGATAGAGATTGACCTTGATTGCAAACTGGTCGGGAGTATATCCGGTAGGAAGCACCCAAGTCTTGGAGCCGCTGACTGTTGTTGTATCTTTGTCAAAGCCGCCGAAGTCCCACTTATGAGACTCAGCTTCTACTATAACTTTTTTTGCTATCAACGAGCCGTTGGCATTTGCATCCTTTACATCAATCGTACCATTCGGCGCCAATATTGTGCCTATCCAAAGACTATGGTTCACTATTGTGCCAGTGAAATCTTCGCCAAAGTTCCAGATAAGGTTTCCGTCCCACGAAACAATACCTTCGCCATTGCCTGCGCCGTTCTCAATTTCAATCTGCGGAGCAAGATATGCCATTACATCGCCGGAAGGCATATCGGTAACGTTGATTATCAACGTTCTGCCGTTGGAAATACCCTTAATAGTCAGCTTAGGAAGATCCTTGATTTCATCATACTTAACATTCCATACAATCGGGTTGCCGCTTGCTGCGGAAGCGTCCAGATATGCGTTGTTCCGGTCTTGCGGGTTAAATTTGAGTCCCGCAGTGCCGAGCTTGGAGGCAAGGGTAGCGGCATACTTTGCAGCCTCACTGAGACCGGCGTCAATGTCAATATACGGAGTTTCAGTTTCAATATATACATTGTCAGGTTTTACATTATTTAACTTTACGCCATTCACCGTGGCAGAACTACCACCATCAGTATACCCAACATTCACGCTGTTTCCAAAAACAAACGCTGATGCTTCGCTACTACCGCTACCGCCTGTAAAGTTGCCCAAATATCTAATATAACTTACGCCTGCGGTAATAGGTGCATCATATTGAGGTCTGACGCCAAAATCTTGTTGCGTGTCCAACTTTTCAACAGCAATATTTCCGTGGCAGTGAACATTAAAGACAGCTTCCTTCGCGAAGACATGGAAGTCGAAGGCCACCATGCCGGAAAGGTTGCGTGCCCTATACGGAGTTTCTATCGGATTAGTGCCCTTTACAGACCACATCATATTGCTCGCGGCGTTCAAACCGATAGGCAAGTTGCCGTCGAAAAGACCGCCGAAGATGCCCCAGTCACCTGCGGGACCAAAATCGGTGAATCCTCCGCCAAAGTCGCCCCCGCCAATGGGGTCATCGGTGATGGGTTCGTCAGGGGCAGGATCGTCGATAGGCCGATCGTCTATGACGGGTTCGGTGACTATCGGCCCTGCGATTACGGGTTCGCCGAACTGCGGGCCCGCAGTCTCGTAGAGCGCCGCAACGGTGCTGTTGGTCATGCTGACAAGCATGCAAACCGTGAGCAGGACTGACAACAGTGTCTTGAGCTTTTTGTTCATTCTTACTACCTTCCTTTCGCGTGAATCAAATAGATTTATCTACACTTTTTTATGCGGCCTCCCGCATTTTTCGCGCGCCTTTTACATTTTGCCTCCATATAATCAGACGACGCGAAACCCCGCACCTGATTTTCTTCAAATGCGGACAATACTCCAAGCTACTTTTATTCGTATACCAGTATATCACTGTTATATAAAAATTTCAAGTATTTTCAAGGTGTAAAAAAATATTTGTTGAATCTGTCAAAGACGGGGCCTTCGGATTCGGCATAATGCTGAGGTTTATACATCCCAAGCATTACAAAACGTCAAAAATACCCCGAGCGATATACTCGGGGTAGATTTTATTTTTCCATGCTGAGGCTCACATAGGTCTCGTAGTATGTCTTTCTGCGCTTTTTGACAAGCTCCTCGCTGAGACTTTTGCAGAACTCTTCGTCGGAGAAGATGCTCACGACATCGGGAGAATAGCGGGTGCCGCTCCACTGTTTAAGCTCGCCGACAAGGGTGTCAAAGGTCTTTGTCGCGGCATAGCAGCGGCCGACGTTGTCGGTTCCCGCCTCAAGAGAATCTGCCACGGTGAGGATATCGACAGCCTTGCGCATTCTGTCGGGAATGGGCGGGACATTGGCGGGGTAGCCGCCCTTGCCGTCATAGCTGCGATGGTGATAGAGCGCCGCGACGGCGTGGTCTTCATAGTGGCCGAGGTTCTTTAAAAGCGCGTGGCCGAGCGTCGGGTGATATTTGATTACGTCAAATTCCTCGTCAGTCAGCCTTCGGGTATAGTTGCCGATCGGCCCGATGATAAGGCACTTGCCGAGGTCGTGATAGAGACCGCAGAGCTGTATTACCGCGCCGAGCTCCTCGCGGCGGTCGATTATATCCTCGACATCTTCGACCTCGAAAATACCGATGAGAGCCTTCGGGCAGGTGTCGGTCATTCGGAGGAATATCTTCTTTGCGAGCCAGCCGACCATTATCGAATGAATATATGTAGGCGGGTGGCAGGCAAGAATATATTCAAGGATCCGACGGCGGTAGGTCTTCTTGGTCGACGCCTGATACCAAATGAGCTCCTGAAGATTTGACGCAAGCTCATTTATATAGCTGTTTCGCGGCATTTTTGAGAGGTACTCCCCGACATTGCCGAGCGTTTCTTCAACATAGCCGTCAAGCTTTTCGTGGTCTTCTTCGGTGAAATAGGTGCTGTAATACTGCATATAAAGCGGAAGCCTTATGTTCGAGAAGATGCCGTCGGAGGTGAAGTCATTTTTGTCCGAGGCGTCATAAAGCTTTCCGAGCATGCTGACGAAGTCGCGCGCGGTGATCTTTCCGCTATGGAAGAGCGCGCAGTAATAGCGGTAGGCGGTTATTCTGCCGATTTTTGACTCGTCGCCGCCGTTCGCTTCCTTTTCCTTGTTATATACATGCTCAGCGGCCTCAAGAACCACCTTGGCGACGGTCCTGAACTCCTCGGGAGAATAGCGCGTATCTTTGCGGAGATTCGCGACAAGAGAGGTCATCGTGTGGGTGAACTGCAAAATCAATTTATCCCACGGGAACTCGGGGTTCATGGCGCGGATCTTCTCGTCGGTGAAGATGTCCATCGCCTCTTTCGTGAGGCGCTGCTCGGTGAGATAGCCGTGATATGTCTCGGGCCCCTCGCCCTTTGAATCGTAATATTCGGACGATATTCTTCGGTTTGCGACGCTTCTCACGACAAAATCGCGGGAGGCGGCGTCAAGCTCTTCATAGCGGTCGAAATAGCTCGCGGCTTCATCAAAGCACTTGGCCATCTTATCGCCCAAAACGTCGATACCCATATCCTTTCGCAAGAGCCTGATATAATAGAGCGCGACCGCCATTTTATAATCGGAGCGAATGATCATCGGGATATCGCCGTGAACATCGGCATATCGCCTCAGAAGCTCATAAACGTGGTAAACTATCGCATAGTCGGTACCGCTGAGCCTGTCGGCAAACTCGGCAAGCTCGGCCGCTTCTTCGGGCGTGAGCCCCTCGGGCGTTTTTGAAAACAGGAATTCCTTTAAGATCTCATCGTTGCGGGCGTGAAGCCCGTAGGTGTAGTCCGCATTCTTGTGAATTGCGTCGATAACCTCTTCCTCGGTCATTTCAGGACTGATGTTCAGCGACAATGTTTTTGACATCGCGGAGATGTTCGAGATATATTCTTCAAGCCGTTCGTTCATTCCTGCGCCCCCTTTCAAGCCTTGTAAAAGAATATTATACACCAAAACAAAGAGAATTGCAATACCCAATTAAAAGTTGGGAGTGTCCATTCCGCCACACATTATCCTCGGCATTTAAAAACGTCGCCGCAGGCGACACCTTGAAATTCTGACATCTGACCTCTAATTTCTGTCTTCTTGATGTGGCCGCTTCGGCCACATCATTAAAAGTTTTAATTCCTCGGGCGGCGCTTTCCGCCGAAGCGCTCGGCAAAAATGTCGGGCCACATGAGGGCGTCGGCATTTTTGTTTATCTCCTCGGGGGTCCATTCCCACCACTTGGTGTTGAGCAAGGTTTTTATCATGTCGGGCGGGTAGCGGTATTTTATGACGTTCGCGGGGACGCCGACCACGACCGAATAGGGCGGGACATCACGCGTCACAACCGCGCCCGCGCCGATGACCGCGCCGTCGCCTATCGAGACGACCTTTGAGCAGTTTATGAATGAATGCGCGCCGATCCAGACGTCGTTGCCGATGGTGACTTTCGGCTTTCCGAACGCGTAGGGGTGCTTCGGGTCGAGAGCGCAGAGCTTTTCACACTTTGCGCGGTTTTCTTCGTTGAAGAAGTCGGAGAGCTCATCGGAAATAAAGGTCATATTGGAATGGTGGTCGCAGTGGATAACCGCGGTGGAGTTTATCGAGGTGTACCTGCCTATCGACTCGATATAACCGTTCTTACAGGCGTTTATCACGCCGTCGCCGAAATAGGTCTGCCTGCCGATCTTCGTGCCGTAGAGCTCCCAATCGAAAGGAAGCGGCTGACCGACATCATCGGCAAGAATATAGTCGTCTACGTTCTTGAAGCCCTGCTTCTCGTGGTCAAGAAGAAAGTCGGCAAGGTCGTCGGCAGTCACCGCGACGACATAGTGGCGCTTCGGGTCGACGTTCTCGGTGAAAGCGTAGCCGTAGGGCTTTAAGATTCGGCAGAGAAGCCTGTTCGGCTCGCCCCAGACGACGATCACTCGCCCTCGGAGACAGTTTTTAAATATTTGGCCCAACCATGTCGTCATCTTATCACCTGCCCGACTATTTTTGATATCGCGCCCTCGGAGACATCAGGGAGCGCACCTGAAAGCCTATTTATTACCCTCTCGCGGGAGATCTCGGGCTCGGTTTTATACTCGGAAGTTACAAAGTCATAGCCGAATAGCGCCTCGGGAGTTGAGTATCTCGCCACGCCCCAGCCGTACTGCCTGCCGTGCTTGTCGATCATGTACTCGAAGTCGGAGATGCAGATGTAGGTCTCGGTCTGAAGCCGCGTGATTACGCCGTCGAAACCCTTTTCGCCGCCCGATTTAGTGAAGCCGCAGACGCTCTTCAACTTCTTCGAGAGGATATCGCCGTAGCGCGAAACGGCATCATAAACATTCAAATCTTTACGCGAGGCCATGCCCATGTCATAGCGCGAATCGAAATCATAGCCGTCGCGGCGGAAATTCGCAAAGTCTGGGAAGATGTCGAGGCTTATGAACGCGGCCTTTCCGCCGAAAAATTTGCCGTAGACCACGGATTTTGAACGCGCGCAGGGGCCTTTGAATTCCCATGGGCCGTCCTCACTGCCGAACCAGAGCTCGGGCGGGGTGTGCTCCTCGACCGAGAGGCCGCGCACCGAATTTTTGAAAAACGGCAGAAAACCGAACTTTTCGGTCAGCCTGATTATGTCCTGCGGACAGCGAATTTTTTCCATTTCAAGCGCTCCTAAATGTGTTTGGTACGATTATACAACAAATCGGGGGAAAATGCAAGATGGGCTTTCGCGCAAGATGTGGCCGAAACGGCCACATCAAGAAAATAGAAGTTAGAAATTAGATGTCAGAATTTCAAGGTGTCGCCTACGGCGACGGTTTTAAATGCCAAGGATAATGTGTGCGGAATGGACACTCCCCTTGCGCAAGATGTAAGGGGGCAGTGACCCCCTCCCCTTGAAGGGAATGAAAGACGGTTTTTGCAGCCAATCGGACTTCGCCGCCGTTTCGGTTTGGCGGCTCGTCCTCTTGGGCAAAAACCGCGTTCATGCCCCCGCCCCTTGAGGGGCGGGGGACAGAGAAAAGATTTACTTCATAGCGATGTATGGTGGGGGTGGGGTGAGAGCGGAGCACATGCGTTTGATATATGGAGCGGGGCTGGGGATACTTTTTTCAAAGCTGCTGAGCGCGGCTCACGCATGTGCGGAGCGGTAAAGATAGCATGAGCGGAGCGAATACCTTGTAATAATGGGTGGGCGGCTTTGGGCGGGAATACAACTTTTCATGACGGCTTAGCTAAAGGGGGATAATCCCCCCGCGCCCGCTCGGCGGCGATTATTTGTGCATAATCAGAAAATATCGGCCTTTAAATCAATAAAATTAGGGCAAAACGGCGATTGACAAATTGCCTCGCGCTACTATATAATAGAACTGCCAAATTTCAAAGGCGATGACGAAGAAGGTTTACGGAACCTCATCGATATAAAGAGAGCCGACGGTCGGTGAAAGTCGGCAGATGAATCCGAAAGACCCCTCGCTTCCGAGCCGGAGGCCCCCAAAGCTTTTAAGCAAGTAGACGCCTCCCGCAGCTGTTGCGTTAAAACATAGGAATTGTTGGATTCCGAAGAGCGGTGGGCTTTTTGCCCGCAATTTGAGTGGTACCGCGAGTGCGAGATTTTATGCACCCGTCTCAAAGAAAACCTTTGAGGCGGGTTTGTTATATCCGCTCGGGTTTTCGGGGAATCCGAGTCCGAAAAATCACTATCGACAGGAGAAATTGCAAAATGATGAACTTCAAGAAGTACTCAACGGGGTATTACCTGCCCCCCGAAATGACCTATGACTGGGTCAAAAAAGACCACATCGAGAAAGCCCCTCTTTGGTGTTCGGTCGATCTTCGCGACGGCAACCAGTCGCTCGTTATACCGATGAGCTTTGAACAAAAGCTCGAATTCTACAAGATGCTCGTGAAAATAGGCTTCAAGGAGATCGAGGTCGGCTTCCCCGCGGCCTCGGACACCGAGTATGATTTTCTGCGCGCGCTTATTGAGCAGAACATGATACCCAAGGACGTAACCGTTCAGGTTCTGACCCAGTGCCGTGAGCACATCATCAGAAAAACCTTCGAGGCGGTCAAGGGCGCGCCCTCGGCGATAATTCACTTCTATAATTCGGTGAGCGTCGCCCAGCGCGAACAGGTTTTCAGAAAGTCGAAAGATGAGATCAAGAAGATCGCCACCGACGGAGCAAATCTCGTGAAACAGCTTGCTTCGGAATATGACGGCAACTTCAGATTTGAATACTCGCCCGAGAGCTTCACGGGGGCTGAGCCCGAATATTCCCTCGAGGTCTGCAACGCTGTTCTGGATATTCTTGAACCCGGGCCGAATAACAACGTCATCATCAATCTCCCCGTGACGGTAGAGATGAGCATGCCGCATATCTATGCCTCGCAAATCGAATATATGAACAAGCACCTCAAATACCGCGAATATGTCACCCTCTCGCTTCACCCGCACAACGACCGCGGAACGGGCGTCGCCGACACCGAGCTCGCGCTTTTGGCGGGAGCGGACAGGGTCGAGGGCACGCTCTTCGGGAACGGAGAAAGAACGGGCAACGTCGACATTATCACCCTCGCGATGAATATGTACTCGCACGGGGTGGACCCGAAGCTTGACTTCTCAGACATGCCCGCTATCTCGGAGGTTTATGAAAAATGCACGGGCATGAAGATTTATGAGCGCTCGCCCTATGCGGGAGCGCTGGTGTTCGCGGCGTTCTCGGGAAGCCATCAGGACGCCATCGCAAAAGGAATGAAATGGCGGGAGGAAAAACACCTTGAACAGTGGACCACGCCCTATATACCCATCGACCCGACCGACATCAACAGAACATATGACGCCGACGTCATTCGCGTTAATTCGCAGAGCGGCAAGGGCGGAATCGGCTATCTTCTTGAACACACCTACGGCTATACCCTCCCCGCGAAGATGAGAGAACACTTCAGCTACCTCTGCAAGGGCATTTCGGACCGCGAACACCGCGAGCTTAAGCCCGCTGAAATCTATGAGATTTTCAGGAACACTTACTTCCACGTCATCACGCCCGTTTGTGAGAAGAACATGAACTTCACTCAGCACGAAAACGACGTCGAGGTGGAGATAACATTTGAGGTGAACGGCGAGCTTAAGACCCTCAGGGCTGTCGGCAACGGCTCGATCGACGCGGTTTCGACCGCCCTTAAAGACCTCACGGGGGACGAATATACCCTCCGGATTTACACCGAGCATAGCCTTCAGAACCAGACCTCAAAATCCGAGGCGATAGCCTATATCGGCATCAAGGCCGCCGACGGAAATATGTACTGGGGAGCGGGGCACCACACCGATATACTCAAATCGAGCGCCTATGCACTCATCAGTGCTTATAACAATTCAAAGAAAGCGAGGGCTTAAACATGGGAATGACAATGACACAAAAAATTCTCGCGGCGCACGCGGGGCTTGAAAAGGTCGAGGCGGGACAGCTTATCTCGGCAAAGCTCGACATCGTTCTGGGCAACGACATCACCACGCCCGTCGCGGTCAACGAGTTCAAAAAGGCGGGCTTCGACAGCGTTTTTGATAAGAACAGGATTGCGATAGTCCTCGACCACTTTGTGCCGAATAAGGATATCAAGGCTGCGGAGCAGTCGAAGCAGTGCCGCGAATTTGCCTGCGAACACTGCGTGAGCCACTTCTATGACGTCGGGAAGATGGGCATTGAACACGCTCTTCTGCCCGAACAGGGAGTTGTCACCGCAGGCGACTGCATTATCGGCGCGGACAGCCACACCTGCACCTACGGCGCCCTCGGGGCTTTCTCAACGGGCGTGGGCTCGACCGACATGGCCGCGGGAATGGCGACGGGAACGGCTTGGTTCAAAGTGCCGTCGGCGCTTAAATTCGAGCTTTCGGGAAGCCTGCCGAAAAACTGCTCAGGCAAGGACGTTATTCTCACAATAATCGGCATGATAGGCGTCGACGGAGCGCTTTATAAGAGCATGGAGTTTTCGGGCGAGGGCGTGAGCTCGCTCTCGATGGACGACAGGCTCTGCATCTGCAACATGGCTATCGAGGCGGGCGCGAAGAACGGAATTTTCCCCGTCGACGGCGTTACAAGGGCATATCTCAAAGGCAGAACCGAGCGCGAACCCGTTGAATATTCGGCGGACAGCGACGCGGTATATGAAAAGGTCATCAAGATAAATCTTTCGGATATAGTGCCGACAGTGGCCTGCCCTCACCTGCCCGAGAATACAAAGCCCGCAAGCGAGCTTTCGGACATAAAAATCGATCAGGTGGTAATCGGAAGCTGCACCAACGGCAGAATGGAAGACATGGAAGCCGCCTATAAGATCCTCAGCGGCAAAAAGGTAGCCGACGGGGTAAGGTGCATTATAATCCCCGCGACGATGGCGGTTTATCGCGAATGCGTCGAGCGCGGATATGTCACCGCTTTCATCGACGCGGGCGCGGTGGTCTCAACACCGACCTGCGGGCCCTGCCTCGGCGGATATATGGGTATTCTTGCCGAGGGCGAGCGGTGCGTTGCGACGACGAACCGAAACTTCGTCGGAAGAATGGGACACGTCAAGAGCGAGGTATACCTCGCAAGCCCGCAGACAGCGGCATCGAGCGCGCTGACAGGCTTTATAACCGCACCTAAGGAGGCATGAAGATGAATACCAAAGGAAAAGTTTTTAAATATCCCGACAACGTTGACACCGACGTTATTATCCCCGCGAGATACCTCAACACCTCTGACGCGCAGGAGCTTTCAAAGCACTGCATGGAGGACATCGACACCGAATTCGTCAAAAAGGTCAATAAGGGCGATATCATGGTCGCGGGCTGGAATTTCGGCTGCGGGTCGTCGAGAGAGCACGCACCGCTCGTCATCAAGACCTGCGGCACGGGCTGCGTTATCGCGAAGAGCTTTGCGAGGATTTTCTACCGCAACGCCATAAATATCGGCCTGCCGATTCTTGAATGCCCCGAGGCCGCCGACGGAATTTCCGCGGGCGACGAGGTCGAGGTCGACTTCGACACGGGGGTCATCACCGACCTGACCTCGAACACGACTTATCAGGCAAGGCCCTTCCCCGAATTTATTCAGAACATCATCAGAGCGGGCGGGCTGCTGAAATCGCTCAAGAAATAAAAAGGTTTTCGCGCGGGAGGAGACCCTCGCCGGGGGTCTCCCCGATAAAACCGCTCTAAAATAACCTCAGAATGGAGACACGTTATGAACAAAACGATAGCAGTTATTCGCGGCGACGGAATCGGGCCCGAGATTGTAAATGAGGCAATAAAGGTGCTTGACGTCATCGCCGAAAAACACGGCCACAACTTCACCTATGTCGACGCGGACATGGGCGGGTGCGCCATCGATAAATACGGCGATCCCCTGCCCCGACATGAGCTCGACAAGTGCCTCGCGGCGGACAGCGTTCTTTTGGGCGCGGTCGGCGGGCCGAAGTGGGATTCTGTCGCGGGCAACATGCGCCCCGAAAAGGGCCTGCTGAGGATTCGCGCGGGAATGGGCGTTTACTCGAACAACCGCCCCGCAAAGATCTGGCCTCAGCTGGCGAAGGCTTCGCCGCTTAAGCCCGAAATCGTTGAAAAGGGCATAGACTTTATTATCGTCCGCGAGCTCATCGGCGGAATTTACTTCGGCGAACACAAGACCTATGAGCAGGGCGAGAAGATCTCGGAAGACGTTATGAAGTATTCGGAGAGCGAGATCGAGAGAATCGGAAGAATAGGCTTTGAGACCGCAAGAAAGCGCCGCAAAAAGCTCTGCTCGGTGGAAAAATCGAACGTGCTCGACACCTCGCGCCTCTGGAAAGCCGTTATGCACCGCCTTGCCGAGGAATACCCCGATGTTGAGCTTTCGGATATGCTCGTCGACAACTGCGCGATGCAGATTGTCAAGAACCCCGCGCAGTTCGACGTTATCGTCACCGAAAACATGTTCGGCGATATCCTCTCGGACGAGGCCTCGATGATAACGGGCTCGATAGGAATGATACCGTCGTCGTCGCTCGGCGCAACCTCAAACGGGCTTTATGAACCGATTCACGGCTCGGCGCCAGATATCGCGGGAAAAGACATCGCAAACCCGATAGGAACGATTCTCTCGGCGGCGATGATGCTCAGATACAGCTTCGACATGCCGAAAGAGGCCGACGAGATCGAAAACGCCGTCGGAAAGGTGCTCTCGGAGGGGTACAGGACCGCAGACATCATGAGCGCCGAAGAGGGCCTTAAGCCCGCAAAGTGCTCGGAGATGGGCGGCCTCATTTGCAGGGCAATTAAAAACTGATTTAGGGGAGAAGTTTTGATGAAATTATCTGGCGCCGATATCATTGTCAGGACACTCATTGAACAGGGCGTGAAAACCGTTTTCGGCTATCCCGGGGGTCAAATTATCAATGTTTATGACTCTCTGTATAAATATCGCGACGAAATTACTCATATTCTGACCGCACACGAGCAGGGCGCCGCCCATGCCGCCGACGGCTATGCCAGAGCGACGGGCAAGGCGGGCGTTGTGATGGCGACCTCGGGTCCGGGCGCGACAAACCTTGTGACAGGCATCGCGACGGCATATCTTGATTCCGTGCCGATGGTGGCTATCACGGGAAACGTGCCGACGACCCAGCTCGGCACCGACAGCTTTCAGGAAATAGACATCACGGGTATAACCCTGCCGATAACAAAGCACAACTATGTCGTCGGTCGGGTCGAGGAGCTTGCCGACACGATTCGCGAGGCTTTCAGGCTTGCGGTCTCGGGCCGCCCCGGGCCTGTTCTTATCGATGTTCCGAAGGATATTCAGAACGCGGAATGCGAATTCACCGAGCAGAAGCCTGTCTCGGCCGAGCCGCCGATGCCCGCAAAGGAGATAAGGATTCAAGCGGCGGCCGAGGCGATAAACCTTTCTCAGAGGCCGTTTATATACTTCGGCGGGGGAATGGTCACTTCGGGCGCTCAGGACGAGCTTTACGAGCTTGCCGAGCTTCTTGACGCGCCGATAGGCTGCTCGCTTATGGGAATTTCGGCGATACCGACCAATCACCCGAGATTTTTGGGTATGCAGGGCATGCACGGGCACTATGCCTGCTCGATGGCGATGCACCGCGCAGACTGCATCATCGCCCTCGGGGTCAGGTTCAACGACAGGGTCACGGGAAACCGCGCAAAATTCGCGACTAACGCCAAAATTATTCACATAGACGTCGACGGCGCAGAGCTCGACAAAACCGTAAGCGCCGCCCACGCGATGAGGGGCGACCTTAAACTCACGCTGCAAAAGCTTATTAAAATGCTCGCGCAGAAAAAGCTGCCCGAGTGGCGAAAGACCATCGAGGGGCTTAAGTTTGAGGAGCGCAGACACCTCGACAACCGCGAGGGCCTTACGCCGAGGGCCGCGATTCTCGAACTCAACACGCACCTCGGCGAGAACACGCCCGTCGCAACAGACGTCGGCCAGCACCAGATGTGGGCCGCGCAGTCGCTTGTGTTCTCGAAAGAGCGAAGATTCCTCTCATCGGGAGGGCTCGGGACAATGGGCTTCGGAATGGGGGCGGCGATCGGCGCCGCGACCGCGACAAACGAACGCGCCGTCCTCGTGACTGGCGACGGCGGCTTCGGAATGTGCCTGAATGAGCTCGCGACCGCGGTGACTTATAAGATACCGCTCGTGATTCTTCTTATGAACAACGGCGTTCTCGGAATGGTTCGCCAGTGGCAGACGCTCTTCTTTGACAAGCACTATTCAAACACCGTTTTGGACAGAAAGACGGATTTTGTAGCCCTCGCGAAAGCCTTCGGCGCTGACGGCGAGAGGGTTGATACCCTTGAGGGGCTTCATGAGGCTCTTGAGCGGGCGTTTAAGTCGGAGGCGCCGTTTGTGGTCGACTGCGTTATCGACAAGGACGAATTCGTTCTTCCGATGCTTCCGCCCGGGGGCTCGATGGACGACATAATAACCGAGGTCGATTTGGGAGGTGCGGAAAATGACTAACTTTACGATAGCTGTTCTTGTAAGGAACGAATTCGGCGTTTTGAACCGCGTCACAAGCATGTTCCGCCGCAGAAGGTTCAACATCAACTCGCTGACCGTCTCGGAGACGGAATCGCCCGAGCTTTCAAGAATCACCGTGAGCTCGGCGGGGCTTGAAACCGATAAGAACCAGCTCATCAACCAGCTTTACAAGCTTCCCGACGTCTGCTCGATAAAGGAGCTTGACCTCATCGAATCGGTCTCCTGCGAGCTGATGCTCATCAAGATGAAAAACGACCCCGAGACCAGAACGGATATCCGCGACGCGGCTCAGGCGTTCGGCGCAAAGACCGTCGACTATACCCGCGACAGCGTTACCATGCGCCTGACGGGGACATCGAGAGAAATAGACGCGTTTGTAGACCTCATGAGAGACTTCACTATCTTGGAGATCTGCCGAACGGGAATAGTCTCTCTTGAACGCGGCAGCACGACCATCTCGAAGATGGAGATTTAAAGCATACAATTTTAATTTTTAATAAAGGAGAAATCATCATGAACAGAATTTTTTATCAGCAGGACTGCGACATTCAGAAGCTTGCGGGCAAGACCGTCGCCATTATCGGCTACGGCTCGCAGGGGCATGCTCACGCCCTCAACCTTAAGGACAGCGGCGTAAACGTCGTCGTCGGCCTCTATGAGGGCTCGAAGTCGTGGGAAAAAGCCGAGAAGCAGGGCCTTAAGGTCATGACCTCGGCAGAAGCCGCCAAGGTTGCGGACATCATCATGATCCTCATCAACGACGAGAAACAGGCGAAGCTTTACAAGGAATCGATCGAGCCGAACCTCACCGCGGGCAAGACCCTCGCCTTTGCGCACGGCTTTAACATTCACTTCGGCTGCATCAAGCCCCCGAAGGACGTCAACGTTATCATGATCGCGCCGAAGGGCCCCGGCCACACCGTCAGAAGCGAATATCAGGCGGGCAAGGGTGTTCCCTGCCTTATCGCCGTCGAGCAGGACGCCACGGGCGACGCTTGGGACATCGGCCTTGCGTATGCCCTCGGAATCGGCGGCGCAAGAGCGGGCGTTCTTGAAACAACCTTCCGCACCGAGACCGAGACCGACCTCTTCGGCGAGCAGGCTGTTCTCTGCGGCGGCGTATGCGCACTTATGCAGGCGGGATATGAGACTCTTGTTGAGGCGGGATACGACCCGAGAAACGCATACTTTGAGTGCATTCACGAGATGAAGCTCATCGTCGACCTCATCTATCAGAGCGGCTTCGCGGGTATGAGATATTCCATCTCGAACACTGCGGAATACGGCGACTATGTGACCGGCCCGAAGATCATCACCGAAGAGACCAAGAAGACCATGAAGAAGATACTCAAGGACATTCAGGACGGCACCTTTGCGAAGGAGTTCCTCCTCGATATGTCCGACGCGGGCGGTCAGGTTCACTTCCGGGCGATGAGAAAGCTTGCCTCGGAGCACCCGTCGGAGATCGTCGGCGAGGAGATCAGGAAGCTTTACAGCTGGAACGGCGAGGACAAACTCATCAACAACTGATAAATAAAGGGGCGCAGGGGGAACAACTCGGGCGAAGCCCGTTCGCGGAGCGAACAGGCGCCGCCTGCGGCGGCGCTTCGCCGCGCTGCCGCGCGGCGGGGCTTCGCCCCCCGCAATGTCACCCCCGTGCGCCCCGAAAAAATACCGCAGGCCGAGGAATACCCTCGGCTGTATGCAGTTTTAAGTAGGTGAATTTATGAAAAGCGATAAAATCAAATTGGGCGCACAAAACGCGCCTCACCGCGCCCTCTATCACGCCCTCGGAATGACCGACGAGGAAATTTCGCGCCCGATGGTCGGCATCGTGAGCTCGTATAACGAGATCGTACCCGGGCATATGAACATCGACAAGATCGTCGACGCGGTAAAGCTCGGCGTCGCGATGGCGGGCGGCAACCCCGTCGTTTTCCCCGCGATAGCTGTCTGCGACGGCATCGCGATGGGCCACACGGGTATGAAATATTCCCTCGTGACACGCGACCTCATCGCCGACTCGACCGAGGCGATGGCCCTCGCCCACGGTTTTGACGCCCTCGTAATGGTGCCGAACTGCGATAAAAACGTCCCCGGGCTTCTGATGGCGGCGGCAAGGCTCAATATACCGACGGTGTTCGTGTCGGGCGGGCCGATGCTCGCGGGGCATGTCGACGGCCACAAGACGAGCTTTTCGTCTATCTCGGAGGCTGTCGGCGAATTCAACGCGGGCAAAATCGACCTCGAAAAGCTTCGGGAATATGAGTGTAAGACCTGCCCGACCTGCGGCTCATGCTCGGGAATGTACACTGCAAACTCGATGAACTGCCTCACCGAAGCCCTCGGAATGGGCCTTCGCGGAAACGGAACTATCCCCGCGGTCTATTCCTCGCGAATCGAGCTCGCGAAACACGCGGGCATGGCGGTTATGGAGCTTCTCAAAAAAGACATCAAGCCCCGCGACATTATGACCGAAGCGGCGTTCATGAACGCCCTGACCGTCGACATGGCGCTCGGCTGCTCGACAAACTCGATGCTTCACCTGCCCGCGATCGCCCATGAGTGCGGAATCGAGATAAACCTTGACATCGCGAACAGCATCAGCTCGAAGACCCCGAACCTCTGTCACCTTGCCCCCGCGGGCAGAACCTATGTCGAGGAGCTCGACGAGGCGGGCGGCGTTTGGGCGATAATGAACGAGCTCTCGAAGAAAAATCTTCTGAACCTTGACTGCATGACCGTCACGGGGAAGACAGTCGGAGAAAACATCAAAAACGCGAAAAACCTCAACCACGACGTCATTCGCCCCGTTGAAGACCCTTACAGCGAAACGGGCGGCATCGCGGTTCTTCGCGGAAACCTTGCGCCCGACGGCTGCGTTGTGAAGCGCTCGGCGGTCTCGCCGAAGATGCTTAAGCATGAGGGCCCCGCAAGGGTGTTCGAGTGCGAGGAGGACGCTCAGGCGGCGATAAACGCGGGGCTCATCAACCCCGGCGACGTAGTTGTGATTCGCTATGAGGGGCCCAAGGGCGGCCCGGGCATGAGAGAAATGCTCAACCCGACATCGGCAATTATGGGCATGGGCCTCGGCGAGAGCGTTGCGCTTATCACCGACGGACGGTTCAGCGGCGCGACAAGGGGCGCATGCGTCGGGCACATCTCGCCCGAAGCGGCCTCGGGCGGGCCGATAGGAATAATCAAAGAGGGCGATATCATCTCGATAGACATTCCCGCGAATAAAATCGAGCTGAAAATCGCCGACGAAGAATTCAAGAACAGAATGGCGGCCTTTGTTCCGAAGCAGAAAGAGCTCTCGGGCTATCTTAAGCGCTATGCCGCGCTTGTTTCAAGCGGCTCAAAGGGCGCGGTGCTGAACTGAGGAAGATATGATAAAAAAGCTTGAAAACCTTGCGGCCGCGCTCGACACCCTTTGTATTTTCCGCGATGTTCTTGACGACCCCGTCATCGCGGCGCTGAAAAATTTCCTCGAATCGGACGGCGATGAGCGCTCGGTCGGGCTTTACTGCGAATTTGTCTCAAAGCTCTATAAAACGGGCAGAACAGATTTCGCAAAGTATGTCGCAGAGCTCACTCGGTGCTGCGACAACCCGCTTGTAAAGAAAATCGGCAGGCAAAAACCCGTCAGAGAAGTGATGCGCAAAAGCGCCGAATATGAGCTTGAAATACTCAACGGGCTCGCCGCCCTCTCGCCGAAAACGCTTCGCGAGGGAATTGAATACGGCGGCGCGCTGCCCGAATGGACAAACTCGAAAATAGACATCGCCGAGGAATTTCGCAACCAGGCCGAGAACATCGGCAAACACGGCTACGGAATTTTCGCGAAGTATACCGCGTTTTATTTCGACGGCGAGATCAAGCCCGTCAAGACCCCCGACAGTGTTCGGCTTTGCGACCTTGTCGGCTATCAGCGCGAGAAAAAACTCATCATCGACAACACCGAATCGCTTCTTGAGGGCAAGCCCGCCGCAAATATCCTGCTGACGGGCGACGCGGGCACGGGAAAATCGTCGACGGTGAAGGCCGTCGTGAACGAGCTTTCGGGCGAGGGGCTGAGGATCCTCGAACTCAAAAAAGATCAGCTCGGGAACCTCCCGAAAATTCTCTTCGAGCTCAACCGAAACCCGCTTAAATTCATCATCTTCATCGACGACCTCTCGTTTGCCAAAAACGACGACAACTTCTCGGCGCTCAAGGCCGTTCTTGAGGGCTCGGTCTCGGCAAAGGCGGGAAATGTGGTCATCTATGCGACCTCAAACCGCAGACACCTCGTCAGAGAGAGCTTCTCGGACCGCGACGGCGACGACGTTCATCGCGGCGACACGATGCAGGAGATTGTCTCGCTCTCGGAGCGGTTCGGGCTTCACATCACCTTCTCGCGGCCCGATAAGGCGACCTATCTTGAGATCGTGCGGCATATTCTCGATGAAAACGGCGTTGAATATGACCCCGAAAAGCTCGAGGCCGACGCCGAACGCTTTGCGCTTTCCCGCGCGAGCCGCTCGGCAAGGGCGGCAAAGCAGTTTGCGGATATGGTGCTGGCGGGAGTGGAGAGGGTATAAGGCAAGACGGTATAATGCTCCTTATATTTTATAGCGGGGAAACCCATGCAGGGTTTCCCCGCACCCTTTCCGTGCACAAGCCGCCGAGCGAAGCTCGGCGGCGGAAGAATCTCTCCCAGATGTTTATTGATTGAAAAGCAAGAGGCAAGGCACCTGAGACACCTGAAAAGGTATTCGGCTACGCCGAATGCTGTTTTTAGTCACCCCACCCCCTGTCGAACCTTTGCTAAAAATTAAATCTTTGCTCAGTCTCCCGCCCCTCGAGGGGCGGGGGGGCAAGACGATAAAATATATAGCTATAATTTTCATAGCGGGGGCACCCTGCGGGTTTCCCCGAACCCCCTCCGCACCGACCGCCGAGCCTCGCTCGGCGGTCTAAGGTGCGTAGCTCTTGTCAGAGCTGCGCACCTAAATGGACGCTCCTAAGGGGGCGGAGGCAGCAATTAACTAATAAAGGCAGGGATAAATCCCCCGCTGCCCCCTGAAAAGGTATACCCTCTCTCGCAGGAGAGAGGTATATTGTTTTTACCGCTCAGATTGAGGAGAGAGGGAAAAATTGCTGCCCGCCCGAAAAGCCGCCGTTGCCCCTTTAAAAAAAGGTACTCGCTGCGCGAGTGCCATTTTTAGTCACCTCACCCCCTGTCAAACTTCGCTATGAACTAAATCTTTGCTCTGTCCCCCGCTCCTCAAGGGGCGGGGGCAGGGGGTGGGGTGAGAGCGAAGCACATGGGTTTGAGATGAAGAGCGGGTTCTGCGGATACTTTTTCTAAACAGCTGAGCGCATCTCCCGCATGTGCGGAGCGGTAAAGATAGCATGAGCGGAGCGAATACCTTATAACAAGGGGTGCAGTGGCTCTGGGCGGGGATGTTCTACAAACCAGATATTAAAGTCGGGGGCACCCTTATTGTTTCAGGAAGGTTGTTGGGCAAAGGCGCAAGCTTTTGCCCGACTTTGTGATAACTGACAGCTCACCGAGCTGTTTTTCAATTCACCCCTTGCGGAGCGCACTACGTATGGGTTTTCGCGCTCTGCGTAGCGCGACGAGGGGCTCTGCCCCCATGAACGCGGGGTTTTGCCTGCGAGACAACCGAGGCAATCGTTGCCGCCGAGGGCGGTCGAGCAGCAGCAAAACCAGCTTTCATTGACCCCCGCAATCCTTTTGAAAAAGGCTTGACCTAAAACTTTTTACCCTTCCTTTACCAGCTCTTTTTTCGGAACGGTTGGGTCGGCGAGGGCCTTTTTCGCGCTCGAGAGCATCAGCTTGATTCGGTTGAGCTGGTTGACCTCGGAAGCGCCGGGGTCGTAGTCGACTGCCGCGATGTTCGCGAACGGATATTTCTTCTTGAGGTGCTTGATCATGCCCTTGCCGACAACGTGGTTGGGCAGGCAGGCGAACGGCTGTATGCATACAATGTTCGGCACGCCGCTCTGCAAGAGCTCGGCCATTTCGCCCGTGAGGAACCACCCCTCGCCGTACTGGTTTCCGATTGATAAAAACTCCTTTGCGAGGTCGGCGACCTTCTCGATAGGCATCGGCGCTTCAAACCTCTCGCTCTTTTCGAGAGCCTTGACAGCAGGGCTTCTGAGCCTTGCGATCGCGAAAATGCCGATTCGCGAGAACAGGTCTGACTTCAGGCTCGTGCCCAAAAATTCATGCTTATACTCGGCGTTGTAAAGAGAATAGTTCAAAAAGTCCATGAGGTCGGGCACGACCGCTTCGGCGCCCTCGCTCTCCAAAAGCTCGACAAGGTGGTTGTTCGCGAGCGGCATGTACTTCACCAAAATCTCGCCGACGATGCCGACGCGCGGCTTTTTAAGCCCCTCGACAAGAGGAAGCTTGTCAAAATCGCCGACGATCCCTCGGCAGACCTCTTTATAGCTGTATTTCGGCTTTTTCGATGTGAGCTGCTCGATGCAGATATCAAGCCACTTTTTGTGCAGGGCATCGGCCGAGCCCTTGACCTTTTCATAGGGGCGAGTGCGATAGAGGCAGCGCATGAACAGGTCGCCGTAGACGACGCCCTTGCCCGCCGCGATGAGAAGCGGCAGCGTGGGTTTGAAGCCCTCGGCCTTTTCCATTCCGTTGGCGTTGAAGGATATAACAGGTATGTAAGACATTCCCGCCTTGTCGAGCGCCCTGCGGATAAAGCCGACATAATTTGAGGCTCGGCAGCAGCCGCCCGTCTGGGTCATTATTATCGCGATGCGGTGTGTGTCATATTTCCCCGAGAGCAGCGCCTCCATGATCTGGCCGACGACGGTTATCGAGGGGAAACACGCGTCGTTGTTGACATATTTCAGCCCGAAGTCGATGGCGTTTCGGTTGTCGTTTGAGAGAACCTCCATGTTGAACCCGTAGTGCCTGAAAACAGGCTCGAGGACTTCAAAATGGATAGGGCTCATCTGGGGCGCCAAAATCGTGAACTTGTCGTCGAACATCTCACGCGTGAACTCGGCGTGCTCATAGTTTATCTCGGTCGGCTCGGCAAAAATGCCCTGCTCGCGGCGCTGATTCATCGCGGCAATAAGGCTTCTGATCCTGATTCTCACCGCGCCGAGGTTGTTTACCTCGTCGATTTTCAGGACGGTATAAAGCTTGTTCGAGCCCTCTAAAATCTCGGAGACCTGATCGGTGGTCACGGCGTCAAGGCCGCAGCCGAACGAATTGAGCTGCACAAGCTCTAAGTCGTTGCGGCTTCTGACAAACTCGGCCGCAGAATATAGCCGAGAATGATAGACCCACTGGTCGACCACCCTGAGCCTGCGCTCGGTCTCGGGGTCAAGGGGCAGGCTGTCCTCGCTGAAAACGTCGAGCCCATAGCCCGCGATGAGCTCAGGAATGCCGTGGTTTATCTCCTGATCGATGTGATAGGGCCGCCCCGCAAGGACTATTCCCCTGCCGCCGCGCTCTTCCATCGCTTTGAGGACGCGCGCGCCCTCTTTTCTTATGTCTTCCTTGGCGCAAAGCTGCTCGGCCCATGCCTTTTTCACCGCCTCGCGAACCTCGCCCTCGTGAATGCCCCACTCCTCGCGGCAGAGCCTTACAAGGCGGTCTGCGGCGGTTTTTTCGTCGGTTAGGGCGATGAACGGGCGGATATACTTCACCTCGCCGTCGGCAATAGCCTCGACGTTATTCTTGAGATTCTCGGGGTATGACGCGACTATCGGGCAGTTATAGTGGTTCTGCGCCGACTTTATCTCCTGATGCTCATAGAAAACGCATGGGTGGAAAATAGTCTTTACGCCCTGATTTATCAGCCACTGAACATGGCCGTGTGAAAGCTTCGCGGGGTAACATTCCGACTCGGACGGAATAGATTCCATTCCGAGCTCATAGAGCTTTCGGTCGCTTTGGGGCGAAAGCAGAACGCTGAAGCCGAGCTCTTTGAAAAACGTCGCCCAAAACGGGTAGTTTTCATAGATGTTCAGGACGCGCGGAATGCCGATGACGCCGCGCTTTGCCTCTTTCTCGGCAAGGGGCTCATAGGAAAAGAGCCTTTTTCTCTTATACTCGATGAGGTTCTCGCCCTTCGGGCCGGTGGCGTCGCCGCCGAGGCCGCGCTCGCAGCGGTTGCCGGTTATATGCCTTCTTCCGCCCGAAAACTGAGATATCGTGAGCATACAGTTGTTCGAGCACCTGCCGCACCTTGCGGTGGTGTTGGTGTATTTCAGGTCGATTATTTCGCTGAGCGGCAGCATCACGCTCGCTTGACCCTTATATCTCTCCCTCGCGATGAGCGCCGCGCCGAACGCGCCCATTATGCCCGAAATATCGGGGCAGGTGGCGTTCACGCCCGCTATTCTCTCAAAAGCGCGTAGGACGGCCTTGTTATAGAAAGTTCCGCCCTGAACGACGATGTGCTTCCCGAGGTCCTTGGCGTCGGCAAGCTTGATGACTTTATAAAGCGCGTTCTTGATGACCGAATAGGCAAGCCCCGCGGAAATGTCGGAAACGGGCGCGCCCTCTTTCTGGGCCTGCTTGACGTTTGAATTCATGAACACGGTGCAGCGCGTGCCGAGGTCGACGGGGTTATCGGCGAAAAGAGCCTCCTTAGCGAAGTCCTCAGCAGAATAGCCGAGAGAATTCGCGAAGCTCTCGATAAAGCTTCCGCAGCCCGAGGAGCAGGCCTCGTTGAGCAGAACGTTGTCGACCGAGCCGTTTTTAAGCTTGATGCACTTCATGTCCTGCCCGCCGATATCTAAAACGCAGTCGACCTCGGGGTCGAAGAATTTCGCGGCAGTGGTGTGCGCAACCGTCTCGACCTCGGAATCATCGAGAGAAAACGCCGACTTCAAAAGCGTCTCGCCATAGCCCGTCGAGCAGGACCTTGCGATCCTCGCGCCCTCGGGCAGGCGCTTTTTTAGCTCATAGACCGCGTATTTTGCGGCCTCGACGGGGTTGCCCCTGTTGTTGGCATAGTGGGAGAACAGCAGCCTGCCGTCGTCGCTTATCAGCGCAAGCTTTGTCGTCGTCGAGCCCGCGTCGATGCCCAAGAAGCAGTCGCCCGAATACTCGGAGAGCTCGCCCTTTTCAACGATAGCGCAGTCGTGCCTTGCGCAGAAAGCCTTGTATTCCTGCTCGCTCGCGAAGAGCGGCGGCAGCCTTTTGATCTCAAAGCTCATCTCGACCCCTTCGCTGAGGCGCTTGATGAGTTCGCTAAGAAGGACGGTTTTTTCGTCGTCGGTTTCAAGAGCAGCGCCCATCGCGGCAAAAAGATGGCTGTCGGAAGGGTCGACGACGTTCTCGGGCGTGAGCTTTAGGGTTCTGATGAACGCCTTTTTGAGCTCGGTAAGAAAATGGAGCGGCCCGCCCAGAAACGCCACGCACCCGCGAATCGGCTTTCCGCAGGCGAGGCCCGAAATGGTCTGGTTGACCACCGCCTGAAAGATCGAGGCGGCGAGGTCGGCCTTTGTCGCACCCTCGTTGATGAGCGGCTGGATATCCGTCTTTGCGAAGACGCCGCAGCGCGCCGCGATCGGGTATATCTCGCGGTAATTTTTTGCCTCGTTGTTGAGGCCCTCGGCGTCGGTCTGCAAAAGCGCGGCCATCTGGTCGATGAACGAGCCCGTTCCGCCCGCGCATACGCCGTTCATTCTCTCGTCGAGACCGCCGCGGAAATAGATTATCTTCGCGTCCTCGCCGCCGAGCTCGATGGCTACATCGGTCTGGGGCGCGACAAGGCTTAATGCCGAGGCCACGGCCGCGACCTCCTGAACAAATTTTATGCCGAGCGCCTTGCCGAGGTTTATCGAGCCCGAGCCCGTTATTCCGACGATCATCTCGCAGTCGCCGAGGGCTTTTTGGGCCTCAGAAAGAAGCTCTGCGAGAGATTCCTGAATATGCGCGCAGTGGCGCTGATACATTCCGAATACAATTTTGTCGGTTTCGTCGAGCACCGCAAGCTTTACGGTTGTCGACCCGACATCAATTCCGACCCTGTAAACCATTACAGACTCCTTTCATATATTGAATGAGTATTCCTATTTTTTCCGTGATATTCTTTTTTCAAGCCCGTCGGCAATTTCGCTGAGGTGCTCGCGAAGAGGCCTGTCGGAGCGAAGCGCAAGGAAGAAATGCGCCTTTTCCTGAGCCTCGCGGATATGCACCTTTAGGGCCTCGTATTTGACTATTACGTCGTTTTCGGCGGCGAATTTCCTGATCTTGATGACAAGCTGAGACGAATAGACGACATCGATCACGAACACCCCGAAGAATGCCCCGATGAAGAACGAGAACGCGAGGTTCTTTGAAAGCCACTCGAGCGCGCCGAGAATATGAGGATGGACGAGAAAATAATACAGCGCACCCATCGCCGCCCAAGCGAGAGAAAACTTCGGGCAGATTATACCCTGAATGTTTCCCCATTCCGAGCGGTAGTCCCAAAGCCGCAGGTTGAAATATTTAAGGCTCACTATTCCCGCGATGTACTCGATGACGGTCATCATCACGGCCATCGCAAGAAAGAGAACAAGCTTCCTCACGACGGCGTTTTCAATGTTGATATGTTCCTCTAAAAGCGCGAGAAGAAAGAGTATGCATAGCCCCGAGCCGTAGAGCGGCAGATACGGCCCGACGCAAAAGCCCGGGTTTATCCACTTTCTTTCGGGGTTCGCGCCCGAGAAAAACCGTCGGTAGAAGAGCTCGAGCACCCAGCCGAACACCGAACCGATGAAGAACAAAAACGCCAGAGCAAGTGAAAGATTCATTTTGAAATTCCTCTTTTCCGTAATACGACAAAATCCGCGTATACAAATTTATAATAGCATTTTTTTGAGAGAATGTCAATGTAATGAAAGCGGTTTTTGTTGCCAATCGAGCGTTGACACTGCTACGATTGCCATTGTAATTCTTAAAGCGGGGACACCCTTGCAGGGTTTCCCCGCACCCTTTCCCGCACTGACCGCCTCGCAAGCTCGGCGGCTCGCGCTCTTGGGCAAAAGCCGCGTTCATGGGAGCCCGCCTGCGGCGGTCTCCGCAGAGCAGGGTAACTTGGGAGAGCGGAGCGCTTGTGTCCGTTTCGGATTGAAGACAAGCTGATTTTGCAGCCCCAATCGACCGTCCACCGAACGGTCTCTTGGGCAAAATCCCGCGTGTCTGGCTCGTGCTCGCAGACAAAGCCCAGCGTTCATGGGAGCCCGCCTGCGGCGGTCTCCGCAGAGGCGGGAAACTTGGGAGAGCGGAGCGCTTGTGTCCGCTTCGGATTGAAGACAAGCTGATTTTGCAGCCAATTGAGCGTTGGCGACAGTAACATAAATAAAGCGGGGGCACCCTTGTTATTGCAGGAAGATTGTTGGGCAAAGGCGCAAGCCTTTGCATAACGACGCTGACAAACATAACCTTTTGAACTCAAGAATGGGCGTCGTTTGTTTCCCCGCACCCTTTCCGTGCTTGGCCGCCTGCGGCATTATCCATGAAAACCACCCAACAAAAGTTTTAATAATCGGGGACACCCTGCGGGTTCCCCCGAACCCCCTCCGCTGGCCGCCTCTCAAGCTCGGCGGCGTGCTCGCTAATAAAATGCTCATAGCTGATAATTTATCCCCGCCCGAACGGCCCTGCTACCCCCTGTTATAAGGTATTCGGCTGCGCCTCATGCTATTTAAAGTCACCTCTCCCCCCCAGCCCCCTCCCCTTCAAGGGGAGGGGGCGTTGCTATTTTTTAGCTTGCGCGAAAGCTCGGCGGGGGTGGGGTGATAGCGACGCCCAAAACTTTGAAATAAAGGTCGCATTTGCCAGCGTCGCTGCGAGCCCGCCTGCGGCGGTCTCCAAACATGTGCGGAGCGGTAAAGATAGCATGAGGCGTTAGCCGAATACCTTATAATAGGGGCTACGGCGGCTTATTCGGGCGGGCAACAATTTTCTTCTTTTCTGATCGATTCGGGCGTTAAAAACAGCATACCCGCGAGGTCGCGGGTATACCTTTTAAGCGATGAACACCGTCGCGAATTAGCGGCTCGCACCCCCCTCTCGGAATTCTGACGCTCTGAATTCTGCCCTCTGCCCTCTTGGCGTGCCGCATCGCGCCCAAATTGCCTCTTGAAATCCTCGGCAAAATATGATATACTGTTTTTAATATTGCGCATATGCGCAAATTTGCCGCAAGGAGGGCTTTTAATGAGTTTGCAGGAATCGGGCGAAATGTACCTCGAAACAATTCTCATACTCTCGCAGAAGCTTTCGGGCGTCCGCTCTATCGACGTCTGCGAAGAGATGGGCTATTCAAAGCCGAGCGTATCGCGGGCGGTCGGAATCCTTAAAAACGGCGGATATATCTCGGTCGACCGCGACGGCTTCATCACCCTCACCGATGAGGGAAAATACGTCGCCGAGCGCACCTATGAGCGCCACAAAGTGCTTACCTCGTTCTTTCTCGCGATAGGCGTCTCGCCCGAACGCGCCTCTGTCGACGCCTGCAAGATCGAACACGATATCTCCGATGAATCGTTCAACGCCCTGAAAAAATATATGTCTGTCCACGGAATAAAATAAAGCTCTGAAAGGAAGGTTTTATGAACCTGAGACGCATTCTCGCGATTCTTACCGCGCTCGCGGTCTCCCTTTTGATAACCCTGCCGATAACCGCCTCTTCCGACGGCGGAAGCTTTGTCGTGACCCTTTATAACGAGAGCAACGGGCTTCCGACGGGCGAGGCAAACGAAGTAGTTCAGACCTCGGACGGCTACATCTGGATAGGCAGCTACGGCGGCCTGATAAGATATGACGGCACATCTTTTGAAAATTACAGCCTCGAGGGGAGGATACCCTCGTCGTCTGTCCGCGCTCTTTATGAGGGCGGCGACGGCACTCTCTGGATAGGCACCAACGACGCGGGCGTTTTTGCGATGCGCGGTCAAGAGATCACGAAGATACCCTGCGCAGATGAAAATTCGTTCCTCTGCATTCGCGATTTTGCCGAGGGCGACGACGGGGTCGTCTATGTCGCCTCAAACTCGGGAATGGGCATGATAAAAGACGATGTCTTGAGCCCGATGAGCGGCGAAAACATCGTCGGTGGCACTGTCTATTCCGTCGACGTCGACTCGGAAGGAAGAGTATGGGGAGCGCTCAACGCGGGCGCATGCGCTGTCGCCGAGGGCGGCGCCGAAAAGGCGGTATTCAAATCCGAAGACTTCTTTACAAACGGCGAAAGCGCCTACTGCACGGGGTCTGACACCGCGGGGAACATCTATATCGGCTCGTCGGGAAACGTTCTGGCGAAGCTGAGCTTTAACGGCAAAAGCCTTGAGTCCGCCGACTTCACGACCGAATACATAACCACCGAGGGCGTCATGACCCACAACGCGATAAAAACCGCCCCCGACGGAAAAATCATCGTCTGCGGAAACGTCGGCGCATGCGTGATAAGCCCCGACGGCTCGCAAATTTCTTTCAGCGACGCCGAAAAGGCCGCCTCGCTTAACAGCGGCTGCCTCGACTATGAGGGCAACGTCTGGCTGGCCTCAACGGCGTTCGGAATAATCAAATACACCCGCGGCTGCTTCAGCTCGCCGAACGACCTTTCGGGCCTCGGCGGAACGCCGATAAACGCGGTTTCAAAGCAGGGCGGCTACTACTTCGCCGCGACAGACACGGGCCTTCTTTCCTTCGATGAGGGCTGGAACCCCGTCGAGAGCGATTTTACCGCGCTATTTAACGGCGTGAGGGTTCGCTGTCTTCTTGCCGACAGCAGCGGCGGTATCTGGGCGGCTTCATATGCCCCGCGCGATTCGCTCGCAAGATTTGACCCGAAGACGGGCGAGCTCAAGACCTATAACACCTCAGACGGGCTTTTGAGCTCGAACGCCAGAACCCTCTATGAGCTCTCGGACGGCTCGATAGCGGTCGGCACTCAGGAGGGGCTGAACATCATCAGAAACGGCGAAGTCGCCGAAAGCTACGGCTCGGCAGACGGAATTTCGGTCGCCTCGGTGCTCTGCATAACCGAGGGACGGGACGGCTCGGTGCTCATCGGCAGCGACGGCGGCGGAATCTATGAGATCAAGGACGGCAAGGTCACGAACCATTCGTTCGATGAGGGCCTGCCCGACGGCGTTGTGCTGAGAATGCTCGACGACGGCGGCAAGGGGTATTTCATCAGCGCGGGCTCATCGCTTTATTACTGGGACGGAAGCGGCTTCCGCAAAATCGACGTCAAAAAAGGCGCGGGAAGCATCTTCGACTTCTATCTTCGCGACGGCAAGCTCTGGATTCTGCAAAACAGCGGAATACTCGCCTTTGACCGCGATTCGCTTCTCAAGGGCGAAGAGACCGTCCCGGAAAGCTTCGGCTTTGAGCACGGGCTTTCGGGCTCTCTAAACGCGAACACATGGTCTTGGACCGACCCCGACAGCGGCGACCTTTACATCGCCACAAGAAGCGGAATAAGCATATTCGGCTTCAAGGGGGTCGACAACGCCCTCAGAAGAATAATCATTAACAGCATTAACATCGACGGCGAGGAGATTCAGAACCCGAGCGCCCCGATTCAGCTTTCGAGCGACGTAAGAAGAATCTCGCTCGACTTCTCGGCGCTGACCTATACCGAAACCGCGAACATTGCGATTGAATATGTTCTTGAGAGCTTTGACAGCGCGCCGTCGACCGTTTTCGGCTCGGCCAACGCGGCGGTAAGCTATACAAACCTGTCGGGCGGCGAATATACCTTCACCGCATCGGTCTATGAGGTCGGAAACCCCGACAACAGCGCGACGGTGCGGCTTGAAATCATCAAGGAAAAGAAACCCTATGAGCATGTCGGGTTCATCGCCGCGATAATTGTTCTCGGCGCGGCGGCGGTCTTCGCGATAGTGATGGTCTTCGCGAGGGCAAAGGTTAAAACCGCGCAAAAGCGCCAGCAGCAATACCGCAGCATAGTCGAGCAGTCGCTTCAGACGTTTGCGCGCTCGATAGACGCAAAGGACAGATATACGAACGGCCACTCGCTCAGGGTCGCCGAGTATTCGCGAGAGCTTGCAAGGCGCCTCGGAATGACGGCGGCGGATCAGGAGAGAATTTATTACATCGCGCTGCTTCACGACATCGGCAAAATAGGCATACCCGACAGCGTTCTCAACAAGCCCGGCAAGCTCACCGACGAGGAGCGCGAGATAATTCAGAATCACCCGAAGATCGGCGGCGAGATTCTCAAGAAATTCACCGCGATTGAGGGCATTGCCGAGGGCGCGAAATATCACCACGAGCGAATCGACGGAAAGGGCTATAATTCGGGCCTCAAGGGCGATGAGATACCGCTCATCGCGAGGATTATCGGCGTGGCCGACACCTATGACGCGATGTCGAGCGACAGGCCTTACCGCAAGGCGCTGCCGTCTGACTTCATTGTCGGCGAACTCAAGCGGGTCAGCGGCACCCAGCTTGACCCGAAGATCGTTCCGCACATGCTCAGAATGATTGAGGACGGCACCGCGCCGATCTCGCAGGATAAGCACAAGGACGCCTCGGACATCAGCGCGCATTATCATAATGATTTTTGAGGATGAGGGGCGGAGTTGAAAGTTTTCGGTTGAGCCTTTCTCAAAAGGCTCACGAGAGTCCAGAGGCGAGCAGCCTCTGGTCGCAGCCCGCAGGCTGCGAAATCCATACATAGTGCGCTCCGCAAGGGGTGAATTGAAAAACAATCCGGTGGATTGTTTTGAAAGAGGGAAAGCCCTGTAAGAGAGGGCGTCCCCTTTTGATTCGCAGCTCTGACAAGAGCTGCGCACCTTAAATTTGCCTCGCTCATCGCTCGGCAAATCAGGGGACCCCTTGATAGGGTCCCCTGCGCCCGAACAGTCCACCGGACTGATTCGGGCTACCCTCCTGATCTTTTTTCATTTTTAAAAAAGAGCACGCTCGGCCGCGTGCTCTTTTTGGATATTTCGCGACTGCGGTCGCGACCAAAGGGCGCTGCCCTTTGGAAACCTGCAAGCCTTTTGAGAAAAGGCTTGAGCGAAAACTCTTTAGTTTTGACAGGTAAGGCCGACTTTAACAGGCTCGAGCGAAAACTTTATTTCCCCTTTCCCTTATACTTCCTCTCCAGCTTCTTCGACAGCTTCCGCTTCGGCTTCGCGGTCGGCTTTCGCTCGCGCTTTTGAGCGGTGAAAACAAAATAGCCTCCTCGCTCGTCAACCCTTGCGCCGCCGAAAACCGCGCAAAGCCTGTTCTTGTACCAGTCGAGCCGCTTAGTGACCATCACGAGCCGCCCGCCCGTCTCGAGCCGAGAAAAGCTCTCGGAAATAAACCTCTTCGCAACCGAAAAATCGGTGTGATAGGGCGGGTTCGAGAGTATCAGCGTGAATTTGCCGTCGGGGAGCCCCGAGAGCCCGTCGCTTTGAAAAACCTCGACCCCGCCGACGCCGTTTCGCGCGGCGTTTTTTCGCGATATTTCAACCGCCTCGGGCGAGATATCGCACATTGCGACCCTCTCTGCGCCGATTTTTCTTGCGCAGTAGATGCCCACGATCCCGCTGCCGCAGCCGAGATCCAAAACCCTGTCGGTCGGAAGAATTTCGGTCTCGGCGAGCATCGCAAGGGTGCCGCTGTCGGCCGCCCTCGGCGAGAAAATTCCCTCGGCAGTCTCGATTTCAAGGCTTATTCCGTCGATTTCAACACTGTACATCATTTGACTCCGAAAAAAGGGGCGCTGTTTTGCGCCCCGTGATTTTTACATGACCGCACTTGCGTCGACAAAGAGCTCGCGCGGGCCGTCGTTTTTCTTGACGGGCTTGGGCTCTTCCTTCGGCGCAAGGCGCGAGGCGAAGAACTTCGTCGCGACCTGCGGGAAGAGCGCATAGCTCAGAACGTCCTCTTCCGAGCCGTTGAAGCCCGCGACGTTCTTGCACTCCTCGCGATATTTTTCGAGCTCGGGCTCTAAGAGGTCGGCAGGGCGGCAGGTGATGACCTCTTCATCGCCGATGGCCTTTTTGCGAACCTCTTCGTTGACCTCGCCAGGCAATCTGCCGTATTCGCCGCGCAGAAGCGCCTTCGATTCCTTCGTGAAGACCTTGTATCTCTCGCCCGAAAGAACATTCAGAACCGCCTGAGAACCGACTATCTGGCTCGTCGGCGTGACGAGCGGAGGATACCCGAAGTCCTTTCTGACGTTCGGGACCTCGGCGAGAACCTCATAATATTTGTCCTCGGCGTTGGCCTGTTTGAGCTGGCTGATGAGGTTCGAGAGCATTCCGCCCGGGACCTGATACATCAGCGTTTTGGTGTCGACGTTCAAAACCTTCGGGTCAAGAATGCCCTCGGCCTTGAGTTTGTTTGCGACATTTCTGAAGTGCGCCGCGACGTCGGAAAGCGCGGCAAGGTCGAGGCCCGTGTCGCGGTCGGTACCCGCAACCGTCGCGACCAAAGATTCGGTGGCGGGTTGGCTTGTGCCGTTCGCGAGGGGCGAGAGCGCGGTATCGACAATATCGACGCCCGCCTCGCAGGCCTTGAGATAAACCATATCGCCCGTGCCCGTGGTGTTGTGGGTGTGAAGATGAATCGGGATCTTCACGGCCTCTTTGAGCTTTTTGACGAGCGACGCCGCGTCGTAGGGCAGAAGAAGGTTCGCCATATCTTTGATGCAGATGGTGTCGGCGCCCATGGCTTCAAGCTCTTTCGCGAGGTTCACGAAGTATTCCTCGTTGTGAACGGGGCTGGTGGTATAGCTTATCGCCGCCTCGCAGATTCCGCCGTATTTTTTCGTCGCGTTGATGGCCGCCCTGAGATTTCTGGTGTCGTTGAGGGCGTCGAAGATTCTTATTACGTCGATGCCGTTCTCGATGGATTTTTTGACGAAAGCGTCGACGACGTCATCGGCATAGTGTTTATAGCCGAGGATATTCTGGCCTCTGAAAAGCATCTGGAGCTTGGTGTTGGGCATGGCTTTTTTAAGGGCTCTGAGGCGCTCCCAAGGGTCTTCGTTAAGAAATCTCATGCAGGAGTCAAAGGTTGCGCCGCCCCAGCACTCGAGAGACCAATAGCCGATTTTATCAAGCCTTTCGCAGGCGGGGAGCATGTCTTCGAGGCGCATTCTTGTTGCGGCCTGAGACTGGTGCGCGTCGCGAAGAATAGTATCGGTAATTTTAAGGGGATTTTTAGACATAGTTACCTCCTATATAATAAAAGGTTTGCAATCAAAAAGTTTTCGGTCCAACCTTTTACAAAAGGTTGGCGAGAGTCCAGAGGCGAGCAGCCTCTGGTCGCGCTCCGCAGAGCGCGAAATCCTTACGTAGTGCGCTCCGCAAGGGGTGAATTGAAAAACAATTCGGTGAATTGTTTTGAAAGAGGGGAAGCCCTGAAAGAGAGGGCGTTCCCTTAAGATTCGCAGCTCTGACAAGAGCTGCGAATCTTAAGCCCGCCGAGCGAAGCGAGGCGGCTTGCAAAGAGGGGGTTGCAGGGGGAGACTTCCCCCTGCCTGCCGAGCGAAGCGAGGCAAAAGCGGGAAAGGGGGCTTGGGGGAAAACCCGTCAGGGTTTTCCCCCAACTTCCGAAGCCTTGCTCAGCATATCCCCTACAACTCTCTAAAATTCATCTCACCCCAGCAGCGAGATAAGCACACCCGCAGCTATCGCCGAGCCGATGACGCCCGCAACGTTCGGGCCCATGGCGTGCATGAGCAGGAAGTTTGAGGGGTTCTCCTCCTGGCCGACCTTCTGAGAGACCCTCGCGGCCATCGGAACGGCCGAAACGCCCGCAGAACCGATGAGCGGGTTGATCTTTTCCTTGAGGAAGAGGTTCATGAACTTCGCAAGAAGCAGACCGCCCGCAGTGCCCATCGAGAAGGCGACAATGCCCATCACGATGATGCCGATGGTGCGCCAAGTCAGGAACGTCGAGGCGGTGGCCGTCGCGCCGACCGAAACGCCGAGGAATATGGTCACAATGTTCATAAGCTCGTTCTGAGCGGTCTTTGAAAGCCTGTCGCAGACGCCCGATTCTTTAAGCAGGTTGCCGAGCATCAGCGAGCCGATAAGCGGCCCCGCCGACGGCACAAGAAGCGTCACGAAAACGGTGACGATGATTGGGAAGATTATCTTCTCGGTCTTTGAAACGGGCCTGAGCTGCTTCATGACTATCGAGCGCTCTTTTTTGGTGGTGAGTGCCTTCATGATCGGCGGCTGAATAACCCCGATGAGCGCCATGTAAGAATACGCCGCAACCGCTATCGGGCCCAAAAGCTCGGCCGCAAGTATCATAGTGGTATAGATCGCCGTCGGGCCGTCAGCACCGCCGATAATTCCTATCGAGCCCGCCTGCTGAGGCGTAAAGCCCAAAAGGTTCGCCGCAATGTAGGTGACGAATATGCCGAGCTGAGCGGCAGCGCCTAAAAGCATCGACTTCGGGTTGGCGATAAGCGGGCCGAAATCGGTCATCGCGCCGACGCCGATGAAGATAAGGCAGGGGTAAACACCCAACTTGACGCCGAGGTATAAGACATCAAGAAGCCCCGGGGTCACGGTTTGGCCGAGGAGCGCCGCCATCTCGTCAAGAATATTCTGAGAGACGCCCGAGGCCGCAAACTCGTCGATCATTTCCTGAGTTATCTGCGCGCCGCCGAAGATGTCCCAATGAACGTGGCCGCCCGCGAACAAAAGCTCGTGGAACATATCCGCCCCCGGGAGGTTGGTCAGAAGCATGCCGAACGCTATCGGCAGCAGAAGAAGCGGCTCAAATTTCTTGACTATCGCGAGGTAAAGCAAAACCCCCGATATCGCGATCATGATGAGCACGCGCGGGTCGTTGCCGATGAGGGCAAAACCCGTCGATTTCAAAAAGTCCAGTATTGCGTCCATCTTGCACCTCGCGATTACTCAACGGTGCAGAGCAGGTCGCCCGTCGCAACGGTCGCGCCCTTTGAAACGGCAACCGAAGTGACCTTGCCCGCCTTGGGCGCCATGATCTCGTTTTCCATCTTCATGGCTTCAAGCACCATGAGCACATCGCCCTTATTAACCGCCTGACCCGCCGAAACGTTCACCGAAAGAATGTTGCCGGGCATCGGCGCAGTGATCTTCTCGCCTGCCCCTGCCGCCGCTGCGGGCTTTGCCGCGGGCGCCGCCGCGGGTGCAGCCTTTACCTCGCCCGCGCTGATTTCCTCGACCGAAACCTCATAAACGGTTCCGTTCACATTGACACGATAGTTCTTCATAATTTACCTCCGATTAAGATATTCTGCGAATTGATTTGATCCTGATTGCCTCAACGCTCTCGCCGAGCTCCTCCGCAATAACAGCGGAAATCGCGGCGATAAGCTCGCCCTTGTCGGCCTCCGCCGCCGAATCCGAAGCGCTTTCGCTCTGCGGCTTTTCAGCGGGCGCCTGAGCAGTCGGGCGTCGGTTCTCAAGAGCCTTTATCACCGCACCCATGATATAGCATATCGCGATGATGCAGATAAGCCCGACAAAAACCGTTCCGAGACCCATTCCGATGACAAGCCCCGCGGGGGGATTGCTTGCAGCCAAAACAGTCATAAATCAGCCTCCGATACATAAATTTCATCAGACCGTGAAACGATCCAAATTAAAGACATGATATCACAATTTACACCAAAAAGCAATAGGCATAATGACGGGATTATATTGACCGAAAAAAATAATTTCGGCAATCTTTCAAAAAACAGTGGAAATCGGCGTGAAGATGTGATATACTGTATCATGAATTATTGTGTACGGAGATAATTATGACTACCGAAATTTTTGGCCTTAAAACCGAATATCTTGACCTCGGCGAGGGCGACATCGTCCTCTTTCTTCACGGCTGGGGCTCGCGGGCCGACCTCTTTCTTCCGCTTGCCGAGCTCTGCGCAAAAAAATACCGCGTTCTTGCCCCCGATATGGCGGGCTTCGGCAACACCGCCGAGCCGCCCGAGCCTTGGGACGTTTCAAAGTATGCCGATTTTATCCTCGAATTTTTAAAGCCCTTCGCCCCGAAATCGGTGATACTCGTCGGCCATAGCTTCGGCGGGCGGGTGATTTTAAAACTCACCGAGCGCGACCTGCCCTTTGAGATCTCAAAAATTATACTGATGGACTCGGCGGGAATAAAGCCGAAGCGCACCCTTAAACAGCGCCTGAGCCTCATCGCCTATAAAACGGGCCGCAGGATCATGAGCCTGCCGCCGCTTAAAGCGCTCCTCCCGAACGCCGTTGAAAACATGAGAAAAAAGCGCGGCTCGGCCGATTACAACGCCGCCTCGCCGATAATGAGGCAGACGCTTGTCAAGGTCGTCAATGAGGATTTGACGCGCGACCTGCCGAAGATAAAAGCCCCGACGCTTCTGATCTGGGGCACCGCCGACACCGCCACTCCCCTCTCGGACGGCGAGCTGATGGAAAAGCTCATTCCCGACGCGGGCCTTGTGAAGGTTCAGGGCGCGGGGCATTACAGCTTTTTGCAGGCGCCCGACTATGTTGCGCGGGTGTTCGCTTCGTTTTTGAATATAACGGAGGCATAATATGGAATTTTTCAAGCTGATTTGCGCGATACTTGCGACGGCGCTCTATTTCGCGGCGGCCGCGCTTTCGCTTCGGCACTTCATTCACATGTTCCAGCTCAACTCATACAAGCCCAAGGTGCAGCTGAAATGGCTTAAAGACAACGCGCGCGGGTTCTTCGCGGGGCATGTCACGGGCGTGATCGTCGCGCTCATCTGCGCTGTTCTCTCGCTGCGTCTGCCGATGAGCTCGATCGGGCAGGGGCTTCTGATGCTTCTTATATCCGCCGTTCTGCTCTTCTCGGCGATATGCATGAGGCCGAAGCCCGCAAAGATACCTCTAAAATATACTGCGCGTATAAAACGACTTATTTCTACATTATGTATCATATATCTTCTCCCCGCTGCGGCGCTTATAATCCTCTATGATTGGGGCTTTGCGGTCGTTTTTGCCGCGATGTATGTCCTCTGGGTTCTGCTGTCGCCTTGGGCGGTGCTCCTCGCGAACATAATCAACCGCCCCGTCGAGCAGGCCATCAACCGCCACTACATCAACGACGCAAAGCGAATCCTGCGCGGCTGCCCGAACCTCACGGTAATCGGCATCACGGGGAGCTTCGGCAAAACATCGGTAAAATACTTCTTAGATGAATTACTCAGCGTAAAATTCAATGTTCTTAAAACGCCCGGTAATTTCAATACCCCGCTCGGGGTCGTGAAAACGGTTCGGGGCGAGCTTCGGGCCACCCACGATATCTTCCTCTGCGAGATGGGCGCGAAGAATGTCGGCAACATCAGGGAGATCTGCGACATCGTTCACCCGAGGCACGGAATAATCACCTCGGTCGGGCCGATGCACCTTGAAAGCTTCGGGAGCATTGAAAACGTCGGGAGAACAAAATTCGAGCTTGCCGACGCCCTGCCGAGCGGCGGGCGCCTCTGGCTGAATATGGACAGCGAGGGCCTTCGCCCGAACGCGGCGGGAAGAGAATATATCGCCTACGGGCTCGATTCGCGCGAGGGCTATTACGTCGACGGGCTGAGCGTTTCGCCCGACGGCTCGGAATTTGAAATCGTCGCGCCCTCGGGCGAGCGCTGCCGTTATAAGACAAAGCTCATCGGCCGCCACAACGCGATAAATATCTGCGGCGCGGTCGCCGTCGCGAACACCCTCGGCATTCCTCTTGAAGAGCTTCGGCCCGCTGTAAGGCGGCTCGAGAGCGTTCCGCACCGACTTGAACTCAAAAAAAGCGGCGACGTCACAATTATCGACGACGCCTATAACTCAAACCCGACTGGCGCGAATGCCGCGCTTGACACCCTTGCGCAGATGGACGGGTTCAGAATACTCTGCACCCCGGGAATGATAGAACTCGGCGAGCGGCAGTATGAACTCAACTTCGCCCTCGGCGCACATGCCGCGGGCTGCTGCGACTTCGCGGTGACGGTCGGAAAGATCAATTCAGAGGCAATCATCGCGGGGCTTAAATCGGCCGATTTCGACGAGGAGAAGATCTTTGCCGCCGAGAGCCTCAGCGAGGCAATGAATAAAATTTACTCCTTGACAACGGGCGGCAAAAGGAAGATAATATTACTCGAAAACGATCTGCCCGACAACTACTGACGGGCAAATAATCTTTGACGGAGATGGTTTTATATGAAGATAAAGGTTGCGCTTCTGTTCGGCGGAAAATCGGTCGAGCATGAAATTTCGGTGATTTCCGCGCTTCAGGCGGCGCAAAGCCTCGACCGCGAAAAATACGACGTTATTCCCGTGTACATATCAAAATCCTGCGAGATGTACTGCGGCCCGCTTGTCGGCGACATTGAGGAGTATAAAGATATCAAGGGGCTCATCGCGAAAAGCTTTGAGGTCTGTTTCGCGAGGGTGAACGGCCGCGCCGCGATACTTAAAACAAGCCCGAAGCTATTTGAAAAGCCGCTTGTCGATTATGTCGACGTCGCGTTCCCCGTGGTTCACGGCACAAACGTTGAGGACGGCACCGCCGCGGGCTATCTGAATATGCTCGGCGTGCCTTTTGTCGGCTGCGATGTGCTCTCGGCCGCGCTCTCGATGGATAAATACGCGATGAAAGCGATTTTTAAAGACAACGGTATTCCGTCGCTCGACTGCGTTGTCTGCGATTCGGGCGATTATTCCTCCGACCCCGAGGCGGTGTTCAAAAAAATCGAGGATAAAATCGGCTACCCCGCTATCGTCAAGCCCGTGAACCTCGGCTCAAGCGTCGGAATTTCAAAGGCCGACTGCCGCGAAAAGCTCGGCGACGCGCTTGACGAGGCATTCCTCTACGCGGGCAGGGTTTTGGTCGAGCGCGCGATTGTAAACCTCACCGAAATAAACTGCTCCGTCCTCGGAAACGAAAAACGCGCGAGGGCTTCGGCCTGCGAGCGGCCCGTCGGCAGCGACGAAATTTTAAGCTATGAGGACAAATACCTCGGCGGCTCGAAGTCCTCAAAGGGCATGGCCTCGACAAAAAGGGTGATACCCGCCGACATCACCGACGAGCAGACCGCCCGAATTCAGGAGCTTGCGGTTAAGGCGTTCAGGGCGCTCGGCTGCTCGGGCGTCGCGAGGCTTGACTTCATGATCGACCGCGACAACGGCGAAATCTATCTCAACGAGGTCAACTCGATCCCCGGGTCGCTCTCATTCTATCTCTGGGAGCCCGTCGGGCTCAAATACCCAGCCCTGCTCGACGAGCTTATCTCGCTCGCCCTCGAGCGGGACCGCGACGGCAAAAAAATCACCTACGCCTTTGACACCAACGTGCTCTCGGGCGTAAAGCTCGGCGGCCTGAAAGGCTCAAAGGGCAAGGCGTAAGGTGCGCAGCTCTTGTCAGAGCTGCGAATCAAAAGGGGAGGCTCTCTCTTGCAGGGCCTCCCCTCTTTCAAAACAATTCACTGAATTGTTTTTCAATTCACCCCTTGCGGAACGCACTCCGTAAGGCTTTCGCGACTGCGGTCGCGACCAAAGGGCGCTGCCCTTTGGATTCCTGCAAGCCTTTTGAGAAAGGCTTGAGCGAAAACTTTCACTTTTCTTTTTTATTCCACCGTCTCCGAGGTGAGAATGCCGTCCTCGTTATATTCCCGCGTGACCTTCTCGGAGAGAACGCCGTCGCGGTAGACCTCGCCGTAATAGTTGCTTATCTTGCCGTTCGGGTAATACTCCTGATGCCCGACCTCGCGGACCTTTGCGCCGTCGGCGTCGGTATAGTTGTTGTCCCATTTTCCCGATGTGAGGTTTTCGTCGTCGTCGAAGAACATTTCGCTGTAATTGTCGCCGTTTCCGCCGATGGCATAGTTTACAATACGCGAGATCTTCGCAACGCCGATCGAGACGGTATACTTCACCATCTTGCCCGTTTCGGGGTCATAATAGACGTCTTTTCTTCCGACGGTATTTGTGTGCTCGGCGTCGGTATCAAGAAAATACATCTGCTCGGTGACGATTCCGTCCTCGTTGGTGACCTCATAGGCAAGCTCGCTGTAATAGTCCTCAAAGCTGCCCATGTCGGTGTTTATGACTTCTTTTTTGTCTGAGCACGCGCTCAGCCCGACGATCATTAAAATCGCGAAGATCGCCGAAAAAATTTTCCGTGACATGATATATCGATCCTTTTTGTGGAGATGATTTCGTGGTGCGACTAAGCCGATAAGCCGAGTTTTGTCTTGTGCGGCAATCTATCTAATCCATGTGTCGCCACATGGCTCAAGCCACCTATAACGGTATGCCTGCCGAGCAGACATTGACATACCGAACCAAACGGTGTTGCATCAGGTAGGGTTTACACGCCAAAGCAGTCTCCTGCCTCGCGGTGAGCTCTTGCCTCGCCTTTTCAACCTTGCCGAAAAACGGCGGTAATTTTCTGTTGCACTTTCCCTGAGGTCGCCCTCGGCTGCCGTTAGCAGCTACCCTGCTCTGCGATGCTCGGACTTTCCTCATCCGCCGTAAAACGGCGTCCGCTGCCGCATGGCTTACTCGCAAACGCTATTTTACTATATTTTCTCCGACTTGTCAACAGTTTATTCGGGCAGGGAGTGCCCATTCCGCACACATTATCCTCAGTATTTGAAAACGTCGCCATAGGCGACACCTTGAAATTCTGACATCTGACCTCTAATTTCTGTCTTCTTGATGTGGCCGCTTAGGCCACATCATTCGGGCAGAGCTTCCTTTTTCTCGCCGTACCTCTCCACCGTCTCGCAGATCTCCCTGAAAATTTCATAGTCCTCCCGCTCGTCCCCCGTGAAGTTGGTCAGTATCGCCAGAATATAGGGCCGCGGGGCGTCGACGTAAGCGATGTCGTGGAACGAGAACCCCGCCCAGCCGTACTTGCGGTAAACGGGCCACTCCGAGACTATCATCGGTATTCTTGTGTTGAGAAGATCTTCGCCGAAGAGCTTTGCGCCGTCGCTGCCGTCGCGTATGTACTCGGCGAGGATTCGGCCGTAGGCCCCCGCCGATTCGGTGCAGATCTTCTGCTTCGAGCGCCGCAGGTCCTGCTCGTGGGTGCAGCCGTACTCGCGAAGATAATCGGAAAATTCCTCCCAGCTGACAAGGTCCTTGAGCATCTCATAGGCCACGTTGTCGCTTCTTGTTATCGCGAGGGTCAGAAGCTCGCGGACAGTGTACTGCTGCCCGAAATCGCCGCCGACAATGACCCCCGTTCCCGCGAAATAGTGCCGCTGCTCATAGGTCAGAACCTGCTCGGGGTCGATGTAGCCCTCGTCGATTTTTCGGTAGATAAGCGTGCAAAACGGTATTTTAACGGTGCTCGCGATGGGGTAGTGCGCCCCGCTGTTGAGCTCGTACTCGACCCCGCTCTCGATGTCGCGGTAATAAATCGAGATGATCCTGTCCCTCGGGGTGATCACGTTCCCCTCGGCGTCGACCTCTTCATATTCAACCGCGCAGCCGCACTCGTCGCTGCCGTCGCAGTTCGGGTTGAGGCCGTGCCTTTCGATTATTTCCGCGATGTCCGAATAAAACTCCTCGGGAAGCTCGAACCGCTCCTCGGGCTCGGGGGTTTGGGTTGTCGGCGTTGTTATCTCGGGTTCTGAGGCGGTTGTCTCCGCCTCGGTCTCGGGTGCCGATGTGCTCTCGGGCGCCGATGCAGTAATAACCTGCTCCGTCTCTTTTGAAACCGAAATATCGGCCCCGCGGCACCCCGCAAGAACCGTCGCGAGAACAAAAACTGCCGCAAAGCCGATACGTTTCATATCAAGGCTCCCCCTTATTTAATGCTGTCATAGGTAAGCTCGTCATACCTGTCCCAATAGGTGATTTCGGCGGAGTCGAGGGTCTCGTTGATGTCGTCGTTGATGACCCCGATGAGGTACTTCTCTCTAACCTCGTCCCAGTGCTCGTCGATATAGTTCTCCTGCTCAAGCCTGAGTATAACGTGATAACCGTAGTCGCTCGCGACGGGGTCGCTTACCTCGCCGACTTCAAGCCCGAAAGCCGCGGTCTCAAACGGAAGAACCATCTCGCCGTAGGTGAAGAAGTAGCCATCTTCGTTGCCGATCATGCCCGGGTCGTCTGCGTCCTGAGCAAGCTCATACATATCCTCGCCGTTTCTGACCCTCTCGGCGATCTCGTTCGCATAGTCGAGCGCCGCCTGCTGAAGGGTCTCCTCGTCGGCGTCCTCATAGCCCTCGGTGTCGGCGAAGTGGTCAAAGTTCACCAAAACGTGATAAACATGCCTGTAATCGTTCATAAGCCCCTCGCGGATCTCCTCCTCGGGCGGGGCAAGGGGTGCGCCGTCCTTTGCATAAAGCTCCTCAAAGGCCCTGTCCTGAATCTTTTCAAGGGTGATGAATTCCCGAAGAAGCTCCTCGCTGTAGGCCGAAGCCTCAAGCGCCTCAAGATATTCCTCCTCGGTCTCAAAGTAATCCCTGTTCTCCTGAATCTCGGCCTCGATAGCCTCGTTGTCCTCATCGGTAAGCTCAAAGCCGTATTTATTCCGGAAGAGCACGCCCCAGTAGTTCGAGAGAAGATAGTCGACCGTCGAATCCTTAAGCGCCTCAAAGGCGTCGGGGTTTTCCTCATAGAACGAGGGGTCCCCTCCCGAGAAATAATAGGCGTCAAGAAGCTTCATGATATATCTGTAAGCGTCGAAATATACGTCCACCCCGTTGACGTTGAACATAACAAGGTTCTCGGTGTCGGGTATCTCCTCGCCGTCGATGACCAAAACCGCGTCCGACTCCTCAACGGGCTCGGTCTCGGCCTCGCTGTCATCGCTTTCGGCGGGAAGAGTGCTTTCAACCGAAGCATCGCCCGAAACAACAGGCGTTTCTTCGGCGTTTTCACCGCACGAGCAGAGGCAGAGAGCGGCAATCGTCATCGCGAGAAGAATCGCGAAAAGCTTTTTTAAATCCATCTTTAAATCTCCTAAATAATAAATTTGTTTCTATGATTTTACCCCGTTATTATGACGGTTATGTGAAATCATGCTGAATTTTGCGGTCAATCCTTAAGCTTTATATCTTTAATATAATACGCCCAGGTGAGAATGTCAATCCCCGATTCTATTCTGTCGCGATAGCCGATCTTATAATAGGTATAGGCAATCGGTACTATCGGCACCTCGTCGGTGATTATATCGAGCGCCTGCTGAAGAATTTTCGCCCTCTCGGCGCTGTCGATGCTCGCTGCCTGCTGATCCAAAAGCGCGTCGACCTCGGGATTCGAGTATGACGGAATGTTCGAGCCGCCCTCGCCCAAAAACGCCGAGTGGAATATTCCCGTGATGTTACCCGACATGTCGGTATAGTCGGCCTCCCATTCAAACAGGCCCATCTCGAAGTTTCGGGTGCCGTCGGCCTTCATATCGCCGCCGAATTCGCAGTTCACAAGCTCGTCCTGAGATACCTTGTCAATGTTCACGGTGATGCCGATCTCTTTGAGCGCGCTCTGAATTTCAAGCGTTATCGAGCCGTTTACGTTCTGCTCGTCGACCATCAGGGTGCACTCAAAGCCGTCGGGGTAGGCCGACTGAGCGAGATAATTCTTCGCGTTCTCAACGCTGTAAACTATGCCCTTTTGGCTCTCGGCATAGCTCTTCCAGCTGTCGTTTTCGGGGGTATAGAGCAGGTCGCACATCGGAAGGGCGGTTGCCGCCTCGCCCGCTTCGCCGACGATTCCGTCAGCTATCGCCTGTTTGTCGATGAGCGAGGCTATCGCTCTTCTGACGTTCACGTCGTCGAACGGAGCGACCTCGCAGTTCATCGCCAAAAGAATGAAGTTCGAGGATTTTTTGAGCAGAACATCGGTGCCCTCGCTGTCGCGAACGGTCGAGATCATCTCGGAAGGCAGCATCGTGTCGATGTCGATTTGCCCGCTTGAAAGCGCCTGCATTCTTGTGGTGTCGTCGCTTATCACGATGAAGTTGATGTTGTCGACGTCGGTTTCGGCATAGCTCTTGTCCCAGTAATTCTCGTTCTTGACAAGGCTTACCTCCGAGCCGACGCTCCAGCTCTTGACCTTATAAGGCCCCGTGCCGATGGTCGGCATGTCTGCCAAAAGCGCCGCGGGCTTTCCGAAGTCGTCGCCCGCCTTTTCGCAGGCTTCTTTCTTGACTATATGCCCCGCCGCCGTCGAGAAGACGTACTGCCAAGTCGCGTCGGGCTCATAAAGCTTCACGGTGAGCTGCCAGTCGCCCGTCTGCTCGATGGATTCGACGTTTTCATACATCCACATGAGATATGAAGCCACGTTTTCGTCGCGATACCTGTTCAGCGAGAATAAAACGTCCTCCATAGTCATCGGCGTGCCGTCGGAAAAACATACGTCGTCGCGGATATTGTAGACATAGGTGGTCGGGTCAACGGCTTCCCAGTCCTTGGCCAGCATCGGCGAGATAGTTCCGTCGGTGTTGAGCTTTAAAAGCCCCTCGGTGATCTGGAGCATGACCGAGATGGTCGGCCCGTCGTAGGCAAAAGCGGGGTCAAGCGCCGTGATGTCGGATATCATCGAGACGTTCAGGGTCTTGTCCTCCTCGCCCGCCGAACCGCAGCCGACAAGCTGGGTCAGCAAAATCGCCAGAGCGGCGAAAATCGCAATAAATTTCTTCATGAAAATTTCCTCCTTAGGATATATAAACCGCGGCTTAAAGCCGTGCGCTCAATAAACGTCTTGTATATTCGGTCTTCGGCGATGACAAAACCTCCTCGGTTTTCCCGAGCTCAATAAGCTCGCCCTTATACATCACCCCCGCGCGGTCAGATATATTCCCGATCACCGCAAGGTCGTGAGAGATGAAAAGTATCGCTATCCCGAGGCTTTCTCTCAGGTCTTTCAGCAGGTTTATTATGTTTGCCGAGACCGAAACGTCGAGCGACGAGACCGCCTCATCGGCGATGAGAACCCTCGGCTCGCACAAAAGCGCCCTGACTATCGCCAAGCGTTGAAGCTGGCCGCCCGAAAGCTCCTTCGGCCGCCTTAAAAGAACGCTCTCGGAGAGCCCCGTGAGCCCCAAAAGGCTTGAAATTTTTTCCTTGCAGGCGCTCTTCTCAAGCCCGAGGCAGCGCCCCGCCTCCGAAAGCCCCGCGCCGACGGAATATGACGGGTTAAAGGTGTCGGCGGGGTTCTGAAACACCATCTGAATCTTCGGGCGAAGCTCTTTAATACTCTTTTTGCCGAGCCTTTCGCCGCATATGTCTATCTCGCCGGTGTCGGGCCTCAGAAGCCCCATGCAAAGCCGAGAAAGCGTCGATTTTCCGCTCCCCGATTCGCCCGCTATGCCGAGAACCTCGCCGCTTAAAAGCTCGAACGAAACATTCTTTACCGCCTCGGTTTTAACGCCGTCTTTATAGAAGGTCTTCGAGAGGTTTTTGACCGAAAGAACCGCTTCACTCATCTTTAAAGCCCTCCGAACACGCGCAGGCGAATTTGTGCTGACCGACCGCCCTTATCTCGGGCTTTTTCTTACAGATTTCCGCCCTTGAGGCGCAGCGCTCATAATAGGGGCAGCCGACGGTATCGGCATAGACGTCGGGCAGAGCGCCCGCGACCGATTCAAGCCGCCGCTTTGTGCCGTCGGGAATGCTCTTCAAAAGATCGGCGGTATAGCGGTGCATCGGGTTTTCGGTGACTTCGGCGACCGAGCCGCTCTCGGCGGTCATTCCCGCGTACATCACATAAACCCTGTCGCAAAGCCGCTTTATAACCGAAAAGTTGTGGCTCACCAAAAGAACCGCCATGCCCCGCTCGCCCGAAAGCTTTTTCAGCAGCGCAAGAATCTGAGCCTGAGTGACCGAATCGAGCGCGGTGGTCGGCTCGTCAGCAATCAAAAGCCTCGGCTCTGAGCTTATCGCCATCGCGATGCAAACCCTTTGAAGCTGGCCGCCCGAAAGCTCGCTCGGAAGGCATTTGAGCCTCATCTTCGGCTCGCTGATGCCGACGCTATCCAAAAGCCCCTCCGCGATCTCGTCCGCCTGATTTTTCGTGACCTTTCTATGCGCCCCGATGACGTCTGCCATCTGCCGCCCGACTGTCATTATCGGGCTGAGCGCCAGCGATGAATCCTGCAAGACCATCGAAATTTCTTTCCCGCGAATCGCCCTGAGCTCGGCGGGCTTAAGCTTAAGAATATCCGCGGTCTGCCCGTTTTTTTGGCGAAAAAGTATCTCTCCCCTTGTCTCGGTGCGCTCGGGGTTGTTTAGCCCGAGGACAGACTTCGCGGTGAGGGTCTTCCCGCAGCCCGACTCGCCGACGATTCCGACGATCTCGCCCGCGTTTATTTCAAGCGAGACCCCCCTGACCCCGTGCGCAACGCCGTAGGCCGTGAGGATATCCACCTCAAGATTTTTTATTTCAAGGAGCTTATCCATGCCTCAACACGCTCCTTTTAAGCTTTCTCTTCGTCGGGTCGATATACCTCTGAACCCCGTCGGAGAAGATATTTATCGCGATGACCGTCACCGCGATGGCGAACCCCGGGGCAAGCGCCGAAAGCGGGCGCGTGAATATAAGATTCCGCGATTCTTCAAGCATGGCGCCCCAGTCGCAGTCGGGAAGCTTTACCCCGAGGCCGATGAAGCTCATCGAGGCAAGGTCGATTATCGCATAGCCGATGTCGAGCGTGAGCTGGCTTGAAAGCGTCGGAAGGCAGTTCGGCAGAATTTGCAGGAACATTATCCTCATATTCGTGCAGCCCGCGGTTTTAAGCGCCTCGACATATCCCTTATTTTTCTCGGCAAAGGTCAGCGACCTTGTAAGCCTTGCGGTCATCGGCACATAAACTATTCCTATCGCAAGAACCGAATTCTGAAGCCCCCTGCCGAAGATGCCGACAAAGATGAACGCCAGCAAAAGCGTCGGAAAGCTGATTACTATATCGGTTATTCTCATGAGTATTCTGTCCGCGAGGCCGCCGTAATACCCCGCGATAAGCCCCATGGGTATGCCGACTGCCATAGAGAATAAAACTATTCCGAAAGCGCCCAAAACGGTGGTTCTTCCGCCGAATAACATTCTTGAAAAGATGTCCCTTCCCGTCTGGTCGGTGCCGAAGATGTGCTCGCCAGAGGGCGCCTCAAACGTCGCCGAGAGGTTTGTTTCAAGGGGGTCGTATGGCGCGATTATCGGCGCAAGAACGGATATCGCGAAGATTATGACAAGCACCGCCGCCGAGACCGCCACGGCAGGGGTGAAGAACCTTGAGGCCGACTCTTTCTCAGTCATAGCTTGCATCCCCCTTTCCGACGCGCGGATCGACCGCCGCGATGATTATATCAACCGCAGTCGTCAAAAGCAGGAAGAAGAACACCGTTATCATCGTTATGGCTTGGGTGACGGGGTAGTTCGAGCCCTGAATCGAAGATATCAGAAGCGAGCCGAGCCCCTGAAGCGAGAAAACCTCCTCGACCGCGACCGCCCCGACCAAAAGCGAGCCTATCTGAATCGACATCACCGAGGCGTAGGGAATTATGCAGCTTCTGAGCGCCTTTCCGAACACCACTTTTCTCTCCGAGAGCCCGCCCGCCCTCGCAAAGAGGACGTAATCCGAATCGAGCTCTGAAATCATCTTCGAGCGAATCACCCTTGCGCCGAGGGCAAGCATTCCGAGGGAAATGCATACCGCGGGGATAAGCAGCCTCTCCATCATTCCCGAGAAGCCCGAAAACGTGCCCGTAAAGCTTATCTGAGGCGCGACCGACGAGAGTATCGCCACCGCCATCATCGAGACAAAAAAGCTCGGGCAGCTTACCGCCGCAAGGCAGAAAGCCGAGAGCGCCGCGTCGGCGGCCTTGCCCTGTTTCACGGCGCAGACAACGCCGATCGGCACCGAAATCAAAACAGTTATCACCGAGGCCGCCGCGATGAGCGGAAGAGTCACCCCGAGCCTCGGCGCAATAAGCGACCAGACGGGCTGCTGATACCTAAAATCCGTCCCGAAGTCGCCCCTTAAAAGCCCGCCGAGCCAGTTGAAATACTGCCGCCAGATCGGCAGGTTCAGCCCGAATTTTTCCCGAAGCGCCGCGATGGTCTCATCGCTCGCCCTCTTTCCGCCGAGGATCACCGCCACGGGGTCGACGTTTGAAAGCCGCTCAAGAAAGAAGATAAGAAGCGAGACCGCAAAAAGGGTCACGGCAAAGCCGATAAGCTTCCCGACGATGTATCTTGCCGTCGATTTTGCCCTTTTCATCTGCCCGCCTCCTCAGTTTTCATAAAATACCAGTGTATTATTATACAATAACCCGATAGAAATTACAATAGCCGACAGCGCTGAAATCGGTCGGTCAAAGCAGCGGTCTTTTGGACATAATTGCAAAAACAGGCGGCAGATCTCTCCGCCGCCGATTGATATTTTCTGCTGTCAGATGACGAAATTGCCGTTCTTGAAGATCTGAACGTCCCTGCCGTCAAAAGTATGCCCGACTATGCTCATATCGGGCGAGCCGATCATGAAGTCGACATGTATCATCGAATCGTTCACGCCGAGGCTCTCAAGCTCCTCCGCCGACATCGACTCATAGCCGTCGACGCACTCGCGATAGCCCCTGCCGAGCGCGATGTGGCAGCTTGCGTTTTCATCGAACAGCGTCTCGTAGTAGAGGATATTCTGGTTTGAAATCGGCGAATCGTAGGGCACAAGCGCAAGCTCGCCGATCATGCAGGCCCCCTCGTCCGAGGATATCATCTTTTCAAGAATCTCCTGACCCTTTTCGGCCTTGCAAGAGACCACCTTGCCGTCTTTGAAGGTGAACGAGAAGTTCTCGATAAGCTGACCGCGGTATGAAAGCGGCTTGGTCGAAACGACCGTGCCCTCTGCCCTGCCCCTCATCGGGGTGGTGAACACCTCGATAGTCGGCATATTCGGGTTGAAGTAGTGGCCGTTGAGGTCATACTCGCCGCCGCCGCACCACTTCGAGCGGGGCATCAGCCAGCACTTGAAATCGGTGCCGTTTGAAGATTTATACTCAAGATATTCAAATTTATTTCTGTTGAGCTTTTCACACCTCATCTTAAAGTCGGCGTTGACCTTGTTCCAGACCTCGATCGGGTCGTTGTCGTCGGTGACGTATACCGTCTCAAGAATCGCCTGCCAAAGCTTTTCAACCGCTTGGTTCTTCCGAAGCTCGGGGAATACCTTCTTTGCCCACGCCTCGCCGGGCACTGCCGCTATCGTCCACTGATATCTTGACTCCATCGCGTCGATGTATTTCTTTCTGACCTTATAGCTGTTGACCTGAGCCTTCTGCATCTTTGTCGGGTTTACGCCCCTGAGACCGTCGGGGTCTTCGGAAACTATATGTATCTGACAGGGAAGCTCTTCGGAAAGCCAGCGCATTCTCTCCTCCTGCCATTTTAAAACTGTCGAGAGGGTCCTGATGCTCTCGTTGCGGTATTTAAGCCTTGTTAATTTGTCGTCGCTCCACTGAACATTGACGTACTTGGCGCCCGCCTTATAGCATTCGTCGGCAACAAGCGCGCAGAAATCCGCCTGATCAACCGAACAGGTGATGACGACCGACTGACCCTTTTGAACGTTTGCGCCGATCCGAACGATCAGTTTTGCATACTTCTTAATCGTGGTCTTCTTCATTTTTCTTTTTCCTCCATATTGCATTTCGTCGCTTTGCCGCGTTGAGAGGCTAAAGCGCTGATTTTTACAACTCTGTCATTATAGCACAACCATTTTTGTTTTTCAATACTTTTTTTCAATTTTCGCCTTGACAAAACTGCCGCAAAATAGTATCATATAAGACGGTTATTAACAATTTATTTTCATTATTGATATAATTCGCACACAAAATGGGGGTATACTATGGAAGACTCGTCAAGAATCCGCGCGGCGCTTTCATCCTCTGAGCTTTTCAGGGGGGTCGACCCGTCGGCGATCCGCGGAAGCTTTATTCTCGAATTCAAAAGGGGCGATCCCGTCTCCGAGGTACAGAACGGCGTCGAATGCGTCGGGGTGATAATCTCGGGCGGAATAGCCGTTGAATCGGGCGAGGGAAGCTCGGTCTCGGTGATGAAGCGGGGCGGCGAATTCGGCATCTGCAACATCTTTGTCCGCGAGAACATGCCCACAAAGCTTAAAGCCCGCGTCGGCTCACGCGTGCTCTTCATTCCGAAGGAGGAATTCGCGAGGCTTTTGGGCGTCGACAGCGGCCTGATGTATCGCTATGTCCGCCTCTGCAACGAAAAAATGCTCTACCTCGCCGAAAGGCTTCGCCTGATCTCGATTCCCGACTGCACCGAGAGGCTTCTTTACTACCTCAGCGCCAAGGCTGTCGACGGGCGGCTGAAGCTCAACGTCCCGAAGGACGAACTCGCGAGGCAGCTCGGCATTTCGCGCTCGTCGCTTTTCCGTGCGATGAACCGCCTTGAGGCCGAGGGGAAGATCGCCGTAAACCAGAGCGTCATCGCGATTTTGTGACCTGTCGACCAATCTGAAAGGAAGAGTACTTAACAATGAACATGAAAAAAATTCTCGCAATTATTTTAGCGCTTGTGATGATGACCGCGGCGTTTTCGGCCTGCGGAAACACCGAAGCCGAGCCGAACGCCCCCGAGACCTCTGCCGAAGACACCGAGGCAGCGCCCGAGACCCCCGAAGAGACACCCGAGCAGCCCGCCGAATCGGCGACGGTGAAGATTGCTTCACTAAAGGGCCCGACCACAATGGGCATGGTGAAGATGATGGACGACTCGGACAACTCGCTTTTAAGCGACACCTACGACGTTCAGATCTTCGGCACTGCCGATGAGATCGTCGGGCTTTTGGTCAACGGCGAAATCGACGTCGCGAATGTCCCCTGCAACCTTGCCTCCGTCCTCTATAAAAAGACCGAGGGCAAAATCGAGACCGTCGGCATAAACACCCTCGGCGTGCTCTATATTCTTGCGGCCTCAGAAGAGCCCTTTGAGACGGTAGAAGACCTCAGAGGCAAGACCATTTACTCGACAGGCAAGGGCACCACCCCCGAATATGTCCTCAATTATATCCTCACTTCAAACGGCATCGACCCGACGGCCGACGTCAATATCGAGTACCTCTCGGAAGCGACCGAGGTCGCCGCGAAGATGTCGGAATCGACCGACGCGATAGCCGTTCTTCCCCAGCCTTATGTCACCGTCGCGATGACCCAGAACGAAAACCTCAGAATAGTCTTCGACCTCACCGAGGAGTGGGAGAAGATCGACGGCACCAAGCTTGTCACGGGAGTGACCGTCGCGAGAAAAGAATTTATTGAGTCGAACCCCGAGGCGCTTGAAAGGCTCATCACAAACTATACCGCTTCGGTCGACTATGTGAACACCAACACCGACGACGCCGCGAACCTTGTCGAGAAATATGACATCGTAAAGGCGCCCGTCGCGAAAAAAGCCCTGCCCTATTGCAACATCGTGTTCATGACGGGCGACGAGATGAAGACAAACGTTGAAAAATACCTCACCGTGCTCTATGAGAGCGACCCGACCTCGGTCGGAGGAGAGCTTCCCGATGAAGGCTTCTACTACATTCCGCAATAAGAAGATAATTTATAAAATCCTCGCGATAGTCTTCTGGCTTCTTGTCTGGGAGGGCGTCGCGAGGGCGGCAGGGAGCGAGCTTATCATATGCTCGCCCCTTGTCGCGCTCAAAAGGCTTTGCGAGCTTGTCACCACCCCCGAATTCGGCAGGGCGGTGCTCTTTTCGTCGGTGAGGATACTCGGCGGGTTCTTCTCGGCGCTCTTTCTCGGCATAGCCTTTGCGGCGCTGTCGTCGCGGTTCGCGGTGATAAAAACGCTTCTTGAGCCTATAACCTCGGTGATAAAGGCGACGCCCGTAGCGTCGTTCATTATCCTCGCGATAATATGGTTCGGAAGCCGAAACCTCAGCCTTTTCATTTCTTTCCTGATGGTCTTTCCCGTGATCTATCTCAACGTGCTCGAGGGCATCGAGAGAACCGACCGCGGGCTTGTCGAGATGGCGCGTGTCTTCGGCGTCGGAAGGCTTAAAACGCTTGCGTATATTTACTTTCCGCAGGTGCTGCCCTTTCTGATGTCGGGGTGCTCAGTCGCCCTCGGTCTATGCTGGAAAAGCGGCGTCGCGGCCGAAGTCATCGGAATTCCGACGGGCTCGGTCGGCGAAAAGCTTTATAAGGCAAAGCTCTACTTCGAGACGGGCGATCTGCTTGCATGGACCGCCGTGATCATTCTTGTCAGCGTGATTTTCGAGCGGCTGTTCATGCTTCTGCTGAAGCTCATCAGGAAAAAAATCGAGGGGGTCGGAAGATGATATCGCTGAAAAACGTGTCGAAATCTTTCGGCGAACAGCGCGTGCTGAGCGGACTTTCGCTTGATATCCCCGACGGCGGCCGAGTGGCGCTTATGGGGCGCTCGGGCGCCGGGAAAACGACGGTACTTAACCTGATTATGGGTATTTTTCCGCCCGACAGCGGCGAGGTGAGCCTGCCGAAGGGAATAAAAATCGGCGCGGTGTTTCAGGAAGATCGGCTTGTCGAGCCGCTCAACGCCGTCGCGAACTGCGAGATGGTGATGAAGGAGCGCGACCGCAAAAAAATATTAAACCTGCTGAACGAGCTCGGCATCGGCGAAGAGCTCGCGAAAAAGCCGACGGGCGAGCTTTCGGGCGGCGAAAAGCGGCGCGTCGCGATTGCGCGGGCGATACTTCGCGAGCCCGAGCTGCTGATCATGGACGAGCCTTTCAAGGGCATCGACGAGCAGACGCTGCCGCGTGTGATCGGGCAGGTCGGCCTTGCCGCCGCGGGCCGAACGCTGGTGCTCGTGACGCATTCGGCCGAGGAAGCCGAAGCGATTGGGTGCGAGATTATAAAAATTTGAAGGGAAATTAAAAAGTTTTCGCTTGAGCCTTTTACAAAAAGATAAGCGTTATTTCTTTCCGTTCGCTCTCACTCGCCGATACGGCTTGGCTCGTGGAGCTCACGGAGAAATAATCGCGTATCTCGGCTTACGAGAGTAATGAAAGCTGACTTGTATGTCAAAATTAAGAGGTTTTCGCTCAAGCCTTTCTCAAAAGGCTTGCGAGAGTCCAGAGGCGAGCAGCCTCTGGTCACGCTCCGCAGAGCGCGAAAGCCTTACGTAGTGCGCTCCGCAAGGGGTGAATTGAAAAACAGCTCAGTGAGCTGTTTTGAGAGAGGGGACGCCCTGCAAGAGAGGGCGTCCCCTTTTGATTCGCAGCTCTGACAAGAGCTGCGCACCTTAACGTTGAAGTTCAAACCATGTTAAGAGCACGCGACCGAGCGTGCTCTTTTTAAAAGCGTAAGCGAAACGCAGGAAGGGGAGCGAAAATCTGTCCTGTAGACAGTTTTCGCGTGGGGAGACCCGAATGATGTGTTCACCCTCCATAAAGACCCGCACCCACGCTTACAGTATTAGAGGCCCCGGTCAATCCATACACAGGACTGACTGGGCTTTCTTGATTATATTACAGCATTCACAATCTGCCTCGTTGCCGGCGAAAACGCCATAACAAAGACAAGATAATGTTTTCGCTATTTCATGATGCTGACAAGCTCAATCCCTTCGTCTTTTCCGAGATTACGGCTATACATCTTTTCCGTGGCGTTGCACCAATGCTCATGGACGCCCAAGTTCGTGACGGTATGCCCCTGACTGTCCGTGTAGATTGTGCCGGACGGCGCGTTTCCGACAAGCCCTGCTTCATGCAGATAGTTTTCAACCGCGGGATCGCCGCGCAGCGCTCCGTTATAATCCGTGACTGTCGGCTCGTTCATAAGAAAATCTGCGCCAACCGAGTCAATGGCGACCGGGTCCTGAGACACAAACACGCTTGATGTGTAATCCCCGTTAAAGGGTGCCTGCTGCCATCTGGAATTATCCCCGGTGATGGAAGCTCCCTTGCTTGGCGCGCAGATAAGAGCGTCCAGCATATAAAGCACCGTCTTGCCGCCGAGGTTGGCGTTCGCCATAAGGTCAACAAGAGGACTGTAAATACCCATTTCATTTCTTGTGAGCCACTGGTGGAGGTTTGCTCCCTCCGGCGGGCGCATGGTGTTGCCGTTGATGAAAGAGCCAAAGTGATTTTTGCCGCAGAGGGTAATGCCGTAGCTGTGACCCTTGAGATTGGCAAGGTTGATGACATACGTCGCCTCAGTGACGCAGGTGGGGAGGTAGTTGACCTTGCCGCTGAATTCATGCGACCAGACAATGGGGGCAGACTCGTCCGCCACGCCGATATCTCGGTCCACAAAGCGGACGCCTTTCAATTCTCCCTCGGTACATATCTCTATCAAATAGTTCGGGAACAGTCGGGACACGTCATAGACGGTGATGTCCTCCGGTGCGACGCCGGCTTCCTCTACCAGTGATGTGAGCAGAGCTTTCAGCAGAACGGGGTTCGTGTAGCTCATTTTTGTTTCGCCGGAGGTGTCGTCATCGTAAACAGCGGAGCCGTTGATGTTGGCTTTGATTGCAATTTTTTGCCCTGCCGCATATCCACCGCTTTTGCCGTGCGCTGCATTATGAGCGGTGAACAGCGCCGTCCAGCCGTCACGGGCGGTATCCTTCCCACCGAGCGCGGCGATGGAGTCATTGACCATATCCAAAATGACGCTCTCATCGAAGTGGTCAAGCTCCCACCAATACCCTTTTCCGTCCCATTCCACGCTGTCTGGGTCGTAGGTCCAAACGACCCGCCCAGGCATGGCGCCGATTTCGGTTCCATAGGGTTCATGCTGCGGATAAATTCCGTCGTAAGGCAATGTGGACACCTCCGTCGTATCTATTAGCTCAAGGCTCTCAAGCCATGCCTGTATTTCCGATTCGGAGGTTCCTGCCGCAAAGCGTGCGCCGTCCGGCCAGTTTGCATTTGGGGCAAGTTCATGAAGATTATCTGCACTCGACCCTATCCCGCTCGAATGCGACGTGCAGAACGGCAGTATCGTCTTGCCCGAAAAATCATAGCTTTCTAAAAAAGTATAAATGATTTTCGGCGCCTGACCGTGCCAAATCGGGTATCCTAAAATCACGGTGTCGTATTTCTCCATATCCTCGACCGAGCCGGAAATTTCGGGTCTTGCCGACGGGTCAGCCTGCTCTCGGTCGGCTCGGCGGGGGTTATTTCGTAGATGTCCGCGCCGAGGGCTTCTGCGGCATATTCCGCAAGCTTCTCGGTCGTTCCTGTCGTGGAAAAATAGGCGACGAGGATTGATGAACCCTCAGACTCCGTAGGCGTGGATATCTCGGGAGCTTCCTTATCATTCACATCATTAACTTCTTCGGGAGCGCTTGAAGCGGTCGTTACCTGCGTATCCGTATTAGATTCCGCGGGCTGATCGCCCGAACAAGAAACAAGAAAAGTACAGATCAGCAGCGCCGTGAAAATTAAGCAGACAAACCTTTTCATGAGCGCTTCCCGAGATTCTCCCCGAAGAATTTTTCGAGCTTGTCAAACGGTATAGCATTTTTCCCGCCGCCGTCGTAGAGGTCGGTGTGTGAAGCATCTGGAATAATCAAAAGCTTCTTATTTTCGGCATATTTGCTGTCGCGGGTCATGTCGGCGTAGGCGTCGCGGCCGAAGTAGAGCGAGTGTGCCTTTTCGCCGTGAACGACGAGCACCGCCGAGCGGATTTCGCAGGAATATTTCAGAATCGGCTGGTTCATGAAGCTTTGGCAGCCGATGACGTTCCAGCCGCCGTTTGAGTTGAGCGAGCGCTTGTGGTAGCCGCGCTCGGTTTTGTAGTAATCATAATAGTCTTTGACGAAGAACGGCGCGTCCTCCGGCAGCGGATCAACGACACCGCCGCCAAGGGCGTATTCTCCCGCCTTCAAGTCCGCAAGGTGCTGAGCGCACATCGCCGCCTTTTTCTGATATCGGGCTTCCTCGCTGTCCTCGGCGTCAAAATAGCCGTTGGCGTTTACCCTCGTCATGTCGTACATCGTCATCGCCGCCGTCGCCTTGATTCTGGTATCGAGCGCCGCCGCGTTTATCGCAAGCCCGCCCCAGCCGCATATGCCGATGATACCGATTTTCTCGGGGTCAACATTTTCACGGGTGGAAAGAAAATCCACCGCCGCCATAAAGTCCTCGGTGTTGATGTCGGGCGATGCCATAAACCTCGGCTCGCCGCCGCTCTCGCCCGTAAAGGAAGGGTCGAAGGCAACCGTCAGGAATCCTCTTTCCGCCATGGTCTGGGCATACAATCCCGCCGCCTGCTCCTTCACCGCTCCGAAGGGGCCACAAACGGCAATCGCCGGGAGCTTACCTTCCGCATTTTTCGGCACATACAAATCTGCCGCCAGCGTGATGCCATAGCGGTTCACAAAGGTCACCTTGCTGTGGTCTACCTTTTCACTCTTTGGAAAGGTCTTATCCCATTCAGCCGTGAGTTTAAGTTCTTCTTTTTTCATGATGTTTCCGTCCTTTCGTTATTTTATTGATTGTTTTTCGGTCTTCCGTATCAGATAATCCATAAGGTCTACCCGCTTTTGGCTTTCGTGCATTCGGTCAATCAGACCGCAGCGGCATTGCTTGAGAAATCTTGTCAGCTCACTCAGGCTGCCCGTCTGCAAAATGTGTTCGGCTTTATTGATTTCATCAGCCGTACAGCCTGCGTCAGCCATTCCTGCGAGCAGACTTTCTGCTTGTTCGCTCATTGTCTCACCCTTTCCGCGCCCGACTTTTTTCTGACATCTACAGTATAGCACATTGACATATCCCTCGCAAATAGTTATAATGAATATCATGATATTTATTTTTGGAATATCACAATCAGGAAAGGAGGACATCAATATGGAAATTCGTAATTTAAGATACTTCCTTGCCATTGCAAGAGAAGAAAACATGACCAAAGCCGCAGAGATTCTGCACGTTACGCAGCCCACTCTTTCCAAGACGCTTAAGGCATTGGAGGACGAGCTTGGGAAAAAGCTGTTTACACGGCATAGCTTCAGCATTTCACTGACCGAGGAGGGAATGCTTCTCAGAAAGCGGGCGGAAGATTTAGTTTCGATGGCGGATAAAATCATCGGCGAATTTGTGTCTTTGGACAATGTAACAGGCGGAGATATTTATTTCGGACTGGCTGAATCATATCAAATTCGTTACCTTGCGCAGGAAATTAAGCGCTTCAAAGAGATTTATTCGGGGCTGCGCTATCACATCAGCAGTGGGGATACGGAACAGGTCACGGAAAAGCTCGACAAGGGTATTCTTGACTTTGCCGTGCTTGCAGAGGAGCCGAATACAGCGAAGTATCACTATCTCACCTTCCCGGAAGCGGACGTGTGGGGACTGGTAATGCCGAATGATTGTCAGCTTGCAAGGAAAGAACGCATATGCGTCGATGACCTTGTCGGGCTGCCACTGTTTTGCTCGGAACAGGGTTGGCAAAAGGATATTGCAAAATGGTCCGGAGAACGAATCGATGAATTACATCTTGAAGGCTCGTTTCGGCTCTCTTATAACGGTTCCCTTTTTGTGCGCGAGGGACTTGGTTATCTATTGACATTTGACCATTTGATTGATACAAGTCCGACAAGCGGACTTGTGTTCCGACCGCTTACACCGAGACTCGAAACGAAGCTCTTTCTCATCTGGAAAAAGTATCAGACATTCACGCCGATTGCAGAGCGGTTTCTCGCCGGGGTCAAAACGAGTTTCGGGGAACACGGCACAAAACAGTCTGAATAACTTTCTGCGAATAAAAAGGAAATCGAAAACGCTTGTGTTTCTGTTCCCTTAATAGAGCAGTTTTTACAGATTTCATAGAGACAGATTTCTTAGAGAAAGATTCTACCGCGGGACCAAATTTGGCTTAAAGCTCAAATTCGGCTGCGCGGAATCTTGCTGGGGAGTAGCCTTCCCTAAACCCTGCACGTCGTCGCAAGCTCCGTATCGTTCGCCCTGCCGAAATCGGCAGGGCTCGCTCATTCCACTGCTCCTCATTTTTCCCACAAAGTCTTGTGACTTTGTACATCGACCATTCTCGAAATACTGTCGTGATAAGTGTCGATTTTCGCATTTTTTGCCGTCTGTAATCGGTCTGAAATGCTCGGTCGAGGAGATATGCTTTGCTCTCCGCTTTGTTCCAACTGTCGCGATTTCTGCTCAAAAACGGCATTTATTGCAGCAAGGTCGAAGTCATCTCCCAAGCGTCGAGCTGTTATAGGCTTAGATCGGTCGGAAGTCAGATAAGATAACCGCCCTCTGTTTTGTTTGACGGTCACACCCTCGCGGAGAAGCAAGGCAGAAAACTCGTCAAAATCTTTAGCAGTGGATAGAGCCGAGCGGATTATATTTCTAAGGCAACACCGCACAAAAAAGTATTCCAAAATGAGTATAAATGTGCTATAATATGTGTATGAACAAACAAAT
>CANQWC010000010.1 GCA_947627455.1 uncultured Clostridia bacterium | reverse complement strand
GCGTGGAGCTGATACCCGGATTCGGACCGGGGACCTCATCCTTACCAAGGATGCGCTCTACCGACTGAGCTATATCAGCACCTCGACGCGATTACCGCGCCAACAATTTGATATTATAATGCATAAACCGATGTTTGTCAAGTGTTTTTTGAAATTTTTCCGAAAAATTTTTCTTGCCCGATTTTCGGCCTTTTTCGGGGCAAAATCGCGCTTAACCGATGACCACAAAGTCTTTTATCGCACGGTAAATCTCGTTCGTCATTCCGTCGCAGAGGTAAAGCTCCTGAACCGAGGAAAAATAATGAATTTTTTCGCGAAGCGCGACAATCTCCTCGGCGAGCTCGGGCTCAATCAAAAGCGCCCGAGAGATCTCCTCCGCCGTCGCCGAATTTATGTCGACCTCGGTGATGACACGCTCTGCGGTCACGGTCTCGGAAGCCGTTGTCACGGGCTCGGTTTTCACGGCCTTCTTTGCCGATGCCTTTGTCGCCTTTTCGGTCGGCTCGGTCGAAGCCTCGGTAGGCTCTTCAACCGATGTTTCGGGCGGCGATGTGGCTTCGGGCTCATGGGCGGAAAGATAAAAATACTCGATTATCCGCAGATAAAGCGCGTCGCTTATCCCCGCGACGTCTTTAAGCTGGCTCACCCTTTTAAAGCCGCCGAGGGCGGTTCGGTATGCGATTATATCCCCTGCCTTGACCTCGCCGATGCCGCTCACGCGCATGAAATCCTCGGCAGAAGCGCTATTTATGACCGAAACGTCGTATTCTTCCTCGGCGCTGTCGGCGGTAACCACAACGACCTCGCTGACATCTCTGCCGCGGACGATATAGACCGCCGTGAGGGAAATCACCGCCGCCAAAAGGCATATCGCGAGAAAAACCGCCTCAGAAGCCCTCAGCTTCACTTTACAGCCTCTTTAAGCGCCTCGACCTTGTCTACCCTCTCCCACGATACGCCAAGGTCCTCGCGGCCCATGTGGCCGTATGCCGAGAGCGGCCTGAACTCAATTTTTCTGAGGCCGAGCTGCTCGATGATCGCGGCGGGTCTGAGGTCGAACACGCGCGAAACAGCCTTTGCGAGCCTCTCGTCGTCGACCTTTCCCGTGCCGAAGGTGTCAACCATCAGCGAAACGGGCTTCGCGACGCCGATTGCATAGGCGATCTGGAGCTCGCACTTATCGGCGAGCCCTGCGGCGACGATATTTTTCGCGGCATAGCGTGCGGCATAGGCAGCCGAGCGGTCGACCTTGGTCGGGTCCTTGCCGCTGAAACAGCCGCCGCCGTGGCGCGAATATCCGCCGTATGTATCGACGATGATTTTTCTCCCCGTGAGGCCGCAGTCGCCCATCGGCCCGCCGATGACGAACCGCCCCGTCGGATTGACGTAATAAACGGTGTCGTTGTCCAAAAGCTCGGCGGGAATGACGCTTCTGATGACCCACTCGATCATGTCTTTTCTGATGGTTTCCTGCGAGACCTCGGGGTCGTGCTGGGTTGAAATCACTACGCTGTCGATCCTCACGGGCCTGCCGTTGTCATATTCAACAGTGACCTGACTTTTTCCGTCGGGGCGAAGATAGCCTATCTCGCCGCTTTTTCTGAGCTCTGCAAGCCTTTTCGCGAGCTTGTGGGCATAGGAAATCGGCATAGGCATAAGCTCGGGGGTCTCGTTGCATGCGAACCCGAACATCATACCCTGATCGCCCGCGCCGATGTCAAACTCGCCCGAGCCGCGGCTTTCAAGCGCGTCGTTCACGCCTCTTGCGATGTCGGGCGACTGGCTATGAATGGTGCTCACGACTGAGCAGGTGTCGGCATCGAAGCCGAATTTAGCGCGGTCATAGCCTATCTCACGAACCGCACCCCTGACAATCTCGGGAATTTCAAGTTTTGCGTTCGTGGTTATCTCGCCGCAGACCATGACCATGCCCGTTGCGGCAACCGCCTCGCAAGCAACCCTCGACATCGGGTCCTGTTTCATGCATTCGTCCAAAACCGCCTCAGAAACGCGGTCGCAAAGCTTGTCAGGGTGGCCCTCAGTCACCGATTCTGATGTAAAAAGTCTTTTCATTTGAATTCCTCCGCTCTGAGAATTTTCGAGCGCTCAACAAAACGCGCCCCGAAAGGAGCGCGCAAAAATCGCAAGCCCTCATCTTTCGGTAAAACCGCAGGATTTGGCACCTTTAAAAGGTTGTCGGGCTTCATAGGGCCTGTTCCCTCCGCCACTCTTGATAAGGTTTTCTAATATTATATTACCTTTGGGGGAGTTTGTCAATAGGGGGGAATTGAAAGTTTTATATCAACACAAAATTAAGAGTTTTAGGTCGAGCCTTTTACTAAAAGGCTCGCGAGAGTAATGAAAGCTGGTTTTGTTTCTGCTCGCACTTCGTGTCCGTTTGGTATCGGACACTTGTGCTTGCAGCAAAACCCCGCGTTCATGAGGGCGGCGCCCCTCGTCGCGACCGCAGTCGCGAAATCCTTACGGAGTGCGCTCCACAAGGGGTGAATTGAAAAACAGCCCAGTGGGCGGTCAGTTATCACAAAGTCAGGCAAAGGCGTAAGCCTTTGCAAAACGATGCTGACAAAAGTGTCCTATTCGTAGATGGATAGGGCATCGTTTGAGGCCACTGCAAGAGAGGGCGTCCCCTTTTGATTCGCAGCTCTGACAAGAGCTGCGCACCTTAAAATTTTCTCGTCTGCACTCAAAAATCGGGGAACCCCTCATTCGGGTTCCCCCGCGTCGCAACAGCCCACAGGGCTGATTGCTCCTCCCCTTCCTGCGTTTTATTCATTTAAAAGAGCACGCTCGGCCGCGTGCTCTTTTTGGAGATTTCGCGACTGCAGTCGCGACGAGGGGCTCTGCCCCCTCGACCCCCGCAAGCCTTTTACAAAAGGCTTGAGCGAAAACTTTATTCTCCCCCGCTCACCCTCATCAACAGCAGCGCTATTATCGCGCCTGCGACAATCAGCACGCATATCACGTTGAGAATCACGGGGAGAACCGTGCTCTTATTCCCCGACGCTGCCTCGCGCTTCGGAAGCAGGTTTGCCTTTCTGAGAACGCTTATAATCGGCTTGTAGAGAATAAACGTTATCGCCGCGTTGATCGTCGATTTGATTGCGTTGAAGGGCAAAAAGCCCGGTATCAGCAGCGCTGCAATAGCCTCACGCGAGATGCCCATATAAAGCGGAGAAATCAGATAATTCCACAAGAGCATTATCGCCGTTTCGCAGATGACCGAGCACACCAGCCCTATCACCGCGCCCGAAATATTCCGCCTGTATTTGTAGATTATCCCGACGGGCAGGATAAACGCGCAGGAAGAAAGAATGTTCATCACCGCGCCGATGATGCCCGTGTCGCTTATCGTGACCATCTCGATGAGCGATATCACCACCGAGCTGAGCGCTGCGGGCAGCGGCCCGAGGATAAGCGCCTCAAGCGCCAGAACGGCGTCCTTGGCCTCGTATTTCAGAAAGCCGACAGCGGGCACAAACGGTATTCTCAGGATAAACACCGTGAGGTAAGCAAGCGCCGAAAACAGCGCTGCAAGGGCGATTTTTTCTGTTGTGAATTTTGATTTTTGCATTGGTGACATCTCCTTAAAAAATAAACCCGCGGAAAAATCCACGGGTTTTGCTGCGAAAAAAATCTTCTCTCGTCCGGACTATGACCGTCGGTATCGGAATTTCACCGATTCATGCCTGCCTTGCGGCCGCTCGCGGACTTTAACCGCCGATTGGGAATTTCACCCCACCCCGAAGATTCGGTTATTTAATTGTTTTCGGGAATATTATTCCTCTTCGCTGCCCTCTTTGCTCTCGCCGTCGAAGTCAAATTCCAAAAGCTCGCCGCAGTTGGGGCATTCGACCGAGCCGTCCTCGAGCATAAGGTCGTTGAGCTCGATGGTGTCGCCGCAGGTCGGGCAGACGACCTCGTAAGTGTCGTCGTCATCGTCGCAGTCGCAGCAGTCGCAGTCGTCGCCGCAGCAATCGCAATCGCACTCGTCGTCATCGAAAACGGCGTTCTCAACGTCGGCGAGGTCTTCGTCGACCGCCGAGCAGAACTCGACGATATCGTCGACGTCAGCGTCGATGGTGTCGACAGTCTCGCAAATTTCCTTGACTACGTCGTAGAGCGCAAGAAGAATCTTGCCCTCCTTGGTTGAATCATCGACGGTCAGACCGTCCATGAGGCCTTTAAGATAAGCTGCCTTTTCTGAAAGCATGGCAATTTTCCTTTCAAAGTAAAATGAATTAAGCCCTCTGCATATACTCGCCAGTGCGGGTATCGATGCGGATAACGTCGCCCTCATTGATGAAGAGCGGAACCTTTATCTCAGCGCCTGTCTCAAGAGTTGCGGGCTTGGTGGCGTTGGTTGCGGTATTTCCCGCAAAGCCGGGGTCTGTCTGGGTAACTGTAAGGTCGACAAAGAACGGCGGCTCAACGCCGAAAACCTTTCCCTTATAGGAAAGAATGGTGCAAACCATGTTCTCCTTGACGAACTTGAAGTTATCGCCAACGTCCTTGGGGCTGACGGGAACCTGCTCATAGGTCTCCTGATCCATGAAGTAGTAAAGCTCGCCGTCAGAATAGGAATACTCCATATCCTTTCTCTCGATGAACGCGGTCGGGAACTTCGCAGTCGGGTTGTATGACTTTTCAACAACCGCGCCCGTAAGAACGTTCTTGGTCTTGGTTCTGACAAAGGCAGCGCCCTTGCCCGGTTTTACATGCTGGAACTCGATGACCTGCATCACGTTGCCGTCTTCTTCAAATGTTACGCCGTTTCTGAAATCACCTGCTGTTATCATGGGTGTTTCCTCACTTTCTTGCGGGGGTCGCCCGCGATTTCTGTCATTTTTTAACTGCTGAATTAAGGTTACATTATATTGTAACCTATCTTTTCAAATAATGCAAGTGTTTTTACAAAGAAATCAGATTTTTCTTTGCCAAAGTCATATTTTCGCAGCCGTTTTGCTTCACTATGACAAAGTCCTCGATGCGCACGCCGAACTCATCGGGAAGATAAATGCCGGGCTCGACGGTAACAATCATGTTTTCCTCAAAGATATGCTTTGAAGACGGCGAGGCGTTCGGAGTCTCATGAATGTTCATTCCGACGCCGTGGCCGAGCGAATGCCCGAAAGCTTCGCCATAGCCCGCCTCGGTGATTATATCCCTCGCGACCTTGTCGATGTCGGCTCCGCACACCCCCGCCTTGATTCTGCCGAGGGCGGCAAGCTGGGCGTTCAGGACGATATCATAAATTTTCTCCATCTTCTCGGTAGGCTTACCGACGCATACCGTTCTGGTCATATCGCTATGATAGCCGTCATAGGTCGCGCCGTAGTCCATCAGGACAAACTCGCCCTCTTTGACCTGCCTGTCGGTCGGAACGCCGTGGCAGAGCGAGGTGTTCGGCCCCGAGACCGCGATGGTCTCAAACGAAAGCGCCTCCGCCCCGTGAGAGAGCATGTAGTAGTCAAGATGAAGCCCGACTTCTATCTCGGTGACTCCCGGGCGAATGAAGTTTAGAACGTCCTCAAAGGCGGCCTCGGCAATTCTCTGCGCCTTAATGATTTTATCTATCTCGTCCTGAGTTTTGACGATTCTTAGCTTGTCGATCGCGTCGCTGAGGGCGTCGGTGTCGTCGATTTCTGCCTTGAGGCGCTTTCTCATCGCGTTGAGCTCGGAGACGGTAACGCTCCGGCTCTCAATCGCGACGGTTTTGATGCCGTGCTTTGCAAAGAGGCCGTTTATCTGCTCATAGAGCTTATCCTGCATGATGACTTCGGCATCGTGAACGGTTTTCTGCGCCTTCTCGATATAGCGGAAGTCAATAATAAGGTATGCCTTTTCGCGGGTCACAAGAACCGTTCCCGCCGAAGACTTCATACCCGTGAAATAGCGGCGGTTTACGTCCTCAGTGATGAGCGCCGCGTCGATATGCGCAGGAAGATTCTGCATCAGTCTTTCATATTTTGTCATGTCAATTCCTCCTATCAGATTTTGCCGAGTTCATCAAGATAATATTTCTTCATTTCAAGAGCGTCGATGTCCTGAGTGCCCGCGCTCTCGCAAATAAAAGTCGGTGAAAGATTTTTTCTCGCGATAAGCTCCATCAGCGGCTCAAACCTCGGGCCGTAAAGCTTATCTTCAAAGGTCAGATGGCGCTTTTCCCCGCCGTTTTGGGTGTATTCGATTTTTGAGAAGTGGCTATGAAAAATCTTGAGTCTGTCGCTTCCGAGGCGGTTTTCAATCTTTCCGAGTATCTCCTCAAAAGCCTCTTCGGAATTCACCCCGCCGAGGGTTCTTGCGTTAAGGTGCCCGAAATCGACCGTCGGCAAAAAGCTGTCGTCAAGCGCGCAGAGCTCTATAACCTCGTCGATATTTCCGAGCTGGTTGAATTTTCCCATCGTCTCGGGGCAGAAGATTATGTCCTCATACCCCGCCTCGACCGCCGCTTTTCTTGCTCGTGAAAGCGTGTCCTTCGCGAGGGCGAGCGCTTCTTCTCTTGACATCTGCGAACACGAACCCGAGTGAATGACTATTCTTTTCGCGCCGATCTTTCTTGCCGCCGAGGCGCTCTGAAGAATATAATCTATCGACTTATCGCGCTTTTCGGGCTCAACGCTTGAAAGCGAGATAAAATACGGCGCGTGAAGCGAAAGGGTTATCCCCGCCTCCTCGGCTTTCTGCTTAAGGGCTGCCCCCGTCGCGTCAGATACCCTCACGCCCTGCCCGCACTGATATTCAAACGCGTCAAGGCCCATCTCTTTGAGATACATCGGCATATCGGCAGAGGATTTATGTATCTTTGAAAATGCCTCAGAACTGCCCGCGGGGCCGAACAAAGCGCTCATCGAATCTCACTCCTTTTCGGCCTTTTCGGCAGAAGCGGCCTCTCAAAAAACCGCTTCACCCGAAACCAAAAGCCTGTTTCATATTCAATGGGAAAGACGAAAATCGACCTTATCCCCGCGGCCTTACAGCCCATCACGTCGGTGAAGATCTGGTCGCCGACGGCGGCAATCCGCGATTTTTCAAGCCCGAGCCGCCGACACGCTTCGTTATAGCCCTTCGGCAGAGGCTTTTTCCCGTCGGGCACAAAATCGAGCCCGAGGTATTCGGCAAAGGGCTTCACCCTTTCGGGGTGATTGTTTGAAACAATTATCATTTTAAGCCCCGAACTCTTCACCCGCAAAAACCATTCAAGCCTTTTCGGGTCGGGAACAGGGTTGTTGTGGGTGGTGAGGGTGTTGTCAAGGTCGAGGATAAGCGCGCCGATATTCTCATTTTCAAAGAAATCCGGCGGGATATCAGCGACCGACTCAAAAACATAATTCGGCGTATGCAGCATACTGCCTCCGTCTTACAAAAAGCAAAGCGAACAGAAATCTCCGCTCGCTCCGTTTTTATATTACTTAATATTTGCGCTTACGAGCAGCTTCAGACTTTTTCTTGCGCTTAACCGAAGGCTTTTCGTAATGCTCGCGCTTGCGAACTTCGGCGATAACGCCGTCTCTGGCGCAGGACCTCTTAAAGCGCTTAAGAGCTGTATCCAAAGATTCGTTTTTGCCGACACGAACTTCTGCCATTTACTGTTCCCTCCCTTAGCCGCCATGGGGCGAAGGTATTTTACATTTCACCGCAATGTACTTTTTAATTATAGCGCTTTATTACAAATAAGTCAATACCCAAAGCGAAAAACTTTTCAAATTATTTTACGACAATATTGACAAGCCTGCCCTTGACGTAAATCGCCTTGACTATCTGCCTGCCCTCGATTTCGGCCTTGATGCGCTCAAGCGCCTTTGCCGCCTCGATCACCTCGTCCTGCTCAGCGGTTGTGCTTACGTTGAGCTTGTCCTTGATCTTTCCGTTGACCTGAACAGCTACCTCGACCTCGTCGTCGCGGCAGAGCGCCTCGTCATATTTCGGCCATTTTGCGTCGTGAATATAGCCGCCGAAGCCCTGAGCCTGATAAATCTCCTCCGTAATATGCGGCGCAAACGGGTAAAGAAGTATGCAGAAGTCCCTAAGCTCGGCCTTTGTAATCTTCCCCGAGGCGGTGAAGTCGTTGATGAGGGTCATCAGCGCCGCGATCGCGGTGTTATACTTGATCGTGTCGATGTCCGAAGTCACCTTTTTGATGGTCTTATGCATCTTCGAGACAAACTCGGGGCGGTAATCGCCGTCGACGACGATATCTTGAAGCCCCCACACCCTGTCAAGGAATCTCTTGCAGCCTGTAACGCTGCTCTCTGACCAAGGCGCCGCCTTTTCGTAGTCGCCCATGAAGAGAACATAGGTTCTGAGGGTATCCGCGCCGTAGACCTTGATGACGTCGAGCGGGTCGACGACGTTGCCCTTTGACTTCGACATCTTGTCGCCGTCGGGGCCCAGAACAAGCCCGATGCAGGTGCGCTTCATATAAGGCTCGGGGGTGTTCACCTCGCCGATGTCATAGAGGAAGCGGTGCCAGAACTGAGAATAGATCATGTGGCGGGTGACGTGCTCGTTGCCGCCGTTATACCAATCTACGGGCAGCCAGTATTCCTTTGCCTCTTTCGACGCGAATTCCTTGTCGTTGTGCGGGTCGACATATCTGAGATAATACCAGCTCGAGCCCGCCCACTGAGGCATTGTATCGGTCTCGCGCTTGGCGTCGCCGCCGCATTTCGGGCACTTGCAGTTGACAAATTCTTCAATTCTCGCAAGAGGGCTCTCGCCGTCGGTGCCGGGTTCAAAGTTCTTTACGTCGGGCAGCCTCAGCGGAAGCTCGTCATAAGGCACGCCGACAAGGCCGCAGTGCGGGCAGTGGATAATCGGTATAGGTTCGCCCCAATAGCGCTGGCGGTTAAAGGCCCAGTCCTTCATTCTGTACTGAACGCCCTTCTCGCCTATTCCCTTTTCTTCGAGGAATCCGAGCATCTTCTCGATGGAATCCTTCTTGTTGGTCATTCCGTCAAGAACGCCCGAATTGACCATCTCGCCGTCGCCCGTATAGGCTTCCTTTGTGATGTCGCCGCCCTTGATGACCTCGATGATATCTATTCCGAATTTCTTCGCGAATTCCCAGTCGCGCTGGTCGTGAGCGGGAACAGCCATAATGGCGCCCGTGCCGTAGCCCATCATTACATAGTCCGATATGTAGATCGGAATTTCCTTGCCGTTGACGGGGTTAATCGCCGAAATGCCCTCAAGCTTAACGCCCGTCTTGTCCTTGACAAGCTGGGTGCGCTCAAATTCTGTCTTCTTTGCGCACTCCGCGCGATAAGCCTCGACCTCGCTCATATTCTTAATTACGTTCGCGCTGCGGTCGATAACGGGGTGCTCGGGCGCGATGACCATAAATGTCACGCCGTAAAGGGTGTCGGGCCGAGTGGTATATATCCTGAGCTTTTCGTCCGAGCCCTTAAGCTCGAAGTTCACGAAAGCTCCCGTCGATTTTCCTATCCAGTTTTCCTGCTGAGCCTTGACATAAGGCGGATAATCAACCCTCGCGATGCCCTCAAGAAGCTTCTCGCAGTAGGCGGTGATTCTTAAGTACCAGACCTCTTTCGGAAGCTGAACGATGTCGCTATGGCAGACGTCGCACTTGCCGCCCTGAGAATCTTCGTTCGAGAGCACGACCTTGCAGCTCGGGCAGTAGTTCACGAGCGCGGTATCGCGGAAAGCGAGGCCGTTTTCAAACATTTTGAGGAATATCCACTGGGTCCACTTGTAATACTCCTCCGAAGAGGTGTCGATGACTCTCGACCAGTCAAAGCTGTAGCCCACCTTTTTCATCTGCTCCGAGAAATGGGCGATGTTGCGGTCGGTCGAAACCCTCGGGTGAACGCCCGTCTTGATGGCATAGTTCTCGGCGGGAAGGCCGAAAGCGTCAAACCCCATCGGGAAGAGAACGTTATAGCCCTCCAGTCTCTTTTTTCTTGAGAGCGCCTCAAGACCCGTATAAGCCTTTATGTGCCCGACGTGAAGCCCCGCGCCCGACGGGTAAGGAAACTCGACAAGGGCGTAATACTTCGGCTTCGAGCGGTCGATTTTGACCTCAAAGGTCTTGTTGTCCTCCCAGAATTTCTGCCATTTCGCTTCGATAGCGGAAAAATCATATTTCATAATCTATCATATCCTTTGCAAGATAATTTCAAGAACGTATTTTATCACAACAGAGTCTGAATGTCAACCGCTTCGCCGTCGCTCCAGAGCTTTTCAAGGTTATACTGCTCCCTGACGTCGCGATAAAAAACGTGAACGACAATGTCGCCATAATCCATCGCGATCCAGCTTGCGCCGTCGACGCCCTCGGTGTGATCTACGTTTATCCCCTTTTCTGCCATTCTGAAATCTACCTCATCGACAAGACCTCGGGTGTGGGTCGTCGAGGTTCCGTTCGCGATCACAAAGTAATCCGCGACGATAGTCAGGTCGCCGATCCTTATGACCCTGATATCCTGAGCGCCCTTCGAATCAAGCGCCTTGACGATTACCGAAAGCTTTTCTTTTTGTGTCATTTGTGTTCCTCCCTGTTTGTCATTTTAAAATCTCGGTGATCTTTGTCGGAAGATCGCCGTATAAATGCCTGCCCTTAAAAACCGCGGGAATGCTCAGGCTCTCCGCCCGATATTCTATCCCCTTGACCCGAAAATGCTCGTTTAAAAGCTCTGCCACTCCGTCGGGGTCAAGCGACCATATTCTCTCATCGCCGAAGACAGACGGCCCGCCCGCCGCGATGTGAATATTGATTTTTTTCGGCTTTACGCCCTTTGCAAGGTTCGCCGCCGAAACAATATCTTCAAGCGACATATCCGTCTCGACCCTGTTCGCGATGAAGTTCATCAGAAGAGTGAAGCTTTCAAGCGCGCCCCTGTCGCACAAAGCGCTCAGCGCCGACGAAAGAACAACTCGATATTCCTTTACCGCCGCCTCGTCCCCCGCCGAATACACCCCGAAGCATAGCGCCGATTTTTTCGCGTCGCCGCTCATGATTCCCGTCCCGAGGGTCTGAACGCAGTCGCCGAAGGTCTCGGCCGAAAAGCTTGCCGCGCCGTCGATTTTAAGGCAGAGCACAAGGCTCAGTATCTCCTTATAAACTGGCGTCGAAAATGCCTCCCTGAGCGTTCCGTAAAACCCGTCCGCGATGACATAGCTCTCGGGCGGAATTTCGAGGATATCAAGGGTGTCCTTATCGGCGTCGACGGTGAAAATGTGTATTCTCACGGGAAGCTCGCCGTCGGTGACGGTGATAAGATAGTTCTTTTTTGTCGATACCGTGTCAAAGGCATACCCCTGAGAGATATATCTCACATAGTCAGGCGAGGTATACTGCGCCTCGACCCGAAGCCGCGCCGTTTTTCCGACGTAATCCAAAAACGCCGTCATCACCGCCGCGGTGACAACGCATACCGCGACAAGAACAAACATAAACCCCGATTTTCTGAACATATCTCAAAACCGAGGGCGCTGAATCCTTTATCTCCTAATTTTTGTCAGGAAATCTTCTTATCTCAATTTCGGTGTATTCGTTGTAGGCGTCGAATGTCGACTGAGGAATAAGCCTGCGTTTTTCAAGGTTCTCCTGAATCATCCATTTGAAGCCCTCATAAAGCCCGCGTTCAAGATCGCGGTATGTAAGCTCCCGAAGCTCCTCGGCGCCGCTGTAATCGCGCTCGTCAGAGATGAGGTCAGCCATGAAAATAATTTTTTCATAGATATTCATTCCGCCCTTGCCGACGGTGTGCCAGCGAATCGCGTTGAAAATATCGGGGTCGGTGATTCCGTATTTTTCCCTGACAAACCATGCCCCCGCGACGGCGTGATAGGTTTTTTTCGCGCCCCACTCGACGGGCGAGATCTCAAAATCCGAGCGCTTCATCAGGGCCGCCTGCTTTTCAATCGGTATCTCCTTGCAGATGTCGTGCAAAAGCCCGCTCAGGTATGCCTTATCGGGGTCTGCCCCGTTAATCTCCGCGAGCTTTTTCGCGGCTTCCGCGACGTTAAGGCTATGTTCAAAGCGCCTCGCCGAAAGGTTCGCGCCAAGGTATTCTTTTATCTCGGCTATGTTAAGTTCAGCCACGGTAAAGCCTCCTCCTTTTGATGTATTCCGCGATATTTTCGGGCAGAAGGCCGTCGGTCGGCTCGCCCCGTTTTATTCTCCCGCGGATATCCGTCGACGAACAGACAAACGGCTCGCACTTCAAAAACGTGCAGCTCCCGCCCCAGGATTTCACCGTCTTCTCGGCGGCTTTGCAGGCGTTTATGTCCTCCGCGCTGCGGGCGACGCATACAAGCGCCGCAAGCTCAACTATTCTTCGCGCTTTGAACCAATTCGGAAAGTTCGGAAAGAGGTCGCTGCCCATCGCAAAATAAAGCCTGTCATCGGGGCACGCCTCGCGAAAATATTCAAGGGTATCGGCGGTATAGCTTATTTTCCCCGATTTTGCCTCAAAGTCGCTGACCTCAGCCCCCGAAACGCCCTCGGCCAAAAGCCTGCACATTTCAAGCCTGTCATCAACAGAAGCGAGTTCTTCCCGCCTGTTTCTCGGCGCGAACGCGGGCAAAATTATGATTTTCTCGGGCTCTATCGCCGATTTTACGGCTTCCATAAGTTTAAGATGCCCAAAATGCGGAGGATTAAACGTTCCCCCGAAGATAACGGTTTTCATAGGTTCATGCTTATAACGGGCTTTTCGGGGTTTCGCTTGAACAAAACCGCCTTCGAGCCTATCACCGTGACGACTTCTGCGCCCGTCATTTCGGCGAGCTCTGCCGCCGCCTCGTCGGCCGAGCATAGCGAGTTGTCAAGAATTTTTATCTTGATTATCTCATGCGCCTTAAGATATTTTGCGACGCCCTCGGCCTGTTCCTGCGAAATTCCGCCCTTGCCGACCTGAAACGCGGGCTCGATTTTTGAAGCGACGCTTTTTAAATATGCGCGCTGCTTTGAATTCAACATAATATCCTCCGCTCAGTGATTTTCGGAAATAAACCTTGCAAGCTCTCTGAGAGCCTTGCCACGGTGGCTGACGGCGTTCTTTTCCTCGGGGCTCATCTCTGCCGAGCTCACATCGCCGACCATGAATATCGGGTCATAGCCGAAGCCGTTTTTGCCACGCTCCTCATAGCCTATCCTGCCCTCGAATTTCCCGATAAAGTGCGATTCCCTGCCGCTGTCGTCGATATAGGTTATCGCCGCGACAAACCTTGCGGTCCTCTCGCTGTCGGGCACGCCCTCAAGCTTTTTAAGAACCGCGTCGTTGTGAGCCTTGTCGTCTCTGGTTCCGCAGTATCTCGCAGAATATACCCCGGGCTCGCCGCCGAGAGCGTCGACTTCAAGCCCGCTGTCGTCGGCGATTACGGCGCACTTCGCGATGTTATACACCGCCCTCGCCTTGATGGCCGAATTCTCCTCAAAGGTCGAGCCGTTCTCCTCGGGGTCGATGTCTATCCCCGCTTCCTTTTGCGAAATAACCTCGCAGCCGAGCGGCTCCAAAATCTCGCGAAATTCCCGAAGCTTATTCGGGTTAGAGCTTGCAAGAATCATCTTACGCTTCATCGCCGTCCTCCTCAAACAGGGCCTCAACAAAGTCCTCGGCGATAAACGGCTGAAGATCGTCAATCTTCTCGCCGACAGATACAAGCTTCACGGGCACCTTAAGCTCGTTCGCTATCGAAATGACGATTCCGCCCTTTGCCGAGCTGTCAAGCTTCGTGAGGATTATCCCCGTGATGTCCGCCGCGTCGTTAAATGCCCGAGCCTGATTCACTGCGTTCTGGCCCGTGGTCGCGTCGAGCGCGATGAGCACCTCAAGCGAGCAGCCCTCGGCCTTTTGGTGAACTATTCTCGATATTTTCGCGAGCTCGTTCATGAGGTTCTGCTTGTTGTGAAGCCTACCCGCGGTGTCGATGATAACGACGTCTGCCTTTCTTGCCTTTGCCGCGTCAAGTGCGTCATAAACCACCGCTGCGGGGTCGCTGCCCTCGTTGTGTTTGATGATTTCAACCCCAGCGCGCTCAGTCCAGACGTTCAGTTGATCGATTGCCGCCGCGCGGAATGTATCCGCCGCCGCAACGATTACTCTCTTTCCCTGCTCTTTGAGCTGGTGCGAGAGCTTGCCTATCGCCGTCGTCTTTCCGACACCGTTCACGCCTATCACCAAAACCACCGAAGGCGCGGTCGAAAGGTCGAGCGGGCTGTCCTCGCCGAGCATCTCGCGGATCATCTCTTTAAGCGCTCCCCTCGCCTCCTCGGGCGTGGTAAGCTTCTGCTCTTTGACTTTCTGTCTGAGCCCGCTGACGATATCCTCCGCGGTCTTTGCGCCGAGGTCCGAAAGAATCAGCGTCTCTTCGAGCTCGTCATAAAAATCGTCGTTGAGCTCCTTTCCCGCAAAAAGCCCCCCGAGCCCGCCGAACAGGCTCTCCTTGGTCTTTTTCAGGCCCTCTTTAAGCTTTTCAAAAAATCCCATATTCTCTCTCCTATCTCATTATGTCCGTACAGACTTGACCAAACATTAAAACTGTCGCCGAAGGTGACACCTCGTAATTCTGATAATCTGATTTCTGACCTCTGTTTTCTTGATGCGGCCGAAAGGCTGCATCTTATTCGTGCATATCCGCCGAAACTTCCGAAGCTTCCATTCTCAGCAGCTTTGAAACGCCCTTTTCCTGCATCGTAACGCCGTAGAGAATGTCCGCCTCCTCCATCGTTCCGCGCCTATGAGTGATGAGAATAAACTGCGTAGTGTCGGTGAAATTGCGAAGATACTGCGCATAGCGGGTAACGTTCACGTCGTCGAGCGCCGCCTCTATCTCATCAAGAATACAGAACGGCGACGGCCGAAGCTTGAGTATCGCGAAATAAATCGCGATGGCGACAAAGGCCTGTTCGCCGCCCGAAAGAAGCGAAAGGTTCTTGATTACCTTGCCCGGGGGCGCGACGTTGATCTCGATGCCCGATTCAAGAACATTTTCGGGGTCGGTGAGGGTAAGCTCTCCCCTGCCGCCGCCGAACAGCTCGACAAAGGTGGTCTTGAAGTTTTCGTTTATCTTGTTGAAGCTGTCGGTGAAAATCTCCTTCATGCTCTTTGTGAGGCTCGCGATGAGCTTTTCAAGCTCTTCTTTCGATTGCAGAACGTCGCCGAGCTGCCCCGATAGGAACTCATACCTCGTCCTGACCTCTTCATACTCGTCGATGGCGTCGGTATTGACCGAACCGAGCGCGCGAATCTTGTTTTTTATCTCGTTTAGGCGCTTCTCCGCGTCGGTGATGTCCTCGATGTCCTCGGCCTGCTCTGCGGCCTCCGCCACCGTAAGTCCGTAGGATTCCCAGAGGTGGTTTATCATTCCGTCGCTGTCGCGGCGAAGGTTATCTCTTCTCTCGCTGAGGCGCGAAATTTCCGCCGAAACAGTCTCTTTCTCGTTCGATTTCGAGCGCTGAAGCGTGCTGACCGCCTGGGCCTGCCGCTCATACTCGATGCCCCTCTTGGTCTCCTCTTTGATTTTTTCGCCGAGCGAAGCCGCCGTTGCCTTTGCGCTCTCGGCCTCTTTCTTTCTGTCCTCTAACGCGGCGTTTTCCGCCTCGATTTTCTCCCTGAGCTCGGCAATCTTCCTGTCATATCTGTCGGCCTCGGCCTTTGAGTTTCCGATGCTCTCGTTATACTGCCCGATAGCCGCCCGCGCCGATTCTATGTCCTTTGCGAGGCCCGCAAGCTTAAGCCGCTTGTCCGAGATTTCCGCGGAAATCCCCTCGCGAACGCCCTTTGACTCGCCGCTCATTTCCTGAGCGGAAGAAAGCTCGGCTTCAAGCTTGGAAATCTTTTCTTCGCATTCCTTAAGCCCCGCCTCGCCCTCGGCCTTTTGCCTTGCCGATGCCGCAATCTTATCCTCGCTCTCCCTGACCGACCTTTCAAGCTCCGCAATTCTGAGCTCATACTGCTCCATAAGCTGTTCGACGCGCTTTTTCTCGGCGTCAAGCCTTACCTTTTCGGTCTGGGCCCGAGAAATTATATCCTTTTCGCCGTCAAGGTCAAAGCCGAGTTTTTCAACCTCGGCCGAAAGCGACCCGAGCCTCTGCTTCATCTGAGAATGCGACGCCGTAAGCTTATCTATCTCGCCGCCGATGGTTTTTATCTCGTTCTTTCGCGACAAAACGCCCGTCGAGCGCTGCGAGCTGCCGCCCGTGAACGAGCCGCCCGCGTTGATGACCTGCCCGTCGAGGGTGATTATTCTGAATTTATAGCCGTATTTTTTCGCGATGTTCGTCGCAAAGTCGATATTCTCCGCGACGGCTATCCTCCCGAGCAGCGAAGCTACTATCCCCGAATACTCGGGCTCATAGCTCACAAGCTCGCTCGCGAGGGCCACATAGCCCTCCTGCATATCAAGATTTTTTTCTGACAAGGTATTACCCTTTACAGATGTTATCGGCAGGAAAGTGGCGCGTCCGCCGTTGGTTTCTTTCAGAATCCTGATGCCGCGCTTAGCGGTGTCTTCGTTGTCGACGACGATATTCTGAAGCGCCGCCCCGAGGGCCGTTTCAACAGCGAGGCTGTATTCCGAATCGACCGAAATAATCTGCGCGACGGTTCCGCGAACCCCGCGAAGCTGGCCGCTTCTTCCCGCCTTGATTATCTGCCGAACGCTCCCCGAAAAGCCCTCCATCGAGTTTTCAAGGTCAATGAGCATCTGCCGCCTCTGGGTGAGGTTTCTGATGCCGAGCTCGGCCTCAGAAAATTCGGCGTTGAGCTTCTTAAGCTGCTCGTCCTTCTTCGCAAAGAGCATATTGAAGCCGTTTAGGCGGTTCGTGTGCTCGGCGATGTCAGCCTCCGCCTCCGAGATGTCCGCGTTTATCTGTTCAAGCTCCTTCGCGGCCTTTTCGACCTCTTCCCTGCCCTGAGCGACCGAAATCCTGCCGTCCGAAACGGCCTTTTCAAGCTCTTTTCGGGTGATCTCCGAGTTCGCCGCCGCAAAGCTGTACTCCGACTTTTTGATATAAAGCCGATTCAGCTCCTCGTTCGTTCCCGAAACCGAGCGCTCAAACTCGTCGGCCTCATCGACAAGCTTCGATAGCCTTTCTTCAAGCCCCTCTATCTCCTTTGAAAGCGCCGCCGACTGCTCGTTTATCGAGTCTATCTCGCTGTTCTTTTCTTCGATTTTTTCGCGAAGCTTCACCTCGCCGAGAGAAAGCTCGCCTTTCTGATTCTCGGTCTCGGCGATCTGCTCGTTGAAGTGAAGAATATTATTGTTGAAAACCGCGATGTCCGCCGCTGCCTGAGAGCTCTCCTCTTCAAGCTTGGATATTTTCGTGCGGTATTCCTCCGCAGCTGCGGTGCATTGCTGACGTTTCAGCGTGAGGTCCGATATCTCGCTGTCGCACTTGTCTATTTCGTTGCCGAGGTGCTCATACTCGGCATTTGCCGCCAAAAGCTTGTCCTCAAGCTCGTCAAGCGCCCCGCCGAGCTCATGGAGCTTATGAGTCCATACCGCGATTTCAAGCGCCCTGCGAGAATCGGCAAGAACAAGGTATTTTTTCGCCTTTTCCGACTGGACCCTCAGCGGCTCGACCCTGCCCTCAAGCTCGGAAAGAATATCCTTAAGCCGAAGAATGTTGTCCTCAGCCGCCGCAAGCCGCCGCTCGGACTCGGCCTTTTTATAGCGGAATTTCGATATTCCCGCCGCCTCTTCAAAAATTTCGCGGCGCTCGGCCGACTTGCTGCCGACGATGTCCGCAACTCTGCCCTGCCCGATTATCGAATAGCCGTCCCGCCCGAGGCCGGTGTCCATAAACAGCTCGACGATATCTTTAAGCCGAACGGGGCTGCCGTTGATGATATACTCGCTGTCGCCGTTGCGATAGAGCTTTCTCGTGACGCTGACAAGGTCCGACTCGACCGCAAGGGTTCTGTCGTCGTTGACGATGTTAAGCGTTACCGCCGCGAACCCGACGGCCTTTCTCTGCTGAGTTCCGCCAAAGATGACGTCCTCCATTTTTCCGCCGCGAAGCGTTTTTGTCGACTGCTCGCCGAGCACCCACCTGACAGCGTCGCCGATATTCGACTTGCCGCTTCCGTTCGGCCCGACAACGGCAGTAAGACCCTTTCCGAATTCAAGCGTAACCTTGTCGGGAAAGGATTTAAAGCCGTGCAGTTCAAGCGATTTAAGATACAAAGTCCTCACTCCGTTTGAGATTTTATGATGTATTCGCTCTGATCGGGGTCGGGAATTATCTTCACCTCGACGCCCTTTGAGCGAAAATATTCTATGTTTGATTTATTCTGACCTATCGCCTTTGAAAGGTTTCGCGACGGCACTGTAAAGGCACATGCCTTGTCATCACCGATCAACCCCTCGATTCTCTTTTTATAGCGCTCGGCCTCGCAAAGCTCGCGAAAAGACGGGTGATAAAGCCCACCGAGCATGTCCCTCTCGACGTCTTTTGAAGAATGAAGCCCGAGTTTTATTACCGAAATCCCCGCGCTCTCGAACCTGTCCAAAAGCTCCGCGCAGAGCGATATTGCGTCGTTTAGGCGATAGGGCAGATACTCTCCCGATTGAAAAAGCTCTCCGAGACGGGTATTTTTGAGTATAACCGTCGGGTAAATCCTTGCCTCCTGCGGCCCGAGCGCGATGATTCTCTCCGCGCTCATTCTGTCAAGCTCTGGCATCGAGCCGTAGAGCCCGACCATCATCTGCAAGCCGAGTGTAAAGCCATATTCCTTTACAAGTTCCGATGCCCTCTCGACGTCCTCGGCGGTGTGCCCGCGCTCGTTGAGTCCAAGCACCCTGTCCGACATCGACTGCGCGCCGAGCTCAACCGACGTCACCCCGAAGCTTTTAAGAATATCGAGCCGCTCGCGGTCGACGGCGTCGGGCCGTGTCGACAGCCTTATCCCCCTGAACCCGCGCTCAAGATAAACCCTTGCCGCGCCCAAAAGTTCGAGCATATAGTCTCGCGGTATCGCCGTAAAGCTTCCGCCGAAAAACGCAATTTCGGTGTTCTTCGGCTCAGCGCCCGATTCAAGCGCCCGCTCGCAGGCCGCTGCCACGTCGCACGCCCTCGGCGCAGAGTTTTCGCCCGTGATTGCCCTCTGGTCGCAGAAGCTGCACCTATGCGGGCAGCCGATATGCGGCACAAAAATCGCCACCGAAGCCCGTTTTCCCGTCATTTCTTCCAGCCCATAAGCCGAAGCGCCTCTTTTGCGGCGATCTGCTCGGCCGATTTTTTCGAGTGCGCCGTCCCCTCGCCGATGACGTTTGAGTTGAGCATCACCCGAACCGTAAACGACTTGCAGTGGTCAGGCCCCGACTCGCCGACAAGGCGGTATTCGACCTTTTCTTCGGGGTTTTTCTGAACGATCTCCTGCAAGATCGTCTTATAGTCGTCATAGGCCTCGGCCACCGCGCCGAGCACGTCGTCGGGCAGAAACCTCATAATATGCTTCCTTGCGGCCTCCATTCCCCCGTCGAGGTATATTGCCGCGATGACCGCCTCGAAAGCGTCCGCTACGATTGAGGGCCGTTCGCGCCCGCCCGCTAACTCTTCGCCCTTGCCGAGCATTATAAACGAGCCGAGGTCGATAGTCTTCCCGAAACTGTAAAGCGCCTTTTCGCAGACGAGCGTCGCGCGGGTTTTGGTGAGCTCGCCCTCGGGAATGTCGGTGAAATTCTCAAAAAGATAGTCAGACACGACTATCGAGAGCACCGAATCGCCCAAAAATTCAAGCCTCTCGTTCGAGCGGTAGCGATGCTTCGACTCGTTCGCGAAAGATGAATGCGAGAGCGCCTCGAACAAGAGATCGGGGTTTTTGAACCTGTATCCGATGACGTTCTGAAATTCTTCAAGCCGTTCCATGTGATTCTCCTTGCTGTAAAGTCAAAATACTTTACGCCTGATTGGGCTGCGCCTTAAGCTTCTCAACGCCCGCGTTTATGCCGCCGACGAGGTCGTTTTCGACGCATATCTTTGCCTGCCTGATTGCGTTATAAAAAGCCTTTGCGTTCGACGAGCCGTGCGCCTTGATAACGGGCTTTTTCGCGCCCAAAAGCGGCGCCCCGCCGTGCTCGGTATAGTCGGTTTTCTTCTTGAACTCTTTTATTTTTCCCATGAGCAGCACCGCGCCGAGCTTTCCGCCGAAGCCGCCCCTGAACATCTCTTTAAGGTTTGTCGAGAAGAATTTTCCCATTCCCTCGATTGTTTTGAGGATAAGATTCCCCGTGAATCCGTCCGCGACAACAACGTCCGCCGCACCGAGGGGTATATCCCGCCCCTCGATATTTCCGATGAAATCTATCGGCGCGGCTTCGAGGTATTTATAGCTTTCAAGCTCAAGCTCTCTGCCCTTCGAGGGCTCAGCGCCGATGTTCGCAAGCGCTACCCTCGGCTTTTCAACGCTCATGAAGCTTGTCATATAGGCCGAGCCCATCACCCCGAACTGCGCGAGCATCTCGGGTCGGCAGTCGGCGTTTGCGCCGCAGTCAAGAAGAAGCGTGTTGCCCTTAAGCGTCGGCAGAAGAGTCGCCAGCGCAAGCCTCTTGATGCCGCCGATTCTCTTCACGATAAACGTCGCCCCGACGACCAGCGCGCCCGTCGAGCCCGCAGAGACAAAGGCGTCGCCCTCGCCGCTCGCGAGCATTTTAAGCCCGACCGCCATCGAGGTGTCGGAATACTCCTTGAGAATCTTGTTCGGCTCATAGCAGATCTCCATAACGCCGTCGGCGTGCGCGAGGCTTAATTTCGTGATGTCAAGCCCTGCCTCCTCGGCGCAGACGCGAATCTTCTTTTCATCGCCGACAACGGTGATCTCCACCCCGAGGCCGTTCACCGCGTCGATGCAGCCTTTGAGCACCTCGAGCGGGGCGTTGTCGCCGCCGAAGCCGTCAACGATTATTCTCATAATACCGTCCTCCTATCGCGATTTCAAGCTCTTTAAGCGAGCGCTCGGCAAGCGCCGCGTATTTTTCCTGTTTTCCTCTGATTTTTTCGGGCAGCTCGGGCAGAATACCCATATTTGCGCCCATCGGCTGAAACCCCGAGGGCGAGCCCTCCTCGACATAAGCCGAGAGCGCGCCGAGCATAGTCTCCCTCGGCAGGGTTATCTCTGAAAGCCCGCGAAGCCGCTTTGAAAGGCTCATCGCGGCATAAATTCCGCTCGCCGCCGATTCGATATACCCCTCGACGCCAGTTATCTGCCCCGCGAAGTAAATTCTCGGCTCTTTTTTAAGGCAGAAGTGCCTGTCCAAGAGCTTCGGCGAGTCAAGATATGTATTTCGGTGCATTACCCCGTAGCGCATGAATTCAGCGTCCTTGAGCCCGGGAATCATCGAGAAAACGCGTTTTTGCTCGCCGAATTTAAGGTTGGTCTGGAACCCGACAAGGTTATAAAGCGTGCCCTCGGTGTTTTCAAGCCTGAGCTGAACCACCGCGTATGGCCGTTTTCCCGTCCTCGGGTCAATAAGCCCGACGGGCTTCATCGGCCCGAACCTCATGCAGTCCGTCCCCCTCTTCGCGAGGGCCTCGATCGGCATGCACCCCTCGTAGACGGTGTAATCGCCGTCAAAGTCGTGAAGCTGCGCGGTCTCGGCGCTGATGAGCTCGTTATAAAAGTCGAGGTATTCCTCTTTATTCATCGGGCAGTTGAGGTAGTCCTCGCCGCCCCTGCCGTATCTCGAAGCCCCGAAAACAAGCGAACGGTCGAGGCTCTCGGCCGTGACTATCGGCGCAGCGGCGTCGTGAAAATAGAGATATTCCGCGCCGATAAGCCTGTTGATGCTCTCGGAGAGCGCGTCCGAGGTCAGCGGACCCGTCGCGATGATGACATCGCCCTCGGGAATGTTTTCGACCTCGCCCTCGACGACCTTTATAAGCGGGTTTGCGCGAATTTTTTCGGTGATGTAGTCTGAAAATTTCTCGCGATTCACCGCCAAAGCGCCACCCGCGGGTACTCTTGAAACCTCGGCAGCCTCCATCGAGAGCGACCCGAGCCGCCTCATCTCCTCTTTAAGAAGCCCTGCTGCCGATTCAAGCCGCTCGGCCTTTAAAGAATTCGAGCAGACAAGCTCTGAAAACCCCGAGTATTTATGCGCGGGCGTGAACTTCTTCGGCTTCATCTCATAAAGCTCGACGGAAATACCGTCGTCAGCGAGCCTATGGGCCGCCTCGCAGCCCGCAAGCCCCGCGCCGATGACCTTTACCGCGCTCACTTCATATCCCTTTCATAGCCGCAGCCCTCTTTGTGGCACAAAAGCTTGCCCTTTGCGCCGCCCTTGTTGAAGAGTGTGCAGCCGCACTGCGGACAGATCTCCGCGGTCGGCGTATCCCAAGTCATGAATTTGCAGGTCGGGTTATCCTCGCAGCCGAAATATTTCTTCGCATGCCTTGTCTTGCGCTGAATGATTTTCTTCCCGCAGACGGGGCATTTTCCCGCCGTCTCCTGAACGATTTTCTTTGTGTTCTTACATTCGGGGAAACCCGTGCAGGCGAGGAATTTTCCGTACTTTCCGACCTTTATCACCATCGGCTTTCCGCACACGTCGCAGAGGATATCGGTGGCCTCGTCGGGTATCTTCACCCTCTTGCCCTCCATGTCCGTCTCGGCCTGTTTTAAGGTCTTGTCGAAGCCGTCATAGAAGCCCGAGAGAACGTCTACCCAATTTTTTTCGCCGAGCTCTATTTTGTCGAGGTCATCCTCCATCTCTGCGGTGAAGCTGAGGTCGACTATTTCCTCAAAGTGCTCCTTCATGAGCTCTGTCGTCACCTCGCCGAGGGGCGTGGGTTTAAGCTGGCGGCCGTCGCGCTCGACATAAGCCCTCGAAATTATCGTCGTTATCGTCGAGGCATATGTCGACGGCCTCGCGATGCCGTACTCCTTGAAAGCCTTGATGAGCGTCGCTTCGGTATATCTTGCGGGCGGCTGGGTGAAATGCTGATGCCCGTCAACCGATTTTACTTTTAAGATGTCGCCCTCGGAAAGCGGCGGAAGAGCGCTGTTTTCCTCGGCGTCGTCGTTCTGTTCTTCATAAAGCACTGTAAAGCCGTCAAACTTTACAGAGAATCCCGACGTCCTGAAAACGCAGCCGTTCGCGTCGATGTTCGCGGCGGTGGTGTTAAGAACGCAGTCCGCCATCTGACTCGCCAAAAACCTCGACCAAATGAGCTTATAGAGCTTATACTGGTCTGTCGTGAGCGAGGCCTTTGCGGTGTCGGGAATAAGGTCGGGCATTGTCGGCCTGATCGCCTCGTGGGCGTCCTGAACGTTGTTTCCGCCCGCGCGATAGTTTCTCGGCGTCTTCGGCAGGTATTTGCTGCCGTATGCGTTCTCGATAAACGACTTTGCGGCGGTCTTTGCCTCGTCCGAGACCCGAAGCGAGTCGGTCCTCATATAGGTGATAAGGCCCACCGCGCCGACGCCCTCGATGTCGACGCCCTCATAAAGCTCCTGCGCAACGCTCATGGTTCTTCTTGCCTGCCAGCCGAGGCGCTGAGCGGCGTCCTGCAAAAGCGTTGAGGTCGAGAAAGGCGCCGCTGGCGAGCGCTGCCTTGTGCCGTTTTTAACGCTGATGACATTGAAATCCGCACCGTTGATTCTTGCAAGAACCGCATCGGTCTCCTCCTTGGTTTTAAGGTCGGCCTTTTTGCCGTCGACGGTCGCAAGCTTTGCGGTGAACGCCTTTTTCGAGCCCGCCGCCTGAAGCTTTGCCTCAACGCTCCAGTATTCTATCGGCACAAACGAGCGAATCTCGTTCTCGCGGTCGACAATCATTCTGACCGCCGCCGACTGAACTCTTCCCGCCGAGAGGCCCCTTCTGACCTTCTTCCACAAAAACGGCGAGAGCTTATAGCCGACGATCCTGTCGAGGATCCTCCTCGCCTGCTGGGCGTTGACTATATTCATATCGATTGAGCGCGGCGAAGCCATGCCCGCCTCGACGCCCGTCTTAGTGATCTCGTTGAATGTAACGCGGTTCTTCTCGTTCATATCAAACCCGAGGAGAGTCGCAAGGTGCCACGAAATAGCCTCGCCCTCGCGGTCGGGGTCGGTCGCGAAATAAACGTTGTCCGACTTCTGCGCAAGCTTGCGAATGTCCTCGATGACCTTTTCTTTCCCCGCGATGTCTACATATGTGGGCTTGAAGCCGTGTTCGATATCGACCGAAAGCTTCGACTTCGGAAGGTCGCGGACATGGCCCATGCATGCGACGACCTTATAGCCCTTGCCGAGGGTGTTCTGAACCGTGTGAATTTTTGAGGGTGACTCCAAAATAATTAAATCTGACATTTCTTACCTCTTGCCGTGGTTAAACGCTGAATCTGTTGCCGGGAAGCGAGCGTATCAGCCCGTCGAGCTCAAGCTCGGTCAAAAGGGCGTCAAGCTCAAGAACGTCCCCGATGCCGACCTCGAGCATGTCAAGGTGAGCCTCTCCCCGCTCGCGGATAAAATCGTATATATCCTTTTTTGCGCCCGAAAGGTCGCTCGGCGGAGGGATAAGCGGTGCGCTCTCCTCTGCCTTTTCTTTTTCTTTTTGCGATGTCTTCGGCTTAGGCGCGGGCTTCGGGCGGATATCCGCCTCAGCCGCCGCGATCTTCGCCTTGATCTCCTCAGACCTGAGCCTGTTCGGGTATTTTCCTTTGTATTCGTTGATGATGTCCGAGCCGTCGAAAACGGGTATTACCCCCTCGCGAAGAAGCTCCGACGCTCCGCCGTACTCATCGTCGTAAAGCTCGTGGGGAGGAATACAGAATATGTCCTTCCCCTGCGAAACCGCGAACGAAGCCGTGCTGAGCGGCCCGCCGTTTCTTGACGACTGAAGCACCAGCGTTCCGAGGCTTATCGCCGAAAGAAGCCGATTTCTCGCCTTAAAGTTTGTCGACGACGCCTTCTCGCTCGGGAAATATTCGCTTATGACCGCGCCGTGCTTCGCGATGACAGCCTTGGCGTTTCGGTTCTCCGCGGGATATCCGTAGAGCAGGCCGCAGGGCAGCACCGCATAGGTTTTTGCCCCGTGTGTGAGCGCCGCGGTGTGCGCAACGCTGTCAAGCCCGACGGCAAAGCCGCTCGCGATGTCAAACCCCGCGTCGGCGAGCTCACCGCATATTCTTTTGCTGATCTCGACCGAATATTCGCTCGGGCTTCTTGTGCCGACGGCGGTTATAATCGGGGCGGCGTCGATGCCCGAGATATCGCCGATATAAAACAGCAGCGACGGCGGGTTGTTGATATCTTTAAACCTCTGCGGAAAAATCGGGTCGTCAAAGGCGCAAAGCTTTATCTTCTTGCCGCCGCAGAATTCAATCATCTTCTCCGCCGCAGTCATGCTTGCCGACTTCACCGACTGAAAATCCCTCGGGAAAAGCCAAGTCATATCCCCGTGAGATATGCTCTCATAGGCTTCCTCAACCGAGCGGTAATGGCTGAGAGCGCTCCATTTTCGCGGGTTTGCGGGCCCGAACGCCATCGTGAGCCATACCCAGTATTTAAGTTCTGCTCTTTCCGTCACGCCCACCTCATTTCATGAGTTCCCACAAGAAAACCGTCGCCGCCGAAGCCGCGTTCAGCGACTCGATCGAGCCCTTCATTCTTATCGTGATGCTGTCGCAGCAAAGCGCAATATCCTCATCAGAGAGCCCGCTGCCCTCGTTGCCGATGACCACCGCGCAGCTCTCGGGGAAATCAAAGATTCTGATGTCCTTTGCCTTGCTGTCGACCACCGTCGCAAAAAGCGGTATATGAGCCTCGGAAAACATCTTCGCGAGCTCGCCAAAGCTCATGCTGTCGTCGGTTTTAAGCCTGAAAACCGAGCCCATCGTCGAGCGTATAAGCTTCGGGTTATACAAATCGCAGCAATCGCAGAGATACACCCCCGAAACACCCATCGCGTCGGCCGCGCGAAGAATAGTGCCGACGTTCCCGGGGTCCTGAAGCGAATCAAGGACAAGATATTTTCCCCCGTATACTATTTTATCCGACGGGAGATTTTTGTCAAGTCTTGCCGCGACCGCGAAAATTCCCTGAGTCGCGACCGTTCCCGCCAGCTTTTGGGCGAGGGCGTCATCGACCGAATAAAGCCTCTCGCCGAGGGCCCCCGAAAGCGCCGAAACCGCATCGGGAAAGTGCTCGGCGGCCGAATCGGAAAAGAACGCGCATTCAAGCTTCACGCCCTCTTTTATCGCGTCGAGCGCAAGCCTTGCGCCCTCGATGACAAAGAGGCCGTCGCTTTTTCGGGCCGATTTTTTATCCCTGAGAAGTATATACTGCTTTACACGCGGATTTTCGCGGCTTGTAATTCTCATTTTATTCCCCCGATTGTCCGATAATGAGAAAACACGCCCGCGCGGGAGCGTGTTTTATTCGCGATTAAAGAGCGGCCTTTGCTTTTTCGACGATTGCCGTAAATCCTGCGGGGTCGTTGATAGCGATTTCGGAAAGCATCTTTCTGTTGAGCGTTATGCCCGCCTTTTTAAGGCCGTTCATGAGAGTGGAATAGTTGATTCCGTTCATCTTTGCGGCCGCGGAAATTCTCGCGATCCAAAGCTGGCGGAATTCGCGCTTCTTCTGCTTTCTTCCGATATATGCGTAGTTGCCAGATTTCATGACGGCCTGTTTAGCCATCTTGAAATGCTTTGATTTTGAACCCCAGTAACCCTTTGCAAGCTTCAAAGTCTTATTTCTTCTCTTGCGGGTCATCATTGCTCCCTTAACACGAGCCATAATTTCATACCTCCGTTAATTTGATGTTTTCACCTTACAACCCGTGATTATTTGTAAGGGATAGTTTTTCTGAGTGCCTCGATATTTGCGCTCGATGCGTAAGCGGTGCCTCTTGCGAGTCTCTTTGCCTTGTGATCTTTAGAGACAAGGCGGTGTCTCTTGTTGGCGTGCTGGAACTTTACCTTGCCCGTGCCCGTAAAAGCAAAGCGCTTTTTTGAGCCCGAATGGGTTTTAACCTTGATTTTTGCCATTTTTGTATCCTCCTAAAAATTATTACTGCTTTTTGGGTGAGATAAACAAAACTATGTTTCTTCCCTCGATCTTGCTCGGCTTGTCAAAAACCGCGTATTCGGCCACGGCCTGTTTGAACTGTTCAAGAAGATCGGTGCTTATCTCGGAATGGATTGCAACGCCCTTGCGCCGCTGGAGACCGACAGACACCTTAACCTTGTCGCCGCCCTTGAGGAACTTAACAGCTTGGTTGACCTTTGTGTTGAAGTCGTTTGTGCCGATCTTCGAGGTCATCTTGACCTCTTTTATATCGACCGTTTTCTGGTTCTTCCTTGCCTCTTTCTCGCGCTTCTGCTGCTCAAAGCAATACTTTGCATAGTCCATTATCTTGCAGACAGGCGGGTTTGCCGCGGGTGCGATCTTAACAAGGTCCAATTCCTTTGATACGGCGATATCAAGCGCCTCTTTCGAGGAGATAATGCCGAGCTGAGTTCCGTCCGAGTCGATGACCCTGACTTGTGCATCGCGAATTTCTTCGTTGATCTGGTGCTCCATGCTGACTATGGCGCAACACCTCCAAAAATAGAATAAATAAAGAGCGCAAGCAAACCGCCGCGCTCAAAAACACATAGGGTAAACCCCGCCGTGACTTTAAACTATCGACCTCTTCACTAATGCGCTTGAGGTGAGAACGCGAACGCTTCTGCTTTCTTTACCCGAGTATTATATACCCGCTTTTCGATTTTGTCAAGGGGTTTTTAAAATTTTTTTCAAAGCCCGACCTCTATCCCCTCGCCGAGCCTGAACGAATAGATATAGCTTGATTTTACGGGCTTGTCAAGAAGAACATCAAACGCCGCCTTATAAAGCTCAAGCTGCCCCGAATATCTCTCCGAGAGCTCGGAAAGCGAGCTCACCCTGTCGGTCTTATAGTCGACGAGGACAAAGCCGTCCTCCTCCTCGAAAAGGCAGTCGGCCACGCCCTGAAGCATTCCGTCGGTGCCCTTGTAGATATCTTCAAGCATCTTATCGACCGAAATGTCGTCGAACCGAACGATAAACCTCTTCTCGCGAAGAACATTCGGGCTCTGCTTCATTCTTCGGCAGATGTCGCTCTCAAAGAACCGAAGCACGCTCTCTCGGTTGACCGCTTCGGCCTCTCGACTTGTGAGAATGTTCAGCGACACAAGCCTCTTTATCTCCCTGTCGAGGTCGGCCATCGCGAGGGAGAGGTCGCAGAACTGCATGAATTTGTGGGTGATGGTGCCCTTTTGCGCGGCGGTGAATTCTTCAAGCGATTCGTCGAGGCTCGGCACCCGCGGGAAGAATGTAAGGGCGTCGTCCTTTACAATCTCCGAGACGGTCAGCTTTGCCTCGTTCTCGGTAAGCCGCCACGAGGTGCTCACCGAAAAGCTTTTAACAAGGTCGTCGGCGAGGGAAATATCGGCGGCTTCAACGCTCGGCGCAGCGGCTTCTTCGTGATAAACCGATTCGGGCATGGCGCTTACTTTGAGCGGCGGAAGGTTCTCAGAGTCGCAGTATGTGCCCGCGTCAAGCTTCGAGCGCAAAGCCTCGAAATTCGGGTGCTTCATCAGCGCCATCATGAGCCAGTCGGCGGTGCATACGGCCTTCTGAGCCACCGCGGGCGCGACCCGATAGCCGTCGATCTCATAAGAAAACTTTACAGCCCGCTTTATCGCGCTTTCGCCGATATCAAGAAGAATAAAGAGCCGCTCCTTTGCCCTTGTCATCGCAACATATAAAAGCCGAAGCTCCTCGGAAAGAAGCTTTGATTTAGCGTCGTTTCTGACCTGCTCCCAGAATGCCGTCGGGCGCTTTGTGAGGGTCTCATAGTCCAAAAAGCTGAGGCCGACTCCCCTCTCCTCGCTGAGCTGAACGTTTCGCGAAATGTCGCTGAGGTTGAAGCGCTTTTCGGTCTGGAGCAGGAATACAAACGGGTATTCAAGACCCTTTGAGCGATGAACAGTTTTTATCACGACGGCTTCGGCCGATTCGGTGACGGTGAGCGCCTGTTCAAAGTCGCCGCCGCTTGAAGATATGTAGTCAATATACCTTAAAAATCCCGCGACGCCGTCGGGCGACGACTGCTCATAGCTTCGGGCGTATTCGAGCAGAAGATAAAGGTTCGCGCACTTCTGAGCGCCGTCTTCATAAGAAGAGGCGAGCGCGAAAATGTCGGTGAGGTCGTAGATCTGCCGAATGAGCCGCGTGAGGGTACTTCCCGAGGCGAGGACAGACAGCTTTTTTAATAGCCCGACCGCAGCCGTGCACTTTTCTTTTAGCAGCTCGGGGGCGGAATAATCGCCGTTTGCGACCCCGAGAATTATTTTATAGAGTTTACTTTCGCGGCTTAAAATGCGCAGGTTGGCGACGTCATCATCGGAAAAGCCCATTATCGGCGAGAGCATCACCGAGGCGAGCGGAATGTCCTGCATCGGGTTTGATATCGCGGCCAAAAGGTTCAAAAGCACCGAAATTTCTCGCGAGCGAAGATAGCCCGAGGTGTCGCTCGAGAGAATTTTAAGGCCCTCTTTTTCAAATATCGGGGCGATCTTTGAGCCGTCGATGTTGTTTCTTGTGAGCACGCAGAAATCGGACGGGCGGCAGGGCCTGTATGTGTCGCCGTCTTTGACCTCAGCGCCGAGGTCGATTAACTGCCTTATCTTTCTTGCGGCGGCGGTGAACTCGATGTCAAGGACGGTGTCGTCGCAGTCGGAATCATAGACGATGACCTCAACGGGGCTGTCGGCGCTGCCGAAATCAGAGCCGCAGACGAGCGCTTCTTCGTCGGTATAGTCGGTCTCGCCCATTCGGTCCGACATCAGCGCGCCGAAAACATAGTTGCAGAAGGAGAGAATGCTCTGTCGGCTTCTGAAATTCTTTCTCAGCAAAAGCTCGCGCACGGGGCTTTCGGGCGATTTTCCGAGGGCTCGGGTGCGCATGAATATTCTCGGGTTGGCCTGGCGGAAGCGGTAGATGGCCTGTTTGACATCGCCGACGACAAAGACGTTTTTACCTATCCGCGAGAGGTCGTCGGTGTCGGATATCGCCTTGAAAATGACCTCCTGGAGGTTGTTGACGTCCTGAAATTCGTCGATGAGAATGACCTTATAGCGCTTCGAGGCAACGATTTCTTCGGCGAGCGGGGTTCTTCTCACGACGCCGTTTTCGTCGCAGGCCGTGAGCAGAGAGACGGTCATAAGCTCGGTGTCGGCAAAATCGACGGCGTTGCGCTCGACCCTCATTCGGTGGGTCTCCTCCTCAAGAAGGCGGCAGATTCGCACCAGCTTTTCAAAATAATCGGCGACCTTTTCGGCGTCCTCGGCGACGGTTTCTTCGGTATAGCAGCCGCTGTCGGCGAGCTCTTCAAAAAGGTCTTTGAGATGGCTGTAACAGTTTTTGGCGGATTCATAGAGCCCCGCCTCAAGCTCTGACGCGCTTTGACGCTCCGACTTGGTCTGACGCGCGCCCGTGAGGGGCTTCCAGACGAGGTTTTTGCATAGCGGGGCGATTTCTTCGCGCTTGCAGATTCTGACAGTTTCGGCGGCGGCTTCGGCGACATCGCAGTTAAAGAGAAGAATTTCACGGGCTGCCGAGTGGTATTCAAGCGCCTCGCAGACAGCACGCAGGCGGGAAATCGCGCTTAAAATCAGGCCGACAAGCTCGTTTGAAGATTCGTCGAGGTCGCTTAAAAGCTCGGCCGAGGCGGCGCCGTCGCGAAGCCTTTTCAGGGTGGTTCTGATCCAATGCTCGGAAAAGGGAAGCGACCTTAAGAAGCCGTAAATTTGAAGTATCATTCGGCGGAGGTTGGCGTCGTTTTCGCGGCAGAACAGGGAGATGAGCTCCTCGGTCTCGGCTGGGCGTTCGGCATATTCACGTTCTAAAACCGTTGTAAGGGCGCGGTCGGTGAGCATCGCGGCCTCGTTTTCTTCGAGGATTCGCACGCCGCTCTGAAAGTCGGTCTCGGAGAGGTTGTCCTTGACGATGTTATAACAAAAGGCGTTGATTGTGGTTATCTCGGCGAGCCTTAATAGCGCCTGCTGACGCTGTATCCAATCGTTGTCGGGCTCTGAAGCAGCGCGAAGATCTATCTCTTGGGTGAGCTTTCGCGACATCTGGGCGGCGGCATCGTTGGTGAACGTTACCGCAAGAAGAGCATCGGCAGGAACGGCGAGTTTTTCATCGCAGAGAAGCCTGACGGTGCGCTCGACAAGAACGGCGGTTTTTCCGCTTCCAGCGGCGGCGGAGACGATTATCGGAGCACCGACGGTGTTTATAGCTTCAAGCTGTTCGTCGGTCCAGTTATACATCGCTGTCGCCTCCCGCTATCTCGAGCCTGAGCTTGTCGCCGTCGGCCCTGTCGATAATTCTCATCATGTACTTTCTTCTGTCGCAGACAGAATAATAATCACAATAGGCGCACCGAAGATGCTCGGGGTCGTCGCCTATCGGGGCGGCTTCGATTTTTCCGCTCAAAAGACCGTCGGCAAAACGTATGGCGCTTCGCTTGGCAAAATCTTCTAAAAGCCTGAAGCTCTTTTCGCTGATGACCTCGGAGCGGGAGGAATAGGAGCCGTCTTTTTTAAGCGTCACGGGGACATAATCACCGCTGACGCTTTCGTCCATCGCGAGGACCGAATCGCCGATGTCGACAATAAGGCCGTCGCGGCGCAGCTGTTCGGCGATTCTTTTGAGCCTGTTCTTTGAACCCTCGCCGAGGGGGTCAAAGTTTTCGCGGCACTCGGGAAAACCCGCGTGCATATACAGTATCCCCGCGGGGACGCAGTCCTTGAAGTCGGCGTCGGTTCCCTCAGTCAGGGCAAGTATGTAGAGCAGGAGCTGGAGGTTCAGCCCGTTGTATATGTCCTCAAAGCAAAATTTTTTGCTGCCCGTTTTGTAGTCGATCACCCGAAGATATCTCTTGCCGTCAGGGGCGGTGTAGGTGTCGACCCTGTCGACGATTCCTCGGATATTCAGGCGAAGCCCTCGGCCGAGCGGCACCGATAGAACGCTTTCGCCGTTTTCTTTTGAGAGGTCGTACTCAAACCTCACGGGGCGGAACTTGGAAAGTCGGAATTCCTCTCTCATATTGAGAAGAATTTCGAGAGCGGCGCCGCCGAGCCGCCTGTAATCGGCGGAAAACTTTGCACTTTTTCCGAAATCTCCGCCGAGGTTGGTTTCGGAGTATTCATCAAGAAGCTTTTCGACAAGCGCTGAAATTTCGGCGGTGTCGGCTTCGGAAAAGTTGTCGCCGAAATATTCGAGAACGCTCTCGAAAAGAAAGTGCATTACCGTTCCCCTGTTCGCGGGGTCGACCTCGAGAGGCTTTATCGGCTCTAACTTAAGGCCGAATTTGCAGAAGTATTCAAAGTTGCATCTGTTGTATACGTCAATTCTTGAAGCGGTCACGTTGATGTCGCGTTCGGCAAAAAGCTTGCGCGAAATATCGGGGCTGAGATGATGGAGACCGCTTGAGCCTTGGGAATTTCTTGAAATCTTTTCGCGGTACTCGGGCAGGGTCATCAGCGCGGCGGAAACGGAGGATTTTTCTGTCGGGGTCATCGACTCGCTGACGGCGCTGTTGTAATAGGCGGCGGCAGGGGTCGAGCAGTAAAGCCTCGGGCCGAAGGAGTTCGCGGAGACGGTTTTTACACCGCAGTAGTCGCGGATCGAGGCCAAAAATCGCGACGGGCGAAGCTCTCGGCCCTTTAAATCGGCGCCCGAAAAGCTCAGGTAAAGGCGCTCGGTCGGGGCAGTCAGAGCCTTGTGGCAGTCGAAGCGCTCGGAGCAGAGGCGGGCCTCGGGGGTTATGTCAAATCTGAGGCCGAGAGAATTCAAGGCGGCGATGTCTCGGCCCGAAAAGAGGCCCGTTTTTTTGACATCGGCAGGGAAAACCCCATCGGCAAGGCAGACGACGAACGCGACCTTCGGGGCGGCTATCACCGAGCGGCCGACATCGGCGACAGTGACGCTTTCAAGCTTCTGAGGCGGGTTCGAGACAGAGCTTCGCGAAAGTATCAGCCGCAAAAGATCGCCGAAAGCTCGCAGCGACATTTTTTCATCGCCCGCAATCAGGTAAATCGAGGAGACCGCGGACATCACCGCGTTCCAGAGCTGTTTGAAGAGCCTCGCGGTGACAAGCTTTAAATCGGGGTCGGCGCAGTCCTCGATGACATCGTAGGCGCGCTTGGCGGCGTCGGTTTCTTTGAGAAATTCGCAGAAAGCGGATGCGGTCTGCTTCGCCGTCGCGGACTTTGCGGCCTCGTGAAGCCTCAAAAGCGGCTCGACAGCCTTTTTTCTCGCGGAATTCACGGCGGCGAGGTCTTCACTCGTGCGGGCGGTAAAATCGCTCTTCCACATCTCCTTGTCGACGTTCCAGCGGACGCTGTAATCCCAGAGGAGCGAGACTTCCTCGGTATCGAGCGACGAAAACGGCGAGCGGATATAGCGGAGAATTTTGTCGGTGTCGGGGGCGCGGGTGGCCGCGGCTTCGACGGCATCAAGCGCAAAAAGCACCAAAGACATGCCCGAGGCGGGCTCGGGGCGGTCGATGAAAGCCTCGATGCCGTAGCGCGAAAACGCGGCGGAAAGAGGGCCCGAGTAGCCCTCGATATCATGGGTTATGACCGCGATGTCGTTGAAGCCGTAACCCTCTTTCGTGACGAGCTCGCGGATCTTCGCGGCGACATATTCGGATTCTTCATGGACGGTATCGGCGCGGACAGAAAAAACGCTCTCGCAGCTTTGAAATTTTTCTTTCGGGCGGCCGAAGAGGCAGTCGCCGAGGCCCGCAAGAACCCTGTCGGCAGTTTTGGGGAGATCGCAGGATAAAAATTCAATGCGGGCGTTGGTCTGCTCGGCAAGGGCGACGAGCGCCTTTTGGGTGGCGGCGCAGTGGGCAAACGGCGAGACCGCCGACCGAGGAAAGCTTTTCGGCGCGGGTATGCAGACCGTAACCGAATCGGCGTCGCGGGTCATCGCGCTGAGAAGCATGAGCTCGTCCTGAGTGAAGCTGTCGAAGCGGTCGACGTAGATATCGGCGCCTCGGAAGACGGAATTTTCAGCCGCTATCTTCGCACCCTCGGAAATTTCGGAGCTTTCATCGCGAAGTGAACGCTTATGCATCAAAGATATGTATTCGGAATAAATTTCGGCGACATCGGAAAGCTTGTCGCCAAGGGTGCCAGAAAGAGCATCGGAAGCCTTTTTAAGCGCCTCAACCGTCACGCCTCCCCTGCCGAATGAGTCGAAGAGCTCGGACATGTCCTCGCAAAAAGCGGGCTTTTCAACAGATCGAGAAAGAATTCGCAGGGACTTTTCGGCGCGGACGTTTTTCAGCGCGAGCCAGAGAATTATCATGCGGTCGTTAGGGGTGACGAGCGTGCCGTCGGGGGCGCCGAATTTGCCGATGAGCGCCTCGGAGAGACGTTTGAAGCTCAGGACAGTGACCGAGTTGAACGCCTTCGGGCCGAGCTCGCGGTAGAGCGCCTTGTCATACGCAAAGGAAAACTGGTCGGGCACTATCGCTAAAACGCGCTTGCCGACCGACAAAAGCTTCTTCATTTCTTCGGCGCAGACGCGGAGCTTTTCGCCCTGATTCTCGCCGAAATACAGCCTGAGCATTCGCTCACCCCCTAATTTAATCTTACCATACGTTTTTAAAGATGTCAAACCGTTTTCGGGCCTTTTCCTCACGGAGTCCAAAAAAACGGACTCATTTGAGAAATTTTCCGATTTTTCTGATGAGCTCGAAGCACCAGAGCTTGTAGCGGGCCTTTTCGGGCTCTTTGAGAATGCGGAGCTCGCCATCGCAAAAAACAGGACAGTCATCGACCGAAACGGCCGCACCGAGGCATAGTGAGGGGTAGCAAACGCACCACCAGTTTTTGCCCTCGCCCGCCCCGAGCCTTATTATCAGTGAGTCGTACTCGCCCGCGGGGAGCTCGAAATCGTCATATGTGCGGCGGTCGAACGTCTCGCGGCCGAGGGTGCAGCTCAGCGGGCAGGGTTCGCCGCTCGCGGAAACGGTCTGCTCGGCGGCGGATTTTATCTCGGAAATGTTGGCGGATATGCGCTCGAGGGCTTCATCCTTTGAATCGCAGTCGGCGACGGCATCGGAAACCGCGGCGAGAATGCTGTCGCGAACCTTGAGCTTTAAGGCCTGGTCGGCCTCGGAGTCGGAGTTCGCGATGACGTGGAGACGTATCACCTTGTCGGTCATTTTTTCGACCTCGGCGGCGTTGGAAAGAACGCTCAGAACCGCGCAAAGAAGCAGGGAGAGAAAGATTGAGATGGTTAATTTTTTCATAAAAAGCCTCCTGATGGGGCAGAGAGAGGGAGAACGGGGAAGTTGGGTGAGCACACTATGAGCGAAAATGAAAGCGAAAAGGCGGGGTAAGACCGTTGAGTTATATAAGTGAGAGGCGGGGGCACCCTGCGGGTTCCCCCACGCCCCCTCCGCACTACCGAGCGAAGAAGGTAAAAGGGGTGGACAAGTTCACACAATTTTAGCGTCGGGGGCACCTTGCAGGTTCCCCCGAACCCTTTCTGCTTTAGTATCGGGGGCACCCTGCAGGTTCCCCCGAACCCCCTCCGCATAGGCCGCCGAGCGAAGAAGGTAAAAGGGGTAGCAAAGCGAACAAGGCCACACAATTTTAGTGTCAGGGGCACCTTGCAGGTTTCCCCGCACCCTTTCTGCTTTAGTATCGGGGGCACCCTGCAGGTTCCCCCGAACCCCCTCCGCATAGGCCGCCTCGCAAGCTCGGCGGCACGGGGAAACCCCCGACGAGGGTTTCCCCACGCGAAAACAATTCACCGGATTGTTTTCGCTCCCCCTCCTGCGTTTCGCTTACGCTTTTAAAAGAGTATGCTCGGCCGCATTTGGTTTGGACTTCAACGTTAAGGTTCGCAGCTCTTGTCAGAGCTGCGTGTCATAAGGGGACGCCCTCTCTTACAGGTCGTCCCCTCTTTCAAAACAGCTCGCCGAGCTGTTTTGAAATTCACCCCTTGCGGAGCGCACTACGTATGAGATTTCTCGCTCTGCGGAGCGCGACCAGAGGCTACTCGCCTCTGGACTCTCGCAAGCCTTTTAAAAAAGGCTTGAGCGAAAACTTTTGGATTTTGACAGGGAAATCAGCTTTTGTTACTCTCGCATACCGAGAATGGTTGGGGCGAAAACTTTTTGGTTTTGACAGGGTTACCCGATTTTGCGCTGTCGCAATATTTGATTACTCACCGAAAACTTTTTTGTTCTTGAACACGCTCTCTGAAGTTGTTCAGGAGGATTATTGGCAAAAATTTCTATTTTATTCAGGCGCGGACCTTTTCAAAGCCGTTGCGGAGTTTGTCGCGCACCTTGAAAGCGATGTTCGTGCCCCTCGCAACGCAGCCGAGAGGATCATCGGCAACAAAGGTTTTCACGCCGAATTCGCGCGTTATATACATATCAAGGCCGCGAAGCAGCGCGCCGCCGCCCGTCAGGAGTATGCCGTGTTCGTAAATATCGCCGACTAGCTCGGGCGGGGTCATCTCGAAAACAGTTCGTATCGCGGCGATTATCGCGTCGACATCGTCGGTGATGGCTCGGCAGATGTCGTCTTCGCTTATCTCGCACCTCGCGGGGAGGCCGCTTATCAGGCTTCTGCCCGAGACGACGCCGCATTTTTCGCCCGACGGCCAGAACATGTTGCCGCAGTTTATCTTCGCTTCTTCGGCCATGCGCTCGCCGATTAAGATTCGCTTATTGTCCTCGAAATAGCGCTGAATTGACGCGTTGAAGGCGTTGCCCGCCTTTTTTACCGAATTCGCGGCGACTATTCCGCCGAGAGACGTGACCGCGACGTCGGACGTTCCGCCGCCGATATCGACGACCATTCTTCCGAACGGGCGCATTATGTCCTCACCCGCGCCCAAAAGTGCGGCGACAGGCTCTTCAATAAGATAAACCGTTCGCGCACCCGCAGAGACCGCGCTTTCGACGACAGCCTTGCGCTCGACGGCGGTTATTCCGCTCGGCACACACATCACGATTCGCGGGTTGATGAGCTTTTTGCCGATGACCTTTAATATGCAGAGGCGGATAAGCTCCTGAGCCATGTCGTTGTCGGAGATCACCCCGTCTCTGAGCGGACGTATTACCGCGATGTGCTCGGGGGCGCGGCCTATCATTTTATATGCCTCGGTGCCGAAAGCCACTACCCTTTCGGAATTTCTGTCATAGGCGATGACGGTGGGCTCGTTGAGAACGGCCCCGCCTCGGCCCGCCGAAATTATTATGTTTGCAGTGCCGAGGTCGATTCCGAGATCGAGTACCGACATTGTTGTCACTCCTTTATATTTTTATCGGGCGATAAAAGCGTTCCCGAAAGCACCGCGCAGCATACACGCGAAGCGCCCTCGGCTTTCAGAACGGCGGCGCACTCGGAAAGGGTGCTGCCCGTGGTGATTATATCGTCGCACAAAATTACCGTCTTGCCGCTGATGTCGGCATGGCTTTTCGGGGCGAAATAGGCCGACTTCGCGGCCTCTCTGCGCTCTTCCGCCGAAAGCTTATGCTGGGCCGACGCGGTTTTATTCTTGCCGATGAGTTTAAAATCAAGCGGCAGGCCGAGGCTCTTCGACAGAAGCTTGGCGATATATTCGGCCTGATTGTAGCCCGTCGAACGCCTTCGCGATTTTGTCATCGGGACGGCGGTTATAAGGTCGGCGCTATTGGGAATATCAAGGCTTTTAAGCTTCTCCGAAAGCTCGGTGCAGATGAGCTTTGCGGCGTTGAAGCCGCGGTTATATTTCAGCCGAAGTATGCCCTCGCGGACAAGACCCGTATACGGCCTCGCGACGGCGCAGGAATCATAAGAAAATTCGGCGGTGCCGCATACGCAGGCGGCCATTCCGCAGGTCGGGCAGAAGTCGGCGGTTTCAAGCTTTTCGCGGCACTCGGGACAGCAGAGGAAATTCCACGGGATAAAGCGGTCGCAGAACGGACAGCGGTTCGGGAAAACAAGATCACAAACAAAATCAGCTATTCTGCTCATTTTCGCCTCCGAATGATTCTTCGATAAGCATCTGCCGCAGACAGGTGTAGCGGTTCATTCTTCTGTTGTTGCCGATCATGAACTCGAGCCGCTTTTTTGAGCCGACGATGACAAGATATTTTTTCGCCCGAGTGACGGCGGTGTAGAGAAGATTTCGGAAGTAGAGCTTGTCATAGCCGCCGAGGATTGGCAGAATTACGGCGTCGAACTCGCTGCCTTGGCTTTTGTGGACCGTCGCGGCGTAGGCGAGCTCGACGTTTTCGAGCATGCCGACGTTGTAGCTTGCGACGCGGCCGTCAAAGTCAATGACAATCTCGCCCAAAAGGCGGTTGAGGCGGGTTATCACCCCGATGTCGCCGTTGAAGATGCCCGCGCCCTTTTCATCGCCCTTTTTCCACTCGATCTCGTAGTCGTTCTTGGTCTGCATTACCTTGTCGCCCGTTCGGAAGGTGTAGAGAAAAGTCTTTATCTCGGACTTCTGACGGGATGGCGGGTTCAGGGCGGATTGGAGCCGCTTGTTGAGCTCGACGGTGCCGAGAGGGCCCTTTCTCGTCGGCGAGAGGACCTGAATATCGGTTATCGTGTCGAGGCCGTACGCCTTGGGCAGGCGGGTCTCGCAGAGGTCGACGGTGAGCTCGGCGGCGGGCTCGAAATCGAGGCGCTGCAAAAAGAAGAAATCCTTTGAATTGTCGAGCTCGGGCATCTCGCCCCTGACGATTTTATGGGCGTTGGTGACTATCGCGCTCTCGAGGGCCTGCCTGAAAATCTCGGTCAAAGATATCACGGGGACGGTTTTTGACTCGATTATATCGTGAAGAACGTTGCCTGCGCCGACCGACGGCAGCTGGTCGCTGTCGCCGACCATTATAAGCTTGCAGTCGATAGGGATAGCGCGCAGAAGCGCCTCGAAGAGCAGTGAGTCGACCATCGACATTTCGTCGACGATGACGGCGTCGCAGTCAAGAAGGTTGTTCTCGTTGTGCTCAAAGCCCGCTATCTCGCCGCCCGCCTTGACGCCCAAAAGGCGGTGAATTGTCTTGGCTTCATAGCCCGTGAGGTCGGAGGCGCGCTTGGCGGCTCGGCCCGTTGGGGCGCAGATCAGCGGCTTCATGCCCTGCTGCTCGTAAAGGGATATTATCGCGTTGAGGGTGGTGGTCTTGCCCGTGCCCGGGCCGCCCGTTAGAACCATGAAGCCCTTTGAAAGCGCGGTATTTATGGCTTCGCGCTGCTTGTCGGCATAGAAAATGCCGTTCTCGCGCTCGGCGATGTCGATGACCTCGTCGTAGTTTATTCTTGTATCATAGGAAAGCGAATTCATCATCGCGAGGCGGCGGGCGATGTAATCCTCGGCTATATAATAGTCGCGGAGCATCACAAAGGGCCTGTCCTTTTTATAGTATATGTAGAGGTTCTCCTCCTCGGCCTCTTTCCCGATGGCGGAGGTGACGTCGGAAAGCTCGACCCGAAGAAGCCGCGCGGCAAGGTCGGTGAGCTTGTCCTGCGGCAGGCAGGTGTGGCCCGCGTCGGCGTTTTCTTCAAGTATATACTTTACGCCAGCGCTGAGGCGGAACGCGGAATCCTCGGGAATGCCCTTGTCGCGGGCGATCTCCTCGGCCTTTAAAAACGGGAGCTCGATTCCGTATGAGCAGAGAATATAGGGGTTACGGTCGATGAGCATTAGCGCGGACTCGCCGTATTTTTTCCATGCCCTGATGCCGTAGACAGCGGGGATTTTGGCATCGGTAAAATACATCAGAAGCGTGCGGAAGCCGATGACCTTTTCAAACTCCTCGGCGTAGGACTTCGCTTTTATCGGGGTGATGCCCTCGACCTCGGCAAGGCGCTCGGGTTCGCTCTCCATAATTTCAAGGGTCTTGTCGCCGAATTTCGCGACGATCTTCTTCGCCAAAACGGGGCCGATGCCCTTTACAACGCCGCCCGCAAGATAGCGCTGAATCGCCGAAGCCTCGACGGGCAGGGAGCGGATACAGATCTCCGCCTTGAACTGCTCGCCGAATTTCGGGTGATTTGTGAACGAGCCCGTGAGCTCGAGGTCTTCGCCCTCTTCAACGTTGCCGAGCTCGCCGACAACGTTGAGCGGGTCGCCGCCGTAATCGAGGACGATAACGCCGAAGCCGTTGTCGTCGTTTCGGTATGTAACGCTGTCAACAGTCCCTTTTATCGTCACGGTATTTCCGTTTTCCGTTGTCCTCAGCCTCCACTATTTCAAAATCGACGCCCGTTTTTTTGCGAAGCTCTTCAAGCCAAGCCCTGCTCTCGGGCGTGTTTATCACGTCTACCACCCGAAGCGACAGCTCAAAACCCGTCATGGCGGGCGATGACAATACTTTTGCGATGTCATACTCGATACATTCGCAGTCGGTCTCGTAATAAAGAATCAGCTCTGCCCTCGGCCGAACGCAGGAGGTTCGCAGCCCTCGGGTCAGAAAACGGATCACATATATCAGCAGAGCCGTCGCCGCGATTATCACAAGGGTGAATATAAAATCTCTCAAAATTTCCGCCTCCCCGATAACATATTATGCGATCGGACAGGAGGACGACACGGTGTCTTTTTATATTTTATCACAACCGCAGGGATTTTGCAATACGGATACATATTAAAATGTGGCCGAAGCGGCCACATCAAGAGGATAGAAGTCAGAAATCAGATGTTAGAGTTTCAAGGTGTCGCCTGCGGCGACGGTTTTAAATGCCGAGGATAATGTGTGCGTAATGGACACTCCCACATATTAAAAGACAAAAGCCCCCGAGGGAGCTTCTGCTTTGAGCTACTTCTTGTTGGCGTCGACCTCTTCTTTGGCGAGGATGATATTTTCCTCGGAACGGTTGTAGATGCGCTCGTTTTTGGGGTTGGTGACGTTGTCGGTGATGGTGTTGGTCTCGTAAAGAGGTATCACCTTTCCGCGGGGCTTGTAGATTTTCAGCTTCTCTTTTTTCGGCATGGGTAACAGTCCTTTCCGTTTTTGATAGTATTCCCCGAAAATATTTTTCTATGCTTTATTGACATTTTCAAGATAACGTGGTATTATAAAGGCACGCCGCTGTGGTGAAATTGGCAGACACATGGGACTTAAAATCCCCCGCCCCCAAGCGTGCCGGTTCGAGTCCGGCCAGCGGCACCAAAATAAGAGCCCCCGATAGGGGGCTCTTATTTTGGTGCCGCGAAAGAATATAAAATTTTTTCAAATTTCTTCTAACCTTTTTCGGGTTCGTGACACTATATGAGTGAAAGCTTTCAGAACATTCATCATTCAAACCATTCAAATCGGCAGGTGAACATTTATGACAACTCAGAGAGCGGGAGAGCTTGTTTCGGAAAACATGAGAACGCTGTATCTTTGGTCGCTGCACAAGACCTCTGACCCTTATAAGGCCGAGGACCTTTGCTCGGATATCATTCTCGCGGTTTTGAAAAGCGCCCCGAATCTCAAATGCGACGACGCCTTCTTCGGGTTCGTCTGGAAAGTCGCGGCTAATACATATAAACAGTATCTTCGCAAGATCTCAAAGAGTGAGACTGCTGAGCTTGACGAGGAGACGGCAGATCAGGCGGACTTTGAAGATGACCTTGAGGAAAAAGAGAGGGAAAATATTCTTCGGCGGGAGCTCGCATTTTTGTCGGAAAAATATCGAATCTGCACCGTGGCCTATTACTACGAAAGAATGCCGATAAGGGACATCGCGGAAAAATACGGCCTTACGACGCAGACGGTTAAGTTCAACCTGTTTCAGTCACGAAAAATTTTAAAGGAAGGTATCGCTATGGAAAGACAGTTCGGTGAAAAAAGCTTTAACCCTCAGCCGTTTAAGTTTCGCTATATTTTTAACGGCGACTATAACAACGCATTCGACAATCTGGTGACAAGAAAGCTGCCAGGGCAGATTCTGCTGTCGGCCTATTATGAGCCGATGACCGTTGAGCAGCTCTCGGTAGAGCTCGGCATCGCCTCGGTTTATCTTGAGGACGAGCTTGACACGCTTTTGCGCTATAACTTCATCAAGCAGCAGGGCAAAAAATATCAGACCTGCATTCCCATCTTCACAAAGGATTATAACGAGGATATCCTCAACGCGCTCAATGAAAAATACCCGAGCAGGGTGAAGGCTTTTGTTGACGCCGCCCGAGAAAAGCTGCCCGAGATCAGGAAAATCGGCTTCGACGGCGCGGATAAATTCTCGGACAATATACTCTTGTGGGATATCTTCGCCTTTGCGGTCATGAGCGGCACTCAGCAGACCGACGGCGGCGCTAAATTCCGCCCGATGTACCGAGTCGGCGGCAAGGACGTCACGGGAATATGCTACGGGATCGAGGACAAAAACCTCGAATCAAGCAGGGATTACGGCACGATATGCTATGCAGGCTCAGGGACGGCCGCCAATCAGAAGGCAACTTGGATATTATTCTGGGCGGCTTATGATCGCGAGAGGTTTGTAAACGGCTTTGATTTTGGCCGAGAAGAGCCTAATATCAAGGGAAATTACCCGATTTTCACGGAAGAACAGCGCAATCAGCTGCTCTACGGAATTTTGGGCGAGGAGTTCAACGCGCTCAAGGAGATGATGACCGAGATAGGGAAGCTTGCAACCGAAACGCTTAAGGACCGCTCGCCCGACTGCGCGGCTGAGGTCATCGACTATCACTGCCCGCACATCGTTATGTGGAACCTCATGGGCTGGTACGGCGGCGCGGCCGTTAAAACGGGTGCGCTCGAGCCCGCGGGAGAAGATGAGTACCCGGGATTCTTGGGGTTTAAGGATTAAAATATTCACTTCCATTCTTGTGATTTTCATATTCATGCGAGGCGCCCTGCAAAAGCGGGGCACTTTGCATTATATATCGTGATAACTTCAAAAAATCACTCGGTATCGCCATCGTACAAAAAAGACCTCTCACAAAGGAGAGGCCTTTTGGTTGGGGGGAATTTAGTCGTTGAGGGACTTGTCGAGCTCAGCGAAATACTTGATGGTCTTGACCATCTGGCTGGTGTAGCTGTTCTCGTTGTCGTACCAAGAAACTACCTGAACCTCATAGAGATCGTCGGCGATCTTGGCGACCATGGTCTGGGTGGCATCGAAGAGGGAGCCGTATCTCATGCCGATGACGTCGGAGGAGACGATGGGATCTTCGTTGTAGCCGTAGGACTCGGAAGCGGCGGCCTTCATAGCGGCGTTGATGCCCTCCTTGGTGAGGTCGGCCTTCTTTACGACGGCGGTGAGAATGGTGGTGGAGCCTGTCGGTACGGGAACTCTCTGGGCAGAGCCGATGAGCTTGCCGTTGAGCTCGGGAATGACGAGGCCGATAGCCTTGGCAGCGCCTGTCGAGTTAGGAACGATGTTGGCAGCGCCTGCGCGTGCTCTTCTGAGATCGCCCTTGCGGTGCGGGCCGTCAAGAATCATCTGGTCGCCCGTGTAGGCGTGAATGGTGCTCATGATGCCGCTCTGAATCGGAGCGTAATCGTTGAGAGCCTTTGCCATCGGGGCGAGGCAGTTGGTGGTGCAGGAAGCAGCGGAGATGATGGTGTCGTCCTTAGTGAGGGTCTTCTCGTTGACGCCGAAGACGATGGTGGGAAGATCGTTGCCCGCGGGAGCGGAGATGACGACCTTCTTGGCGCCTGCGTCGATGTGAGCCTGACTCTTCGCCTTAGAGGTGTAGAAGCCCGTGCACTCCAAAACAACGTCGACACCGAGCTTGCCCCAAGGAAGCTTTTCGGCCTTGGGCTCTGCATAAATGGTGATCTCCTTGCCGTCAACGATGATGGCGCCGGGAACGGTAACGGTCTTGCCGTCCTCCGCATACTCGGCGGGCTTAACATCGACGGTGTGAAGGTTCTCGCCTATTCTTCCGCAGTAGCCGCCCTGAGCGGTATCATACTTGAGAAGATGAGCGAGCATCTCGGGCTTGGTGAGGTCGTTGATGGCGACGATCTCATACCCCGGGGCATTAAACATCTGCCTGAAGGCAAGACGCCCGATTCTGCCGAATCCGTTAATTGCAACTTTTACTGACATGATTGAAAACCTCCTGTAAAGTTTTGCACTTTATTTGCAACTATAATATTACACCATATCGCTTTCTTTTGCAAGTCTTTTGGAAAAAATTCTTCAAGTTTTTTTCCGAAAAATCGGCGAATGTCAAAAATCGTTGAAAATTGTCGAAAAATGCTTTACTATTTTTCAAAAAAATGATATACTAATTACAGCAAAATTGATTTTAGGGCGGTTTATTATGGAAAAATCATCAAATTCGGTCAGCTTCCCCGAAAGAATAAGTCAATACATGACCGAGGCAATCGCCTACGATCAGATGCTCAACCGAATGCTCGAAAGCAAGGACCTCTCGGAAGAGCTTAAAATTCTTCGCGAACAGGCACGATGCTGCTTCAAGGCGCTCGCTCAGGTGAGGAACAGCCTCGAAATTATCAACTATGACTGCGGAAGGCTCAGCAGCGACGCCTTTGATATATCTGCCTGCGTTGAGGACATTTGCTCGGTCGTGAAGTCAAAGATGAGACGAAGCAGCATTGACATCACCTGCGAAATTGAACAGGGCGTCAAGGCCGTCGCCGACACCGAGAGGTTCTCGGTATGCCTTATGAACCTGATCGTGAACGCGCTTCAGAACGTCGATCAGGAGGAGGGCGCGGTCAGGATAACCGTCAAGAAAATAGGCAGGATGGCGGCTGTATCGGTAATCGACAACGGCTACGGAATGAGCCAGCAGGAGCTTTCGGAGAAAATGTCGGAATCGGGAAAGGGGTTTGAGATCCTCCGCAGATTCTGCGACAGCGTTGACACGAATCCTATCTTTGAGACAACAGAAAACGGCGGATTCAGCGTCACCGTCAAGGTTCCGCTTGCACCGCCGAGCAATACCGTTGAAATGAGGTCGGGGGAAATTCCCCCTGCTTACGGCCCGCTGTCTTCGGGCGCGATACTCATCTATAAGCTTGATGACGCGATCATCGCGCTTTAATCCTCGTCCTCTTCTTCGGCAAACTTCTTAAGATAGTATCTATGCGCTACCGTGTAGCTTCCGAGGCATAGAAGAATCTGCAAAACTGAACCGATAAGACCGTAAACCTGCGGGTCGTCGTCGATCGCCGAAAGCCAAAAACTCGTGAAGTAGAAGCTTTCGACCGTCGCGACGACTTTTCTGTCTTCCATCGCGTTGAGAATAAAAACAGGCGCATAGTAAACTATGCCGATCAGCAAAAGTATTATCGTGACGGCTACGGGGTCATAGCGCCCGTAGGCAGTATGGCGCTTGGCGTCGTCCCAAAAAAGCCATGTGAGCAGCCACGCGGGAATGAGCCAGGAGAAAAAGCTCAGCAGCTCGGGCCTGTCATAAAGCGCAAGCTTCGGAAACGCCGTTCCGATTATGCCGAGAATGGCTGTCCTGCCGACTATCATCGCAAAAATATTTATGAGCCAGAAAAGCCCGAACCTTGCCCAACCGTAGAGCATCGTCCTGAGACTGTCGCGTTCTTCCATAGTATCTCCTCCTTTGGGTGTATTTTAACATATTTTTTGAGAGACGTCAAGGGAGATGTTGGAAGATAGAGGATAGAGGATAGAAGATAGAGGTTAGAGGTTAGAGGTTAGAGGTTAGAAGTTAGAAGTTAGTAATGTGCGGGAATGAGCATACATAGCAAAACCGAGCGCCCCAAGAGGCGCTCGGCTTTGTTGCGGGCGGTTATCAGCAGCCGCAGCCGCAGTCGTTGTTGTTGCCGCAGCCGTTGCCGCATCCGCAGCCTGAGTTGCAGCCGCAGTTTGAGTTGCAGCCGCAGTTTGAGTTGCAGCCGTTGAAGCCGAAGAGAATGATGAGGATAAGAATGATAATCCACCAGTATCCGTTTCCAAAGCAGTTCATAATCCAATCTCCTTCATGTAGTATTTTGAAGTTTCAACACTTCATAGTACAGTTTATGAAATCGGCGAAAATCTGTTACAGATTATTAGCGTAAGCAAGCCCGACCCCGACATAGAATTTACAAAGCGTGATTATACCGCGCAAAACTGACGATAATCAATATGGTCAGAACAGACTTCAGGGAAAGGAAGGTAACAATGTTTGAATTCAACGAGCTCTACGGAAGCGAAAACTTCACCGATTCGGCCCTCCGCGCCATCGGCCACGCTATCCATCGGGCCTCACAAATGGGACACACATACGTCGGCACCGAACACCTGCTTTTGGGGCTTTTGAGCGACAGCTCCTCTGCCGCCGCCTCAATTCTCAACAGGTTTTCGGTGAGCTATTCGGCCGTCGACAAAAAAATCGCCGACCTGATCGGTACGGGCGAGCCGACCACGGTGACGGGCTCTCAGCTCACCCCCGCCGCAAAGCGCTGCATTCGCTTTGCAAAGCGCACCGCCTGCGACGTCTCGAACACCAAAGCGGGCACCGAGCATATTCTTTGCGCGATTTTAAATCAGCAGAATTCGACCGCAAGAAGCATTCTTTTTGACCTCAACTGCAACATTTCGCGGCTCTATACCAGCGCGGGCGAGGCCGTCGAGAAGAGCGCGGTCATCGGCCGAAGCAGCGAGACCCGCCGCCTTGTACAGCTTGAAAAGTACGGCTGCGATATGGTCGAAAAGGCAAAAAATTCCTGCTATGACCCCTGCGTCGGGCGAGATGCAGAGCTCTCGCGGGTGACGGAAATTCTCATGAGGCGGGGCAAGAATAACCCTTGCCTTGTCGGCGAGGCGGGCGTCGGCAAAACCGCGATAGTAGAGGCTTTGGCGACGAAAATCGCGAATTCCGACGTGCCCTCGGCGCTCATCGGCAAGAGAATTTTTTCGCTCAGCCTGACAAATCTTCTTGCGGGCGCGAAGTACCGAGGCGACTTCGAGGAGCGCTTAAAAGCATGCATTGAGGAGGCAAGCACCTCAAACGACGTAATTCTTTTTATAGATGAGCTTCACACGCTCGTCGGGGCGGGCGCGGCCGAAGGGGCTATCGACGCCGCGAACATCTTAAAACCAATGCTCGCGAGGGGCGAGCTTAGGCTCATCGGCGCGACGACATATGACGAATATCGCCGAACCATCGAGGGCGACAAGGCGCTTGAGCGGCGCTTTTGCGTGGTGAGGGTCAACGAGCCGACCGAGGACGAGGCGGTGCGAATGCTCATGCGCCTCAAGCCGAAATATGAACAGCACCACAAGGTCAGGATCGACGACGGGGCTGTCAGAGCCGCGGTGAGCCTCTCGGCGAGGTATATAACCGACAGATTTCTGCCCGACAAGGCTATCGATATCATCGACGAGGCGTGCGCCTCTGTAAGGCTTAAAGACTTTACAGCGCCCGATTCAAAGCGCGATCTGTCCTCTGCTTTTAACGACTATGTGAGCGGGAAAATCCCCAAGGAGCGCTACTTTGAGGAGCTTTTCAGCAAGACCTCGGCAGAGGCTTCGCTGCCCTCGGTTACTCAGGAGGACGTGGAAAGGATTATTACTTTACAGACCTCTGTACCTCGCGACGACCCCTCGGAGCACGCGGAAAGGCTCGGCGAAGAGCTCAGCAAGAAAATCATCGGGCAGCCCGAGGCGATTTCAACGCTTATAAGCGCCGTTCGACGCGCAAGGGCGGGCCTCAGACGAACCGACGGGCCGCTTGCCGCGCTTATGTTCTCGGGGCCGACTGGCGTCGGAAAAACCGAGCTCTCGAGAGAGGCGGCAAGGGTGTTTTTCGGCGGCGAGGACGCGCTCATACGCTTTGATATGTCGGAGTTTTCAGAGCGGCACACCGTCTCGCGGCTGATAGGCTCGCCCCCGGGGTATGTCGGCTTCGGACAGGGCGGCGAGCTCACCGAAAAGGTCAGAAAGCGGCCGTCGAGCGTGCTTTTGTTCGATGAGTTTGAAAAGGCCGACCGCGAGGTTGCGGCGCTGCTGTTGCAGCTTCTTGACACGGGGTTTCTCACCGATTCGGTCGGGCGGCGGGTGTCGTTCAGAAGCTGCCTTGTGATACTCACCACAAACGCAGTCGCGGCGAAAAATTCGGCCTGTGGGTTTGTCGGTCAGGGCGGCGGGCCTCGCGAGGGGCTTTCAAAAGTTTTTTCGTTTGAGCTGATGAACCGCATCGACGCTGTATGCAATTTTCGGCGGCTTTCGCAAAAAGACTGCGAAAAAATAGCGATGATGCGGCTTTGCGAGCTTTCGGAACGCGCCGCGAAAAGAGGCATAGCGCTTGAATTTTCCGACGGGCTCGCCGCAGACATCGCAAAAATCGCGGATTATGAGACCTTCGGCGCACGCGAGATCGCCCGCGTTGTCACCGAAAAGGTCGGCAACCCGCTCGCGGATATGCTCCTTGCGGGCGTCAGCGGCAGGGTAAAGGTCTCGTCGGACGGCGGCAGCATCGCGCTTGAATCGGAGACGGTGATATCGGCGTAAAAGTAAAAGCAGACCGATCGGCCTGCTTTTTTGTTGGAGATGATAAAAGTGAAGTTACCTATTTATTCTTTTTCGGTTTTGGAGTCGGAAGTTCCGCATACATGGCGTTGAATAAACCTGTCAGAAACTCTCTGTTGTCAACTTCATCTACCAACAGCATCTCTTTTGCTCCCTCATAGGGTGATTCATGCTGAGCTGTCGGCATATAGCTGATCGCTGATTTTATTGGTTTTACAAGCAGCCTGTCATCATAGATACCGCCTACGATTTTGCCGCGGTAATAGATGATATATTCGCCCATCATGGCACGATATGTAATTTCTTCCAGTTCGGATAACTGCCCTAAAATAAATTCTAAATATTCTTTACTCGATGCCATTATTACACCTCAAACAGCGCTTTGCCCTCATCGCATCAGACATTTTGAACCTGAACAGTATTACGCCGCCGTCGGAAACGGAGATGATGATAAAAGGGCATTATCTTTCAGATTTTAATATAGAGTAAACACAAGCGTCGGTTATACCTTGATTGGTTTTTTTATAGCTTCGCAGCGTTCCCTCATGCTTCATACCGCATTTTTTCATCACTCCGCCCGAATTTGGGTTGTTCGGATCGTGATATGATTCTATGCGGTTTGCTCCCACTTCGTCAAAAAGGAAATCAATAACAGCCTTTAGTGCTTCCGACGTTATACCTTGGTGCCACCATTTTTTCCCGATACAATAGCCGATGTGCACCATGGAAATATCCTCTTTCATGCTTACAACAGTGATACTGCCGATTGGTTCAACTGCTGTTTTTAAGACAATCGCCCATTGATAAAATTTTTCATCGCTGTATTTCTTCACCCAGTCGGTAATTAAATTTTCACTTATTTCCTGACTTGTATGGGAAGTCCATGACAGATATTTTGTTACATCATCATCAGCTGCCCAATTTTTATACATCGCCGCAGCATCTTCAATAACAAATCTTCTTAAAATCAACCTTTCGGTTTCTAACCGTTGTGTTCCGCAATGTTTCATATAAATCCCCCCGTTACGTTCTAAAGCCGAATTTTCCCGCATTGCATCACACGTTGAACCTGAACAGTATAACGTCGCCGTCGGCAACGACGTAGTCTTTGCCCTCGGAGCGGACAAGGCCCTTTTCTTTGGCGGCGTTCATGCTTCCGCATGCCTTTAAATCATCGAACGCGACGACCTCGGCACGGATAAAGCCGCGCTCAAAATCGGTGTGGATCTTTCCCGCGGCCTGCGGGGCTTTCGTTCCGCGCTTGATGGTCCATGCGCGGCACTCGTCATGGCCCGCCGTCAGGAAAGAAATCAGCCCGAGCAGCGCATAGCCCTCTTTTATCACGCGGCCGAGGCCCGAGACCTCGAGGCCCATGTCGGCAAGAAACATCTTCTTGTCGTCATCGTCCATCTCGGAGATTTCCGCCTCTATCTCCGCGCAAATCGGCAGCGCCACCGAGCCCTCGGCATCGGCAATCGCCTTTACAGCCTGATAGTTCTTGCAGGCGTCAAGGTCGGAAAAATCGCTCTCTGAAACGTTAGCGGCGTAGATCACGGGCTTTTGAGAGAGCAGCGGCGTCGACTTTATCATCTCGGCCTCTTCATCGGTAAACGGGTAGGAGCGCGCGGGTTTGCCATCGGTAAGGTGGGCGATGAGCGCTTCGGTCATGTCGATATCGGCCTGATACTTCTTGTCGCCCTTCAAGGCCTTTTTCGCGCGGTCGAGGCGGCGCTCAAGAGACTCAAGATCGGCAAAAATAAGCTCTAAATCAATAGTCTCGATGTCGCGCTTGGGGTCGACCGAGCCCTCGACATGGATTATGTCATCGGACTCGAAGCAGCGCACGACGTGGATTATTGCGTCGCACTCGCGGATATTCGCCAAAAACTTGTTGCCGAGGCCCTCGCCCTTTGACGCGCCCTTTACCAGCCCCGCTATGTCGACAAATTCAAGCGTCGCGGGCTTGAAGCTCAGCGTGTCGTAGAGCTCGGCGAGCCAGTCGAGGCGCTCGTCGGGGACGGAAACTATTCCGACATTCGGCTCGATCGTGCAGAACGGATAGTTCGCGGACTCGGCCCCCGCGTTTGTCAGCGCGTTGAAAAGCGTGCTCTTTCCGACGTTCGGAAGCCCAACCATACCTAATTTCATATCTTTTCTCCTTACTCGGGAGCAAACTCCCGCAAAAATTTTAAGTTATCTATCGTGACCGCCGCCTTGCCCCAATTCTCGGCGACATACCACTCTTTATGATCGTTGCACCACGTCCACGGGACATAGAACGAGCCGTCGGGGTTTTGTGTGGACTTTATGAAGTCGCACTCGGCAAGGCAGGTTTTCTCTAAATCGGCGCGGTAGAACCTGCTTTTTCTCGACTCGATGAACGCAGACGGGCGGGGCAAATATTCCCGCCAGCGGCTCGGGTCGCGGCAAATCGACCTGTCGACAACACCGTCGATAGTTTTTAAGAGCGCCTCGGAATCAAAGGGCATCTCCCCCGCAGCCTTGCAGTCGTCATACATCGTGATGAAACAGCGGGCGACGTGCCGTTCGAGCGGGGCCTCGCGGATATACCACTCGGCGGCCTCTCGGACGAGCCCGACGCCTTTTTTATAAAGCGCACTCCCCTGCTCGGCATACCTCACTATAAACCCCGCGAGCGCCGCGGTCGGGTTGTATTCAAAGGCGCTGCCGCTTTCGGGGTATTTCCACCAGATCGCGCAGGGGGCGTCGTTGTTTGACGGCACGGTGTTCAGCCACTGATTTCGTTCGGCGTCGAATCCGTCGCCGCTTTCGAGATATCGCAGAATGCCCTTGATTATCTGGTGAGAGGGCGTAAGGCCGCCCGCTTCGCGGATATACTCGGTGGCTTTCCACGCGCCCATCGGCATGGAAAGCGGGTTGAAGTTGTCGGCCTCTAAGCCGTGGGCAAAGCCGCCGTCGGGGTTCTGATAGGCCGCGAGCGCGGTTATGATGTCGTCGGCAGGGGCGTTTTCAAAGGCATGCCTGAACACGGCGAGGTCGATCGGGCGGGCAGAACGGTAGATGAACGCGCGGGATTTTTCGTAAACGGTCATAAAGGGCTCCTTTACAGGTCAAATCTCTCTTTTATCATTCTGGCGGCTGCTTCGGGCGGGAGGTCGGAGTTGTCGATTTTGATGTAGTTTTCAAACGGGATCTCGCCGTCAAAGCTTTCAAAGCGGTGGTTTTTGTCATCGTTCAAAAGGCGTTGGTTAGAAATCTCGATGTCTCTTTTTGAGGCCTTGTTTTTGAGCCTGTTTTCGGTGGCGTTTCGCTCAAGCCTGATTTTTTGGGGAGCGACGAGCTCGACATAGTAAAACTCCGTGCCGCAGGGACGGAAAATGTCCTTGATGCGCTCCGTTTCATCCCAATCAGCCTGACTGTCAAACGCAAACATGAATGTGAAAATCATGCCGTAGTTGTCGGTCTTTGCGTACTCCTCGAATATGACCTGCCTGAGCCTGCTTATCGCTTCGGGGTAAAATATCCGAAAATCTCGATGACAGGCTCAATTGTCATGTGATTGTGAAAAAGCCTCAAATCGGTGATTTTCGCGAGCTCTTGGCCGACCGTCATTTTGCCGACAGCGGCATCGCCGAACAAAAACAGAAGCTTCATAAAATCACCTGTAATCCACGAACCCTATCTTTCTGTAAGCCTTGGCGAGAACCTTGTTGGAAAGCCTGAACGCACGCTGAGCGCCGTCGGTCCAACATTCTTTGAGGTAGGTCTTGTCCTCCATCAGGCGGGCAAACTCGGTTCTGACGGGCTCTAAATAATCGGCAACGGCCTCGCCGACGGCAAGCTTGAAATCGCCGTAACCCTTGCCCGCAAACTCCTTCTCGCTCTCCTCGATGGTGTTGCCCGTCGCGCAGGAATAGATCGTGAGAAGGTTGTTGATGCCGTCCTTGCCCTCGGCAAAACGAATTTCGGAATCGCTGTCGGTCACGGCGCGCCTGAATTTGCGCATGATCGTGTCCTTGTCGTCTAAGATGAACACCGTGGCATTCGGGTTGTCGTCGGATTTGGACATCTTCTTGGTCGGGTCCTGAAGCGATTTTATTCTTGCGCCGACCTTCGGGTAATAGCCCTCGGGAACGGTGAACATGTCGCCGTAGCGCTGATTGAAGCGCACCGCGATGTTGCGCGCAAGCTCTAAGTGCTGGCGCTGGTCGTCGCCGATGGGAACGACATCGGCATTATAGGTGAGGATATCGGCGGCCATCAGGACGGGATAGGTGAAGAGGCCCGCGTTGATGTCGTCGGCATGCTTCGCGGCCTTGTCCTTGAACTGGGTCATGCGGGAAAGCTCGCCGAACTGGGTCACGCAGCCGAGAACCCAGCTTAACTGGGCATGGTTGGGGTTGTGAGACTGGATAAACGCGATCGAGCGCTTCGGGTCGATTCCGCAGGCAAGGAGCAGCGCGTAGCTCTCGATCGTCTGCTTGCGGAATGCCGCGGGTTCTTTTCTGACGGTGATCGCGTGCTGGTCGGCGATGAAATATATGCAGTCAAACTCGTCCTGTAAGGGCCCCCAATTGCGGATCGGGCCCATGAAGTTGCCGAGGGTGAATACGCCCGTCGGCTGTATGCCGCTGAGTATGACTTTTTTTCTCTCTGTTTCTGACATAATTATCCTCCTATAAAAGAAAATATAGACGAAAGTATTGTATCACAAAAAAAGCGGGGTGTCAATCAGAAAGACAGAGGGCAGATTGGCAGAAGGCAGATGTTAGAAGTTAGATGTTAGAAGATAGAAGTTAGAGGGTAGAGATCTGTTTTCTGACCTCTGACCTCTGACCTCTGATTTCTGTTTTCTTGTTTGCGGGAGTGTCCATTACACACGCATTATTAGAAATATTCAGATATGTCGCCGCAGGCGACACCTTGAAACTCTAACATCTAATTTCTAACTTCTATCTTCTTGATGTGGCCTTTTGGCCACATCTCATGCGTTCGGAGATATTGACAAATCGCGAGACAAGTAGTATAATAGCGGTTAGCTATGAATAACCGATAAATTTTTGAAAAAGGTAATAATGAAAAAAGTTGAGATTTTTACCGACGGGGCGTGCTCGGGGAACCCCGGAGTCGGCGGGTGGGGCGCGATTCTGGTCTACGGGAATCACCGAAAAGAGCTTTCGGGCTTCGAGCCGAACACCACAAACAACAGAATGGAGCTTACGGCGGTGATTGCCGCGCTTGAGGCGCTTAAAGAGCCATGCGAGGTGACGCTTACCACCGATTCAAAATATGTCTGCGACGGCATCGGCAAGGGCTGGGCGAAGTCATGGCGGGCAAGGGGCTGGAAAAAAAGCGGCAATAAGCCCGCTCTTAACCCCGACCTCTGGCAGCGGCTTCTTGAGCTCACGGAAAAACACAAAGTCAGCTTTGTGTGGGTCAAGGGGCATGACGGACACCCCGAAAACGAACGCTGCGACAGCCTCGCCGTCTCGGAATATATGAAACATAGGCAGGAAATTTTGACCGAAAACGAATGAAGCCTCGGCTTTTAAACCTGCGGGGGCGGTCTCCCCTGCTGAGAGCGGATTTCACGAAAGGATTGATTTTAAATGGAAAAACGGTTCGTTTATGCCGATAACTCGGCGACGACGAGAATTTCAAAACCCGTGCTCGACGCGATGATGCCCTATCTCACCGACGGCTACGGCAACGCGTCAAGCATTTATTCGCTCGGAATGGACTCGGCAAGGGCCATTCTTAAGGCCCGCGAGACCGTCGCGAAGGCTATCGGCGCGAAAACGGGTGAAATATACTTCACCTCGGGCGGCTCTGAGGCCGACAACTGGGCGATAAAATGCGCGGCTGACCTTGGCGCGCAAAAGGGCAAAAAGCATATCGTCACCACCGTGTTTGAGCACCATGCGGTTCTTCATACCTGCGAATACCTCGAAAAGCACGGCTTCGAGGTGACATATGTTCCCGTCGACGAGATGGGGCTTGTTCACGTTGAGGACGTTGAAAAGGCCATTCGCGACGACACCTGCCTTGTCACGGTGATGTTCGCGAACAACGAGATAGGCACTATTCAGCCCATCGCGGAAATCGGCGCCGTATGCCGCGAAAAAAAGGTTCTCTTCCACACCGACGCGGTTCAGGCAGTCGGCAACGTTGAAATAGACGTCGCGAAAATGAACATCGACCTGCTCTCGATGTCGGGGCATAAAATTCACGCGCCAAAGGGCATCGGCGCGATGTATATGAGAAACGGCGTGAACCTTCCGAACCTCATTCACGGCGGCGCTCAGGAGCGCTCGAAGAGGGCGGGAACAGAAAACGTCGCGGGGATAGTCGCCCTCGCAAAGGCAATTGAAATCTGCACCGCGAATATTCCCGAAAAGCAGGCAAGACTTTCAAAGATCAGGGACAGGATAATAAAAGAGCTCCTCAAAATTCCCGAATCGCGGCTCAACGGCGACCCCGTAAAGCGCCTCGCGGGGAATGTGAATATTTCGTTCAGGGGCGTTGAGGGTGAGAGTCTGCTTCTTTCGCTTGACCTCGAGGGCATCTGCGCATCGTCGGGCTCGGCCTGCACTTCGGGCTCGCTCGACCCGTCGCATGTTCTTTTGGCCATCGGCCTGCCGCACTCGACCGCGCACGGCTCGCTGAGAATATCTTTAAGCGACGAAAACACCGAGGAGGACGCGGATTACATCATCGAAAAGGTCCCGAAAACCGTCGAAAAGCTCAGGGCGATGAGCCCGCTTTGGGAGCGGATACTTCGGGACGAGGACATAGATTCTGATTAAAAGGAGAGATTGATATGATTTATTCCGAAAAAGTTATGGACCACTTCTCGAACCCGAGAAACGTCGGCGAAATTCCCGACGCTGACGGCATCGGCGAGGTAGGAAACGCCAAGTGCGGCGATATCATGAAAATGTATATCAAGGTCGACAACGGGATTATTTCCGATGTCAAGTTCAAGACCTTCGGCTGCGGCGCGGCCGTCGCGACAAGCTCAATGGCGACTGAGCTCATCAAGGGCAAGCCCATCGAAGAGGCCATGAAGCTTACAAACAAGGCCGTTGTCGAGGCGCTTGACGGGCTTCCGACCGTAAAGCTTCACTGCTCTGTTCTGGCCGAGCAGGCTATTCACGCGGCGCTCTCGGACTACTATCAGAGGCAGGGCGTCGACCCGAAGCCTATTCTCGGCGATGTTCCGCCCGCGGATATGTGCGAAATCTGAACAAAATATTACCGCTCCCTCAAAACAGAGGGGGCGGTTTTTTATCAGTAAATTCGGTAGCTTCCCGAGAGCATCAGCAGGGAGAAAATTTGGAGGAAGTTGTCGTAGTATCTCCTCTTGCCTGTTCTGAGCGGCATCTCGAAGAATTCTTTGACGAGGCGCTCGGCGCGGGCTTTTTCTTCGGCGTTTGCGCCGTCAAGGGCCGCAAGAGAGGCTGCAGCTTCGGTCGCCCTTATCGCGACGGGGTGCATTGCGGTCTCGTCGGTGAAGGTTCCGTCGGGGTGAGGCACGAGGTCGCGCTTATCGCCCGCCTCTTCAAAGAATTTCTGAACCCTGCGGCATTCCTCGGGCTGCCACGGGTCAGCCTTGTTCCACGACCAGTCGAGCGCGATGTTGTAGACCGTTCGGTAGCTGTCGGAATAGTGAAGCCCCGCGTGGGGGTTGAAGCTATGCTCAAGAACGCTGCCGTCATAGTTCGCGTAGTCGGAGCAGAGGCCCGTTTTGGGGTGACATGCCTTGTGAAGATATTCTCGGCTCGCCTTTGCGGCCTCGGCCCAAAAGGCCCTGTCCTCGGGGTCTGAGCGCTCGGCAAAAATCTCATAGAAATGCGGGAGATGGTATGAAGCGTCGGTATATGGCGACTCGGGCACAAACTTTATCAGGTGATTGCTCGGCTCCCACATCGTGAGGCCCGCTTTCTCGCCATCGCCTCCCCTATGTATGCAGTCGCGGAGAATGGTTCTTGCCCATTCTGAGTAGTTGTAAAGGCCGTCGCCGTCGCCCCATCGCGAAGAAGCCATCAGGAGCGCCGCGGCAAAGTATTCCTCGCCGTCGGGCGCGGGGCCGTGGGAATTCTTGGTGCCGTCGGGCTTGCAGGACCACGCGAAATAGCCCGCGTGCCTGCCCTCGGTCATGTACATATAGGTCATCGACCACTTCCATATTCTGTCGAATTCCTCTTTTTTGCCGAGCTGCACGCAGAGCATCATTCCGTAGGACATGCCCTCGGTGCGGGCGTCGATGTTGCCCGTGTCCTCGATATAGCCCATGTCATCGCCGACGGGGTGGTAGACGCGCTCATCATCAGAACCGTAAAACATCGTGTTGAAGGCGCTTTCAAGCTTTTTCGCGATATCTGCCTCGGGAATCCCGACCTCGGCAAAAACATTTCGGTATTCTCTCATGATTCAAGGCCTCCTTCGCCCTTTGAACGTTCATATTCGCGAAGCTTCGATTCTAAAAGCGCCCACTCATCCTCGGTCTCTATCGGGTGGAGGGTCAGGGTCTTGTCGTCGGGGTCGAAAATCGACGCGAAAACCTCGGTATCACCGTTTTCATCAAGAGTATTCTCGGTGTAGACGATGTAACACCTGTCGGTCGCAGTGTTCTTGAACGTGAACAGAACGTCGACGTCCATAATCTCGTTGTTCTCGTTGACGACCGTCATTATCGCCTTTTCAGCCATTTTATCCTCTCCTTTCGTGAAATCATCTGATTGTAGCATAGATTTCGGAAAAGTGCAAGGGGAAATTGCAATTTGATGTGGCCGAAACGGCCACATCAAGAAGATAGAAGTTAGAAATCAGATATCAGAATTTCAAGGTGTCGCCTGCGGCGACATATCTAAATATTACAAATAATGTGTGCGGAATGGGCACTCCCTTGCAATTAGATGTTAGAAGTTAGAAATTAGATGTTAGAAATTAGATTTTTAGGGAAATCTCACTCGGAAAATAAGGGCCAAGTCGAAAGGCTTAATCCCTTATTTATCACCCGAAGAACTTCGGCAGGCCGTTGAAAATCAGGCGGTGCACGGTGTTTTGGTCGTGCCAGCCTCCCTCGCGGAGGGCAAAGAAGAAGTTGCCGTCGGCGAAGTTGTCAGCCTGCTTGAAGACGTCGGAATACTCGTCTTTCACGAGCGAGCTCACAAGCGGCCTCATGTTCGGGCCAGCCATGTTGTCGTTCGTGCCGACGCCGCAGTAGATATAGAAGTCCTCCCAGTCATAGCCGTAATCTCTGACCTTTTCGGCGAGATATTCGGCGGTGTCGTCGGGCCTTGAGCCGCCCGCCCCTTGGCCGAGCGCCCAGCTGTCGCCCGCGACGGGAAGATAATAGCCGACATAATCAAGGGCGTTTTCAAACACCCACCATGTGCAGGCAGCGCCCATCGAGAAGCCGCCGAACCCGCGGTGAAGCCTCGAAGCCTTGATGCCCGCCTTGTTTGTCTTCTCGCAGTAGGTGTTATACTGCCCCTCGACCGCGGGGATAAGGTCGTTTATGAGCTCCTGCCAAAAGTTTTTGCAGCAGTAAGTCGCGTCGCCGTTATAGGGGTTGTTATAGGTCGGCGTGCAGATAATGCAGGGCTCAAGGTCGCCGTTTTTGATCATGTTGTCGACCAGCCTCTTCGAGTCGTTGTTTGAAAGAAGCTCGCCGAAAAGCTCTTCCTCACTTCCACCGCCGCCGTGCATGTAATACATCACGTCGTATTTTTTATCGCTGTCGGGGTCATAGCCGTAGGGCAGATATATCAGCGCCCTCTTCTCATACTTTTTCTTGTCGCCGCCATAGTCCTTTGTCTCATAGGTGATGCTCAGCACCGTTCCGCCCTCGTCGCAGGAAACGAAATATTCGCTCGGTATCTCGACAAAAGCGTTGTCGGGGAATTCCGACTTTCTCGGCGCTTCTTTTGATGCGCAGCCGCCCATTCCGATCGACGACATCAGCATCGCCGAAATCATTATTTTTGCGATGGTTCCCATAATTGCCCTCCTATTATATAATCTTATTATCATCTTAACATAAATCAATCATAATTGCAAGCAAAATCCCTTCTCTGCTGAAATTTGCAGAAAAGGGATTTGTTTTAATCAATTTTCTCTTATTTCGAGAGCGACTCCATCTCGTCGATGAGCTCGTCAAAGAGCTTCAGCGCGTTGTCGATGGGTTCGGGCGAATTCATGTCGACCCCCGCGATTTTGAGAAGCGAAATCGGGTCGGTCGAGCAGCCGCCCGAGAGGAATTTCTTATAGTTTGCGACGGCGGGCGCGCCCTCTTTGAGAATCTTTGTCGAGAGGGCTATCGCGGCCGAGAAGCCCGTCGCGTACTGGAAGACATAATAATCGTAGTAGAAGTGGGGTATGCGCTCCCACTCAAAGGAGATCTCGCGGTCGTTGACGATGCCGTCGCCGTAGTATTCGGCGTTGAGCTTTCCGTAGAGCTCGCAGAGCGCCTCGGCGGTGAGGCTCTCTCCCCTCTCGGCCATCTCGCCCGTGAGCATTTCAAACTCGGCGAACATCGTCTGGCGATAAAGGGTGGTGCGGAACTGCTCCAAGAAGTAGTTGATGAGGTATGCGCGTTCGCTCCTGTCTGTCGTCTTCGAGAGGAGATACTGCATCAGCAGCGCCTCGTTGCAGGTCGACGCGACCTCGGCGACAAAGATCACATAGTCGCTGTAAACCGTCGGCTGGTTTTTCAGCGAGAGGTATGAGTGAAGCGCGTGGCCCATCTCATGCGCAAGGGTGAACATGCAGTCGAGGGTATCCTTGTGGTTCAGAAGAACATATGGGTGCGGCCTCATGCCCGAAGAATACGCGCCCGAACGCTTGCCGACGTTCTCATAGACGTCTATCCAGCGGTTCTCGAAGCCCTCTTTGAGCATCGCGACGTAATCCTCGCCCATCACCGAAAGCGCCTCAAGAACAGTCTTTTTGGCCTCGTCAAACGGCACCTTCTTGTCGGCGTCGGGCACGAGCGTGGTGTAGAGGTCGTACATGTGAAGCTCATCGACGCCCATCAGCCTCTTGCGAAGCTTAACGTATTTATGCATATAGTGCATGTTCTTGTGAACCGTATCGATGAGGTTTTTATAGACCGAGACGGGCACCTCATTCTGAGAGAGCGAAGCCTCAAGAATCGATGGGTATTTTCTGAAGGTCGCGTTGAAAATTCTGCCCTTGACCTCGGCGTCGTAAAGCGAAGCGAGGGTGTTGCGGAACTGCTCGTAGGTGTGATAGGTGTTCTCAAAGGCGTTTTTGCGAAGCATTCTGTCGGGGCTCTTGATGAGAACGCCGTAGGTCCCGCTCGTGAGCTCGTGCTCGACGCCCGCCGAATCCTTTGCGGGCGGGAAGGTCAGATCGGCATCGGCAAATAGGCTGTAAGAATTCGAGGCAGCGTTCCTGATGGGGCTTGCAGCGGCAAGAATCATCTCCTCGCGCTCCGAAAGGGTGTGCGAGCGCTCGCGGCGAAGCCTTGTCAGGGCGAGGCGGTAGAGCTCGAGGTCGGGCTCATCGCGGTAAAAACTCTCGATTGTCTCATCGGGTATCGCGATTATCTCGGGTCGAACAAAGGCAAGCGCCGAGGAATAGCGGACAAAGAGGTTCTGGACCCGAAGCCCGAAGTCCTGATATTTCGGGTTCGAGGTGTCCTCGTCGCCCCTCTGCGAGGCATAGCCCGAAACGGCGTAGAGCAGGATCGTCGACTCGTCGTCAAAGCGCATGAATTCAAGAAGGGTCTTTGCGCTCTCGGCGAGCCTGCCCTTGAACTTCGCGCCCTTTTCAATCAGCGCATCGGCGCTCTTCATGGCTTCCTCCCAAGCCGCGTCGGAGGGAAAAACATCTTCAAGGCGCCACTTGAATTCCTCTTTGATCTCGTCGCGCCGCAAAACTTTTTCTTCAGACATAAAATCATTCCTTTCAGGATTTATTCAAGGTAATTTTACCACGTTTTCGGGGAGTTGTAAAGGGGGAAATTATCAGGGGAGTGCTCAAAACGGCCACATTATAAAAAATCTCGGCTTGATGATTTAAGGTTCGCAGCTTCTGTCGGCGCTGCGTATCATAAGGGGACGCCCTCTCTTGCAGGTCGTCCCCTCTTGCAAAAATAGCCCACCGGGCTATTTTTACAATTCACCCCTTGCGGAGCGCCTTCGTAAGGGGATTTCGCGCTCTGCGGAGCGCGACCAGAGGCTGCTCGCCTCTGGACTCCCGTGAGCCTTTTAGTAAAAGGCTCAAGCGAAAACTTTTATTTTAATGTGGGCGATTTGGGCGCTTTTATTATCAGGGCATGTCCGTTCCGCACACATTATTTTTAAAAAATCCGCCTTCTATCTTCTAACCTCTGACTTCTATCTTCTTGATGCGCTTCGGCGCATCAACATACATTGACAAATTCTCAGGGGCGTGGTAAAATATCAGAATAAGGGGGAATTACCATGAAGATGAACAGCGACAATCAGGTTCATATGATAGTTTTTGCTGTCGCGGCAGCGGTGGCGCTTGCGCTTGTCAGCTCGGTTCGCGGACTGGCGCTGATGGGCTCGCTCGGAATATTGAGAAATGCGCTGCCCTTTTACATGCGCTATGACAACACGGGTCTTAACACTTACAGATTTATTTCGGAGTTGGGCACATATCTTCGCGGCGCGGGGCTGTTTCTCTTGGTGAGGTCGGTGACCATCAGCAGAAAAAAACTGCCCTATTCGGCGGCGATGTTCGTCGGGATCGCGCTGTTTATTATTCCGTCGGCGATCACGAATTTGCTTCGTGTGATATTTCAGCTTTATTCTTACTGAGGAGGAATCATCATGGTAAACGTCAAAGGCAGATGGGCGCTTATAACGGGCGCCGCGCGCGGTATCGGCTATCTCACCGCTAAATTTATGGCCGAGCACGGCTGTAACCTCATTCTTCATTCGCGAAAGCTTGAACACACCGAAAAGGTTTTGGCTGAGGTCAAAGCGCTCGGCGTCGAAGCATACGCGGTTGAAGCTGAGCTTTCAGACCTTGACTCTGTCGCAAAGATGCTCGATAAAATCGACTCGTTAGGCATGAGAGTTGATATCGTGATGAACAACGCGGGTATGCAGATCGCGTATCGTAACGAATATTTCAAGACGCCTGTCAGCGACTATACCGAAAGCTTCAAGATAAACACCATCTCCCCCGCGATGATTATGTATCACTTCCTGCCGAAGATGATTGAAAACGGCTTCGGAAGAATACTCAACACGACCAGCGGTATTCGGCTTGAGCCTCAGCAGGCGGGCTACTCGGCAAGCAAGGCCGCGCTCGACAAAATCACCATCGACCTCGGCTCGACCGTCGAGGGCACCGACGTGATGATTAACCTCACCGACCCCGGCTGGTGCAGAACCGACCTCGGCGGCCCGTGGGCCCCGAACGCCCCCGAAAGCGCTATCCCCGGGATAGCCGTCGGCGCATTTGTCGACGACAAGAAGTCGGGAAGATACCTCAACGCGCCGTTCTTCACGGGAATGACGCTCGAAGAGGCCGTTGAAAAGGCGGAGAGAGAATTTGATAGCCCGTATGGGAAGTAAAAAATATTATATTTAAAAGAGCACGCTTGAAACGTGCTCTTTTTTATGTTTAAAACCGAGATTCAGATAAAGAACCTCTTATCCAGCGAGCTGCGGAGCGGCTTGCAGACGGCTATCGCGATGAGCAGCAGGCCGACCGAGACGCATGCCGCAAGCGGATATACCGACCAGAAGACGAACCTCGTTTTAAAGGTTATGCAGATAAACATTTCGATCAGCATACTGAAGCCGCCGAGCGCGATGAACGCGCCGCCGAAGACATAGAGCTTTCCCCGCTTGAGATATCTCAGAAGCGCGACAACCGCCGTCAGCAAAATTGCGGCGATGCCCGCAATCGGAAAAGCAAGCGGCAAAAACCAATGCCCGCCCGTGTTCAGGCAGATGTACAGAAGAAACAGTATCGCCGAGGCGAACGCGCAGGGAATGAATATCACGGGGTTCGGCCTTCTGAACCATAGCGGAAGCACAAAGGTTATATATCCCACCGCGAGGCCGCCTATCACATAGCCCGACCAGATCACCGCCGCGTTTATCTTGAGGTCGATGAGCAGCGTTATCAGCGCGGGAATGAGAAATATCACCGTGAGCACAAAAAGCGCGCCGAAGCGGTTGAACCGCCTCACGGGCGGATTATACTCGGGGTACGGCTTTTCGCCGACGCTTCGGGGAATATCGGGGTGGAAAACCATCGTTTTGCAGAGCGGGCAGACCTTTTCGCTGTCCTTAAGCTCGACGCCGCAATTGACACAATACATAATTTCACTGCCTTTCTGTCGGTTCTTCCTTGCGATTGCTCTCGATGACAACATGGTGCCCGAGCCTTACAAGGTTTCGGAAGAATTCGCGTTCAAGCTCGGGGTCCTCCGAGCGCCTGATGAAGTTAATCCGAAGATCGTTGCCGTAGGTGCAGACCGCGCAGTTATGCGGCGCTCTCGCCTGAGGGCCGATGATAAAGTCGAACCGCTTCACAAATTCCTTCATCTCCTCGGGAACGTTTATCCTCCCGAGGTTTGATATCGTGATGCAGCCCTGCGACTCGCCCACCCTGTCGAACACCGCTTTCATCACGATATTCTTGATGAACAGCGGCACAAGCTTGATGATGAAGAACCGCTCGGAGTTCACGTTCGTCGTGAACGCTGCCTGCATATTCTTTTTCGTGACGCCGAGCTCAAGCTGGCGCTTTATTATTCCGAGGATCTCTTCAAAAGTATAGTCTCCCATGCGCGGGTCGACGCCGACGTTGACAACCATCACAAAGTTTCGCATCGTTGAGCTGTCAAAAAGCCGCCTCAGATCGACAGGCAGGTTTATTTTTATCGGCAGACGCTTGTCAAGGCTTTTTACTTTACGCTTTTGCAGAGTTATCAGCGACATCACCATCACCGCTGAGAGATACGCCGTGAGGGTTACTCCGTGCTCGTGACACCGCGATAATACTTCATCTGCGGGCAAAGTTCCGCAGGTGAGATTCAAAAATCCGTCCTTCTCTTTAACTCCTGTCAAGTGATATACCTTGCCATCTGTTCGCTTCAGGCCGACCGCGCCCGCATTGTCAGCAAAGCTGTCTTCAAGCTCTTCGGGCGACGGCGCAGACAGCCTGTCGAGCACGCCGTCGGTGCACGGAACGCTGACCCCGTACTTCTGATAGATATACTCGGCGATGAGGCTCTTTAAGAAAATCAGCCCGCCGTTGCCGTCGGTGACAGCATGGAAGAATTCGACCGCGATTCGGTTTTTATAGTAGAGCACCCTTATCGCGCACTGGCGCACCGCGCCGAACGGCCGCTTCATGATCGGCTGGTGGCCGTCGCGAATAATTTTGGGCGCCGAGACCTGCTCAAGATAATACCAGAAAACCCCGGCCCGAAGCCGCGAAGATATCAGCGGAAAGCGCTTTACCGTCACCTCGAGCGCCGACTGCATCACATCGCGGTCGACAGGCTCTGAAAGGTTCGCCGAGAGGCGGAAGATGTTGTGCCAGCCTCGGCGCTTTGACGCGGGAAAAATCAGCCCCGCGTTGTCAAGCCTCCGCCAGTATTTCGCGCTGTCGGTGAGGCGCTTTTCCAGAAACCGCCCGATTTTGTCATAGTCGTTGCGGTACTCCCGCAGATCATAGAGGACATAGGCGTGCCAGAGGTTCGGGCGAACGTTAAGCTCGCTCTTAAAGCCCGCCTCGACAAGCCGCTTATGCATTATTTTTGAGTCGTCAAGAAGGACCTCGTCGCCGCCCGCAAAGATTATCGACGGCGGAAAATCCGCGCTGTCCTTATCGAAGAAAATCGGCGAAACAAGGGGATTCTCGCGGTCGTCGGAATAGCACTCGGCGAAAAATTTCACCCTCTCGGTGGTCATCGACGGGTCGATTTCGTTGTTCTCGCTATGTGATTTTCCCGACAGCGTGAGGTCTGTCCATGGCGAAATCGCGATAATTCCCGCGGGTTGGGCGATGTACTGCTCGCAGAGCTTCAGGCTCAGGGCATAGCAAAGGCCGCCGCCCGCGCTCTCGCCGCAAAGAATTATTCGGTCATGCGTGAAGCCGCTCTGCAAAAGGTATTCATAGGCCGCGAGGGCGTCCTCGACAGCGGCGGGAAAGGGGTTTTCGGGCGCGAGGCGATATGCGCAGCAAAAGACCCGAATTCCGTATTCATTCGCCAAAACGGTGCCGAAACCCTTTGCGTATTCGATGTTTCCGCAGGTGTAACCCCCGCCGTGAAGATAGAGTATCACCCCGCTGAGCTTTTCCTCCTCGGGGATAATCCACTCGCCGATGAAATTGTCAAACTCTCGGCGCTCATGCCTTACGCCCGCTCGGTGCGAGACCGCCATGAAATCGCCGAGAAGAACATGGGTCTTTCTTGCGGCTGATAGCGAGCTTTCGGTCATGAAGCCCTTGAGATATTTAAGGTTGCTCCGTATGAATTTTTCGGTCATTTGACGTCCTCTTTACAAGTTTTTCTGAGATATATTCCTCGGCAGACAAAGCCGAGCACAAACCCTATAAGCGGGGTAGTCACAAATAAAACCGCGGTCATCACCGATTGAACGGTTATAAAGCCGTCGGCAGCAAGAATTATTGCCTCGATGACCCCGAAGCCCAAAATCGCGGGTATCGGGACATATCTGACCCACTTTTCAATCGGCGGCAGAAACAGCGTGAGCTGCAAAAACATCGCGGGGACGACCCCGAAGATGTAAAAAATAAGCTTCCCCGCGAGCGTCCCGAAAAGGTAGTATGAGGGTATCGCCCAGAGCGCCGCGCTCAGGCAGAAATAAACGACGGGCTTAATTTTCGGGTTCATTTTCAGGCTTCCTTTCAAGCGGGCGTATCGCAAAATAAATGCCGATCAGAAAACAGAATATCGCCGCGGCGTCGGCGAGCTCAAACGGTCGGGTGATAAGCGGTACGCCGTTCATGATCATATACGCGATCAGCGTGATGTTGAGCGGAATCAGCGCAAGCCTTTTTCCGTGGGCGAGCCAGCCGATGCAGATACCCGCTGTCGGCGCAAAGGCGGCAACAACCAGCAAAAGCGAAAGAATGTTGTCGTAGGCCGCAACTAAGAATATCAGTGCGGCGGCGCATACCGCGGCATCGACGACCGTCGGGACCCAACGGACCCATTTTTCTTTATCGGTCAGGCAGAGCCGAAGCTGCAAAAACGCGACGGGTATGCCGCTCAGGGTCACGCCCATGATCTCGCCGATGTAGTAGCCGAAAGCCGTCGTATTTCTCAGGAAATAAGACAGGGCTACCCACAAAACCGCCGAGGCCGCCAATCCGACGGTCGAAATAATCTTAAGCCTGCTCCTGTTCATCGCTGTCCTCCCCTGCCTGCTCTCTGTATTCGATTTCGAGCGGAACGGCAGTTGCCGAGCCCGCTTCAGAACTCTTGAAAACCTCGGCGACCTCGCTCACCGTGAAATAAGCCTTCGGGTCGACCGAATGGATTATATTCTTCATTCTCGCGATCTGGAAGCGGTTCACGACAAAATAAATCACCGTGCGCTCGGTGTTCATATATCCGCCTCGTGCCGCGATTCTTGTTGCGCCGCACTCAAAAGCGCTCATCAGGGCCGCGCAGAGCTCATCGGGCTTTTCGGTTATTATCATCGCAGATTTTGAGCGGTCAAGGCCCTCGACGATAAAGTCGACGGTTTTCAGCGCCGCCATATAGGTGACAATCGAGTAAAGCGGGAGTATCCAGCTTTTTGTGACGAACCCCGCGATCATGTAGAGAATCACGTTGAACGACATCACGAATGTGCCGACGGTGAGGCCGATGCGCTTTGCGAATATCACCGCCATTACCTCAACGCCGTCGATAGCTCCGCCGAAGCGAATCGTGAGGCCCGAGCCCACGCCCGAGATTATTCCGCCGAAAATCGCGCAGAGCAAAAGGTCGGTGCCCGCTATCGGCGAGGATGCGGAGACATCAAGAACATCGGAAATCACCCACGCCGCAAGCGAGTACACCGCGACGGCATAAAGCGAGTATACCGTGAACGCCGCGCCCTGCCGCTTATAGCCGTAAAGAAACAGCGGTACGTTCAAAAGAATCAGAAAAATCGGCAGGCCTATCGGCGTGATGCCCGAGAGGAGCATCGACAGGCCCGAAACGCCGCTGTCAAAAAGCTTCACGGGCGAGAGAAAACACACCACCCCGAACGCGTTGATGATTCCCGCGACGGTCAGCGCGATAAAATTTACGATTCCGAAACGTTCAAATCCGATGAGCTTTTTCATAGCAACGCCGCCTTTCCCTTTTACCATGATACCACATCGCAGGCGGTAATGCAAGGGGGTAAGGTTCAGATGACCAAAATTATAAATTACCATGCTAATAGTTCTTATGGCCGCATGTAAAAGGCATTCGGATTTTGGAAGGTATAATTGGGAATGTCCATCAGCTTTTATTTGCGGGGACCTGCGGACTACTATTAGTTAAATCGGGGGGCACCCTGCGGGTTCCCCCCGCCCCCCTCCGCACTGGCCGCCGAGCAAGCTCGGCAGGCAGGGGGAAGTCTCCCCCTACAACCCCCTCTTTGCAAGCCGCCGAGCTTCGCTCGGCGGCGAAAGGTGCGCAGCTCTTGTCAGAGCTGCGAATCAAAAGGGGACGCCCTCTCTTGCAGGGCCTCCCCTCTTTCAAAACAGCTCACTGAGCTGTTTTTCAATTCACCCCTTGCGGAGCGCACTACGTAAGGCTTTCGCGCTCTGCGGAGCGCGACCAAAGGGCGCTGCCCTTTGGAAACCTGCAAGCCTTTTGAGAAAGGCTTGATCGAAAACTTTCGTTATCTTATCCCTGTTGTTGCTCTCCGTCGGGCGGTACCATTCCGCCGAAGCCGCCGTCAGGCGGGGCGTCAGGGGGCGTCATGTCGCCGCGCTCTCCCCTCTTGCCGCCGAACGGGTTCATGTGGCCCTCGCCGCCCATTCCGCCGAACTGCCCTTGCTGGCCGAAGCCTCCGCCGCCGAGCGAGCCGCCGATTCCGACTCTGCCGTAGGAATTGAGCCCCTCGGAGACCGTAACCTTCGCAAGCTCAGTGCCGCCCGAATATCTGCCGCCCGAGCATACGCAGTTTTTGACCTCGCCCGAATACTTTCCGCCGTATGAGACGGTGTACTCGACGCCCGTCTGAAGCTCAGGCGAGCTGAACACGATGTTGCCCGTGTTCTTCTCGAGCTGGAAAACAAACTCGCTGTCGCCGCCCGAAATGCAGACATATGTGCCCGCCTCAAGAACCTTGTCAAAGGTCACGCTGATGGCGTTTACCGTCATGTTGTCGGGGGCCTGAGCCATTCCTGCCGCGCCCGCCGCAAAGAGCATGCCGCCGTCGGTATGGAAATCGCCCGTATAGTCGATGGCGCCGTCGGCGTCGCGTTCGGGGCCGCTGATAATGAGCGTGCCGTCCGACATGTAGATGTCTCCGTTCGAGTCGATGCCGTCGCCCTGAGAATTGATATAGACAAACCCGCCCGTGATTGCGAGATATGAGCCGTCCGATGTGAACATGCCGCGAATGTCGCCAGATGATGAGTCGTTGCCGCCCGCGGCATTGATTCCGTCGTCATCGGCGTAAATATAGATCTCACCGCCCGAGATGGAGATAAGCGCGCCCTCAAGGCCCTCGTGGCAGTCGGGAATCTCGGTTTTTCCGCCTGCGATGTAGATATTTGAGTCGGAATGAACGGCGTCGTCGCCCGTCGCGACGGAGAGTGTTCCGCCGTTGAACGAGATATCGCCCGCCGCGTGGAAAGCGTCGTCGGTTGTGTTGATGACGAATGTGCCGCTGTTGACGGTTATGCCGCCCTGAGCGCTCTTGATGCCCTTTTGACTTGTGTCGGTCGGTGTGCCCTTGGCGCCGTTTACGCCCGAGGTGACGCTCAGCGAGCAGTTGTCAAAGGTTATTCCCCTCTCGACCTGCATTCCGTCGCCGCCCGAGACGAGCGTGACGTTTGAATCTGTAAACGATGCCCAGCCGAGCGACGGGTCGTTTTCCTGAGTAGAGCGAAGCGCATCGCCGCCCGCGTTGACATTAACGGTCGAGTTCTGAACCTTAAGGCTGTCCTTACCGTTGATGCCGTTATTCTTTGCGGTTACGCTCACCGTGGTATTGAGTATCTGGAGCGTATCCTTGCCGATGATTCCGCTGTTATAATTCGCGTTGACGATAAGCGAGCCCGTGCCCCTGATGATAAGGTCCGCCTTTGAGAATATGCAGGCGTCGGGTTCCTCTTCAACAGCATCGCCGTATTCAAGGGTATAGTCATAAGCCGAGCCGTCGGTAAAAACATTTTCGGCGGTGCCGTTCAGAAGAAGCGTCACCGAAGCCGCCTTGTTGACATAAAGCGGCGCCGAGTTCGAGCATGTTACGCTGACGCCGTTGAGGATCAGAACGACATCTTCGCCCTGCGCCCTGACGGCGATTCTGCCATCGGAAAGAGAGCCCGAAATCGAATATGTTCCGCCGTTGACTATCTTTAAGTAGCTGCCGTCGGCAAGCGCGCCGCCGCCGTCGATGGTAATTCCGCTGTCGCTGAGAACGATTTTCGTGTCGCCCTCGGCAGCGGTCTCCTGAACGGGCGAAGTGGCATCGGGAAGAGAAGAAGAATCAAGAAGAGCGAGCTTGGTGTCGTTATCTGCGCCGTCGCCGCCGATGATATCGTCTTTGATCTTCGAGAGCACGCCGCCCCCGCCCTCATCGCCGAAGAGAAAAATCATCACGACCGCGAGGATTATCACTATCACCGCGACAAGAATAACCGCCGCGGCAGATGCATTTTTGCGTTTGTTCTGATAGGCCATAAAACCTCTCCTCGTATAATAAGATTTGCAGAAAGTTTTAAGTGCATCTGCATAGCACACTTGGATTTAGGTCAACAGGTTT
>CANQWC010000009.1 GCA_947627455.1 uncultured Clostridia bacterium | reverse complement strand
GTCAAGCGGCTCTTTCGTTTTTTCTCTTGTCGGGCTTCTCCGCGCAGCGGAGAAAACGGAGGTATCGAGATGAACGAGAATGAAAAGAGCAAAGATTTCAAGCTGGAAGAACTGTTCCCCATTATCAAACATCAGGGGCGGGAGTTTCTCTGCCTGCCCACGAAAACCGAAATGGAGATGGAGGACGGCACGGTCTATCATGTCAACACATTTTACGGCGGCAGCACCGAGATGGGGCCTCTCCTTGATGCGCTCACCCTCGAAAAAATCGACAGGGCGGGCTGAGGTCCTACTGGAATCATGGGCGGTGCTGTGGTATAATGAGTTAGGATTTCTGATTACCATACGCACTGCATATTGGGAGGTAAAAGAAAAATATGCAGGAAAATTACAACGTAGGTATCTATGCGCGGCTGAGCCGCGACGATGAAAGAGCCGGGGAATCTGTTTCAATCGAAAACCAAAAGGAACTGCTGACCCGGTACGTCAGAGAGCAAGGCTGGAATCTCTATGACTACTACTGCGACGATGGCGTTTCCGGGACGACGTTCGACAGGCCGAGCTTCAATCGGCTGGTGCAGGACGCGACAGACGGGAAGATCAACCTGATTTTGACCAAGGATCTCAGTAGGCTGGGGAGAGATTACATCGAGGCTGGCAGGTATACGGATTTTGTGTTCCCGTCCCTCGGCTGCCGGTTCATCGCGCTCAACGACGGCGTGGATACCATGCACAAGAACAATGAAATGCTGGTCATTCTGAAAAACGTGATGAACGACCTCTATGCACGGGATACCAGCAACAAGATCAAGGCGGTAAAGCAATCCACGTTCAAGAGCGGCAAATATGTCGGATGCTATGCTCCGCTGGGCTACAAAAAGAGCGCGGACGACAAGCACGTTTTAGAGATCGACCCGGTGACTGCGCCGGTGGTGCGCCACATTTTCGACCTCAGACTGCAAGGTAACGGATTCCGAAAAATAGCGATACAACTCAACACAGAGAGTGTTCCTGCTCCGAGAACTTTCTACTACATGGCTGAGGGTAAAGAAAATCCTCGCGGTGAGACCCCGTATTGGAATGACGTGACCGTAAAGACAATTCTCCGTAACGAGGTTTACATCGGTCACATGGTACAGAACAAGACGGGTACGGTGTCCTACAAAAACCATAAGCAGGTCAGCAAGCCGAAAGAGGATTGGATCAAGGTTGAGAATACCCACGAGCCTATCATCTCTCAGGAAACGTGGGACGCCGTTCAGCGGATGGACAACCATCCGTCCAGAAGCAGGACGGGCAAAAGTGGGACGATTGCTCTATTCGGAGGACTTCTGCGGTGCATGGATTGCGGATCTTCTTTTCGCTTTGTGAGGGACTACCGCACAAAGCGAAAAGCGTCCGAGTATAAGGCTTATGCCTGCAACCGTTTTATGTCGGGAGGCAAAATTGCCTGTTCCTCGCACTACATCAACGAGAAAGCTCTGGTAGCTGTGGTGTTGACCGATATTCGAAACAAGGCGTTCTTTGCACAGCAGAGCCGCGAAGCCCTTAAAGAGCGGATACTCGCCAAGAAAGAATCTGCCAACGCAGAACGTGCGAACACCCTGAAAGCGGAGCTGTCCGCACTGGATAAACGTCTTGCTGAACTTGAAAAGCTGATCCAAGCCGCCTATGAGGATAAGGTCATGGGATGTATCCCGGAGAGTGTCTGTATCCAGCTTCTGAACAAGTACGAAGCCGAGCGGACGGAGAAACTGGAGCGAAAAAAGGACATCTCCGCGAAGCTGGCAACCAGCCGGGCAAACGAGCAGTCGGTTGACGATTGGCTGGACATGATACAGGACTATACCCAGCTTGAGGAGCTTGACCGTCCTACCCTTGTCCGGCTCATTCAGAAAATCGAGGTCGGCGAGAAATATCAGGTGGATGACCACATGGAACGGGACATCAACATCTATTACAATTTCGTAGGCTTTGTAGAACTGTAAACTCGTCATGCTTTATGCAAGGTTGACTAACGAGTGGTATGCCAAGGACACGAGTAAGAAAATCCGTGCCGTAGTTAAGGCAAAGGGCGAATCGGGTGAATACCTCTGCACAAACCCGCCGTACGGCTACTTGAAAGACCCCGACAACAAAAAGCAGTGGATAGTCGATGAGGAAGCCGCTAAAGTTGTTGAGGATATTTTCAGCCTCTGCGTAGCAGGCAACGGTCCGTCTCAAATTGCAAGGATTCTAAAGAATCAGCAAGTTGATACTCCAACAATTCACTATCAGAAAATCGGAAAACCCATCAAAAATTGTCTTCCGATGAATGATTATGATTGGGATCAGAAAACGGTCAGCGAAATTCTCGAACGTCCCGAATATCTTGGTCAAACGGTCAACTTCAAAACGCATAGACAGTCGTACAAAATCAAAAAGACCGTTGACAATCCCAAAGAGCAGTGGAAAATTTTCCCGAATACTCACGAGCCGATTGTTGACGAAGATACGTTTAACCGCGTGCAGGAGCTTCGCAAAAACAAGCGCAGACCGACGAGAACAGGCAAGACGAATATGTTCTCTGGCATTGTTAGGTGTGCGGATTGCAAGGCAAAGATGTACTACTGCACAACCAACAACTTCGAGAAAAGGCAGGATTACTTTATCTGCTCGACGTCGAGGACAAAGGGCAAAGAAGTCTGCGGAGCCCATTTCATTCGAGCGGTTATCTTGGAGCAAGGCGTTCTTCACCACATTCGCACAGTGATGTGGCTTGTCGCAAATCATGAGGAAAAGTTCAAAGCTGCTCTCGGTGCTATGCAGAAATCTGAGATGAAAAAGGCGTTATCGAGCAAAAAGAAACAGGTTAGTCAAATTGAACGTAGGATTGACGAGCTTAACAGACTTTTCAAGAAAGTGTATGAAGATTATGCTAATCAGCGGCTTTCTGAGGCGCGATATGAAATGCTTTCGGGAGATTATGAAACTGAACAGGCCGAACTTCGTGAAAAATTAGAAACGCTGACAGCCGAAATTGAGCAACAGGAGGAGCAAGCGGAAAACATCGACAAATTCATCGCTAAGGTCAAGAAATACATGGAGATGACAGAACTGACGCCTGCGATACTTAATGATTTAGTTAAGGCGGTATACGTTCACAAGTCTAAGAAAGCCGATGGCAAGCGTGTTGTGGACATAGACATTTCCTATGATTTTGTAGGAATCCTGCCGAAAAGCCTGTTCGAGGAAATGAAAAACGAACCGATGGAATAACACATCGGTTCGGAAAACAATCAAAAGTTGTTTTATTAGGGACGCCCCTTGGAGCGCCCATTTCGTTTTACTTGATCATTGAGGCGACTTCGTCGGCGAAGTTGTCCTCTCTCTTGGCGATGCCCTCGCCGCGCTCGTAGCGGACATAGTCGGCTATCTTGATAGCGCCGCCGAGCTCCTTGGCGCACTTGTCGACATACTTGCCGACAGTCAGGTCGCCGTCCTTGATGAATTCCTGATCGACAAGGCAGTTCTCGGTGTAATACTTGCCGATCTTGCCCTCGACTATCTTCGCGAGAACCTGCTCGGGCTTGTTCTTCATCTTCGGGTCTTCGGCCATCTGGGCGAGCATTATCTTCTTCTCGCCTTCAAGAACATCGGCAGGAACATGCTCTCTGTCAAGATAGGGAGCGTTCATCGAAGCAACCTGAAGGGCTACGTCCTTGCCGCAGGCAAGCGCCTTGTCTCCGAGATCGGTGTCAAGCTTTACAAGAACGCCGATTCTTCCGCCGCCGTGAACATATGAAACCAAAGTACCCTCGAGGCGGGCAAATCTGCGGATCTGAATGTTCTCACGGATCTTGAGGAAGAGCTCCTGAAGCTCCTCTTCAACGGTTCTGCCCGTAGAGGTCTTAGCGGCCTTGAGCGCATCGACATCGGCAGGATTAGCCTCGATAACAGTCTTGCAGACAAGTGTGACAAAATTCTTGAAATCGTCGGTGTTGGCAACGAAATCGGTCTCGGAGTTGACCTCAACAATAGCGCCGACATTGCCATCGACAGCGGCGATGACAAGGCCCTCGGCGGCAATTCTGCCAGCCTTCTTGGCCTGAGTCGCGAGACCCTTCTCGCGGAGAATGACTATTGCCTTTTCAAAATCGCCCTCAGCCTCGACAAGTGCCTTCTTGCAGTCCATCATGCCGACGCCAGTTCTCTCACGGAGAGCGGATACGTCCTTAGCAGTAATATTTGCCATAAATTTACTTCCTTTCAATATTCTATTTAACTTGAGGCAGGTTTTGCCCTGCCTCGGTAACGGTTCGATTATTCCTCGGCTGCCTCTTCGGCGGGAGCGGCCTCTTCTTCATTGGCGACAGTCTCGCCCTGACGGCCCTCGATGATCGCATCGGCAATCGCGCCCGAAATAAGCTTTACGGCGCGAATGGCGTCATCATTGCCCGGGATTACATAGTCGACCTCGTCGGGGTCGCAGTTGGTGTCAACGATCGCGACAACGGGAATGCCGAGCTTTCTGGCCTCGGAAACAGCGATCTTCTCGCGCTTCGGGTCGACGATGAACAGCGCGGAGGGAAGCTTCTGCATGTTCTTGATGCCGCCGAGATATTTTTCAAGCTTCTCGATCTCGAGCTGGAGCTTGACGACTTCTTTCTTCGGGAGAAGATCGAAGGTGCCGTCGGTCTCCATCTTGTGGAGCTGCTCGAGCCTCTTAATTCTGGTCTGAATGGTCTTGAAGTTGGTCATCATTCCGCCGAGCCAGCGCGCGTTGACATAGTGGGCGTTTGCGCGCATCGCCTCTTCGCGAATGGAATCGCCCGCCTGCTTCTTGGTGCCGACGAAGAGAACCTCGCCGCCCTCGGCCGAGACCTCACGGACGAACATATAAGCTTCTTCAAGCTTGCGGACCGTCTTCTGAAGGTCGATGATGTAGATTCCGTTTCTTTCGGTGAAGATGTACGGAGCCATCTTCGGGTTCCATCTTCTCGTCTGGTGGCCGAAGTGAACGCCCGCCTCGAGAAGCTGCTTCATTGATACTACTGACATTTCAGTAACCTCCTGTTGGTTTTTTATTTTTTAACCCTCCGCCCGTCTTAGCTCGCCTACACTCCGTCACTAAACGGAGACCTCGGCAAAAGAGCGAGCGTGCGAATTACCGTAGAATTATAGCATAGTCTTTCCGAAATTGCAAGGGGTTTTAGAAAATTTTTTCAGAAATCCGCTCGTTTTTCGGGTTTTTCCTCGGCGTAAGGAATACATTCGACCTCGGTGACAAGGATAGCGTCCTTGCCTATCAGGCTTATATCGCTGAATTTTACCGAGAGGTCATTGTCGCGGCCCAAAAAACCGAAGAGCTTCGGGCGGCCGTAGATTATCACCGAGGTAACGTCGGAGGTTTCGGAATCGAATTTGATATCGTCCGCCCTGCCGAGTATCTCGCCCGTTCTGGTATCGACTATTTCTTTTTTTCTGATTTCAGACAGCGTAAAAAGCATAATATCACCCCGTCACAATTATATGACGGGGCGAGGAGAAAAATCCGCTTTTCTTTATTTTTTATTCGCAGGCGCAGTTGTTCTGATTGCTGCCCGCGACGTCGTCGAGACTCTTCGGGAAGAACTCGCTCGTCGGGAAGCTTATTCTGTCGAACAGCTCGCAGGGGCTCTCGGTCGATGAGGTGCACTCCTTCGACGGGACCTCGTAGTCGAACGCGGGAATCATCACGGGGACGCTTCTTGACAGCGAAACTATCGAGAACATTCCGAGGGTGCAGCAGATCATCTTTCTTGACGGGACTGTCACCGCGGTTTCGCAGGTGGCGTCGGTGCAGGCGCTGTATGCGGGAATGGTGACAAGCCTCAGCCCCAAAACTATCGGGTCGGCAACCGCGACGGTAGCGCGCGGCGGATTGTTATAGCAGCAGCCGTTCTGGGATACTGCCCCGTTGGTCTCTGACGTGAAGAGCTTGGTGCCGCCCTCGCTTCCGTAGAGAATTACCTTTTTGGTGAACGACGCGGTGCCGTTTACAATGTTAGACGGAACCGCTGATGAGGCCGAAGAAGAGAGCTCTACCTCGATGTTGAAGGTGTAAGTAATATCCACCGAATAAAAGCCCTTGTTGAACTGTATGGGCTCGATCGAGAAGTAGGCGCTTGTCACTTCGCAGCAGCGCGCCTTGGCATAGGCGGCCTCGTTTACAAGCTGATTTGACTCAAAATCCGAAAATACGACTTCAAGATCTTCAAGACAGTCGCGGTCTGAGCAGCTGTCGAAAACACGCTCGGCCTGAACCGTTACAGCCTCTTTAAAGCCGTAGGGATTGTTAGCAAATTCTGCCATATAAATCCTCCTGTACTAAGTATTAAAGTCCTATGACTTCAATACATACTATTCAGACAGGGGGAAAATAGTGACTGAAAGGCTAAAACAGCGTCATCTGGGAGGTCTCGGGCATGTCGCCGAACGCGCCGAGCGAGGAAAGCTGCTCTATTACAGACTTCGAGACGCCCGCGGCGGTGGAGAATTCCTCTACCGAGATGAAATCCCCGCCCTGAGCGGCGGCATAGAGGGACTCGGCGGCCTTTTCGCCGACGCCCGACAGCGCGATGAACGGGAGCCTGAGCTTGCCGTCCTCTATCTGATAAATTTTTGAATGCGACTTTTTGATATCTATCGGCAAAAACTCAAAGCCGCGGCAAAGCATCTCGTTGATGATGAGAAGAGTTTCCATGACTCCCGTGTCCTTCGCCGAGCGGTCCTTGCCCATCTGCTTGAGCTCTTCGATTTTATACTGCGTCGCGAGCTTTCCGCGTATCGCGCTTTCGGCGTCGAAATCTTCGCCTCGGACGGTGAATATCGCGGCATAGAATTCAAGAGGATAGTAAACCTTGAACCACGCAAGCCTTATCGCGGCGGTGACGTAGGCGGCGGCGTGAGCCTTCGGGAACATGTATTTTATCTTCATGCAGCTATCGATATACCACTCTGGGACGTCGTGGTCGCGCATAGTCTGTTTCATTTCGTCGGTAAGAAGCTTCGGGGCGTTGCCCTTTCTGACGATCTCCATTATCTTGAAGGAGAGGCTCTCCTCAACGCCGTGATAAATCAGGTAGGTCATTATCGAGTCACGCGTTCCGATGACCTGATCGATGGTGCAGGTGCCGTTTCTTATGAGCTCCTGAGCGTTGCCCGTCCAGACGTCGGTGCCGTGGGATAGGCCCGAAATCTGCAAAAGATCGGCGAAGGTCTTGGGCTTTGTCTCGCGAAGCATGTCGCGGGTGTTGGGCGTGCCCATTTCGGGGATAGCGAGCGTGCCGTTAGACCAGCCGAGCTCCTCCTCGGTGACGCCGAGCGCCTCGGGAGAGGTGAACAGCGAATAGACCTTCTGGTCACTCATCGGGGTGTCGGTGATCTTTCGGCCTGTCATGTCCTCAAGATATTTATAGATGGTCGGGACATCGTGGCCGAGCTCATCGAGCTTTAATATGGTATCATGGAGCGAGTTGAAGTCGAAGTGGGTGGTGACGACGTCGGAATCCATCTTTTCGGCGGGGTGCTGGACGGGTGTGAAGTCGTAGACCTCATACTCGGACGGGATTACGACCATTCCCCCGGGGTGCTGGCCCGTCGTCTTCTTGATGCCCGTGCAGCCCTTTGTCAGGCGGGCGATCTCGGCATTGTTGGCGGTTTTGCCGCGCTCTTCAAGATATTTCATCACATAGCCGTAGGCCGTTTTGTCGGCGACGGTGGATATCGTGCCCGCCTTGAAAACGTTCTCGGCGCCGAAGAGGACTTCGGTGAATTTGTGGGCGCTCGACTGGTAATCGCCCGAGAAGTTGAGGTCGATATCGGGCGATTTGTCGCCATGGAAGCCCAAAAACGTCTCGAACGGGATATCGTGGCCGTCTCGCTTCATGTCGGTGCCGCACTTCGGGCATTTCTTCGGCGGTAGGTCGAAGCCCGAGCCGTATTCGCCATGGGTGAAGAATTCGCTTTCGTGGCAGTTCGGACAGACATAGTGGGGCACCAGCGGGTTGACCTCGGAGATGCCGCACATTGAGGCGACAAAGCTTGAACCGACCGAGCCTCGCGAACCGACCTGATAGCCGTGGGCAACCGAATCGGCAACAAGGCGCTTGGCGATGACATATAAAACCGCAAAGCCGTGCTCGATTATGGAGTTGAGCTCTTTTTCAAGTCTGTCATGAACGATTGGCGGCAGGGGATCACCGTAGACCTTTTTGGCGGTGTCCCAACAGATGTCGGTGAGCTCCTCCTCGGCGCCGTCGATGTGGGGCGTAAACGTGCCCTTCGGGAAGGCGCGGAGCTCGGGGTCGGTCATATCGGCAATTAAATTTGAATTGGTGACGACGACCTCGTAGGCCTTTTCCTCGCCGAGATAGGAAAATTCTTCAAGCATTTCATCGGTGGTTTTGAGGTAGAGCGGCGCTTGGGTGTCGCTGTCGGTGTACATCACCGAGGTGAGAATGCTTCGGAAGATGCCGTCGCGCTCATCAAGAAAATGAACGTCGCCCGTCGCAACAACGGGGATTCCGAGCTCGTCGCCGAGCTTTACAATCGTGCGGTTGAAGTCTTTAAGCTCCTCGACCGACGAGACGCTGCCGTTGCGGAGCATGAACATGTTGTTCGCAAGCGGCTGGATTTCGAGATAATCGTAGAACCTCGCGATGTCAAGAAGGTCTTCCCACGGCTTGCCCTGAAAAACAGCGCGGTAGAGCTCGCCCGCCTCGCAGGCTGAGCCGACGATAAGGCCCTCGCGGTGCTTGATGAGCTCGGATTTCGGGATTCGCGGGTACTTGTAGTAATATTTGAGGTTCGAGTAGGAGACAAGTTTGTAGAGGTTCTTCAGGCCGACCTTGTCCTTCGCGATGATGATCTGGTGATAGGTCGGGAGGTGGTTGATGTCGGTGTTCGCGAGCATCGCGTTGAGGGTGCCGACGTCGGCCGAGGGCTCGCGCTCAAGAAGCCGACGGGAAAGCACGATGAATATATTCGCGTTGACCTCGGCATCGTCGCAGGCGCGGTGATGGTTGAAATCGCCCAAATTGAGCGCCTTGGCGACGGCGTCGAGGGTATGCTTTGATTGGTTCGGGAGCATCGAACGGGAGAAAGGCACGGTGTCGATATATGTAAAGGGAAAAACCTTGCTGTTTCGCTCGGCGGCGGCGCGGATAAACGAGGTGTCAAAGCCCGCGTTATGGGCGACAAGAACGGGATTCTCGCCGCAGAAGCTCATGAACTGCTCGAGAGCCTCGGGCTCTTTCGGAGCGCCCTTTACCATGTCGTCGCGGATACCCGTGAGGTCGATGATTCGCCCCGGGATGGGCTTTTCGGGATCGACAAATATATCCATTCGGTCGACCACTGTAAAGTCTTTAACTTTTACAGCACCGATCTCGATTATCTTCTCGTTGGCGGCGGAGAGACCCGTTGTTTCAAGGTCGAAGACGATGAATTCACCGTCGAGCTTTCGGGTGTCTGGGCCGAAAACGACAGCGGTCTCATCGTTGACCTGATAGGCCTCGAGGCCGTAGATGATCTTGAACTCGCCGCCCTTTTTGCGAATCGAGTCGACCTCGTACATCGCATCGGGGAAGGACTGGACAACGCCGTGGTCGGTTATCGCGAGGGCGGACATGCCCCAACCGTAGGCGCGCTTGACTATGTCTGTCACGGGGGTAACGCCGTCCATCACCGACATGTTGGTGTGGCAGTGAAGCTCGACGCGCTTGACGGGGGCGGTGTCGGTTTTGGTTATCCTCTTGACAATGCTTATGTCGCGAGGCTTGAAGTTGATGTCGTTATCATATGAATCGAACTGGACATCGCCGCTCATCAGCAGCGTCTGCCCGACCTTTAAGACCTCAAGGATTGCCTCGCCCTTATTGGTCATCTCGATTATCTTGACGGTTATCGAGCTGTTGTAATCGGTCGCAAGAAGGGTTATTATTATTCGCTTCTCATCGCGGGTCACTCGGGAATCAATGCTGAAAACATCGCCCAAAACGGTGATTTTACCGCTCTTTTCGGTGACTTCGGCAAGGTTCATGGGGGGCTCGGAGGTGCGGATCTCCCTGCCCATCACCAAAACGGCGTTTGGCTCGAGCTCGACTCCCCCGACCTCAACGGGGCATTCGGTCATCGGAGGCGGCTCGGCAGGGCCCGAACGCTGCTGATAGGCAGGGCGCGGGGGCGGTGGCGGCGGGGTGAGCTTTTCAAGCATTTCGTCGCGGGATTTTACCAGCTCGGCGCTGTCAACGCTGAGATTGCCCGAGAGGGTTATGTTCATTTTCAGGCCGAAATGGCTGTATATTATCTTTGCGAGGGCTTCCTCCATTCCCGCCTTGCGAAGAAGCGATTCGCCGCCGTTTTTAAGGTCGATTTTAAACTCGCCGTCGGAAATTTCAAAGCCCGCGTTATCTAAAAAGCCGTTGACGGGGACACGCTTTTTTAGCTCAGAAACGACCGAGGGAATGGCCTCAGCGGAAAAAAGCGAGGAGGGATACTTCGGGACGGCGTAGACCTCGCGAAGAGAAAGGCGGCGCTTCAGGACATCGGCAAAGGCCTTTACATCGTCGAACGGGATAAGATGAGAAAAATCGACCTCTATCGCCAAAGAGGTCCTGTCCCGCGAAAAAGCGAGGCGGCGGATCACACCGTCGGCAACGCTTTCGGGAAGGTCGCTTTCATAAGCGGCAAAAAAGCTTCCGACTGTTTTTTCCATCATCACACCCGCCTTTCTAAAGCTTTTCGATTTCTTTCAAAAGCGCGTCGAGCGCCTTGTCTTCGTGGAATTTCCCGATGAGCCTGTCCTTTTTGAAGATCACCGCGCAGCCGTCGCCGCCTGCAAGGCCGATATCTGCCTCGCGGGCTTCGCCCGGGCCGTTCACGACGCAGCCCATCACCGCCACGGTTATATCTTTGTCGACGTTTTTGAGCGCCTCCTCTACCCTGTTGGCAAGGCCGATGAGGTCGATTTTTGTTCTGCCGCAGGTCGGGCATGAGACGATTTTTACCCCGCCCGTCTTTCCGAGGGCGCGCAGGATATCATAGCCCGCCTCGACCTCGCGAATCGGGTCGTCGGTGAGGGAGACCCTTATCGTTTCGCCGATGCCGTCGGCAAGAAGCGAGCCTATGCCTATCGCGGACTTCACAAGGCCCATTTTATATGTACCCGCCTCGGTGACGCCGAGGTGCAGCGGATAGTCGGTCTGCTCGCGGATAAGCCTGTATGCGTTTATCATTGTCTGAACGTCGGAAGATTTCAGCGAGACGACGATGTCTTCAAAGTCGCAGCGCTCGAGGGCGCGAATCTCGCCAAGGGCGCTTTCGCAGAGGGCTTCGGCGGTCGGTGAGCCGTATTTTTCAAGAAGGCTCTTCTCAAGAGAACCCGAATTGACGCCGATTCTTATGGGGATTCCGCGGGTGCGGCAGGCATCGGCAACGGCCTTTACGCGCTCGGGAGAACCGATGTTTCCCGGGTTTATGCGTATCTTATCTATGCCGCGCTCGGCAGAGGCAAGCGCAAGGAGGTAGTCAAAATGAATATCGGCGACAAGAGGAACGGATATTTCGTTTTTTATCGCGGGAATAAGGCGAAGCGCGGGCTCGTCGGGGATAGACACCCTGATTATTTCGCAGCCTGCAGCTTCAAGGGCTTTTGCCTGAGCGACGTTGCCCTCGATATCGCTCGAAATTACGTTGAGCATCGACTGGACATAGATATGGCCGCCGCCGAGGGTCAGATTTTTGAGTTTAACGGGTTTAACAGCTTTCATTTTTACCTCAGAAAAGTTTTTTGATGTCAAGGAAGGTCACGACGATCATCAGCCCGAAGAGAAGCATCAGGCCGACAAAGTGGACAAGACCCTCGTGCTCGGGCTTTATGGGCTTGCGCCTTATCGCCTCGATTATCAGGAAGAACGCACGGGCGCCGTCGAGCGCGGGAATCGGCAGAAGATTGAAGATGCCGACGTTTATCGTGATGAATACCACGAAGTTTAACAGATTTAAGAGCATTTCGCCGATCGGCACGCCATGAGCGGTTGAGCCGACGACATCGCCGATAGCGCCGACAATGCCGACAGGGCCCGAGAGGTCGTTGATGGTGTATCTGCCGCGGATAAGATCATAGAGAGAAAGCCAGATCATCCTTCCGACAGAGACGAATTTTCGCGCGGAATAGCTTATGACGCTCAGCGGGTTGACCTTTTCACCGAGGACGTAAAAATCAATCACAAGGCTTGAAGTGCCGTCATCGGCGGCTGAGCCATCGAACTTAACCGATGGGAGAATCAGCTTTTCGCCGTTGCGGATAACAGTCATCTCAAAAGTGCGGTCCTCGTCGATCTGGAACTGGTAAGAGATATCGGTGTCGCAGAATACGCGCATACCGTTCACGCGGGTGATCTCATCGCCGACCTCAAGACCGCTGAGATGAGAGGGAGAATCTTCGGAATAAAAGCCCGCGACCTTGGTCGTTGTGATGCCGTCGCTGAAAGACGTCGCGATAATCAAAATCACGAAGCCCAAAACAAGGTTCATCGCCGCGCCCGCGCAGACGATTATCAGGCGCTGCCAGACGGGCTTGTTGCCGAACGCCCGAGGGTCGCTCGAAAATTCGTCCTCGCCCTCCATCGAGACAAAGCCGCCTATCGGCAGGGCGCGGAGGTTATACTTCGTTTCGCCCTTGCCCCAGCCGAAAAGCTTAGGGCCCATTCCGACGGAGAACTCGTTTACCCTTACGCCGCAGGATTTCGCGGCCGCAAAGTGGCCCGCCTCGTGGATTATTATGATGACACCGAAAATCAGAATCGCTATAACGATATAAAGAAAGGTCAACTTTACTCCCCTTTTCTATGGCCGAATGCCTCGGCGACATAATCGCGGGCGGCCGCAACAGCATCTAAAACATCGCCGACGGAATTTATCGGCGCGGGTTTTATGTTCTCAAGAGCGCCCGAGACAAGCTCGCCGATGGTGAGAAAACCGATTTTGCCCGCAAGGAAGAGGGAAACCGCCTCTTCGTCGGCGCCGCTGACTATCGCGGGGGCTGTTCCCCCGATGGCGGCAGCTTTCAGCGCGGTCTTGATGCAGTCAAACGCCTCAAAATCGGGCTTGTAGAAGGTAAGCTTGCCGTAGTCGAAGAGCGAGAGCCGCTTTGTCGGGCTTTCAAGGCGCTCGGGACATGTCAGGGCGTATTGAATAGGTATGCGCATGTCGGGCACGCCGAGCTGAGCAATCACGGCGCCGTCGCGGAATTCAACCGCGGAATGAATGACGCTCTCGCGGTGGATAACTATTTCGATCTGGTCGGCGCTGACCCCGAAAAGGCGCATGGCTTCGATGAATTCGAGGCCCTTGTTCATAAGCGTCGCCGAGTCGACGGTGATTTTTTTGCCCATCTTCCATGTCGGGTGGGCAAGCGCCTGCTCGACCGTAACGCCGCGCATATCTTCTCGGGTTTTGCCGAAGAAAGGCCCGCCCGAAGCGGTCAGAAGAATTTTGCTTAAGTCCCCTCTTCGCGAACCTTGGATGCACTGGAATATAGCGGAGTGCTCACTGTCGACAGGGTAAAGGTTTATACCTTTACGCTTGACGGCGTTCATGACAAGATCGCCGCCAGAAACAAGCGCCTCTTTATTCGCGAGAGCGAGGTCTTTTCCAGCCTCAATGGCCACTAAAGTGGGCTCGAGGCCGATGGTGCCGACCACGCCGTTTAAAACGGTGTCAGCGCTGTCAAGGCTTGCAGCTTTACAGAGTCCGCTCATTCCCGTGAGGATCTCAAAGTCATCGCCGATGAGGCTTCTAAGCTCATCGGCCTTGGTTTCGTCGTAGATGCAGACAACCTCGGGCCTGAACTCAAGAGCCTGCTCGGCAAGCTTTTTAACGTTTGACTTTGCGGCGAGGGCGGCAACCCTTATGCCGTGCATTCGGGCGACGTCGAGCGCCTGAATTCCTATTGCGCCCGTAGAGCCGAGAATAGATACTGTCTTCATGCTCACCCCACCGATACGAACGTCAGGAGCATGAACGGGGCGACATAGACGACGCTGTCAAAGCGGTCCATCGCTCCGCCGTGCCCCGGCATAATGTTTCCGAAGTCCTTTATTTCACATTCGCGCTTTATCAGCGAGGCGGTCAGATCGCCCAAAAGGCCGAGCAGACAGCAGATCACGCCGATTGCGGCATAGAACGGAATATTCATTGAAATGTCGTTGCGAAGCGCGTTCACGACGGCGGCAAATATCGCAAAGACAGCCGCGTTAGTCACCGCGCCGCCGATCAGGCCCTCGACGGTTTTTTTCGGGGATATCGACGGGCAGAGCTTGTGCTTGCCGAACAAAGTTCCCGCGAAATAGGCGCCGCTGTCGGCAACCCATGAGCCCATGAACGTCAGCGCAAGGTAGAGGACCGACGCATCGCCGAAAAAGCGGACGATATCGCAGAGAGAACCCATGCAGGCGGCTATCAGCAGGGTGTAGAGCGCGCAGAGGTAGAATTTTCCGCCCGATACGGTTTTATGGCGGAAAAGCAGCACCGTGGTGATAATTACAATATATGCAAATGCCGCGATAATATACAAAAATGCCGTGATTGCAAGCTTTTGCGCCGATGACGGGTCGCCCTCAACGCCGATTTCGGCAAAGAGGCGGCCGCTCGGGACAAAGTAAGTTAAAATCGGCCAAACGAGCGCGAAGATGACGCTCGGCAGCAAAAGCGCGTATTCTTTTTCAAGCTTCTCGGCGCGGTAGAGTTCGTAAGCCATCAGCGCACCGACAAGGCCGAAGCCGATGTTGAAAACAACAGTCCCGCGGAGGAGAATGATTATAACCAACAGCAGGAGCGCAACCGCTCCCGAAATAATTCTTGTCTTCATTTTGCGTCACCAAACCTGCGATTGCGGGAGGAAAACTCGGCAATCGCTTTTTCAAGGTCTTTCTTTGAAAAATCACACCAGAGGGTGTCGGTAAAATAGAGCTCGGCATAGCTTATCTGCCAGATCAGAAAGTTTGAGATGCGAAGCTCGCCGCCTGTTCTTATCATAAGGTCGACGGGCGGGATCTCTTCGGTCATCAGCAGCGATTCAAAGACATCTTCGGTGAGGGATTCCTCGGAAAGATAACCCTCTTTGATGAGCTGAGCGGATTTTTTCGCAGCGCGGAGGATATCGTCTCGGCCGCCGTAGTTTATGGCGAGAGTGACGGTCATTCCCGTGTGGTCGAGGGAATTTTTCTCGGCGTTCGCCATCTTCTCACGCAAGACCTCTGAAAGTCTCTCGCGGCCGCCGATAAAGCGCAGACGGATATTTTCGTCCTTATAGTTCACAAGGTCGTCAAGGTTATCCTCCAAAAGCTTCATCAGCGCCGAGACCTCTTCATCGGAACGCTTCCAGTTCTCGGTCGAGAAGGTATAGAAGGTCGCGTACTCGACGCCGAAGGAATCGAGGTCGCGGATAATTCTTCTTAAGACCTTCGCGCCCTCGCGGTGGCCCGCCGTTCTCGGCAGGCCGCGCTTTTTTGCCCATCGCCCGTTGCCGTCCATTATTATCGCGACATGGCGGGGAATCACTGTTTGGCTTTCTGTCGGTTTAAAAGGCATAATACACCCCAAATGTCATAATTAAATTTTGAGGGACCCGCAGGCCCCCCTCGCAGAGAAAAGCCGTTAAACGGTCATTATCTCCTTTTCCTTGACGGAAACGGCGGAATCAATATTCTCGATGTATTTGTCGGTGAGCTTCTGGATATCCTTGTCGAAGAGCTTTACGTCGTCTTCGGTGAGGTCGCCGTTCTTCTTCATCGTCTTGATCTTCTCGTTGGCGTCGCGGCGGATAGCCCTGACCGCAACCTTGGCGTCTTCACCCAACTTCTTGATGTCCTTTGAAAGCTCCTTGCGGCGCTCCTCGGTGAGCCGGGGGAAGGCAAGGCGGATAACCGAGCCGTCGTTGGCGGGGTTGATGCCGAGGTCGCTCGCCTGAATGGCCTTTTCGATGGATTTCAGCGAGGACTTGTCCCACGGCTGGATCACGAGAACACGCGCGTCCTGAACCGAGACGGCAGCCATCTGCTGAATCGGAGTCGGGGTTCCGTAGTAGTCGACCGAAATGCGGTCAAGAACAGCGGGATTCGCCCTCCCCGCGCGGATCGCCGCGAAATCCGAGGCGAGAACCTTCAAGGTCTTTTCCATTCTTTCCTTTGCGTTATCCAGTACATCTTTCATTCTGATTTCTCCTTTCAGATCATATTTAAAAATAAATCAGGTCTCAACAAGGGTGCCGACGTTTTCGCCCATGCAGGCGCGGTAGATGTTGTCGGGGTCTTCGATCGAGAAGACGATTATCGGGATCGAGTTGTCGGCGCACATCGCGGCGGCGGTGGAATCCATCACCCCGAGGTGCTGAGTTAAAACGTCGTCGAGCTTTAAGGTATCATACTTGACGGCGTCGTCATGCTTGTGCGGGTCTTTGTCGTAAACTCCGTCGACCATCGTAGCCTTGAGCATTACATCGGCCTCGATCTCGGCGGCGCGAAGGCTTGAAGCGGTGTCGGTCGAGAAGAACGGGCTTCCCGTTCCGCAGCCGAATATCACCACCCTGCCCTTTTCAAGATGCCTTATGGCGCGGTTGCGGATATAGGGCTCGGCGATCTGGGTCATAAAAATAGAGGTCTGAACCCTGACATCGATGCCCATGGATTCAAGGACATCGGCAACGGCAAGGGCGTTCATCGCGGTGGCGAGCATTCCGATATGGTCGGCTCGGGTCCTGTCCATAGTCCCCGATGAGCGGCCGCGCCAGAAGTTCCCCCCTCCGACGACAATTCCGATCTCGACACCTGCGTCGTAGGCTTTTTTGATGCCCTTGCAGATTCGCGAAATTTCGTCGAAATCAAGGCCCGTGCCCTTTGCGCCCGCGAGCGATTCGCCGCTGAGCTTCAAAAGAACCCTTTTATAAGCGGGAGTCATATATATCACTTTCCTTTCTTCGGATATAATCTTACATAAATATAATACACTAAAACCGCGAAAATGTAAAGACAGTTTTACAAAAAATATTGCCCGAGAGAAAATTCCCTCGGGCGAAGCTTTATTCGGCAGCCATCGGCCGCGTCATCAGCTTGTATATGGATTCCTCCGCCGATTTGCCCTCGAAGAGGATTGCGTTTATCTCGCGGGTGATCGGCATGTCGACGCCGCATTTTTCGGCGAGCATGAGCGTCGCCTTGGCGCAGGCATAGCCCTCGACAGTGCCGACGGTGCGAACCGCTTCGGCGGGGTCGGTGCCCTTGCCTATCAAAACGCCCGCGCGGTAGTTTCGAGAGTGTATGCTCGTGCAGGTCACGACGAGATCGCCGACGCCCGCAAGGCCGTAAAACGTCTCGGCCTTGCCGCCGAGAGCCGTTCCGAGGCGGGTTATCTCTGAAAGCCCGCGGGTTATAAGCGCGGCTTTGGTGTTGTCGCCGAGGCCGAGGCCGTCGGTGACGCCGCAGCAGAGCGCGATGACGTTCTTTACCGCGCCGCCTATCTCGCAGCCGATGATGTCGCCGTTGACATAGAGCCGCAGGGTGTTATCCGAAAACGAGCGCTGAACAAACTCGGCGGCTTCCCTGCTCGACGAAGCGACAGCGACCGCGGTGGGTATTCCCCTGCCGAGCTCCTCGGCGTGGGAGGGTCCGCTCATCACGACGAGGGTATGGCTCGGAAAGACCTCGCCGATGACCTCGCTCATTCGCTTTAAAGAGCCGCTTTCAAGGCCCTTGGCGGTGCTCAGGAGTATGCTGTTCGGCGAGACAAAGGGCTTTGCCTGCTCGCAGACAGAACGGACAAAGGCGGTGGGAATTCCCACAAGAACGATATCTGCGCCACTTACGCAGGAGATATCGGTGGTGAGGTTTACATTCTTGGGTATCTGAACCCCCGGGAGCTTGGCTTTGAGCTCGCCCGTGCGCCTGATAGCCTCGATCTCATCGGAAAAAGCGCTCCAGACGGTGACTTCGTGGCCGAGGCGGGAGCATGTGCACGCCAGAGCGAGACCCCAACCGCCTGAGCCGAGTATTGTTATCTTTACCATTGATGCCTCCTATTCGTCCTCGCCTTTTTTGTGAAGATAAAACTTCTTCTCTTCGCCGCTCCAGAGGTGCTGAATATTGCTGAAATGCCGAAAATAGCAGATCAGGAACATCGGGAAAATTATCAGAACATGGAGGTATATGTTTTCATAGCCCGCGTCAAACAGCGCGTTGGCGGAATACTGCCACACAAGCGTGAACAGCGGATAGCAGACACACGCGGCAAGCGAGCCTATCGAGATATATTTTGTAGCCGCGACGAGTATCACGAACAATATCGCGATCAAAAGGAATACCGCAGGGTCGGTGAGAAGCATACAGACCGCGGCGACGAGTATACCCTTTCCGCCTTTGAAGCCGTAAAAAATCGGGAAGCAGTGGCCGATGACCGCGCAGAGCGCAGAAATCATGCAGACCGAAAGGGAATCGAGAGTAAAACTCTCAAAAATCGGGAGGGCAAGGACAAGCCTTGTGCCGAAAATCACGATCACGCCCTTTAACAGGTCGGCAAGAAGGGTCATCGCGGCGGTGAATACCCCGAAGCAGCGGTAGACGTTCGTCAGGCCAGCGTTGAAGCTTCCGAATTTGCGGATATCCTTATGCTTGACAAGATATGTCACTACGATCGCGGAATTCAGGCTTCCGATTAGATACGAAGCAAGCCAGACCGCGGCTAAAACCAATGCTGTCGTTTTAAAGACTTCCTTTCGGTGGAGTTGCTATTTCGTGTCGGTGCTGTCGCGCTCGCGGACGATAAATCTTATCGGCGTTCCCTCGAGCCCGCCGAAAACCTCGCGAATCTGATTTTCAAGATAGCGGCGATAACTGAAATGGAAGAGGTCGGCCGAGTTGACGAACACCACGAACGTCGGCGGCTTTGACGAGGGCTGGGTCATGTAGTAGATCTTCAGGCGCTTGCCCTTGTCGGACGGCGGCTGGACCCGCTCGGTCGCGTAGGAGAGAATGTCGTTGAGGCGGCCCGTTGAAATTCTCATCGAGTTGTTCGCGCTGACGGCGTTTATCAGCTCGAAGAGCTTGTTGAGGCGCTGACCCGTTTTCGCCGAGACGAACACGAACGGGACATAATCCATGAACCCGAGGCTGACTTTTAAATCCTCGGTGAATTTTTTCATCGTGTCGGTCTCTTTGTCGACGATGTCCCACTTGTTCACCGCGACGATGCAGCCCTTGCCCTGCTCGTGGGCATAGCCCGCAACCTTTGAATCCTGCTCGGTGAAGCCGACCGTGGCGTCGATGACGATGACCGCAACATCGGCGCGGTCGACGGCCATATATGAGCGAAGCACGCTGTAGTGCTCGATATTTTCGTAAATTTTTGACTTTCTGCGGATTCCCGCAGTATCTATAAAGGTGAACCTGCCGAATGAATTCTCGACAAGCGTGTCGGTCGAATCGCGGGTGGTGCCTGCGACGTCGGTGACTATCACCCTCTCTTCGCCCGAGACGGCGTTGATGAGCGAGGATTTTCCGACGTTGGGCTTTCCTATCACCGCGACTTTTACGGAATCGCCGCTGTCTGATTCTTCGTCGTTCGGAGGGAGATATTCGACAACGCGGTCCAAAAGATCGCCCGTGCCGTAGCCGTGGACAGAGCTGACCTCGATAGGGTCGCCGAGACCGAGATTGTAAAACTCGAAGAAATCGGGGTCGGTGGCGCCGAGGCGGTCGCACTTGTTGACGCATAGAACGATGGGCTTGCCGCTCTTCTGGAGCATTGAGGCGACATCGTAGTCGTTGGCGGTGACGCCGCATTTCAGGTCGGTGACAAGGATTATCACGCTCGCGCTGTCTATCGCGATATTGGCTTGGCGGCGCATCTGCAAAAGAATTTTATCGTCGGTCTTGGGCTCGATTCCGCCCGTGTCGACAAGCATGAATTCGCGGCCCGACCACTCGCACTTTGAATATATTCTGTCGCGGGTGACGCCCGGGGTGTCATCGACTATCGAGAGCCGCTGACCGATAAGTCTGTTAAAAAGCGTGGATTTGCCGACGTTCGGCCTTCCGACGACGGCGACAACAGGCAAAGCCATGTTTACCTCTCTTTCCGTGACCGCTTCAAAAAAACAGAGAAGGAGAAAAGCTCCTTCCCTGAATTTTGAAGAAGATCAAGCTTCTTTGTGAATAACTTCTTTGCCCTTGTAGAATCCGCAGTTGGAGCAAACCTTGTGGGGAGAAGTCAATGCACCGCAGTTGGAGCATCTTGAAAGCGCGGGGGCCTCAAGCTTCCATACGGCGGAACGCCTTTTGTCTCTTCTTGACTTGGAGACCTTTCTCTTCGGTACTGCCATTTTCAGCACCTCCTCTTTTTATACTTAACTTAATTATTGACGGTTTATTCTTCGGCATTACAGCCGCAGCCGCCGAGATTGAGGTTTTTGCCGCATATCGGGCAAAGACCCTTGCAGTCCTCGGCGCAGAGAATTTTCGTCGGAAGTTCGGCAAATATGTCCGAGACGGTGAGCTCTGTAAGATCAAGGGCGCCGCCCTCACAATAAACCGAGTCGTCATCGGGATCCGCCCTGTCTTTGGTGAGGATATGCTCAAACTCAAAGCTGTAATCGCGGACAAACGAATCGAGACAGCGGTCGCATGTGTGTCGGAACGAAACCGAACAGGCAAAGTCGAGTGAAACCATTCCCGCGCGGTTTATTATGCTGCCCTTTATTGATATCGGAGCGGCAAATGATTCACCCTCACCGTAATCCCTCAATTCCTCCAAAGGGATCACGTTATCGAGCGCCAGCCTGTCGCCGTTGCGTTCAAAAAGACGTTTCAGCTGTAAAATCAAAAGTCAACACCTCGGAATATCATTCTCCATTATATATTCTTGCGACGAAATTGTCAACACATTTTTTGGATTTTCAGGGTTATTTAAGGTATCTGAGAACGCTTTCGGGGAGAACTTCCTTATCTTCGGAGACGGTGAAGACGATTTCGATCTCGGAGGTTATCTTTTCAACCATCTCGAAGAACCTTCCGAGAGCCTCATAGTCGCGGCCGCCGATCTTGAGGATACCGTCGACAAAAACTTCGGAGATATCGTAGTTGCCCGCGATCATTCCGCTGATGAAGCCGTAGAGCTTGTCATAGCTGTCGATGCAGTAGCTGTCGACATCGACAAGACGAACGCTGTAAGGAATGTCATAGGTAAGCTGCATGGCCTTTTCGATGCAGACGACGTTGCCGCGGGTGTTCTTTGCGGCGTCCTTGATGAGATCGACAAGAATCTTGGTCTTTCCTGATCCTCTTTTGCCTGTAATCAACTTAATCATTGTGTTTACTCCGTTTCCGCCCTCTCGGGCTTACTTTTTTATTCCGAAACGGCATAAGCCGTCAGAGCCGTGTTATTTTCCGAGCTTTGCCTCAAGCTCGGCCTTCTGACCCTCATACCCCGGTTTTCCGAGGAGAGCGAACATGTTTTTCTTATAGCTCTCGACCCCGGGCTGGTTGAAGGGGTTCACGCCGAGCATATAGCCCGAAAGCGCGCAGGCCTTTTCAAAGAAATAGACCATTTCGCCGAAGTTGTATTCGTCGAGCCTGTCGACCTCAATAATAAGGTTCGGCACGCCGCCCTCGGTGTGGGCCAAAACGGTGCCCTCCATCGCCTTGCGGTTGACGACCGACATGTTCTGGTTGGTGAGGAAGTTGAGGCCGTCAAGATTCTCGGGGTCTGCCTCAAGGAAAACGTCCTGCTTCGGGTGCTTGATGTCGACAACAGTCTCAAACATGATCCTTGAGCCGTCCTGAACAAACTGACCGAGGGAATGAAGGTCGGTTGAGAAGGTCGCGCTCGAGGGGTAAATGCCCTTGTGATCCTTGCCCTCAGACTCGCCGTAGAGCTGTTTGAACCATTCGGCCATCATGTTGAAGCAGGGCTCGTAGGAGACGAGCATTTCAACGGATTTGCCCTTTCTGTAAAGGATATTTCTCATCGCGGCGTATTTCTCGCAATCGTTGAAATCGTCGTCAAGATAAGAGGTTCTCGCTGCCTGAGCGCCCGCCATTATGGCGTCGATATCGCAGCCAGCGGCGGCAATCGGCAGAAGACCGACGGCGGTCAGGACAGAATAGCGCCCGCCGACATCATCGGGAACGACAAAGGTCTCATACCCTTCGGCGTCGGAAAGCTCTTTAAGGGTTCCGCGAGCCTTGTCGGTCGTCGCGAAGATGCGGGTCTTGGCCTCTTCCTTGCCGTACTTGTCCTCGACAAGCTTCTTGAAGATTCTGAACGCAAGGGCGGGCTCGGTGGTGGTGCCCGACTTCGAGATGACGTTCACGCAGATATCCTTGCCCTCGCAGATCGAAAGGATCTCGGAAAGATAGGTCGGGCTGATGGAGTTGCCGACGAAGTAGATATCGGGGGTGTCTTTCTTCAGGGAGTTATAATTCTGGCTCTTGAGAAGCTCGATAGCGGCGCGGGCGCCGAGATATGAACCGCCGATGCCGATGACGATAAAGACATCGCACATCTTCTTGATCCTTTCGGCGGCGGCCTTTATCCTCGCGAATTCCTCCCTGTCATAGTCGACGGGAAGATCGAGCCAGCCGAGAAAATCGTTCCCGAGGCCCGAGCGGTCCATCAAGGTCTTGTGGGCGGCGGAAAGCTGGGCCCTCATGCCGTCAAGCTCATGCGGCGCGACAAATTTGTCGCAGTATTTTGTTACCAGTTTGATTGACATATATATCCCTCTTTCTATATTCTTAGTTAAGTCTATTTTAACACGAACCGAGAGATATTGCAAGGAATTTTTATGAAAAAATCGTGACAAGCCGAAAAAATTTTAAATTTTATGCTACATTCTGATTATGCCCCGAAGCGTGCGCTTTATCGCGATAAATAAATTTATTCGTCTGACACGCTCTTTTGCGACTATCGCGCAGGAATAGACCTCTTCGCCGTCGACCTTATATACCGCGCGGCCGACCCTGTCGCCTACCCCGACGGGCGCGGAGACGTCGTCGGAATATTCGACGGAAATTTCGACGCTCTCGGCGGCGCTTTTTCTTATCACAAAGGGCGAAAGCTCGCTGAGCTCGGTCTCGACGGCGGTTTTTTCGCCTTTTTTCACGGCGACGGGCTCGGTGAAGACCTCGGTGCGCTTGGGGCGATAGAGCGTATAGGCGTTGAAGCCGATGTTCATTTTCTCCTTTGCGGTGGTGAAGCGGGCAAATTCGTCAGCCTCGCCGAAAATCACGCAGACCATTATCAGCCCGTCGCGCTCGGCGGCGGCAATAACGCAGTTGCCGAGGGCGTCGGAATAATAGGCTTTCATGCCGATTATGCCGTCGTAGGTGAGTATCAGGCGGTTTGTCGAGGCGAGCTCTGTCTTTCCGCCGCGGACACTTGTCACCCAAGTGGTCATGTAATCGCGGAGCTCGGTGTGTTTTGAAAGCGCCGAGGCGAGAATGGCGGCATCGCAGGCGGTGGTGACGGTAGACTCGGAAATGCCCGTGCAGTCGGCATAAAATGTGCCGACCATGCCGAGCTCGTCGGCTCGGGCGTTCATCATCGCGGTGAATTTTTCCTCGGTGCCGCCGATCGCCTCGGCAAGAACAACGCTCGCGTCGTTGGCGTTGCCGACGGTTATCGCCTTGATGAGCTCGTCGACGGTTATCTCCTCGTTAGGCATCAGCCATATCTGAGCGCCCTGCATCGAGTTTGCATGGGCAGAGGTTTTTAAAACCGTCTCAAAGCCGAGCTCGCCGCGACTGATCGCCTCGGCAGTCAGGAGCAGGGTCATCAGTTTGGCGGAATGGTGCGCGGGCACGACGGCCTCGCCGTTTTCGGAATATAAAAGCGTGGCGGTGCCGCCCTCCATCAGGACATAAGAATAGGTCGGCTCATCGGCGCAGTGAACGCGAATCGGCAGGAAGAAAAACATCGCAAGAAGAACGCAGAGAAATCTTTTCGGCATTATATCACCCTTTTTCGTTTTCTAAATGATATGCAGCCGAGCGGACAAAATTAACCGCGCCCGAGCTTTTGACGGACGCGGCGTTTTATCAGTTCGCGGGAACAGGCTTCGGAGGCGGGTTCACCGCTTTCATCTTGGTGGTCTTGCGCTGGGCCATTACAAGGCTGTAATAGACGCCCTTTTGGCGCATGAGTTGGTCGTGAGTGCCCGTTTCGGCGAGGCGGCCCTTGTCGAGAACGATAAGGCTGTCGGCGTTTGAAAGCGTCGAAAGGCGGTGGGCTATCGCGATGGTGGTTCTGCCCTTGCAGAGCTCGTTTAAGCCCTCCTGAATCATTCTCTCGGTCTCGGTGTCGAGCGAGGCGGTGGCCTCATCAAGAATGATTATCTTGGGGTCGTGAAGTATCGCGCGGGCGATGGCTATTCTCTGCCTCTCGCCGCCCGAAAGAGTGTAGCCCTTGTTGCCGACGCGGGTGTTATAGCCGTCGGGGAGCTTTGTGATGAATTCGTGGGCACGGGCTATTTTCGCGGCCTGAACGATCTCATCAAAGGTGGCGTCGGGCTTCGCGTAGGTGATGTTGTCAAGAACGGTGCCCTCAAAGAGATATGTCTCCTGAAGCACGACGCCGACCTGAGAGCGAAGGCTCTTCTGAGAAATTCTGCGGATATCGACGCCGTCGATGGTGACAGAGCCCTGGGTGACGTCATAGAGCCTTAAGATGAGGTTTATCATCGTCGATTTTCCGACGCCAGAGTGCCCGACTATGCCGTACATCTTCCCCTTCTCGATCTTGCAGGTGACGTCTTTGAGAACGGGGTTATAGACGTTGTAGCCGAAGAACACATGGTTGAATTCGATATCGCCCTGAATGTCGAGGTCGACGCAGTTGTCGTCGTCGCGGACATCGGTTTTTTCCTCAAGAATCTCAAAGACCTTGGAGGCGGAGACCGAAACATCGGCAAGCTGCCTCGGAAGCTGCATCAGCCAACGCAGAGGGTTATAGAGCATTCCGACGTAGGTCGTGTACTGAATAAGCTCGCCGAGGGTGAGGGTTCCGAACGCGGGTATCTTCTGCAAAATCATCAGCGAGCCGAAGTAGATGACGAAGTAGTTGCCGATGGTGAGCATGAAGTCGGAAACAGGCCAGATGAGGTTCCAGACGATCTCGGCCTTGGAAGCCGCCTTCGCCCATTTTTCGGAGGCGACCTGATACTTTTCTATCTCGGCCTGCTCGGTGCCGCAGGTTTTTACCACGCGAATGCCGTTGAGGGCGTCGTGGAGAAGCTTTGAATGGGCGTTCGAGAAGCGCCATGAGCGGCCGAAGTACATGTGTATGACGTTGTATACCCGCTTGACTATCAGCACGACAAATGGTATCGGAATGATGGTGAGAAGCGCAAGCTTCCAGTTCATCACGAAGAGGATCACCGAGACTATCACAAGCGAGAACACGCGAACAATGGCGTTTTTGCCGTTATCGGTGATGAAGCTCTGAAGCTTGTTGGCGTCGTTCGAGACACGGTTGATGAGGTCGCCCGCGGTCTTCTTCGAGATGGAGGACATCGAGAGCTCAAGGGTCTTGTCAAAGACGTCCTGCCTGAGATCCTGACCGAGGTTCTGGGAGACATAGTAGCTTGCCTTGAGGTTCGCCCAGTCGAGAATGACGTTTATGACGACGATGACGAACATCGAGGCGCATAAAACCCCGAAGCCGAACCAGTGCGAGGTATCCTGCGGGCGGACATAGTCGTCGATGAGGATTCGGTTTATGTAGGGCGAAACGACGTTTAAAAGCTCGCTTATTACGGTGCAGAGTATCGCGATCAGGAATACCCCTTTATAGGGCGCAACCCTCTTGAAAAGCTTTGAGAATGACTTTATCTTTGAGGCGCAGTAGGGGCATTCGGCATAGCCGTCGAGCGGCAGACCGCACTTCGGGCACTTGGGCTCGTCGATGTCGGACTGCTCGACCAAAATGCCCGTGGTGAGGTAGTGGTTGATTATCTTGCAGACCTCGGCAAAGGCGATGAATGAGTCGTTGGTGAAGGCGCAGATGCACTTTTGGCTGCGGTCGTCTACTCTTCCGACCAGCATCGAACAGCCGATGAGCTGCTCGCAGGCATATTCCTCATAATCGGCGAAATTGTAATGCTCTTTGAGCTCGCCGTCGATATAGACGTCCATGCCGTCGCGGGTCACGCAGAGATGGCCGTCGACCTTTTTGGCCTTGCCGTAGAGGTTGAAGGGCAGAGAAAACAGAAATTCGGAAAGCTCGTGCCCTTTCGGTGCGCTTAATAGCAAGTTCAATCCGTTCACGCTCCTTTCTTGAACGAAATGATATCAGACAAAGATTTCGAGTATCTGAAGGCTCTTGCGGTCAAGAGCTTCGATATCGGGGCAGAAATACTTGTTTCCGTCGACGTCGGCGGCATAGAGAAGCTTTTCGCTGAGCATTCTGAAGTTGGAATACCAGTCGCGGACGCAGATGGTTTTTCTTCCCGCGGTGGTCATTATGTCGACAAAGATGAAGCCGCGGTTGTTGTCCTTTATCGAGTAGACCTTTGTTATCTCGGGCATGAAGTATTTGTATTCGAGGTATTCGTCGACGAGCTTATACTGCTCCTCCGAAAGCTCGGCCATGTCCTTGATCACGCCGATCTCGCGGAATTCGTTGTCGGCGTTGTCGTATGCGACGCTTATATACGTCGTCTTGGAATAAAACGGGATAAGCCTTGTGAGCCTTACATTGAAATAGCTCTCTCCGTTGTAGTCGAGCGAGATGAAATTCGCGCTGTCTTTGTAAAATTTTAACTTTGAGCAGTCGAGAATCGTGAGTCGGTCTATTTCAAATTTCTCTTCTAAAAGTGTTTCCTTATCCATAGAGTATACCTCCTTTGAATCAGCCTTCTTCTATGAACTTGAGGGCATCGGCCTGTAAGCGGTAAAGCTCGAAGTACTTGCCCTTCTGACGAATAAGGGTGTCGTGGGTGCCGAGCTCTTTAAGCTCGCCGTTTTCAATCACGCAGAGCATATCGGCGTCTCTTAAGGTCGAGAGCCTATGGGCGATCGCGATGATCGTTCTGCCCTCTTTAAGGGCGTCGATGGCGACCTGAATCTTGCGCTCGGTCCTTGTATCCATCGAGGCGGTGGCCTCGTCAAGAATCAGAATGTTCGGGTCCTGAATTATCGCGCGGGCGATGGAGATTCGCTGGCGCTCGCCGCCCGAGAGCGAAACCCCGCCCGAGCCTATCTTGGTGTTATAGCCGTCGGGGAGCTTTGTGATGAATTCGTGGGCGTTGGCCGATTTCGCGGCCTCGATGACCTCTTCAATGGTCGCGTCGGGCTTGGCATAGCGGATATTGTCGGCGACGGTGCCCATGAACAGATATGTCTCCTGAGATACGATGCCGATATTTCTTCTGAGGTCGGCGGTAGGTATCTTCTTGATGGGTACGCCGTCGATGAGGATCTCCCCTCCCGTGACGTCATAGAGGCGGGCCATCAGGTTAATTATGGTCGACTTGCCCGCGCCGGTTCTGCCGACGATGCCGAACATCTTTCCGCCCTCGACAGTGAAGTTGAGCTTCTTGAGTATCGGGCGGCCTGCCTCGTATTCAAACGAAACGTTGCGGAACTCGATATTGCCCTTCATGTTCTCGATGTGAACGGGCCTTGAGGGGTCGTAGGCGTCGGTGCCGACGACGGAATAATCCTGGGGCTCGCCCTCGGGCTCGCTGACCGTCGGCTTGGCGTCAAGGATTTCAAACATTCTCGAAGCCGCGTCGATGCACCTCGCCCAGCGGTCGCCTATCCACATGAAGAAGTCGATAGGCTCGTAGATCATGTTTGTATAGCTCAGAAGAGCGGAAAGAACGCCGTATTTGAAGTAGCCTTTTATTACAAGGAAGCAGCCGAGGCAGAAGAGCGCCGTCGAAACAAGGTGGTAGAAGCCCCATACAAAGGGTATCGTCGAGGCGATTCGGTGGTTAATCCTCATGTTGACGTCATAGGCGTTTCTGTTCTTGGCCTTATAGCGCTTGACCTCTTTTTCTTCCTTCGCGAAGGCCTTTACAACGCGCTGGCCGTTCATGACATCGGAAAGAACAGAGTTTAAGCTTCTCATCGCGACGTCAAGCTTTCGGTAGAGCTTTCTTTCGGAGCGGTAGAGGTAGTTGTCCGCGCCGATTATGACTATCATGATGACGATGACAGCTATCGAGATTATCGGGCTGAGCCAGAACATTATCGCGGCGACGCCGACAAGCTTGATTATGTTCGCGATTCCGTAGGGAACGATATCGACAAAGAAATTGTAGACATTCTGGCTGTCGCGGTCGACCCTTGACATCAGCGAACCCGTCTGCTTGCTCGTGAAGAACGAAAGCGAGAGCTTTGACATCGAGGCGTAAATTCTCGTCCTGAGCTTGTGGGTGACGAACGGGACGACCTTTGCGGTGATGATTCCCGAGATCATGCCCGTTATCTTCGAGATTATGTTGACGCCGAGCATCAGCATTACGACAAGCAGGACCTGACCGAAGTAGCGGCCCTCGGGGTCAAGAACGTCGTCATAGAGCATCTTTGAGCCGAACCACGGGGAGACGACCTGCAAAACGTTGGACATCAGGATAGTCAGAAGAATCAGCGCAATCTCAACCTTGAAGTCCTTGAACATTCCGACGAGGCGGTCGAAGATCGAACGGCGGTCGATGCACCTCGGGCAGACGGGCCTGTTCGGGTCGGGGTAGGGCTGGTGGCAGATCGGGCAGTTGAGCTGAACCGCGTCAAGAAGCGAATCGTCGATGGGCTCGTCGCGGTGGGTCATGTTGAGGCGCTCGCAAAACTTTTCAAACTTTTCGGCAAAGCCGATTGAAAACCTTGCGATCGGGATATTCGGGCGGTTTTTGTCGTATGAGTTGCCGAACCCCGCATGGGCATGCCCTCCGTGGCGGTGACCCGTTTTTCCGAGCTTTGGCTCGACCTTAAGTTCGCCGCTGCCCTCGTCGGGCTTCGGCTCAAATACTTCGACTTCGCCCTCGTTGAGCATCGCGAGAACAAGACGGGCCGAGTTCTGGTGGCGGTCGATGTAGGCGGTCTTTATCCTTGATACGGGATATTCCGCGAAGTCGACGACCTTGTAGGACACGAGCTCGGGTATGTAGGCGCCGCGCGCAAAGAGCTTAAGCACGGGGATGTCCCTCATGCGCTCGTTAATGCGGTCTTTTTTCGGCATCTCGGCGAATTCTTCATAGCCGCTGATGACGTAGAGCGTCTCTTTTGAAAAAGCGGCGTAGACGTCGAAATAGCAGCCCTCGCCGTCGAGGTCGGCCTTTACGCAGTAAAGAAGCGAGTCGGTGTCGACCCCGCGCTCTGAAAGCTTTTCATTCACAAGCGGGGGTATTACGTCAAAATACTTCATTTCGGTTCACATCTCCTTTCGGATATATTAAAAAGCTGAAAATAATAACATGATAATAAGTTTGCTTTTTTAATCACTCCTAAAAAATTACAATAAAAATGCCCTCGATGACGTTCATCGAAGGCGCTCATGAAACAGATTCGGAATCGTTCGGGCATGGAGAGTCACACGATGACGGTCGTATTTTAATGTCGTAAGCGTAAAGCTTTTTCATTGTCTGCTCTCCTTCCTTAAAAGATTCGGTTTAAAAAACCTTTGCTATTATATTACTGTTTTTTTGGAATGTCAAGAGTTTTTTTGAATTTTTTGTACAGAAATTTTATACGATTTTTACAGATTTATACGCAATATTTAGTGCAATACAACCATTATTGACTTGCGGGAAAAATAATGCTATACTAAGCGGTAACACATATTTTATAAAGGGAGATTTTTATGGACAGACTCTTGAAGCTTCTTAAGACCAACGCCCGCCTTACCGACGCCGAGCTTGCGGTGATGCTCGGGAAAACCGAAAAGGAGATCGCCGAGGAGATCGCCGAGCTTGAACGCAAGGGTATCATCAAGGGTTACAGCACCGTTATCGACGAGGACGTAATCGCGAAGGACTATGTCACCGCGATAATCGAGCTTAAGGTGACGCCGAAAGCACAGGTCGGCTATGACGGGATCGCGAGGCATATCGCGCAGTACCCCGAGGTCGAAAGCATCTATCTTGTCTCGGGCGGGTATGACCTTTCGGTGACGCTGAGGTGCAGAACCTTGAAAGAGGTCTCGGACTATGTCGCGCAGAGGCTTGCGACCATCGACGGCGTTGTATCGACGACCACGCACTTTTTCCTTCAAAAATATAAGGAGAGCGGAATTATGCTCATCTCGGAGGACGAGGACGAGCGCATAATGCAGTGAGATTGACATGGACTATAATAAAATCATCAGCAAAAAGGCGTGCTCAATAAAGCCGTCGGGAATAAGAAAATATTTTGACCTTGCCTCAAAGCTCGGCAACGTTATTTCTCTCGGCGTCGGCGAGCCCGATTTTCACACCCCTTGGGTGATTCGCAGAGAGGCTATTAAAACCCTCGAACGCGGCAGAACCGTTTATACCGCTAACCCCGGGCTTATCGGCCTCAGAAAGGCGATATCCGACTATGTATTCAAGAGGACGGGGGTTGAATATGACCCCGAGGGCGGCATTATCGTCACCGTCGGAGGCTCGGAAGCCATCGACCTCACGGTGAGAACTCTTGTCGAGGCGGGAGATGAAGTCATTATCCCCGAACCGTCGTTTGTCTGCTATCGGCCGATAGTTGAGCTTGCGGGCGGCGTGCCCGTTATCATCGAGACAAAAGAGGAGGACGGCTTTAAACTTAAGGCTGAGGCTCTTCGCGAAAAAATAACCGAGAGAACTAAGCTTGTCATACTCCCCTACCCCAACAACCCGACGGGCGCGGTCATGTCGAAGAGCAATCTTGAACCCATCGCGGAGCTGCTTCGCGGGACGGATATAATGGTTCTCACCGACGAGATCTACTCGGAGCTGACCTATGGCGAAAAGCACTTTTCGATCATCTCGCTGCCCGATATGGCCGAGAGAACGGTATATGTCAACGGCTTCTCGAAGGCCTATGCGATGACGGGCTGGCGGCTCGGGTATATGTGCGGGCCGAAGGAGATCCTCAGGCACGCGCTGAAAATTCACCAGTTCGGGATTATGTCATCGCCGACAGTGAGCCAGTATGCGGCCATCGAGGCGCTTAAGAGCTGCGACGAGGACGTCGCGAACATGGTCGCGGAATATGACATGAGAAGAAGATTTCTCGTCTCGGAGTTCAACAGGATCGGGCTTAAGTGCTTTATGCCCGAGGGCGCGTTCTATGTGTTCCCATGCATAAAATCAACTGGGCTTTCGAGCGATGAATTCTGCGAAAAGCTTCTCTATTCAAAGAGGGTCGCTGTCGTCCCGGGTACGGCGTTCGGTGATAGCGGCGAGGGGTTTGTAAGGGTGTCATATGCCTATTCGCGGCAGCACCTTAAAACCGCGGTCGAAAAAATCGAGGAATTTCTCAAGGAGCTTGAAAATGCCGACTGAATCAGCTTTTGCAAAGATAAACCTGACGCTCGACGTCATCGGGAAAAGGCAGGACGGATATCACCTGCTCGGGACCGTGATGCAGAGCGTTTCGCTATGCGACAAAGTGACCGTTGAAAAGGCGGATAACATTGAAATTTTCTGCGACGCGGCGGGGGTGCCCCTCGACAGGAAAAATACCTGTTATAAAGCGGCTGAGCTGTTTTTTGAGAGCACGGGAAAGCTCGGCGGGGCGAAAATTGTCATAGAAAAAAATATCCCGTCGGAAGCGGGGCTCGGCGGCGGGTCTTCCGACGCGGCGGCGGTGCTGAGGCTTCTCAACGAAATTTACGACGCGAGGCTTACATATTCCGAGCTGGAAAACATCGCCTCAAATGTCGGCGCGGACGTGGCCTTTTGCATTCGCGGCGGAACGTCGGTCTGCAAGGGCATCGGGGAATTCATTGAACCGATAGCGGGGCTCTCGAAAAAATATATTATTCTTGTGAAGCCGAGCTTCGGGGTGTCGACCCCCGAGGCGTACAGGCTCTTTGACGAAAAAGGGCTTGAGTCAGGGCTTGGGACGGTGAAATTTCTTCAGGCGCTCAGGAGCGGCAAAAACCCGTATCTTGAGCTCTCAAACGACCTTGAATATGCCCTCGGGAACGAGGAGATAGCGAAGCTCAGAATGAGAATGTATGAATACGGCGCCGAGGCCGCGCAGATGAGCGGGAGCGGCTCTTGCGTGTTCGGGATATTCGAGGAAAGGGAATCGGCAGAAAGGGCTGAACGGCTCTTTGCAGACCTGCCGTTTGTCAGGCTATGCAGGACTATCTGAATTGCACCCTCTGCCCGAGAATGTGCGGGGTCGACAGGACAAAACAAAGGGGCTTCTGCGGGCAGAGCGACAGAATCAGGATCGCGAGAATCGGGCTTCACAAGTGGGAAGAGCCCTGCATTTCGGGCGAGAGAGGCTCGGGAACGGTGTTTTTCAGCGGCTGCACGCTTAGGTGCTGCTTCTGCCAGAATTTTGAAATCTCGCAGCTCAATAAGGGAAGATACATCACCGAGGACGAGCTCGGCGACGCGTTTTTGAGGCTTCGCGACGAGGGCGCGCACAACATCAACCTCGTCTCGCCCACGCCGTTTCTGCCGTCGATAGTGAAAGCGCTCGACAGAACAAAGCAAAAACTCGGCATTCCGATAGTCTGCAACTGCGGCGGATATGAGCGGGAGGAGACCGTTCGGGCGCTCGACGGGTATATCGACGTCTGGCTGCCCGACCTTAAGTATTTCTCGCGGGAGGCATCAAAAAAATATTCGGGCGCGGAGGATTATTTTGAGGTCGCAATCAGGGCGATCAGGCAGATGCAGCGGCAGACGGGCAGGCCGATTTTCGACAGCGAGGGAATTCTTCAGCGCGGCGTTTTGGTGAGACATTTGGTGCTGCCGACGCTCAGAAAAGACTCGCAGAAAGTCATCGAGGCGCTCGCCGAAAGCTTTTCGCCGAGCGATATTCTTCTCAGCGTGATGAGCCAGTACACGCCGATGCATCGAGCGGCGGAATTTAAGGAGATTAACCGACGGGTCTCGACTTTTGAGTATAATTATGTCCTCGGGCTCGCTCAGGAAGCGGGCTTTGACGGGTTCTCGCAGGAGCGGGGCTCGGCGGAGGAAGCGTATGTGCCTGAGTTTGAGGGGGAGGAATACTGAGTATTTTTTGCGAGGGCATTAGACATTTTTAATCCCGTGCTAAGTGATAAATAGCGGGGGATAAATCCCCCGTACCCCCTGAAAAGGTGCTCGCTGCGCGAGGTTTTTAAAAGTCGGGGGCACCCTGCGGGTTCCCCCGAACCCCCTCCGCTACTGGCCGCCGAGCTTCGCTCGGCGGCGAAAGGTGCGCAGCTCTTGTCAGAGCTGCGAATCATAAGGGGACGCCCTCTCTTACAGGGCGTCCCCTCTTTCAAAACAGCCCACCGGGCTGTTTTTCAATTCACCCCTTGCGGAGCGCACTACGTATGGGATTTCGCGCTCTGCGGAGCGCGACCAGAGGCTGCTCGCCTCTGGACTCTCGTGAGCCTTTTGTAAAAGGCTCAAGCGAAAACTTTAATAGTTTACTTCATTTCTTATTTCGCTTCTTCAGCTCGACTGCCGTTATAGGTATCGATGCGATAAGCAGCGCGATCGCCAAAATGACCCACGCGTTGAAGACATAGTGCATAAAAGCTGGGCCTGTTACGGTCGGCGAGGATAAAGCGATCACAAAAACTATGACGGCAATCATCAGCATCGCGAGAGCGGCAAGCCGCATGGCTGTTCCGATTTTCATGGTTACACCCACCTTTAATACTCAAACTCGCCCTCGAAGACCTTGACCGCGCTGCCGTTGAGGATTACCTGCTCATCGGTATAGTTCACGACAAGGTCGCCGCCTTTAAGCTTTACTGTTATGTCCTTGCCCTTGTCGCAGAAGCCGTTCTCGCAGGCGGCTATAACCGCTGCGCATGCGCCGGTGCCGCAGGCAAGCGTCTCGCCGTTGCCGCGCTCCCAGACCCTCATTCTCAGGGTCGAGCGGTTCACGACGCGCACAAACTCTGTATTTATCCTCTCGGGGAACATCTCGTGATACTCAAACTTCGGGCCGAGCGTTTCAAGGTCGAGGCGGTCGATATCCTTCATAAACACTACGCAGTGGGGGTTGCCGACGCCGACGCAGGTCGCCCTGTATGTCTCGCCCGCTACGGTTATCGGGCAGTCGATGAGCTTTTCGGTGTCAGCCTTCGCGGGGAGCATTTTTGCCCGAAGCTCGGCCTTGCCCATCTCGACCGAAACGGAATTCACAAGGCCGTCGCGGATATGAAGATGAAGCTTGTGGACGCCGCTCGCGGTCTCTATCGTGATGTCCTCGTCGCTGACGATTCCCTCGTCGTAAAGATATTTTCCGACGCACCGAATGTTGTTGCCCGCCATCTTGCCCTCAGAGCCGTCGCGGTTGAAGTGGCGCATTTTCGCGTCTGCGACGGTTGATTTCTCGATGAGCACGATTCCGCTTCCGCCGATGCCGTAGTGCTCGGGGCAAAGGCTTACGCAGAGGCTTTCGGGGCAGGATATCGCGCCGTCGAAGTTGGGCAGGAAGATATAGTCGTTGCCCGCCGACTGCATTTTAAAGAACCTTATTCTGCGGCGGCGGTTTCTCATTCTGTTGATGTTCACAAGCTCGGTATTAGAGCAGTTGAACCTTGAAGCGATGATATCTGCAAGGGCGTTGGCGGTGTCAAGAGAGGTCAGGCAGGGTATTCCCAACTGCATCGCGCGCCTATGAAGAGCGATATAATCGCCTATCGAGCGGTCGCGGACAGCGCCCGTATAGATCACATAGCCGATCTTTCCGCTCTCCAAAAGTTCGGTTATCTCGCCCGACTCGCCCGCATCGGCAACGGGGATAACGGGAATTCCGAGCTGAGCGATGCCGTCGGCAGTGCCCGCCGTCGCGTAGATATCGGTGCCGAGGTCGTAGAAGCGCTTCGCAAGAGAGATTATCTCGTCATAGTCGTTTTCTTCAACGCTGATGAACACGCCCTTTGTGCGGCTGCTCGCGTGCTGAACCGCAAAGCCCGCCGCCGTGAGGCCCTTGAACAGCGCCTCAGCAAGGGTTTTGCCGATTCCGAGGACCTCGCCCGTAGACTTCATCTCGGGGCCTAAGATAGAGTTGGCGTCCGAGAGCTTCTCGAACGAGAAAACGGGGACTTTTACGGCATAATATGGCGGGGCTTTATGCAAACCGCTGCCGTAGCCGAGGTCGCGAAGCTTTGCGCCGAGCATGACCTTTGACGCGAGGTCGACCATCGGAACGTTGGTGACCTTGCTTATATACGGAACGGTTCTTGAAGCCCTCGGGTTGACCTCGATGACGTAAAGCTCGTTGTCATAGATCAGGTACTGAATGTTCACAAGGCCCTTTGTCTTGAGGCCGAGCGCAAGCTTCTCGGAGCAGTCGCAGATTATCTTTAAGAACCTGTCGCTGAGATTATAAGGCGGGTAGACGGCTATTGAGTCGCCCGAATGAATTCCCGCGCGCTCGATGTGCTCCATGATGCCCGGGATAAGAACGTCCTCGCCATCGGAAATGACGTCGACCTCGAGCTCGGTGCCGGGCATGTATTTATCGACCAGAACGGGGTTTTCAATCCCCTGCGCCAAAATAGCCTTCATGTATTTTGAAGTATGCGCGGGGCTGCGGGAAATTGTCATGTTCTGTCCGCCGATGACATATGACGGCCTCAGAAGAACGGGGTATCCGAGCGACTCGGCGGCGTCGAGCGCCTCCTGCTCGGTCAGAACGCCCATTCCCCTCGGGCGCTTTATTCCGAGGGATTCAAGCAGGCCGTCGAAGCGTGCCCTGTCCTCGGCGGTATCGATGCCGTCGGCAGAGGTGCCCAAAATGGTTATTCCGTGCTCGTCGAGGAATTTTGTGAGCTTTATCGCGGTCTGGCCGCCGAAAGCTACAACTACGCCGACGGGCTTCTCGACCTTGATTATGTTCATGACGTCCTCGGGGCAGAGCGGCTCGAAATAGAGCCTGTCTGCGGTGTCATAGTCGGTCGAGACGGTCTCGGGGTTGTTGTTGACGATGACGACGTCATAGCCGAGCTCACGAAGCGTCCATACGCAGTGGACGGAGCTGTAATCGAACTCGATGCCCTGACCGATTCTTATCGGACCCGACCCGAGAACCATTACAACGGGCTTGCCCGAACGGGTAAAAGTTCTTGCCTCGCAGGATTTTTCGCAGCAGGAGTAGAAATAAGGGGTCACGGCGTCAAACTCGGCGCCGCAGGTATCGACCATTTTATAGCTGAAATCAAGCGTCGGAAGATTTTTTTCGCCCGAGAGGCGGGAGATAGCGGCGTCGGTATAGCCGAAGCGCTTTGCAGCAAGGTAATCGCCGTCGGAGAGACCGCCAGCTATCCTCTTCTCAAAATCGGCGAGCTTTTTCAGCTTTGAGAGAAACCACTCGTCGATGAGGGTTATCCCGTGAATTTTTTCGATGCTCACGCCGCTCTTCAGCGCCTCAAAAACGGTGAAGATTCGGCGGTCGTTCTGCTCGTGAAGGCGCTCCTCAACGGGCTTGTCGGAAAGAGGCGCGGCGTTGAGGGTGTCAAGGGAAATCTCCGCCCCGCGAACGGCTTTCAAAAGTGCCATCTCGAAGTTGGGGGCAATCGACATGACCTCGCCCGTGGCTTTCATCTGAGTGCCGAGGGTGCGGTTCGAGCCGCTGAATTTGTCGAACGGCCACTTCGGGAACTTCACGACTACGTAGTCGAGCGTCGGCTCGAAGCAGGCGCAGGTTTTGCCCGTGATCTCGTTCTTGATTTCGTCGAGGGTATAGCCGAGGGCTATTTTGGTGGTTATCTTCGCGATCGGGTAGCCCGTCGCCTTTGAGGCGAGAGCGGACGAGCGCGAGACACGCGGGTTGACCTCGATGACGGCGTATTCAAAGCTCTCGGGGTTGAGGGCGAACTGGCAGTTGCAGCCGCCGACGATGCCGATCGAGGAAATAATATCGAGCGAGGCCGAGCGGAGCATCTGGTACTCCTTGTCGGCGAGGGTGAGGGCGGGCGCGACGACTATCGAATCGCCCGTGTGAACGCCGACGGGGTCGAAGTTTTCCATCGAGCAGACCGCGATGACGTTTCCGAGGGAATCGCGCATCGTTTCAAACTCTATTTCCTTCCAGCCCGAGATGCACTTTTCAATCAGCACCTGAGTTATCGGCGAGGCGTCGAGGCCCGTTTTCGCGATGATCTTAAGCTCCTCTTCGTCCGCGGCGATTCCCCCGCCCGAGCCGCCGAGCGTAAACGCGGGGCGAACTATTACGGGGTAGCCGATTTTTTCGGCGATTTCAAGCGCGCCGTCGACGGTGTGGGCGATGTCGGACGGGACGACGGGCTGGCCGATTTCTTTCATAGTGTCGCGGAAGAGCTCGCGGTCCTCGGCCTTGTCAATCGCGGCGATATCAGAGCCCAAAAGCCGAACATCGTATTTTTCAAGAACACCCATGCGCGAAAGCTGCATCGCGATGGTGAGGCCCGTCTGGCCGCCGAGGCCCGCAAGAAGGCCGTCGGGACGCTCTTTTTCTATAATTCTCGCGACTGTCTCGGCGTTGAGGGGCTCGAGATAAATTTCGTCGGCGAGGTTTTTATCGGTCATTATCGTCGCGGGGTTAGAGTTTACCAATACGACGTTGATGCCCTCGGCGCGGAGAACTCGGCAGGCCTGAGCGCCCGCATAGTCGAACTCGGCTGCCTGACCGATTATTATCGGGCCCGAGCCTATCACGAGAACTTTTTTAATGCTGAGATCCTTAGGCATTGCGCTCGCCTCCCATCATTGAAATAAATCTGTCGAACAAAAACGCAGTGTCGTGCGGGCCTCCGCAGGCCTCGGGGTGGAACTGGACAGTGAAGCAGTTTTTGTCGGGGTAGTCCATGCCCTCGCAGCTGCCGTCGTTGGCGTTGACAAACGTCTCGCGGCCGATGCCCTCAAGGCTTTCGGCGACAACCGCATAGCCGTGGTTCTGGCTTGTGATGTAGGTCCTGCCGCCGATGAGGTCTTTGACGGGCTGGTTCGCGCCTCGGTGGCCGTATTTCAGCTTGACCGTCTTTCCGCCCATCGCGAGCGCGGTGAGCTGGTGGCCGAGGCAGATTCCGAAGATAGGCGCTTTGCCTATCATTTTTCTCAGCTCGGCGATGGCGGCGGTGTTCTCCTCGGGGTCGCCCGGGCCGTTTGAAAGCATTATTCCGTCGGGCGATGAAGCGAGGACTTCCTCAGCCTTGGTGCTCTCGGGGAAGCATGTTACCTCGCAGCCGCGGCTCTGAAGGCTTCGGATTATATTCTGTTTTGCGCCGTAATCCATCAGGGCGACGCGGAATTTCTTTTCACCCTCGGCGGGATAGACCTCGGGCTCTTTTCGGCTGACGGTCTCGACCGCCTTTAAGACGCGGTACTCGCAGATGTCGGAAATATCGGCTGGGATCTCATCGCAGATTTTGGCGTTCATAACGCCCTCCTCGCGGATAATTCTTGTGATTTCGCGGGTGTCGACCCCGCAGAGGCCGACTATGCCGTTTTCCTTGAGAAATTTGTCGAGCTCATATTCCGAGCGAAAATTAGAGGGCTCGTCGCAGAGCTCGCGGACGACATAGCCTTTGACGGCGGTCTTTCCCTCAAAATCTTCGGGAATTACGCCGTAGTTGCCGATCAGCGGAAAGGTCTGCATGACGATCTGGCCGCAGTAGCTCGGGTCGGTAAGGGTTTCAAGATAGCCTGTCATTCCCGTTGTGAAGACAAGCTCGCCGAGGCTTTCACCGTCGGCACCGATGCGCGTGCCCTCGAACGCAGCACCGTTTGACAATACCAGATAGGCTTTTTTGGAAATCTGAATCCCGTTCATAATTTATTTCCGTCCTTCCTATATTTTTTCAACATATAATGATAGCATATTTAAAAATAAAGTTCAACCGAAAATCACACGGATTTTAAAATTCTATGTTATGCACAAAAAAACATCACCCTTTCGGGGTGATGTAAAAAACTAAATAAGTGTCGTCGCCATGACGGCTTTGATGGTGTGAAGCCGATTCTCTGCCTCATCGAAAACGACCGAAGCTTCGGACTCGAATACCTCGTCGGTGACTTCGAGGCAGTCATAGCCGAATTTTTCATACATCTCTCTGCCGATCTCGGTCTTTAAATCGTGAAACGCGGGCAGGCAGTGCATGAACAGCGTTTTTTTGCCCGTCATCGACATCATCTTTGAGTTGACCTGATAGGGCATGAGGTCCTTTATCCTCTCGGCCCAGACCTCGTCGGGCTCGCCCATCGAGACCCAGACATCGGTATAAATGACATCGGCGCCGCTGACAGCGGTCTGAATATCTTCGATAAAATCAAGGGTAGCGCCCGTCTCCTTTGCGACCTCGCGGCACTCGGCGACAAGCTCGCCATCGGGGAAATAGCCCTTCGGGGAACACGCCACGAAGTGCATTCCCATTTTTGCGCAGCCGACCATCAGCGAGTTGCCCATGTTATAGCGGGCATCGCCCGCATAGACCAGCTTGACGCCCTTTAATTGCCCGAGGTGCTCGCGAATCGTGAGAAAATCGGCGAGTATCTGGGTCGGGTGAAATTCGTTGGTGAGGCCGTTCCAGACGGGAACGCCCGAATAGTGCGCAAGGCTCTCGGCAAGCTCCTGACCGTAGCCGCGGTATTCTATTCCGTCGAACATTCTTCCGAGGACGCGCGCGGTGTCGGGAATGGACTCTTTCTTTCCGACCTGAGAGGATTTCGGGTCGAGGTAAACGGCGTGCATGCCGAGATCGGCGGCCGCGACCTCAAACGAACAGCGGGTTCGGGTGGAGGTTTTTTCAAATATGAGCGCGACGTTCTTGCCCTCAAGATAGCGGTGGGGAATCCCCGCCTTTTTAAGCGATTTAAGCTCGGCGGCGGCGTTTAAAAGCCCCTCTATCTCGGCAGGGGTGAAATCAAGAAGCCGCAAAAAGCTTCTGCCTTTGAGTGATATCATAAATTTTCTCCTTTCGGGGCGGCAAGCATTTTCCTGACATATTTTATCTGATTTTCAACCGAGCCGCGGGAGGTCCCGCCCTCGGAAATTCGCTTTTCAACGCAGGTTTTAAGGTCAATGTCGTTATAAAGATCGTTCTCGAAAAGCTCGCTGAGAGATTTGTATTCTTCAAGCGGCAGGGTTTCAAGAATACAGCCCTCGGCGCGGCACTTAGCGACCGTCTGCCCCGCGATTTTATATGCCGAGCGGAAAGGCAAGCCTTTTCTCACAAGATAGTCGGCGAGGTCGGTGGCGTTGATGAAGCCCGTCTGCGCGGCGGTGAGCATATTCTCGGGGTGCGCCTTCATCTCGCGAACCATCGGCGCCAAAACACCGAGGCAGGCCTTGACGGTGTCAGCCGAGTCAAAGACGGCTTCCTTGTCCTCCTGCATATCTTTGTTATAGGCGAGCGGCAAGCCTTTTAGCGCCGTCAAAAGCGCCATCAGGTTGCCGTAGACCCTGCCCGTTTTGCCCCTGATGAGCTCGGCCATGTCGGGGTTTTTCTTCTGGGGCATTATCGACGAGCCCGTCGTGAAGTTGTCCGAAAACTCGACAAAGCGGAATTCCCAGCTCGACCACAAAATAAGCTCCTCGCAGAAGCGCGAGAGGTGCATCTGCAAAATTGCGAGGGCGCTCATCAGTTCGAGCGCGAAATCGCGGTCGGAAACGCCGTCAACAGAGTTGAGGCATACGCCGTCAAAGCCCATGAGCTCGGCCTCGAACCCGCGGTCGGTGGCATAGGTCGTGCCCGCCAAAGCGCAGGAGCCTATCGGGCTGACATTTATTCGCTTGCGGCAGTCGCGTAGGCGGTCGGCGTCGCGAAGAAGCATCATGCAGTAGGCAAGAAGCTGGTGTGAAAAGAGTATCGGCTGGGCCCTTTGAAGATGGGTGTAGCCCGGCATTACCGCGTCTTTGTATTCATCGGCCTTGTCGCAGATCGAGCCTATCGCATCGTCCAAAAGCTTTAAAATCGCGTCGGTCTCATTCCTGAGATAGAGCCGCAGATCAAGGGCTACTTGGTCGTTTCGCGAACGCGCGGTGTGAAGCCTCTTGCCCGCGTCGCCTATTCTCTCGGTGAGGACCTGCTCGACAAACATGTGGATATCCTCGGCCTCGGGGTCGATTTTCAGGGCGCCGCTTTCAAGATCGCGAAGAATGCCCCCGAGGCCCGAAATTATCTTCTCGGCCTCTTCCTCGGTGATTATCCCCTGCTTTGAGAGCATCTTCGCGTGGGCGACCGAGCCCGCGATATCCTCGCGGAACATTCGCGAATCAAAGGAAACCGAGGAATTGAAATCGTCGGCAAGCGCCGAGGTCACGCCGTCGGTGACGCCCTGCCACATTTTAACCATCTCAATCCCTCCCCTTCTTACTTTTTGTTCTTTTCGTCGACAAGCGCCTGAACCTTTATCGGCAGGCCGTAAAGATTGATGAAGCCCGCGGAATCCTTCTGGTCATAGTCGGACTCGCCGAAGGTCGCGATTTCTTCGCTGTAAAGGCTGTTTTCGCTCCAGACGCCAGCGTTGATCATGTTGCCCTTGTAGAGCTTTAAGCGAACCTTACCCGTTACGCGCTCCTGAGTTTTATCGACAAAGGCCGAAAGCGCCTCGCGCAGGGGCGTGAACCACTGGCCGTTATAGACGAGCTCGGCAAAGGTTATCGAGAGGCGCTGCTTTTCGTGAAGCGTCATTTTGTCGAGGCATATCGACTCTAATACCGAGTGGGCTTTATAGAGTACCGTTCCGCCCGGGGTCTCGTAAACGCCGCGGCACTTCATTCCGACAAGGCGGTTCTCGACGATGTCGATGATGCCGATGCCGTTGCGGCCGCCGATTTTATTAAGCTCTAAAATGATGTTCTTGGCGCTCATCTTCTCGCCATTGAGGGCGACGGGAACGCCCTTGTCGAATTCGATTTCGACATACTCGGGCTTGTCGGGCGCCTGAATCGGGCTGACGCCCATTTCAAGGAAGCCTTTCTTCTCATACTGAGGCTCGTTGCCCGTGTCTTCAAGGTCGAGGCCCTCGTGAGAGAGGTGCCAGAGGTTCTTGTCCTTGGAATAATTTGTCTCGCGGTTGATCTTAAGCGGGATATTGTGCGCCTCGGCATAGTCGATCTCCTCGTCGCGGGATTTGATGTTCCACTCGCGCCAAGGGGCGATAATAGGCATATCGGGGGCGAAGTGCTTGATTGCGAGCTCGAAGCGGACCTGATCGTTGCCCTTGCCAGTGCAGCCGTGAACGATGGCGTCGGCGTGCTCTTTCTTCGCGATCTCTACAAGACCTTTAGCGATGCAGGGCCTTGCGTGAGAGGTGCCGAGGAGGTATTCCTCATAGGCCGCGCCCGCCTTCATCGTCGGGATTATATATTCGTCGACGTACTCGTCGGTGAGGTCGAGGACATAGAGCTTCGACGCGCCCGTTTTAAGAGCCTTTTCCTCGAGACCCTCAAGCTCATCGGCCTGGCCGACGTTGCCCGAGACCGCGATGACCTCGCAGTTGTTGTAGTTCTCCTTGAGCCACGGAATTATTATCGAGGTGTCAAGCCCTCCCGAATATGCCAAAACAACCTTTTTTATGCAATCTTTATTCATTTTTATCCTCCTGTATGCAATATTTAGTTTTCTGTCTGCATATTATGCAATAAATATTCAGATTTGTCAAGGGGTTTTCGGTATTTTATTCATTTTTGTGAATATGCTCAGGCATTTCAGTCCTGCGCAAAAACTTATTGGGCAGATTTCACACCGTCATACTAACTCGGCGATGTCGTAAATCAGGCGCTCACTCTTCTCCCAGCCGAGGCAGGGGTCGGTGATGGACTTTCCGTAAATGCACTCGCCTATCTTCTGAGAGCCGTCTTCGATATAGCTCTCGATCATGAAGCCCTTGACGATCTTTTTGATGTCGTCGGAATGGCGGCAGCTGTAAAGAACCTCTTTGCAGATTCTCGGCTGCCGGAACGGGTCTTTGTCCGAGTTGGAGTGGTTGGTGTCGATGATGACCGCGGGGTTGAGCAGACCGCTTTTTGCGTAGGCCTCGCTTAGGTGGAGCAGGTCTTCATAATGATAGTTCGGCATATTCTGGCCGTGCTTGTTGACATAGCCGCGAAGAATCGCGTGGGCAAGCGGGTTGCCTGTCGAATGAACCTCCCAGCCGCGGTAGATGAATGTGTGGGGGTGCTGGGCCGCGGAAACCGAGTTGAGCATCACCGAAATATCGCCGCTCATCGGGTTTTTCATGCCGACGGGGATATTCAGGCCCGAGGCCGTCAAACGGTGGTGCTGATCCTCGACAGAACGCGCGCCGACAGCGACATAGCCGATTATATCGCTCAGATAGCGGTGGTTCTCGGGGTAGAGCATTTCATCTGCGCAGGAGAAGCCCGATTCGCTCAGCGCACGCATGTGAAGGTTTCTTATCGCGACGATGCCCTTGAACATGTCGGGTTTTTCGTTCGGGTCGGGCTGGTGGAGCAGACCCTTGTAGCCGTCGCCCGTTGTGCGGGGCTTGCCCGTGTATATCCTCGGGATAATGAAAATTTTGTCCTTGACTTCCTCCTGAACCTTTCTCAGGCGGGAGATGTAATCGAGGACGCTGTCGGCGTTATCTGCCGAGCAGGGGCCGATTATCAGGATAAATTTGTCGGATCTTCCCGCGAAGATGTCGGCAAGCTCGTCGGCACGCTGTTTAACGGTCTTCGCGAGCTCGTCGGAGAGCGGGAACATCTTCTTTACCTCTTGCGGAATAGGAAGCTTGCGTTCAAATACCATATTCATATTACATACCAACCTTTCGGAATGAAGTATAGATCACTTGTCAAACTTTGCCCTGCGCTCGCTTGAATATTTCATCATCTCGCGCATTCCGTCGACGTCGCCGCTTTCAATCATATCGCGAAGCTTTTTAAACTGGGCCGAGAACAGATCCATCTGGTCGAGCAGCGCCTTTTTGTTCGCCATAAAGAGCTCGGACCACATCAAATCGTTTATTTTCGCGATTCTCGTCAGGTCGCGGAAGGAATCGCCCGTGAATTTTTCGATGTTCTCGGCGTCGTTGCAGGTCATCAGCGAGACGGCGATGCAGTGGGTGAGCTGGGAGACGAAGCCGATCATTTCGTCGTGGTCTTCGGGGCTGAGCTCGGCCACACGGGCAAACCCGAGCAAAAGCCCGAGCTCGCGGCAGGTTTCAATCGCCTCGGGGGTGTTCTTTTCGGTCGGGGTGACGATGTAGTTTGCGCCGTGGAAAATTCGCGCGGTGGCATTCTCTACGCCGTAGACCTCGCGGCCCGCCATCGGGTGAGCGGCGATGAATTCGCAGTCGGGGCGCAGGATATCCTGAACCTTATATACCACCGAGCCCTTTACGCCCGTGACGTCGGTCAGAAGCGCACCACTCTTGAAGAGGTGCTGGTTCTTCTCTATCCACTCGATAAAAATATGGGGATAGAGCGCGAATACGACGATATCGGCCTCAGAGACAAGGCGTGGCTCGACCGAGGCGGCGCCGTCATCGATAAGACCCTTTTCAAGGGCATAGTCGATCGACCTCTGAGAGCGGGTTATCGCGGTGACGCGAAAACCGTATCTCTTAAGCGCCTCGGCATAGCTTCCGCCGATGAGACCGAGGCCGACTATCAGGATATTCTTTTTAACGTCAATCATCATATGAATCACTCCGTAAGTTCGACCCGCAGGCCGAGATTTTTCGTGACGTCGAAGAAGTCGGGATAGGTCTTTCTGACCGCCTCCGCGCCCTCGATCGTGCCGCCGACGACAGAACAGATTACCGCGAGAGACATCACAATGCGGTGGTCGTTGTGGCCGCTGAGGGGCTCGCTCGGGGTTTTGAGAGAACATTTCGGGACGGTTATCTTATCGAACTCGATGACAATATCGGCGCCGAATTTTTTGAGCTCCTCTTTCATGGCTTCGCCTCGGTCGCTCTCTTTGATTGAGAGCCTTCGGGTGCCGATAAGTGTGCAGCCGTTCTTAAGAACACCGAGCGCAATATATATCGGGCCGAGGTCGGGGCAGTCTCTTATGTCGATCACGGGGCTTGAATCCAAAAATTTCGGGAAATAAAAGCGGTATGCCTTGTCGCCCTGAGCGGAATCCAATGACAGGCCGCTGAGGAATACATCGCCGCCGATGAAGTTAAAAGCCTCTAAAAACGCGGAGTTTGAGAAATCGCCCTCGACGGTGACATCGCGAGGAGTAAGGCTTCTGCCCTTTACAGCTATCGTGAGCGGGTCGGTGAAGCTTACCTCGCCGCCGAATTCGTGAACCGCCGAAAGCGTGAGCTCAACGTAGGAGCGGCTTTCAAAAGGCGGGAGAATTTTGATGACGCTGTCGCCCTCGCAGTAAAGCAGCGCAAAGATCATGCCCGAGATAAACTGGCTTGAGACCGAGCCGTCAAGGGTATACTTCCCCGCCCTGAGCCCGCCTTTTACGGTAATGGGCCCGCGGCCGTCGTAGTTGAAGCCGTGCTCGCTGCAAAGGTCTTCATAAACCGACTGGGGGCGCTCCATAAGGCGGTCTGAGCCGCTGAGCGTCACCTTTTTTCCGAGGGTCAGGCAAAGCGGAATCAAAAAGCGCAGGGTGTTTCCGCTCTCGCGGCAGTTGAGGCTCGGGGTGACTTTTTTCATGAAGTTGCTGCCGTCGACTGAAACGGTTGAGCCGTCGACCTCGCACTCAGCGCCGAGGGCCCGCAGGCAGTCGAGCATCGCGAGGACATCATCGGAATAGGCAAGGTTATTTACTTTACATCTGCCGCCCGTCAGCGCCGCAAGAAGAAGCAGGCGGTGAGCCATGCTCTTTGAGGGCGGTGCGCCTGCATAGCCGCTGAGGCGGGATTTCTCAATTTTTGCGATCATTTTGCGCCTGCCCTTTCAGCCAAGAGGTCAATGGCCTCAAGATAGCCGTCGGTGCCGTGTCCCGTTATAGTCGCAATACAGGCCGCTCTGACGTAGCTTGTTTGGCGGAAACCCTCGCGCTTGTCAACCTCGGAGATATGAACCTCGACGGTCGGGATGGAGACCGCTTTGAGCGCGTCAAGCAGCGCGACGCTTGTATGGGTATAGGCCCCAGGGTTTATCACGATGCCGTCAAAGACACCGTAGGCCTCCTGAATTTTGTCGACGAGGCTGCCCTCGTGGTTGGATTGGTAACACTCGACGTAAAGCGATTTTGCTTTACAGTGCTCCTCTATCTTTTTAATCAGCGAGGCGTAGGTCTCGCAGCCGTAGATGTCGGGCTCGCGTATACCGAGCATGTTCAGGTTCGGGCCGTTAATCACGAGAATCTTCATTTCAAAAACCTTTCAATTACCGTTTTTGCGTTTATTTCTGCGCCGTCGGCGGGGATTATGACCTCGTCGGCGGTGGAGATATACCTTTCGTGGCGCTCGTCATAGCGCTTTCTTATGGCCGCTCTGTCGCTCGCGGTCGGGCGGTCGGCGGTCGGGGTGAGCCAATCGGGATCTCTGTCAAGGAAGAATACTTTACAGTTCTGCCTGAGCGCGTCGACGTTTTCATCGCGCAGAATCGCTCCTCCGCCCGTTGAAATCACTATGCCCGAGCGCTTGCAGACGTCTTTTATTACCTCTGTCTCAATGTCTCGGAAGCCCCCTTCGCCGAGCTCGGCAAAAATCTCGGTGATCTCTTTACCCGTTCTCTTGACTATCTCATCATCGGTGTCGACGAGCTTGCGGCCGAGCTTTTCGGCGATGAATCTTCCCGTCGCACTTTTGCCGCAGGCGGGCATTCCCGTCAGGGCGATGTTCTCTTTCATGCGAAGAACCCCGCGGAAAATTCTGTCAATTTCAGTCTTAGGTATGCTGACATCGCGGAAAATTTCCGAGGCATAGACCGCCTGGGCGACGAGCATATAAAGCCCGCCCTCAGCCTTTATTCCGCGCTTTTCGGCGCTCAGCACAAGAGGGGTTCGCAGCGGGTTGAAAACCGCGTCGACAACGCCTTCGAGACGCTCAAATCGGGAAATATCTATCGGCGCGGCGTAGTTTTCGGGGAACATTCCGACGGGCGTCGTGTTGATGATAATTTCGGCATCGCGATAGTTTTCTTCGGCCTCGCGATAGGTGATAACTCCGTCGGCGGGCCTTCGCGAGACAGCCTTGACCTCTTTTGCGCCGAGGTCGCTCGCGACGCACTGAGCCATCACCGAGGTGCCGCCAGTGCCGAGAACCAGCACCGTTCTGCCCTCGAGAGAAATTTTCGCATGGGCGATCAGGGCTTTCAGACCGAAATAATCGGTGTTATAGCCGTAAAGCTTTCCGCCTCGGTTCACAACGGTGTTGACCGAGCCGATTCGCGCGGCGATGTCGTTCATCTCGGAAAGATAGGGAATCACGTCCTTTTTATAGGGTATCGTGACGTTGATTCCGATGAAGTCGCGGGCTTTCATGAAGCTGTCGAGCTCGTCCTCGGCGACCTCGCGGAGGCGGTAGTCGTAGCCGCCGATGAGCGAGTGTATTTCCGCGGAAAAGCTATGCCCGAGTTTTTTTGCGATGCAGCCGTATTCCATTTATTACCTCCGGATCATGGCATCAGAAAGTCGGTTCCGAAGCGCTCGGCGAGCATGTCGCAGAGAGATATAGCAGCTATGCTGTCGATGACGACTCGGGCGCGGTGGATAATCGCGGGGTCGTGGCGGCCCTTGAGGCTCAGCTTGGCGTTTTCAAGCCTGATATAGTCGACGGTGTCTTGGGTCTTGAATATCGACGGCGTGGGCTTTATCGCGCAGCTGAAAATTATCGGCATTCCGTTGGTGATTCCCCCGTTGATGCCGCCCGCGCGGTTGGTCTTTGTGACGACCCTGCCGCCCTTGATTTCGATGGGGTCGTTGGCCTCGCTTCCGCGCATCGAGGCGAGCGCAAAGCCGTCACCGAACTGAACGCCCTTGACCGCAGGAATCGAGAAAAGAGCATGGGAAAGGCGGCTCTCAACGCTGTCAAAGAAAGGCTCGCCGACGCCCGACGGGAAGCCGAATACAGCGGTTTCAAGCTCGCCGCCGACGCTGTCGCCGTCCTTTGCGGCGGCCTCGATCTTCTCGATCATCGCGGAGGAGATCTCGGGATCGAGAACGGAAAAATCGAGGGAATTGAGCAGGTCGATGTCGCTCTCGATATCCGAAAACTCGCGGTCCGAGATTCCCGCGCAGGATTTTATATGCGTGCCGATTTTAACGCCCTTTGCCGTGAGCGCCGAAGCGGCTATCGCGCCGACGGCAACTATCGCAGCGGTCACACGCCCGCTGAAATGGCCGCCGCCCCTGAAATCTTCAAAGCCGTGATATTTCAGGTGGGCGGTGTAGTCGGCGTGCCCCGGGCGTGCAAGCCGCGAAATATCAGAATAATCGCCGCTCTTGACATTTTCGTTGGGTATAACTACAGCTATCGGGGTGCCCGTGGTCTTTCCGTTGAACACGCCGCTGAGGATCTCAAATTTGTCCTCCTCAACCCGCGAGGTCGAGATTTTACCGCTCGGGCGGCGCTTTCTGAGCTGCTCGGCGATAAAGCTCTCGTCGACGGGTATTCCCGCGGCGAGGCCGTCAAGAACCGCGCCTATCGCGGGGCCGTGGCTCTCGCCGAAAAGGGTTATGCTGACGCTGTTTCCGTATGTATTTTTCACTTTTTCCGCACCTCCGAAATATAGCTGTCAAGCTCGGCGAAGAGCTTTTCAAAGCTCAGGTTTTCAAGCTTAAAGCGGCCCGCCTCGGGGACCCTTACCACCGCAACGCCGCTTTGCACCGACTTTTTGTCGTGAAGCATAGCCGACTTGACCTTTTCAATGTCGGCGGTGATTTCCGTCGGCAGGTTGAGCTTTTCAAGAACCTTTATCAGCCTTTTTCTGACGCTCGGCGAGCACATCGAAAGCATACCGAGCGCAACACATTCGCCGTGGAAGAGGCGGCCGCCCTCGGCAGTCTCGATTCCGTGGCCGATCGTGTGGCCGAAGTTGAGAACCCTGCGAAGGCCCGATTCACGCTCGTCGCGCTCGACGACCGATTTTTTTATCATCAGCGAGCGGCGGATTATTTCGTCGAGATTCTGAGAGATATCGCCGTTTTCAAACATCGCGAAGAGGCCCTCGTCGAAGCATAGCGACATCTTCACCGCCTCGGCAAGCCCGCAGGAGAGCTGCCTTTGGTCGAGCGTCGAGAGGACGTCGGGGTCGATGAGCACAAATTTAGGCTGCCAGAAAGCGCCGACGGTATTTTTATAGCCGTCGAGGTCGATGGCGACCTTTCCGCCAATCGACGAGTCGATCTGAGAGAGCGAGGTCGTCGGGACGTTGTAAAAATCGATGCCGCGCATGTACGCCGAGGCCGCAAAGCCCGCAAGATCGCCGATAACTCCCCCGCCGACCGCGACAACGCAGTCGCCCCTCGTGAAGCGGCTGTCGAGCATTCTGCGAAGAAGCAGGCGGAAGCTTTCAAGGCACTTGGTGCTCTCGCCCTGCGGCAGGGTGACGACAAAAGGCTCATCGCAAAACGATGCGACGGTTTTTGCGTATTCGGCGGGAACGCCGTCGTCGGTGACGACAAGAACCTTTCTTTTCAGGTTCATGAGCTCGCCCGCGCGGGAAAGACTGCCCCGTTCGACGCAGATGTCATAGCTTCGGTCGCCGAGATTAAGGCAGATAAAGCCGCTCTCTTTGGCCGACATGTCTCGCTGATATTTTTTTGAGACGCCGATGACGCCCTTCAGAAAATCGGCGTAATAGCCGCGAAGATCATCGGGAATATTCTCAAGATTTTTTTCAAGAAGAGCCGACTCGCGGCCCGAATCAAGAACGGGCAGGCCGTGCTCGCGCTTATAGTCGGAGACATCGGCAACAGCGGCCATGCGCTCGACCCAGAGCTCGGCGATTTTTGAATCTACCTCGTTGATTTTCGACCTTGCGGCTTCAAGCTTATCCATAACTTCCTCCGATAACAATAAAAACGCCCCATTGATTATTCAACACGAATAAGCAGTGGAGCAAAAATGAAAATGCCCGTACTGCTCAGATGATAAAATAATAATAAAAACCGAAATCAGTTACCGCAGACACGGCGCACCTCCGAAAAAGCGTTTTATATATTGTACGCCTTTAAACTTATAAAGTCAAGAGCTAATCCCGAATATTCGCAAAAATTCGGCTTTATGGTTGCTTTTCAATATGCCTTTGCAAAAGCTCTTGTAAAATATGACTGTAGAGAAGCGCAAAAGCGGAACACCCGAAGACGTTCCGCTTTCAATTTTTTATTCTTCACTATGCTTTAGTGCCGCCGAGACAAACCCTTTAAAGAGCGGGTGCGGGCGGTTCGGCCTTGATTTGAACTCGGGGTGATACTGCACTCCGATGTGGAAATCGCGGTCGGTGAGCTCGACCGTCTCGACAAGCCTGCCGTCGGGCGAAATTCCGCTGAGGGTGAGGCCCGCCGCCTCCATTCTCTCGCGGTAGGCGTTGTTGAATTCATAGCGGTGGCGGTGGCGCTCTGAAATTTCAAGCGTGCCGTAGCAGCGCTCCATGGCGCTCCCCGATTTGATAACGCAGGGGTACGCGCCGAGGCGGAGCGTTCCGCCCTTGTCGATGGTATCGCTCTGCCCGGGCATGAAGTCGATGACCTTGTTTTTGCAGAGCTCGTCGAATTCGCCCGAGTTGGCGTCGGGAATACCGAGGACGTTTCTGGCATACTCAATAACGGCGATCTGCATTCCGAGGCATATGCCGAAGTAGGGCGTGCCGCTCTCACGGGCATACTTTGCGGCAAGTATCATGCCCTCAATTCCCCTGTTTCCGAAGCCCCCGGGGACGATTATTCCGTCAAGGCTGCCGAGGCGGCTTTTATATGTATCTTCCGTAAGGGTCTCGGAATCTATCCAGTCGATATCGACCTCGGCGCCGACAGCGCAGCCCGCATGGCGAAGGGCCTCGGCAACAGAAAGATAGGCGTCGTGGAGCTGGATATATTTTCCGACAAGGCCGATGGTGACAGGCTTCTTGAGCTGCTTCACCCGCTCGACCATCTCGGTCCACTCCTTGAGGTCGGGCTCGGGGGCGTCTATGTTGAGCTCGCGGCAGACGACCGCCGAGAAATTCTCTCTTTCAAGCATCAGCGGGGCCTCATAGAGGTGGGGCAGGGTTATGTTCTCGATGACGCAGTCGGGCTTGACGTTGCAGAACATCGCGATTTTATTGAAGATGGATTCTTCGAGGGGCTCGTCGCACCTCAGAACGATTATATTCGGGTTGACGCCGAGACCCTGAAGCTCTTTGACGGAGTGCTGAGTCGGCTTTGATTTATGCTCGTCCGAGCCGCGCAGGAAGGGCACAAGTGTGACATGGATAAAGAGGCTGTTTTCGCGGCCGACTTCGAGTGATATCTGCCTCACGGCCTCAAGAAAAGGCTGGGATTCGATATCGCCGATGGTGCCGCCGATCTCGGTGATGACTACGTCCGCGCCCGTCTTCTTTCCGACGCGATAGACAAACTCCTTGATCTCATTGGTGACGTGGGGAATGACCTGAACAGTTGAGCCGAGGTATTCGCCGCGGCGCTCTTTGTTGAGAACGTTCCAGTAGACCTTACCCGTCGTGAGGTTGGAATATTTGTTGAGGTCCTCGTCGATGAAGCGCTCGTAGTGGCCGAGATCGAGGTCGGTCTCGGCGCCGTCCTCGGTGACATAAACCTCACCGTGCTGATAGGGGCTCATCGTCCCCGGGTCGACGTTTATGTAGGGGTCAAGCTTCTGAGCGGCTACTTTGAGCCCCCTCGCCTTTAAAAGACGCCCGAGCGAAGCGGCGGTTATCCCCTTTCCGAGCCCTGAAACGACTCCTCCCGTCACGAAAATATACTTTGTTTCCATTTTTCAGCCTCCCTGTTATTATTTTCCATACTGTTTTATTATCTCCTCGGCGACCTGTTTTTTCGGGGTGCAGGAGTTCATCGCCTGCCTCTCGATATATCGGTGCGCCTCGGCTTCGTTCATTTTAAGGTTGTCGATGAGCACCCACTTCGCCCTGTTGACAAGCCTTATCTCCTCCATTTTCTCCTCGATGGATGCCGTCTTTTTCTCCATTCTGCGGAGGCGTTCGCGGGTCGCGCAGAGAAGAAGCATCGACTGTAAAAGTATCTGCCCGTTGGCGGGCTTTGAAACCGTCAAAACGCCGTAATCGGTCACTTGGTCATATACCTCGCTGAAATTCTCGCTTCTGACGAATATTATCACCCCGAGACCGAGATCGGTAGACAGATCTATCGCAAGCCGTGTGCCGAAGTCGTCGGGGAGCGGTGTGTTTATCAACACGATGTCGTACGACCGCTCAAGAAGCTCCCGCTTGGCTATCCCGACGCCCGAAACGACCTTTATCGGGCCGTATCTTTCGGTCGGAAGAGCGTTTATCAGCGAAGAATTGAACTTCTCGGCGGCAGAGACAAGCAGAACGCTGTAAACATTTTCTTTCGGGCCCATGGTTTCCCTCCGCAAAAAATTCGGTTTACCTCTTTATATAGCTCTCCAGCAGCTGGTCGGGAAGATATTTTTTGATGAAATCGCTTGAACGCGCCGCTCTTATCGCCTCGTCGAGGTCGTGGGGCAGCGCCTTGAAGCCCGAAAGGGTCTCCTCGTCGGCGGAGTAGAGGTCAATATCGGCGGCCATCGGAAGCTCGGCGCCGCTCTTGAGGCCCTCGAGCCCCGCAAGAATTATCAGCGCGAAGGCAAGGTAGGGGTTCGCCATCGGGTCGGGAGAACGAAGCTCGGCGGCTCTGAGATCCTGAGATTCGCCGACGGGTGCGGGTATTCTTATCAGCTGAGAGCGGTTCTCGCCCGACCATGAGACATACTTCGGCGCCTTATTCGCTCCGAGCCTTAAATAAGACTCGCTGACGGTGTTGAGGAAGAGGGTCATGTCGTTCACGCGGTTGAGTATTCCCGCGATGACCTTCGGCAAAAGCTCGCCGCGCTCGTTATGCGCGACCGAGACCTTTATATGAAAGCCGTTGCCCGCGCGGTTTTTGAGCGGCTTCGGGGAAAAATCGGCGTAAAGGCCGTTTCTTGCGGCGATGGTGCTTACTACCGAGCGGAAAGTCACGGCGTCGTCGGCAGCCTTCAAGGGGTCGGCGCGCTTGAAATCTATCTCATTCTGCCCGGGGCCCTCGGCGTGGTGAGAGCTTTCGGGGATTATCCCCATTCTCTCGAGGTCAAGGCATATCTCGCGACGCACATTCTCGCCCTTGTCGGCGGGCGCGATGTCCATATAACCCGCTTCGTCGTAGGGTTCGTCGGTAGGGTTGCCCTTTTCATCGCGGTTAAAGAGGTAAAACTCGGTCTCCGAGCCGATATAGAAGCTGTAACCCTCTTCCTCGGCAAGCTCTACCGCCTTTTTGAGGAGGCTTCTTGTGTCGGGCAAAAACTCGCGGCCGTCGGGATAGGTGATCGTGCAGAACATTCTGACTACCCTGCCGTGCTCTGGCCTCCACGGGAGTATCGCGAGGGTTGACGGGTCGGGGTGCAGAAACAGGTCGGAATGAACCACCCCGCCGAAGCCCGCTATCGCCGAAGCGTCGATGCCGATGCCGTATTTAAAGGCGCGCTCGAGCTCCCCCGGCTGGATAGAAATATTCTTCTGAGTGCCGAAAACATCGACAAAAGCAAGACGTATAAACTTTACGTCCTCCTCGGCAACATACTGTATCGTTTCTTCAGCGGTATAGGTCATTTCGCCCTCTCCTTTATAAAAAATTCAGTTCTGTACATACATCTGCTTATAGGGGTTCTTGCTGTCGGGGGTCACGACGGTGAAGTCGGACGCCATCAGCGATTTAAAATCAGCGCCGAAAAGTCGGCAGTATTCGCTCACATATTTTTCTATCTCGGCAAGATCTTCGGGCTCGGCGGGCTTGGCAGTGACCTGCTTCGGGAAAGAAATTTCCTTGCAGTCGCTCCTCAGAAAGAGCTTTCCGCCGTGCATTCCCGTCGAGGGGAAGTTGCCGACAATCGGCTTGCCGTCGGTGTTGAGGCCGAGGACGATGATTATTCCGCCCGCCTGATATTCGCCGAGAAAGCTTCCCGTTCTTCCGCCGATGACCATCACGGGGACTTTGTCTTTGTAGGCTTTCATATGTATTCCCGCGCGATAACCCGCGTCGGTGCAGACATAAATTTCACCACCGCGCATGGCATAGCCCGCAGCGTCGCCAATCGAGCCGTGGATAATAATTTTTCCCGCGTTCATCGTGTCGCCGACGGCGTCCTGAGCGTTGCCGAAGACCTCTATCTCGCCGCCGTTGAGATAGGCGCCGAGAGCGTTCCCCGGGGTTCCGCTGATCTTAAGGTTGCGATAGCTCATGCCCGCGGCGATAAACCTCTGCCCGAGGCAATTTTTGATTTCACAATCGCCCGACTCTCTTATTATAGCATTCAATTCGGAAAATTCAAGGTTTTTTGCGTCAATTGTTTTCATCAGACCTCACCTCCTAATTTTTCCAAGCGATAAGCCTTGCCGAAAGGCGCAAGCGACGGGCTTTTCTTCAAGATCTCAAAGTCGAGAGAATCGAGCGGGGTCTTGTTTCTTATCAGCGAGGTGTAAATTCCCGCGCGGTCGACGTCGCCGATGATGATAAAGCCTTTGAGCAGGTTATCCTTTGTGTAGAGGCGCTTAATGCCGCGCTCGGTTTTTTCTTCAAAGCATTCGCCAACATAGCTTCCAGCGGTCATGCAGTGAAGACCCGCAAAGCCTATCGAGTTCATCGGCAGGGCGTTTTCAAGGCTCTCATCGCCGCCCGCCATGTTCACCCCTGCGCAGTGCCCGCCGATATATGCAAGCGGCATTATCGCCATGACTTTTTTCTCGCCCGAGGTCATATCCGTGATTTCGGCGCAGTCGCCCGCGGCATAGACATCATCAAGAGAGGTCTTCATTTTTGAATCCGCAAGTATTCCCCTGCCGACCTCGCCGCCCGCATCTTTGACGAGCGAAACGTTCGCCCGAACGCCGACAGCGGTGACAAGAACATCGAAAGAAACCTCTTTGCCGCTCTTCATGACGGCGGTTTTGCCGCTGAATTTTTCAACCGTGTCGCCGAGCAGAAATTCAATGCCGAGCCCCTCAAGATGAGCCTGCATAAGTGCTGCGCAGTCGCCGTCCAAAATGCTCGAAAGAACGCGCGGCGCAAGGTCGCAGACGGTTATCTTCTTGCAGCGGCTGAGGATACCCTCGGCACACTTGAGGCCGATAAGGCCCGCGCCGATTATCAGCACCGAAGCCTCGGGGTCAAGGTCGCGCTCGAGCGCTTCGGCGTCGTCAAGGGTCATGAAAGAGTGGCGGTTTTTGACGGATTCAAGACCGTCGATAGGCGGAACAAACGGGGTCGAGCCCGTCGCGACGCAGAGAGAATCATAGCTGAGCGCTCTGCCGCTTTCAAGAGTTACCTTCTTGGCCTTGGGGTCGAGCTTTGCCGCCTTTTCGCCGAAGAGAACCTCGGCGCGGTTTTTCTCATAAAAATCCTCGGGGCGATAGAGCATGCGCTTTTCGTCGGTTCTGCCCTCTAAAAGATAGGAGATGAGCGGGCGGGAGTAGACGTGGTGATTTTCGGCAGAAATTACGGTTATTCTGCCCTCACTGTCGACCGAGCGGATACCCTCTATCGCGCCGACAGCGGCGGCACCGTTGCCGATTATGACGTAGTTTTTCATGCTCTCACCTCTCTTCAAAGACTATCGCGCGGTTCGGGCAGCCCTTTACGCAGGCAGGCTCGCCGACGGTGTTTCTGAGGCAGAGCTCGCACTTCTGTACAACGCCGCCGTCGCTCTCGCGGATACAGCCGTAGGGGCAGACCAGAACGCAGGTCAGGCAGCCGATGCATTTGTTTTTATCGACTGTAACCGCGCCGCTTTCATCGCGGGAAAGCGCGCCAGATATACAGCTTTTTATGCAGATAGGGTCTTTGCAGTGGCGGCAGGAGACAGCAAAGTTGATGTCGCCGTCCTCCTCGACAACTATATTCGGCCTGATGGTCTTCTTGCGAAGAGCCTTTACCATGTCGCTCTCGCCCGAGTTGGCGAACGCGCAGTTATATTCGCAGAGGTGGCAGCCGAGGCACCATTTTTCGTTTACATATACTCTTTTCATATCATTCACCCGCATGGGAGATCCCGAGGATCTCCAGTTCCTTTTCGGTCATGTTCACGCCTCTGAGCATCAGGCGGTTGCCTTTGAGCGATTCTATCGAGTTTATGCCCATTCCGCCCATAAGTTCCATTATCTCGTGACGCCAAGCGGTCATCAGGTTGATGAGCCTCTCTGAGCCGATATCGGGGTTGAGGCGCTTGACTAACTCGGGGCGCTGGGTAGCGATTCCCCAGTTGCACTTGCCGCTCTGGCAGGTTCTGCATAGGTGGCAGCCGAGCGCCAGAAGCGCCGCGGTCGCGATGTAGCAGGCATCAGCGCCGAGGGCAACGGACTTTACGACATCGGCAGCGGAACGAATCGAGCCGCCGACCACAAGGCTTACGTTGCCGCGAATGCCCTCATCGCGAAGACGCTTATCGACCGAAGCAAGCGCAAGCTCTATCGGGATACCGACGTTGTCGCGAATCCTCGTCGGCGCGGCGCCCGTGCCGCCCCTGAAGCCGTCGATGGCGATTATATCCGCTCCCGAGCGGGCTATGCCCGAAGCTATCGCCGCGATGTTGTGAACCGCCGCGACTTTTACGATTATCGGCTTTTTATACTCCGTCGCCTCTTTGAGAGAGTAGACAAGCTGGCGAAGGTCCTCGATGGAATAAATGTCGTGGTGAGGCGCGGGGGAAATCGCGTCGGAACCCTCGGGTATCATTCTTGTGCGGGAGACGTCGCCGACGATTTTTGCCCCCGGAAGGTGGCCGCCGATGCCCGGCTTTGCGCCCTGACCCATTTTTATTTCGATGGCCGCGCCCGCGTTGAGGTAGCCCTCATGAACGCCGAAGCGCCCCGAAGCAACCTGTACTATCGTGTTCGGGCCGTATTTGTAGAAATCTTCGTGAAGGCCGCCCTCGCCAGTGTTGTAAAGCGTGCCGAGCTCTGTCGCCGCGCGCGCAAGGCTTTCATGGGCGTTATAGCTTATCGAGCCGTAGCTCATCGCGGAAAACATCACGGGCATTGAAAGCTCAAGCTGGGGGTCAAGCTTTGTGACAAGCCTGCCGCTTTCGTCGCGCTTCATCTCCGAGGGCTTCTTGCCGAGGAAAACCTTCGTCTCCATCGGCTCGCGAAGAGGGTCTATAGACGGGTTTGTGACCTGAGACGCGTTGATGAGGATTCTGTCCCAATAGACTGGAAGCGGGTTCGGGTTGCCCATCGACGAGAGAAGAACGCCGCCGCTTGAGGCCTGTTTGTATATTTCCTTGATGGTGTCCTGCCCCCAGTTGGCGTTGGGGCGGAAGGTGCAGTCGCTCTTTACTATTTTAAGGGCGCGGGTCGGGCAAAGCGCTACGCAGCGCTGGCAGTCGACGCACTTGGTTTCGTCGCTGAGCATCGTGTCGCTGTCGGGGTCATAGCTATGAACGCAGTTCGAGCACTGGCGCTCGCAGACTCGGCAGCGAATGCAGCGGGAATCGTTTCTTACGACCTCAAACTCGGGATATATGTATTCAATTCCCATCAGAACGCGCCCTCCTTTACCTTTACTATAACGGGTTCGCCGCCCGCGGGAGCATAGAGCCTGTCAAGATTCGGCTCCATCACCCTTATCGCGGCTTCCTCGGAAGCCGCATAAACCATGTCGTCCTTTTCGCCGACGACCATCGAGCGAAGCTTAAGCCTGTCGTTGAGGGCCATCATTCCGCCCTCAAAGCCCAGAATTATCGAGAACGGGCCCGTCACAAGAAGGCTTGAATAAACCGTTCTCAGGAACCTGAGCTTTTCGGCCTCCTCTGGCGGTTTTTTCGCGATGGTCGACCAGAACGGCGCCGCGATGACCGAGGCCGCCTCCTCAAGGGTGAGGCCCTGTTTTCTGAGAAGATAGTCGGCGATGTAGGTGATGACCTCGGTGTCGGTCTGAAGAGTGCAGCGGTAGCCGAACATCTCGATATAGCGGCGGTTGGCGTCATAGCTTGAAATTTCACCGTTGTGAACGATGGAATAATTCAGAAGCGCAAACGGATGAGCGCCGCCCCACCAGCCCGGTGTATTTGTCGGGTATCTTCCGTGAGCTGTCCAGAGGTAGGCCTCATACTCGTCGAGCTTATAGAACAGCCCGACGTCCTCGGGGAAGCCGACAGCCTTGAACGCGCCCATGTTCTTGCCGCTTGAAAAGACGTAGGAGCCCCTGAGCTCGGCGTTGACCCTTGTCACGCAGCGGGCGACATATTCGTCAGCGTCAAGCTGAGACGCGACAAGGCGGTTGTGCTCGGGAACGGCGAAATATCGCCAGATCAGCGGGCAGTCGGTTATCTCGGGCATTTTTCTTGTCGGGATTATCTCGCTGCGGACGATTTCAAAATGTTCAAAGAGGAATTTTTCGCAGTCGACGCGGCAGGCGTTGTCGTCATAAAAGACATGGAGCGCGTAATAATCTTTATAGTCGGGGTAAATTCCGTAGGCCGCAAAGCCGCCGCCGAGGCCGTTCGAGCGGTCATGCATCGGCTTCATCGAGTTGATTATCCCCTCGCCAGTGAATTTCTTCCCGCTTTTTGACATCGCGGCGGATATCGCGCAGCCCGACGGTATTCTCACCGCGCCCTCCTTATATAAGGTATTGGGACAGTCCGACATCAAATCAAATCCTTTCAAAATAAAAATCGGCGCACCTCAAAAGGGCATACCTTGCCCTCGGGTGAACGCCTTTGCTCACAAAAAAATATAAAATCATTTCCGAAAGTATAGCATATAATAATTCGGTTGTCAACCGATTTCGGCAAAAAAGTTTTGGAAAAATGAAAGTTTAAAGCCCTCTTCCTGCAAAAATTTGGATTTTATCCCGAAAGAAAAAAATTTTTTTAAAAAATTTGCAGTTTGGGTATTGACAAATCGGCAAAACAGTAGTACAATGTCAACCATTGAAGGCAAAGGCGTCTTTGAGGGATAACTCCCCCAACGGCGCCTTTTCTCTGTTTTGAACCATTAAGGAGGAATTACAATGGCAAATGTAACGGATATTTTCGGAAGCCTTGTCTTTGATGACAGAGTTATGAAGGCAAACCTTTCGGCTTCGGTCTACAAATCTTTGAAGAAGACCATCGACGAGGGCGCACGGCTTGATATTTCGGTCGCGAACGCTGTCGCCGAGGCGATGAAGGAATGGGCGGTATCAAAGGGCGCAACTCACTTCACCCACTGGTTCCAGCCGCTGACGGGCATCACCGCCGAAAAGCACGACAGCTTCATCTCGCCCGCGCCCGACGGCAGGGTTCTGATGGAATTCTCGGGCAAGGAGCTCATCAAGGGCGAGCCCGACGCTTCAAGCTTCCCCTCGGGCGGCCTTCGCGCAACCTTTGAGGCGAGAGGCTATACCGCATGGGACCCGACCTCTTACGCGTTCATCAAGGGCAAGACCCTTTGCATACCCACCGCGTTCTGCTCATACGGCGGCGAGGCCCTCGACAAGAAAACCCCTCTTCTTCGCTCGATGGAGGCCCTCAACAAGCAGGCGCTGAGAATACTCAAGCTCTTCGGCAACGACGATGTAAAGTGCGTCAAGACCTCTGTCGGCCCTGAGCAGGAATACTTCCTTGTCGACAAGGAGCTTTACGATCAGAGGCCCGACCTCATCTATACGGGAAGAACGCTCTTCGGCTGCCTTCCCCCGAAAGGCCAAGAGCTTGACGACCACTACTTCGGCGTCATCAAGCCGAGAGTAGCGGCATATATGGAAGACCTCAACGAGGAGCTCTGGAAGCTCGGAATCCTCGCAAAGACCGAGCACAACGAGGTTGCCCCCGCTCAGCATGAGCTCGCGCCGATTTATACCACTACAAACATCGCGACCGACCACAACCAGCTCACGATGGAGATAATGCAGAAGGTCGCCGCAAAGCACGGGCTTGTATGCCTGCTTCATGAAAAGCCTTTCGCGGGCGTGAACGGCTCGGGCAAGCACAACAACTGGTCGATTGCAACCGACACGGGCGTAAACCTTCTCGCCCCGGGCGAGACCCCCTATGAGAACGCTCAGTTCCTGCTCTTCCTCGTCGCGGTCATCAAGGCAGTCGACGATTATCAGGATCTTCTGAGGCTTGCGGTCGCGACTGCGGGCAACGACCATAGGCTCGGCGCGAATGAGGCGCCCCCCGCTGTTGTCTCGATGTTCCTCGGCGATGAGCTTCAGGCAGTTTTGGACGCCATCGAAAACGACACCCCCTACGGCGGCGCGGAGAAGACCACGATGAAGTTGGGCGTTCATGTTCTGCCGAGGTTCCAGCGCGATAACACCGACCGCAACCGCACCTCGCCTTTCGCCTTTACGGGCAACAAGTTCGAGTTCAGAATGCTCGGCTCGTCTAACTCGATAGCCTGCGCAAATATCATGCTCAACTCGGCTGTCGCGGAATCTCTCAAGCAGTTCGCCGACGAGCTTGAAAAGACCGACGACTTTGAAAAGACCCTCCACGCGGTCATCAAGAAGACCATCAAGGATCACAAGAGAATTATCTTCAACGGCAACGGCTATGACGACAGCTGGATCGCCGAGGCGGAAAAGAGAGGACTTCTGAACCTCAAGACTACCCCCGACGCGATGCCGAGACTTTTGGACAAAAAGAACGTCGACATGCTCACCGCCCACAAGGTCTATTCAAAGGCCGAGATCGAATCGAGAACCGAGATAATGCTTGAAAACTACATCAAGACGGTCAATATCGAGGCTCTCACAATGGTGGATATGTCACATAAAATGATAATGCCCGCCATCGAGGACTATGTCGCTTCGCTCGCGCAGACCGCGAAGAACAAGCTTGAGGTCGGCATCGACGCGAAGTATGAAAAGGGTCTTATCGCAAAGCTTTCTGAGCTTTTGGAGAAGATTCAGGGCGCGACGGATGACTTAGACGGAAAGATCGCGGAGTATAAAAAGATCTCCGACGTCACCGAGGCTTCTTACTTCATTCGCGATGTTATTATTCCCGCGATGGACGCCTTAAGAGCCCCAGCAGACGTGGCGGAGAGCCTTACCGATGAGAAATACTGGAGATATCCTACATACGGCAAGCTTCTCTTCGGAGTAAGATAATAAGCCCCCGGGCAAAAGTTAAAAGCAGCTTTAAAAGTAAATATCGTGTCAACGGTGTGTTAGCAGAAAGCGGTGCTCGCCGATGGACGGTTTTATAAGTTTTATAAAATCAGCAAAGGAAGGGATTTTTATGACAATTGAATTCTGGTACCTTATCGGCGCGGCTCTCGTCTTCTGGATGCAGGCGGGCTTCGCGATGGTCGAGACGGGCTTTACAAGAGCCAAAAACGCAGGAAACATCATTATGAAGAACCTCATGGACTTCTGCATCGGAACGGTTGTTTTCTCGATTCTGGGCTACAGCCTCATGATGGGTGAAGACGCGCTCTTCGGGCTCATCGGCCTGCCGAACATGGACCTCTTCACACACTTCAAGGAATTTATCGCCTCGCCCGAGGAGGGCTTCACTGGCGCTTCTACATTCGTATTCAACCTTGTGTTCTGCGCCACCACCGCGACGATCGTTTCTGGCGCGATGGCCGAAAGAACAAAGTTCTCGGCATACTGCATCTATTCGGGCGTCATCTCGCTGATAGTCTACCCCATCGAGGCTCACTGGATCTGGGGCGGCGGCTGGCTTGCTCAGCTCGGCTTCCATGACTACGCGGGTTCCTGCGCGATACACATGGTCGGCGGAATCGCCGCACTCGTCGGCGCGATATTCCTCGGCCCGAGAATCGGCAAATATGTCAAGGACAAAGCGGGCAAGGTGGTCAAGGTAAACGCTATCCCCGGCCACTCGATCACCCTCGGCGCTCTCGGAGTTTTCATTCTCTGGCTCGGCTGGTACGGCTTCAACGGCGCTGCCGCCACTACCCCCTCTGAGCTCGCTTCGATATTCCTCACCACAACGGTTGCGCCCTCTGTCGCGACCTGCACCACAATGATCTACACTTGGGTCAAGAACGGCAAGCCCGATGTCTCGATGTGCCTCAACGCCTCGCTGGCAGGCCTCGTCGGAATCACGGCGGGCTGCGACGCGATGGACTGGATCGGCGCTGCGGTGGTCGGAATTGTTTCGGGTATCCTTGTTGTCGTTGTCGTTGAGGGCCTTGATATGAAGCTTCACATCGATGACCCTGTCGGCGCTGTCGGCGTTCACATGGCAAACGGCATCTGGGGAACGGTCGCGGTCGGCCTTTTGGCTAACCCCGACGCACCCGCGGGTCTTTCGGGCCTCTTCTATACGGGCAGCTTCAAGCAGTTAGGGCTTCAGCTTCTCGGATTTATAAGCGTTGCGGCCTATGCAGCGGTTATGATGTGCATATTCTTCGCGCTCATCAAGAAGTTCCACGGCCTTCGCGTTACCCCCGAGGAGGAGCTCATGGGTCTCGATATTCCCGAGCACGGCCTCCCCTCTGCATACCCCGACTTCATGCCCGCTGTTGATAAGTTCGTCTCCTACGGCGACTACGGCGATGTTCCCGCTGTCACGGGCGACACACCCGAGGCTGAGGCGGTTCCCGTCAGAAAGATGCCTTCGTTCGCCGAGGGCGATCATAAATACACCAAGATTGAAATTATCTGCAAAGAGGCCCGCTTCGACGCCCTCAAGACTGCGATGTCAAAACTCGGCATCACGGGTATGACGGTTTCACACGTTATGGGCTTCGGCGCGCAAAAGGGCAAGCCCGAATATTACCGCGGCGTTCCAGTTGAGACTAACCTTCTTCCGAAGGTTCAGGTCGATATCGTCGTCTCGAAAATACCCGTCAGAACGGTCATCGAGACAGCGAAAAAGGTTCTTTACACGGGCCATATCGGCGACGGCAAGATCTTTGTCTATGACGTTGAGAACGTGGTTCGCGTCAGAACGGGCGAGGAGGGCTATGACGCCCTTCAGGACAACGAGTGATTGTCCGCTTAAATCAAGACAGCTTCTCCTGTTATAAAGAGTGATGTGTCAGTGCCTCGGGCAAGGGGTAACCCTTTCCGAGGCGCCGATGCTTATAATCCATTTTCAAGAAATGAGGAATTTTTAATGTGTTCAATTATCGGCGCGGTCGGTAAACCCGATATCCGACGCTTTCGCGAGGGATTTCTTAGAACAAAATCGCGCGGACCTGACGATTCGAGGATTATCGACGTCGGAGCGGGAATTCTGGGCTTTCATAGGCTTGCGATAATGGGCCTTACCCCCGAGGGAATGCAGCCCTTTGAGATGAACGGAAGCTATGTCGTCTGCAACGGCGAAATTTACGGCTTCGAGGCACTCAAGAATCAGCTTTCGGAAAAATATTCCTTTAAAAGCGGCTCAGACTGCGAGATACTCCTCCCCCTCTATTTTGAGCACGGCGTTGAGATGTTCAAAATGCTCGACGCGGAATTCGCGCTGATAATCTATGACGGCAGGACCTCTGAATTCATCGCCGCACGCGACCCCATCGGCATTCGCCCGCTTTATTACGGCTATTCCGCCGAGGGAAGCATAATCTTTGCCTCAGAACCGAAAAACCTCGTCGGGCTCTGCGATAAGATCATGCCTTTCCCGCCCGGGCATTACTACAAGGGCGGAGAGTTCATCTGTTACCGCGATGTCGCTCACGCAAAAAAATATTCCGACGACGGGCTTGATGAGGTCACGAAAAAGATTCACGACCTGCTCGTCAGGGGAATTGAAAAAAGGCTTGTCGCCGACGCAAAGGTCGGGTATCTGCTCTCGGGCGGGCTTGATTCATCGCTCGTCTGCGCAGTGGCTCAACGGGCATCGAAAGAACCCATCAGGACCTTTTCCATCGGCATGAGCGGCGACGCCATCGACCTTAAATACGCGAGGCAGGTTGCGGAGTACATAGGCAGCGACCACACCGAGGTCATCATCACAAAGGAAGACGTTCTTTCGGCGCTTGATACGGTCGTCAACATTCTCGGCACGTTTGACATCACGACGATTCGCGCAAGCATCGGAATGTTCTTGGTCTGCAAGGCGATTCACGAGCAGACCGACATCAGGGTTATCCTCACGGGCGAAATTTCTGACGAGCTCTTCGGGTATAAATACACCGATTTTGCGCCGTCGGCAGAGGCTTTTCAGAACGAGGCCGAAAAGCGCATCAGCGAGCTTCACATGTATGACGTTCTGCGCGCAGACCGCTGCATCTCGGTAAACTCGCTTGAGGCAAGGGTGCCTTTCGGCGACCTCGAATTTGTTGAGTATGTAATGTCGGTGAACCCCGAGCTGAAGCTCAACAAATATAACAAGGGTAAATATCTGCTCAGAAAAGCCTTTGAGGACGGCGATTATCTTCCGCGCGATATTCTCTATCGCGAGAAAGCCGCGTTCTCAGACGCTGTCGGGCACTCGATGGTGGACTATCTCAAGGAGTATGCCGAGGGGTATTACACCGATGAGGAGTTTGAAAATCTCTCGCAAAAATATGACCACGCGCGGCCGTTCACAAAGGAGTCGCTGCTCTATCGCGAGACTTTTGAGAGGTACTATCCGAACCAATCGCAGATGATCAAGGACTTCTGGATGCCCAACAAGGACTGGGAGGGCTGCGACGTCAACGACCCGAGCGCGAGGGTGCTTTCAAACTATGGCGAGAGCGGGAAGTGAGGGGCACACTTGACGCAATCGCTTCGTGAAAAAATACAAAGTGATATTTTTATTGGCGGGGACACCCATGCCGTTTAAGAAGGGCTGTCGTGCAAAGGCGCAAGCCTTTGCAAAGCGACGCTGACAAATGTGACCTTTTTAACTCAAGAAAGGGCGTCGTTTGTTTCCCCGAACCCTTTCCGCGCTGGCCGCCGAGCGAAGCTCGGCGGGGCAACAAAGCTCCATGAAAATTTGCCTCGCATAGCTCGGCAAGTCAGGGGCACCCTGCGGGTTCCCCCGAACCCCCTCCGCTACAAGCCGCCGAGCTTCGCTCGGCGGCGGGGAGACCCCCGTTTAACAAACTTAAAGACGTGTGTTTGTGTTTTAATCAATTTTACCTACGAAGCGGTAAAATATCTCGATCTCTTGTGTTCTGATGCCGTCAGGGTCTTTGACGGCTTCGTGTACGACTATTTTTTCGATGAGCGTGTTGAGCATTTCGGCAGTCAGTTCAGTTGGTTCGGAGTATTGCTTGATTAAGGCAATCCATTTTTCAGCGTCAGCAGTAGTCTGCTTTTCAGATGCAAGCTCTGTTTTAAGCCTGTCAATCTTCTCTATCAGTTCTTGTTGTTCTGCCTGATACTTCTGCGACAACATCTTGAAGTTGTACTCAGTAATACGCTCAGATGTCCAATCCTCATAGAGCTTAACGAACAGTCTGTCTACCTCTGCCTTGCGTTTTTCAGCCTTGGCAAGCTCGGCAGACTGCTTTTTGTGGACTTTTGCAGATTCTTTGTCACTTGTCTTAAATAGTCTGTTCAGAAGCTCTTTCTCATCAGTATGTGCCTGATAAATCCAGTCCTGCAACCTCGCAAGAACATAAGCATAAAGTGTGTCGTACCTGATGTAATGCGCTGTGCATTGTCCTCCTGCTTTTCCAAGCTGTCGAAACTTTGAGCAGTTAAAAAACTTTGTTGAATAGTTTTTGTTTTTCCTGCCGCCGTAGCTCATCGACCAACCACAGTCTGCACACTTAAGCAGTCCTGCGAAAATCTGCGTGGTGCCAGACTTTGTGCTTCTTCTGCGATTTGTGATCTGACCCTGCACTTGTTCAAAAATGTCTTTCGAGATAATCGGCTCGTGCGTGTTCTCAACTTTGAACCATTCGCTTTCGGGCTTGCGAATTGACTTCTTGTTCTTGTAGGACACGTTCGTCTGCTTTCCGTGGACAGAATTGCCTATGTACGTTTCATCAGATAAAATTCCTCTGACGGTGCTAATCGTCCAAGTGCAAGCCTTTTCAGCAGGAGCGTTGTCATAGAATTTTGAGAATAGCCCGTATTTCTGGTAGTTGAAATATCCCGGGGTGGGTATTTTTTCTATCATGAGAATCCGAGCAATTTTGCCTGCGCCTGCACCATGTGTTGCAAGATCAAAAATCTTTTCAATTATCCAAGCGGTATCCGGGTCAATCGCAAGCTTATTATGCTCCTCGGGGTGTCGCATATAACCAAACGGAGCTATTGAAAAAGTACGCTCACCTGCTGCGAATTTCGCGTGCAATGCCGCCTTAACCTTGCGACTGGTATCTTTTGCCATAAACTCGTTAAACAGGTTTTTGAACGGGACAAAGTCGGATAAACCTTTATCCGTGTCCTCATTGTCGTTTACGGCAATATAGCGGACGTTCATCTCGGGAAACACAAATTCCAGATAATAGTCCATCGTGACGTGCTCCCTGCCAAAACGACTAAGGTCTTTTGTCACGACGCAGTTTATTTTTCCCGCTTCAATATCCGACATCATTCTTTGAAATGCAGGACGTTCAAAGTTCGTGCCGCTCCAACCGTCATCGACATACTCGTCGTAAACGATTAAATTATTCTCGCTTACATATTGTCTGAGGACTTTTCTCTGCGTTTCTATGGAAATACTGTTGAAATTTTCGTCATCTCTTGCTAGACGCATATATAATGCTGTTGAATATTTTGCATTGTTGGGTGTCGTTTTTACCTCCTTTTTACATGCACGCGGGGTTTTGCCCAAAGAGGACGAGCGGGCGGGCGTTTATGTCCGCGACGTCCGATTGGCTGCAAAACCGGCTTGCATTGCACCCACGCTTACAATACGGCTTCATTATATCATAAGCGTGGAATGATTTCAAGCTTTAAAGTGCTGATTTTGCAGAATATTTTATTATATCTTCAAGCAAATTCTCTAACGGTTTGCCGTCTTTTGCAAAATGTTCCGAAACCTTGATGCGGGTATTCCCTATGTAGAAAAATTTCTCACCGCCCGATTCTGTGCCATAATAAGGTTCTGGTTTGGGTTCGCTCTCTCGTTTCCAATCTCTCAAAATCTCTTTGGGTGGAAAATCCATCGGCTCATAGCACTCGCAAAGGTCGATTGATTCATAATCTTTCATTGTTATCCTCCTTAAATTTCTTGATTTTTGTCCTTGGTTTTATTTGATTCTTCGTGCAAAGTTCGGTTTATATTATCCATGATTATTTGCAGCCGTTTGGCCTCGCTGCGTTTTTCTTTCAATTCCGCGTACAGTTCATTCTGCTGTGATGTCAGTCTTTCAATTTCCGATTGCAAAGTCTTGTAGCTCGGGATTTTCGTTATACCGTGCTCTGCAAAATACCGCTTTGCCGAATCCATAGTGATAAACTCGCTTTCGTGCTTTTCACGATATTTTGCTTTTGCCCTGTCAGACTTCAAAGCTTTATACTCGTCCCGAATAGGCTTCGTGTTCGCATAAGCAATTACACGTTTCTGAAGTTCCTTTTTACCATAAAGCTCAGTCTCGACAGCCTTGAGTGCCTCCCTACAATCACGCTCATCTGCTTTTGCAATGGCAATAGCATTTTGCAAATCTCCAAGCGACTTAAAACCGTATTTTTCAAGCTCTGCAAGGCTCTTCGCCGACTGCTTGAGATTGAAAACTTTTGCCCAATGCTCGAAACCCGCACCCTTTTCGGGCGTTACATCGACCATTCGCGAAATACTGTCGTGATAAGTGTCGATTTTCGCATTTTTTGCCGTCTGTAATCGGTCAAGAATACTCGTTCGAGAAGATATGCTTTGCTCTCCATTTTGCGCCAACTGTCGCGATTTATGTTCAAAAACGGCATTTATTGCTGCGAGGTCAAAATCGTCTCCCAAGCGTCGAGCGGTTATAGGTTTAGATCGGTCGGAAGTCAGATATGACAACCGTCCTCGACTCTGTTTGACGGTCACGCCCTCGCGGGAAAGTAACTTCGCAAAATCCTCAAAATCGGTCGCAACTTCAAGTACTTTCCGAATAATCCGCCGCAGCTTTTCCTTGTCCGTTTCAAACTTGGTTGCTTTACCGTTGACAGATAGTTAGGCTTGCCCTCGCCGCCTTTCCCAATATTCGCCCTCAGTCATGCGCTCCTTGCTGCCGTTAAGTAAATCAATCTGGTGCAATCCCTCACGCTGACACATCTCCATAACCTCGGCACGAAAGTAATTCATAGCCGCTTCGGTACAGCGGTGTTTACAGCCAGCTTTCGTATCTGCGGGTCTGCCCATGTACGGCAGCAGCGGCACGTCAGCAATTCGTAAGCTGTTGATGACAATGTGACAATGAATGTTGCCCGAATGATTGTGACCGTCGGCGTGGGTGAAAACGATTGCCTGATGTCCCGCGAAATGCTCCTTACAAAATTTCTTGCCCAACGCTTGCGCCCTGTCAACAGTCAGCCCATTCTCAATGCTGTCGCGCGGGTCAAAACTGATTATGTAGTGGTGGGATTTGACATCGCCCCGGCTACAGTTTTTGCCATATTGAAGATTTGACTTCATACAGGCGATAGCAAAGTCATCGTCACCGCAATTTAGAGTAGTGAAGCAGCAATTTTCACGAGGAATAAGCTTACCGTTCTTGTCAAGAACGGGTTTGTTAGTGAACTCATCATGCTCAAAAAGCAGATATTTCTCTGCAGCGCCGTAATCTGAATTTTTAGAGCTTAAATGTTTGAACGTCGCCAACTGCATCGCCTACCTTTCGCAAGATTTCAAATTTCAGATCGGCGAGGTCAGCAATGGCGGCTCGGACATCGTCCGATAGCAAATTGTACGGTGTGCCATGCTCATTCAAAAATCTTGCGATTTGATTAAGATTACTGCCGATTTTGCCAAGCTGCGCGGTTAGCTGACCGACAGCCGACAGAAGTTTTTCGTTGACAGGCGAAACCGTGATGATTGGCTTGATGACCGAATTCTCGATTGCCTGACGGATAAATTCAGACTGACTGATTCAGCAAAACTTTGCTCGCTCGGAGAAGTCTGTGTACTCCTCATTGGTCATACGAGTTTTGACGACAACGCTGCGTTTGGATGTGTTGTATTTCTTTGGCATTTTAAATCCTCCTCTATATTTAACGGACATTTTTTGCACGATTGGTGACACCTGAAATGTAAATTTTATGCGAACATAATTTATCCTCCCCATCTTATAACGTACATTTTTCAAACGAAAAGCAGGTATCCGATTGTAAATTTTTTGTGAACTGCATTTCTTCTGCATTACCTTCAATGCAGTTTTTTTGATTTTGCAAGCCATCAGTTCCTTCCACACCGAAAAATGATTTTTTGCCAATCTCATCAGAAAAATCTTTCTACTTTATAACGGACATCTCGAGGCAGGTTTGTCCACTAATACTGCAAAATTATTTTCCCCCTCACCCTAAACGGACAAAATTTTGGCTAATAATCAGGTATGCGAATGTAAACTTTTTGCTAATTTTCCTCGCGCCGGAAAAGCCAAACAGAGCTTTGATGATTCCTCTCACTTTACAACGGACAAGTTTTTCCCTCTCATATTACAACGTACATTTTTTCTTCAAAAAGCAGGTATCCAATCAAAAAATTTTTTGCCTTCAAACTAAACGGACATTTTTTCAGCGAATGGATACCCCCACGATTGTAAAATTCCTATTAACTGCACTAGTCAACAAAAATCGTACACAAATTTAAAAAAACTAGACTAAGAAAATTGTTCATTATACACCACCTCCTGCATAATTGGTTTCCCTAAACTGCTTCGGCGTCAAGTACCCCAGCGAATACGCCGGGCGCTGCTCGTTGAAGAAAATAATGTAGTCATCTATCTCACTTTGCACAGGCTTTTCCCCGGTCACATGCAGGTCCATGAACAACTCAGCCTTAATCCAACCGTTAATCGCTTCCATAGCCGCGTTATCTGTCGGCGTCCCTGCGCGTGACATTGAGCGAGTAATGCCATACATCGGCAAAAGCTCGTTAAACGCTTTGGACGAATACACAGAACCTTGGTCAGAGTGAAGAATCATCTTGTATTC
>CANQWC010000008.1 GCA_947627455.1 uncultured Clostridia bacterium | reverse complement strand
TTCACGATGTCGAGGTCGGCGATGACCACCTTTTCGTGCTCTTTTCTGAGCGCCATCGCCCAATTCACCGCAAGATTTGTCTTGCCGCTTCCGTAATGCCCCGCAAAAAGAGTTACCCTTTTCATGTTCACCTCGCGATATCGGTTATATATCTTATCTCGTTGAACGGAACCGTCTTTTCTGCGCCGTCTGGCGAAAATCCTGCCGAACGGTAAAATTCCTTGGCATTTTCGTTGCTTTTAAGCACCCAAAGACACGCCTTAGCATACCCGTAGGATTTTAACCTGTCAAGAGAAAGCGACATCAGCCTTCTGCCGATACCTTGGCGCTGATATTTTTTCAGGACATATATTCCCTGGATCTCGCCGCAGTTTTCAAGATCCGCGTCGCGCGAGGCGCCGAAGCCGCATTCGCCGATTATCTCGCCGCCGCATACCGCGACGATGAGGTTGCGGCAGCCGGTCGAGCGAAATATCTTCGCGCTCTTTTCGGGGCTCATTTTGTCAAGATAGCCGTCGGGCAGAAGACCTCGGTAGGTCTCCTGCCAGCAGGTGTAGTGAAGCCTTCCGACCGCCTCGGCGTCCTCGGGACAGGCATATCTTAAGATCGCGTTCATTAAAGCTTGTTCCTCTGGATCTTTCCGCTTATCGTCTTCGGGAGCTCGTCGCGGAAGGCGATGACGCGCGGATATTTATAAGGAGCGGTGTGGCTCTTGACATAGTTCTGAATTTCTTTCTTGAGCTCGTCGGTGCCTTCCTTTCCCTTGACCAGAACGATGCTCGCCTTGACTATCTGGCCCCTGACCTCATCGGGGACGGCCGAAACGCCGCATTCCAAAACGTAGGGAAGCTCCATGATGACGCTCTCGATCTCGAACGGGCCGATTCGGTAGCCCGAAGACTTGATGACGTCGTCGACCCTCGAGACATACCAGAAGTAGCCGTCCTCATCGCGCCACGCGGTGTCGCCCGTGTGGTAGTAGCCGTCGTGCCAAGCTTCTTTCGTGAGCCCCTCGTTGAGGTAGTATTCCTTATAAAGCCCGATTGGGACTTCCTCGGAAGTGCGGATAACTATTTCGCCGACCTCGCCGTTGGCAACGGGGTTGCCGTCTGGGTCTAAGATATCGATGTCATACTGGGGCGACGCCTTGCCCATCGAGCCGTATTTCGGGGTGTCGCCGTAGAGGTTGCCGATGACGAGCGTGGTCTCGGTCTGGCCGAAGCCTTCCATGATCTCAAGCCCTGTCGCCTGTTTGAACTGCTTTGCGACCTCGGGGTTGAGAGCCTCGCCCGCGGTGGTCATGTGATGAATAGAAGAGAGGTCATAGACCGAGAGATCTTCCTTTATCATCATTCTGAGCATCGTCGGCGGTGCGCAGAAGGTGGTGATGTTATACTTTGCGAACATCGGCAGGATATCGGAAGCGTCGAACCTGTCGAAGTCATAGACAAATACCGCGCCCTCGCAGAGCCACTGGCCGTAGAGCTTGCCCCAAAGCGACTTGCCCCAGCCCGTGTCGGAGATCGTCAGGTGAAGGCCGTCGCGCTCGCAGCAGTGCCAGTATTTCGCGGTTACAAAGTGCCCGAGGGCGTAGGTGTGGGCGTGGGCGGCCATCTTCGGGTTGCCCGTTGTGCCCGAGGTGAAGAACATCAGCGCCATATCGCTGCCCGAAGAGCAGTCCTCGGGGCGCTCGTATTTTCCAGTGAAGAGCTGATACTCGTTGTCAAAGTCGTGCCAGCCCTCTCTTGCGCCGCCGACAAGAATCTTCGTCTTGACGGTCGGGCATTTTGCCGCGGCCCTGTCGGCTATCTCGGCGACGTCGCCGTCGGCAGTGCAGAGTATCGCGGAAACGCTCGCGCTGTTGAAGCGGTACTCGAAGTCGTGCTCTTTAAGCTGGTTGGTCGCGGGGATTGCCACCGCGCCGAGCTTGTGGAGCGCCGTCATCGCGAACCAGAACTGATAATGCCTCTTGAGGACAAGCATAACCTTGTCTCCCCTCTTTATGCCGAGGGATTTGAAGTAGTTGACCGTCTGATTCGAGGCGCGCTTGATGTCTTTAAAGGTGAAACGGCGCTCGACCTTGTGCTTGTCGACGTGAACCATCGCGAGCTTTTCAGGGTATTTGTCGGCGATGGCGTCGACGCAGTCAAAGCCGAAGTTGAAGCTCTCGGTGTTCTTGAATTTAATGCTCTTGAGCTTGCCGTTCTCGTCCTCAACGGTGTCGACGAACTTCTCGCACAAAAGGGTATGCTCCTGCGGCCTGTTCGCCTGAATTACCGATGTTCTGACCGTCTCTTCCGAGGTGTCTTCGCCCGGGAGAACCACCGCCACGAATACGCAGTCGTTGCCGCCGACGGCAATCATTCCGTGAGGGGTCGAGGAGTTGTAGTAGATGCTGTCGCCCTCGCTGAGGACCTCGATATGGCTTCCGACCTGAACCTTTAAGCTGCCCGAAATTACGATGTCGAACTCCTGCCCGCTATGCTTGGTGAGGTGGATAGGCGTGTTCTGCTGGGCCTCGCTGTATTCGTATTTTACCCAGTAGGGCTCGGCGATCTTGTCGCGGAATTTCGGCGCAAGGTTCGCGATGTCGATGCCCTTTTCCCTCGCCGTGACCTGACCCATGCCCTTACGGGTTAGGGTATAGCTTGAAAGCCTTGCCGCGCTTCTGCCCTCCAAAAGATCGGTGAGGTCGATCTCAAAGGCAAGCGCACACTTGTGAATGAATGTGAACGGAAGATCGGCCTTGGCGTTTTCGTATTCAAGATACTCGGCCTCGGTCACTTCTGTCTTTTCCGCCATCTCTGCGGTGCTCCAGCCCATTATTTCGCGCATTTCGCGGATACGGGCCGCCACCTCAAGAAGCGTTGTCGTCGCCGTGTTTGTGCTCATAAATCTCTCTCCTTTAAAAAATGTTACTAAAGAATGAAAAAAGACCCGCCTCAAATTTCTTTGAGACGAGCCATGAAAACTTTATCATGTACCCGCGGTACCACTCAAATTGCGGGGAAACCCCGCCGCTCAACGGCTCTGACAAGCCTGCTGCTTTAACGCGCAGTCACGGAAAGCGCCTACCCCAACTATGCGGCTCGGGCTTTCAGCTCGGAAGTGATATGAACTGCTTCAGCGCCTATCGGGATTCCACCGCCCCCGACTCTCTTCATGGCGCGATATAAAGCGTTCCGTCTTCGTCGTCGCTTTTAATTTTCGTTATTATATCACCCCTGCTCAGCTTTGTCAACAGGTTTTTTCAAAAAATTTTGCCGAAAATATTTCAACTCAAAAAGCCCAAATCATATGATTTATCAAAAAAATCCCCAAATCAGGTGTTGACATGGGCGCCCTTAGCGTGTAAAATATCAGTATAAGACAATAAAGGAGGATTATTATGGCATCTTTGAAAATGACAATCGACAAAACCAACAGAATATCAAAAATCAATAAAGAGATTTACGGCCACTTCACCGAACACCTCGGCCGCTGCATCTACGGCGGAATCTACGTCGGCGAAAACTCGCCCATTCCCAACACAAGGGGTATCAGAAACGACGTGGTAGAGGCTCTTAAGGCGATAAAGCTTCCCGTCTGCCGCTGGCCGGGCGGCTGCTTTGCCGACACCTATCACTGGCGCGACGGAATCGGCCCGAAAGAAAACCGCAAGAAGATAGTCAACATTCACTGGGGCGGAGTGACCGAGGACAACTCGTTCGGCACCCATGAATTCCTCGATTTCTGCGAGCAGGTCGGCTGCGAGGCTTATGTCGCGGTGAACGTCGGCTCGGGAACGGTTCAGGAAGCCGCAGAGTGGCTTGAATACATGACCTCGGCCAACGAAAGCCCGATGACCGAGCTTCGCAAGAAAAACGGCCGCGAAAAGCCGTGGAAAGTCAAGTACGTCGGAATCGGCAACGAAAACTGGGGCTGCGGCGGCGAGATGAACGCCGACTACTATTCAAGCCTCTATAAACAGTTCCACTGCTTTGTTCGCGGCGCCGAGCAGCAGATCGCCTGCGGCCCTAACTCGAACGACGTAAACTGGACCGAAGCAATGATGAAAAACGTCGGCCCGTGGCAGATGCAGGGCCTCTCGCTTCACCACTATACCGTGCCGACAAATCAGTGGCAGCACAAGGGCGATTCGGTGAAATTCGGCGAGGAGGAATACTACAACACCTTGCAGCACACCTGGTTCATGGAGAGGATTCTCAAGGATCAGGAGGGAATCATGCAGCGCTATGACAACGACAAGAAGATCGGCCTCATCGTCGACGAGTGGGGCATCTGGACAGACGTTTTGGAGGGCACCAACCCCGGGTTCTTATATCAGCAGAACACCATGCGCGACGCGGTTCTTGCCTCGATAAACCTCAACCTCTTCAATCAGCACTCCGCAAGGGTTAAAATGGCAAACATCGCCCAGATGGTCAACGTTTTACAGGCTATCCTCCTCACCGAGGGCGAAAAGATGATCAAGACCCCGACCTATCACGTCTTTGACATGTATAAGGAGCACATGGAGGCCGAGCTCGTCTATTCAAGCTGCGAGAACGTCGAGCTTGACGCCAAGGACGGCAAGTTCCCCGCGATCTCTCAGTCGGTCTCGGTCGACGAGAGCGGAAAGATGCACATAACCATCTCGAACGCTTCGCTCAGCGAAGACTTCGACATCGACTGCGCTATCCCGAGGGCTGAATATAAAAACGCCGCCGCGAAGATCCTCACGGCGAAGTACGACGCCCTCAACGACTTCGATCACCCCGACACGGTCGAGCCGAAGCCCTATGGCGTAACCCTCGACGGCGAGAAATTAAGCTTCAGGCTGCCCGCCTGCTCGGTTATTTCGATTGAGCTATGCTGATCGACGGCAAGCCGATCTGCAAGCGCTGCCTTTTGCTCGACGTCGACCCCGAGGGGCTCTATAAAAAGGTCAGCGAGCTTATTTCGCTGATACCCGAGGACACCAAAACGCCCGACGGCGAATACTCGCGACGGCTTGAAATCTGCAGGAGCTGTCAAAGCCTCGAAAACGGCGTCTGCCGCGAGTGCGGCTGCTTTGTCGAGCTTCGGGCCGCCGCAAAAAAGAATTACTGCCCGAGCGCAGAACACTTCTGGACGGAAACGGAATAAAAAAGGGCTCCCGCGAGGGAGCCCGCCGATATGACGGGCAATATGATAAATCGGAATTTTTGTAAGTATTATATATTCATATGAAAAAGGAGTTGTCAGGTATGAAAACGAAGACTGTTTTAAGAACAATCAGCATACTTATGTTCGTAGTAGCTGTAATCTATCTTAGTTACGCATTAACGCATCCTGAATTCGGAGAAGTATTTTATATAGGCAATTTTGCTGTCGGTCCTGCGTTATGGCGGCTCTTTTATTTAATATATGCGGTGATAACGGCGGGGTTATTTGCAATGTCGTATATTAAAAAATAATTGTGCAGATAAAAACACTGAACCGATATATGTACACTTCTATACACAAAAAGCAGACGTCTCTTCGTCTGCTTTTGCTGTTTTATGCGGAACTGCGCGAGTTCTCTTTTTATTATCTCAGTTAAATTTATCCCTGTCGTCCTCGACGATCACGGTGCCGTTCGGCATTTCGGGAATGACAAGCGCGCAGATTATATACGCCAGAATGCCCGTTCCGAAGCAGAACACAAGTATCGCCCAGATGACGCGGATCACCGTCGGGTCGATGTTGAAATATTCCGCGATACCGCCGCAAACGCCGCTGATGATCCTGTTCCGCGATTTATAAAGCTTCTTGGTAGCCATTAAAACCTTCCTTTCAATGCGTCTCTGTCATTCTTCTGAGCCACGCCAAAAGCATCGAGCCGACAGAATTTCCGAATATCACCGCGATTATGAACCCGAGATAGGCAAAGTCCATCATTCCCGCGAGCGCGAAGTAAAACATGTCCGCGATGGAGTGCTCGAACCCCGAGAGAATGAACACGGGAATGCAGAAAACTATCCCCGCGACGCTGCCCTTTGCGCGGTAAATCTTCACCGCGGCATACATCAGCATTCCGCAGAAGCAGCCGAGCACAAACGCCCTGAGAATGCCGTTGTCAAGCCTTGCGGTGCAGGCCGCCTGAGCTTTTTCAATCAGCATCGGGCGCGCAAACCTGACCGCGTAGCCGCCGAACGACGCGCCGATGAAGTTGCCCAAAAGCCCGACCGCAAGCTTTGAGATCATCTTTTTCTCAAAGACCTCGGCCAGAAAACCGATTTTGCCAGTATAGAGAAACAGGTCGAGCATGCATATCGACAGCAGCGCAACCGAAAACATTATCGCGCCGACCACCCTGTTCTCAACGCTGAGGAGCACCGTTCCCCCGATGGCGATAAGAAGCCCCGAGGCGATCCCCCCGAAGAACTCGGGGAAGAAACTCTTTAATTTTTTCATCTTTTTCCCTCTCGCCGAGCGGCTCAGCCGTTCAGCATTCTGTAAAGCCTTTCCGTCGCTTCCTGCGTTCTCTCGTGGGTCGAGAACGATGTCAGACGGAAGTATCCCTTTCCGTTTACGCCGAAGCCCTCGCCCGGCGTCCCGACGACGTTTGCCTCTTTAAGAAGCCGATCAAAGAACTCCCACGAGCCCATTCCGTCGGGGCATTTGAGCCAGATATACGGCGAATTCTTTCCGCCGAAGTATTTTATTCCGCACCTGTCGAGCCCCGCCATTAGTATCTTCGCGTTCTCCTGATAATAGGCGATGTTCTCGCGGATCTGGCGCTGCCCCTCGTCGGTGAATACCGCCTCGGCCGCCCGCTGAATGACATATGCCACGCCGTTGAACTTGGTGGTCTGCCTTCTGAGCCACATCGCGTTGAGGTCGCCGTCGGCCTTCAAGGTCTTCGGAACTATTGTATAGCCGCACCTTGTGCCCGTGAAGCCCGCCGTCTTTGAGAGCGAGCAGAACTCAATAACGCAGTCCCTCGCGCCCTCGATTTCATATGCCGAGTGCGGGACATCGGGGTCGGTGACAAAGGCCTCATAGGCAGAATCAAGAAGAATTACCGCCCCCTGAGCCTTGGCGTAGTCGACCCATTCTTTCAGCTGAGCCCTCGTATAGGCCGCGCCAGTAGGGTTGTTCGGCGTGCAGAGGTAGATTATGTCCGCCCTGACGCTCGGGTCGGGCATCGGCAAAAAGCCGTTCGCCTCGTTGGCGTCGGCGTAGATTATCTTTCTTCCCGCCATTACGTTTGTGTCGACATAAACGGGGTATACGGGGTCGGTCACCAAAACCGTGTTGTCCGAATCAAAGAGGTCGAGAATGTTCCCGAGGTCGCTCTTCGCGCCGTCCGAAACAAAAATCTCCCAATAATCGAGGTCGACGCCGAGCTTTTTGTAGTACCCCTTTATCGCGTTGATGAGAAAGTCATAGCCGTTGTCGTCGACATAGCCGCGAAACGTCTCTTTTTTGCCCATTTCGTCGGCGGCCTTGTGCATCGCCCCGACAACAGCGGGCGCAAGCGGCAGCGTGACGTCGCCGATGCCCATTTTGATTATATCCGCGTCGGGGTGAGCGGCCGTATACTCGCGGAGACGGTGGGCTATCTCGATGAAAAGATAGCTCTTTTTGACGTTGGCATAGTTGGGATTTATCTTCATAAAATCGTCCTTTCTTTAAAGCGTGACTTCGCCCTCAAAGGCGGTCTCGGCGGGGCCTGTCATGGTTATCTCATAGTCCTTCGAGCAGATGATCTCAAGGTCGCCGCCGCGAAGCTTCACGGTTATCTTCTCATCGGCCTTGCAAATCCCGATCTTCACCGCCGCCGCAACGACCGCACAAGCGCCCGTTCCGCAGGCAAGGGTCTCGCCGCTGCCGCGCTCCCATACGCGCATACTCAGGGTCTTGCTGTCGATGACGTTGACAAACTCGGTGTTTACGCCCTCGGGGAAGATGGGGTTGTGCTCGAACGACGGGCCGAATTTTTCAAGGTCGAGGTGCTCGACGTGCTCGTCGGTAAAGATCACCCCGTGGGGATTTCCGACCGACACCGCCGTGATGTTCACATACTGGTTCGCGATGAGCATCGGCGCATAGACCATTTCATCGGCCTTTTCATAGCTCACGGGGACATCGGCCGTCTTAAAGCTCGCCCTGCCCATTCCGACGGTTACTTCGCGCACCTTTCCGCCGTCGACGTGAAGCTTGAGGGTTTTTATTCCCGAAAGGGTCTCAAGGGTTATCTCGGTCTTTTTCGTGAGGCCCTTGTCATAGACAAATTTTCCGACGCACCTTGCGCCGTTGCCGCACATCTTTCCCTCGCTGCCGTCGGCGTTGAACATTCTCATTCTGAAGTCGGCGACATCCGACGGACAGATCATTATAAGCCCGTCGCCGCCGACCGAACGCCTGCGGTCAGAGAGCTTTATTGCGGCTTCCGACGGGTTCTCGACCTTCTCTTCAAAACAGTTGACATAAATATAGTCGTTCGCGATGCCGTGCATTTTGGTGAACTTCATAATACCTCTCCTTTTGTCGCACCGCGAGCGGCGCGCATTAAATCACATCGTTTTTTATGAGGTCGTCAAGGCTTTCCCTCTTTACCGCGACCCTGTCTTTTCCGCCGTCGATGATGACGATTGGCGGGCGGGCCACGCGGTTGTAATTCGAGGCCATAGAATAGTTATAGGCCCCTGTCGTAAGAACCGCCACCGTGTCCCCTCTTTGAATATCGGCGGGGAATTTCACATCGGGCTGAATTATATCGCCCGACTCGCAGCACCGCCCGACAAGATCGGCAGAAAGGCTCGCCTCTTTATCGGCCTTGTTCGCGGTCAAAACGGTGTATTTCGAGCCGTAGAGCGCATACCTCGGGTTGTCGGTCATTCCGCCGTCGACCGAGACATAGTTTTTATAACCCGTTATCTTCTTCACCGAGCCGACGGTGTAAAGCGTTATTCCCGCGTCGGCGACGATGCTCCGCCCCGGTTCAAGCCGAAGCGACGGGGTTTTTATTTCAAGCTCGGCCGATTTTTCGGCGATATGCTCGGCGACTGCCTTTATATTCGCCGAAATGTCAATCTCGCCCTGACCCTCATAATATTTTACTCCGTAACCGCCCCCGAGGTCAAGTGTTTTTGCCTCAAAACCGCAAATATTTTTTATTTCCTTAATAAACCCGAGCATCACATCGGAAGCGCGGAAGAAAACGTCGGAATCAAAGACCATCGACCCGACGTGGCAGTGAACGCCCTCGAGCTCAAGGTTTTTCTTTGAGAGCGCAAGCTTTACCGCCTCGATAGCCTGCCCCGTTTCAATCGCGATGCCGAACTTCGAGTCGACCTTTCCCGTCGCGACCTCGTCATAGGTGTGCGGGTCTATCCCGGGGGTCACTCTTAAAAGAATTTTCTGCCTGATGCCGCGCTTTCCCGCGATCTCGTCGAGCGCTTCAAGCTCTTCAAAATTGTCGCAGACGAAATACCCGACCCCGCAGTCTATCGCGAAGCTGATGTCCTCATCGGTCTTGTTGTTGCCCTGAAAATAGGCCCGCTCCATCGGGAAGCCCGCCTTTTTCGCGGTGTATATCTCGCCCGATGAGACAAGATCGGCGCAAAGGCCCTCTTCGGCGATGATTTTATAGATCCCCGCGAAGCAGCAAGCCTTTGAGGCATATACCGCCGCCGAATTCGGGCAGGCGCAGGCTTTCAGCGCATCGGTATATTTTCGGCAATTTTCGCGGATTTTCTGCTCGTCGAAAAGATAGAGCGGCGTGCCGTGTTTTTTTGCAAGCCCGGCCGCGTCAACGCCTGCGAAAAAAAGGCGCCCGTCATGTATTTCTATGTTTGAATAAAGCATTTTAAGTCTCCTCAGTAAAGTTTTATCCCCTGCTCTCTCATCAGCCCGAACAGAACCTCCTCATGTTCCTTTTCAAGCCTCGTGAGCGGCAGCCTGAGCTCGTTCTCGCCGAAGCCCATCGCAGCCATCGCCGCCTTGACGGGTATCGGGTTGACCTCGGAAAACAGGGCGCTCACCAACGAGAGATATTTAAGCTGGGCCTTTCGCGCCTCTTCGGTTTTCCCCGCGAAATAATCCTGACAAATCCTGTCAGTTTCGCTCGGCAGAAGATTTGACAACACCGAGATGACGCCCTTTCCCCCGAGCGAGAGAACGGGCACGATCTGGTCGTCATTGCCGCTGTAAATGTCAAGGTCATCGCCGCAGAGCGCCGCGGTCTCGGCTATCTGAGAGATGTTGCCGCTCGCCTCTTTTATTCCCGCGATGTTCTCATGCTGAGAAAGAATCTTCGCCGTCGCGGGGAGGATATTGCAGCCCGTTCTTGAGGGGACATTATAGAGTATGACAGGCTTTGTGCTGATGTCAGCAACGGCGGTAAAGCTCTCGACAAGGCCCTTCTGGGTGGCCTTGTTGTAGTAGGGCGTCACTAAAAGCATTGCGTCGGCGCCGACATCGCAGGCAAATTTCGTGAGGTCGACGGCATAGGCGGTGTCGTTCGAGCCCGTGCCAGCGATGACGGGGACCCTGCCCGCGGTTTTTTCAACGCAGAACTTTATTACCTCGCGGTGCTCGCTGTCGGTGAGTGTCGAGCCCTCGCCCGTTGTGCCCGCGGCGACTATCGCGCTGATGCCCGAATCTATCTGCCAATCGATAAGCCTGCCGAATGCCTCATAGTCGACCTTGCCGTTCCTGAAGGGTGTGATGATGGCGGTTGCCGCGCCCGTGAATACTGTCTTGTGCATAAAAAATTCCTTTCCCGAAAAAATTACTGCGGAGACTGATATCAGACCCCGCAGCAAAATCATGTCAATGAAATTATTGCGATAGCCCTCCGCATCGACTGCGACAGCGCAAGAGCTCTTAATCCGTTGCGCCGAATCATTCCTTTGCCGTGAAATGTCCTCGGCGGCGGCCCCTTTCTGCGAAGCGGTATCGGCATACCGTTCATGCCTCGCCTACTGATGGCCAACCGCGCCTCTATCAGTATTGCATTATATATAGCACAATCCCGACGGTTTGTCAAGAGGCAAAGAAAATCAGATGTGGCCTAAGCGGCCACATCAAGAAAACAGAAGTTAGAAATTAGATGTCAGAGTTTCAAGGTGTCGCCTGCGGCGATGGTTTTAAATGCCGAGGATAATGCGTGCGGAATGAACACTCCCGAAAAACATATCTCTATCCTCTATCCTCTAACTTCTACCCTCTAACATCTAAAAGGCCTCGCCGATCTTTGTTCAAAGCGGCGAAGCCCTTGGTTTTATATATTCTGAGGTTTTGTGAGGGTTTACTTCCTATGCTTCAGCGCGGCCCGTGCCACTGCCCAGAAAGCGGGCTTGAGCTCGAGGTTCTTGTCGGCAAGGAGAGCGGCGTTGCTTCTGAGCTTGCCGTCCATCGTGTTGAGCCATGAGTTCTGGTCGTCGGTGCCCCAGAAGACTATCGCGTCGATCTTGCCCTGATCGGCAAAGTCAAGGAACATGTCTACAAGCTCGAAATACTTATCGGCCTGCTTCTGATAGTCCTCGTCGGTCCATGCGTGGAAGCCGTACTGCCCCGAAAGCCCGCCGACATACATATTCATGTCGAGCTCGGTTATCTGAACCCTGAAATTGCCCTTGTACTCGGGGAAGCACTCGTCATAGACCTCAGAGAGGCTCGCAATCTTCTCGATATTTCTGCGATAGTGCTCAACATCGCAGTCGAGACCGATGTGCGACTGGAAACCGACGCCGTCGATGCGGACACCCTTTCTGAGCATTCTCTCGACCATGTCATACATCGCGGTGACCTTTGTGTCCTGCCATTCAAGGTTGAAGTCGTTGATCATGAGGACAAGATCCTCGCCGCCGACCTCGCGGGCTTTGTTGAACGCGATTTCAACATAGTCGTCGGCATAGCCGTTGCCGTCGGCGTCGCCGATTATCTCTGCCCAGTAAGAGTCGTCGCTGACCTGTCTGATGCCAGTGCCGTTGAGGACTTCGTTGCAGACGTCCCAGATCTTGATGTCGTCTTTAAAGTGGGTCATGAGCTCGGTGATGTAGGTCTCAAGCCTTTCGGTGAGCTGCTCGCGGCTCGCGAGGGTGCCGTTCTGATGGCATTCCTGAAGCGACGAGGGGTCGTTCGGGTCGGCCTTGAACCACCACTGCGGGACCTGAGAGTGCCATACGATGGTATGCCCCCTGAGCTCTGCGCCCGCAGCCTTGCCGATTTCCACAAGCTTGTCGCCGTCGTCGAAGTTATAAACGCCCTCTGCGGGGTTGCAGTGGTCGGATTTGAGCTCGTTGCCGAGGACGTACATGTTGTAGTGCTTGAGTATTCCCTTCGTGATGTTGAAGTCAAGGTCGTTCGCCTCCTGCAAGAGGTCGATGTCCTTGTTGCCGAAGTAGCTTATCTGGTTAGATGTGAACGCGACGCCGAGGCTTACCATGCCGTCAAAATACTTGTAGAGCGCGGGAAGGTCATAGTCCGCGATCTTGCAGTCCATCGCCGCATAGTCTTCAAGCTCGTCGGCAGAATAGGTGAAGCCCTCTTTCGTGAGCTCGGTCTTATAGTCGGGATAGCTCGTCTCGCCGCAGCTTACAAGCCCCAAGAGCATCACTGCCGCAAGAATTACTGATAATATTCTTTTCATCTCAAAACCTCCGTGGATCAATAATTGTAATAATTTTATCACAATTCGCAGAAATTTTGAAGTGGCATTTCAAACGATATAATCCCGCCTGCTTTGTGCAGTTTGACAGATTCATGCGCTAAAAACTTATCACATCAGCATATTTTTTTGTTGAATCAGACAAAACACCCCTTTTGTCTATTTACAATTCCGAGATCTTCCTATATAATAGGTATCAATGAAAAAAAATAAAAAGGGGGGCGTCTGCGTGAGCGAAAAAAACGCCGTTCGCGAATTCATGACCGCGATATCGATAGGCCAGACAATTTATATTCCTCTTGTCTGCGCCGCCTTTCTGATCGCGGGCAGGTTCGGGCTGAATATTTTCCTCGGCGCCTTATACGGCTCGACGGTGATGCTTCTTTACTACTTTCTGTTCGCGAGGGCGACGGTCAGAGCTGCCGATGAGGCCGACCCCGAGACCGCGAAGAAGAGAATCCGCGCGGCGCATAGCTTAAGAATGTTTCTTCTCATCGCGCTGATGGGCCTCGGGCTTTTCTTCTCGACCGACTACGCCCCGATAATAATTTTCCATTGGCTTCCGATAATAATTTCGATGCTCGTTCCGCGAATAACCATCGCGGTGTGGCAGATCATAAACCGCAAAAAGAATGCGGATAGCGATTCAGAAAAGGAGGGTGAATGACATGCAGATAGATGTAACGGGCGCAAAGATACTCTTGGAGCTCCCGTTCGGGATCACGATAACCGAAACTCAGGTAAATATGTGGCTCGTGATGCTCGGCATAGCGCTTGTCTGCATCTGGCTGACGCACGGGCTTAAGGTTCGGCCGACCTCAAAAAAACAGATCGTCGCCGAATACATCGTCAAAACCGCCGAAAACTTCGTCACCTCAAACATGGGCAAAAAGTGGAAGTGGTTCGTGCCCTACATCGCGGCGCTGTTCTCCCTCGCGATGTTCTCAAGCCTGATTTCGCTCCTCGGAATGTACCCGCCGACATCGGACCTCAACACAACGCTCGGCTGGGCGATAATGACCTTTATCCTCATAACGTTTTACAAAATCAAGACAAACGGCCCTCTCGGCTATGCAAAAAGCCTCACCGAGCCTATCTTCGTGATGACCCCGATGAACATTCTCGGCGAAATAGCCACCCCGATGTCGATGGCCTTCCGTATGTTCGGCAACGTCGCCTCGGGCACCGTTGTTTCGGCGCTCGTCTATGCCGCGCTCGCCGCAGCAAACAACGCTTTGTTCGGCTGGCTGCCCGGGGTTTTGGGGGAAATGGGGCAGAAGCTTCCGATTCTTCAGCTCGGTATCCCCGCCGTCCTATCGCTCTATTTTGACGTTTTCAGCGGCGTCTTACAGGCGTTTATCTTCTGCATGCTGACCATGCTCTATATCGCCTCGGCCGCCGAAACGGAATAGATATAATAAAACCGCAGAAAATTGAAAGGATTGTGATTTTATGGAGAATTTGGCAATTATTCTTGCCGCCGCGGTTCAGAACAGCGACGTAATGGCAAGGGCGCTCGTTCTTATGGGCTGCGCAATCGGCGCGGGTCTTGCGCTGATCGCGGGTATCGGCCCGGGCATCGGCGAAGGTTTTGCCGTCGGCAAGGCCTGCGAAGCCATCGCGCGTCAGCCTGAGCAGAAGGGCAGCGTCACCACAACAATGCTGATGGGCTGCGCGGTTGCCGAAACAACAGGTCTTTACGGCTTCATCATCGGCCTTCTTCTGATATTCCTCGCCCCCGGGCTCTTCCTCAACAGATTAGGCTAATCAAAGAAAGGCAGTCTTATTATGGTAATAATGGCGGGAACACTTGATTTTCTCTCCATAAACGTATGGCATATCCTGATGGCGATAGGAAACCTTCTTATCCTCGTGCTGATCTTAAAGAAGTTCCTCTTCAAGCCCGTGCAGAATATCCTCAAAAAGCGCGAGGAAGAGATCGGAAAGACCTATTCCGACGCCGACAAGGCGCTTTCTGAGGCTGAGGCCGAAAAAGAGCTCTACCTCAAAAAGCTTTCTGACGCGAAGTCTGAGGCCGACTCGATGATAAAAACCGCGAGCGACCGCGCCAAGGCCGAATCGGCCGAGATAATCTCAAACGCCAAGGCCGAGGCCGAGCGCAGGCGCAAAAATGCCGATGAGGATATTGAGCTTGCAAAGAAAAAGGCGGCAGAGGAGATGCGCGACTCCATCTCGGATATGGTCATCTCGCTCGCCGAGCAGGTCGTTGAAAAAGAGCTCGACCCCAAGGCCCATGCCTCTTTGATCGACGACGCGATAGAAAGCCTCGGGGAGTGAGCCTATGGACAGGGATTTTTCACGCGAGTTCGGCACCGCTCTCTATCAGCTTGCTGTCGAGGAGAACGCCTCAGAAAAGGTTTTTAAAGATCTTGAGCTTGTAAGCGGCGTTCTTTCAGAAAACCCCGATTTTATCAGGCTTCTTTCAAACCCCCGCCTCGGGCGAAGCGAAAGGGCCGAAACCGTCGGCAAAGTTTTTGAGGGAAAGATCGACAAAAGCCTGCTCAACGCCCTGAAAATACTCGCCGAAAAGCGCAGGTGCGACGCGGTCTCGGGCTGTTATGAGGTCTATAAGCGCCTCTACTGCGACGATAACAATATCCTTTCGGTGACAGCTACCGCCGCTGTTCCTCTTTCCGAAGAGCAGAAGCAGCGCCTCTGCGAAAAGCTCAGAAAAAAAACAGGGGCAGAGATTCTTCTGACCTGCCGCACCGACCCGTCATGCATCGGCGGCATAAGGCTTGAATACGGCGGAAAGAGATATGACGCGAGCGTTAAGGAGCGGCTTAAGAGCCTCGGGCGTTCGATAAAAAATTCGGACTGATTTTTAACGGAGAGAATTTATGAACATTGACGATATCAGCAGTCTTATAAAGACTCAGATAAAAAACTACGACAAAAAAGCCGAGCTTTCGGAAACGGGAAGCGTCATCACCGTCGGCGACGGCATCGCCTCGGTCTACGGGCTTGACAACTGCCTCTCTAATGAGCTTGTCGAGTTCTCGAACGGCACCTACGGAATGGCGCTCAACCTTGAGGAAGACTCCGTTTCGGTCGTTATGCTCGGTTCCGACGTCGGAATCCGCGAGGGCGACACCGTAAAAAGAACGGGCTCGGTCGTCTCGGTGCCTGTCGGAAAGGGCCTAATCGGCCGAGTTGTCAACGCACTCGGCCAGCCCATCGACGGCAAGGGCCCGATTGAAAGCGAAGCCGTTCTTCCCATCGAGCAGAAGGCCACGGGAATTATCGAGAGAAAATCCGTGAGCGTTCCGCTCCAGACGGGCATCAAGGCCATCGACTCGATGATACCGATAGGCAGGGGCCAGCGCGAGCTTATCATCGGCGACAGGCAGACGGGTAAGACCGTCATCGCGACCGACACGATAATCAACCAAAAGGGCAAAAACTGCATATGCATTTACGTCGCCATCGGGCAGAAGAATTCGACCGTCGCTCAGCTTGTTGAAACGCTTTCGCGTGCGGGCGCGATGGACTATACCATCGTGGTAAGCTCGACCGCGAGCGAGCTTGCGACGCTTCAATACATCGCCCCCTATGCGGGCTGCACGATGGGCGAATACTTCATGAAGCAGGGGCTTGACGCCTTGGTCATCTATGACGACCTATCAAAGCACGCCGTCGCATACAGAACGATGTCGCTGCTTATCCGCCGCCCCCCGGGACGCGAAGCATACCCCGGCGACGTTTTCTACCTTCACTCAAGGCTTCTTGAGAGGGCTGCAAGGCTCTCGCCCGAAGAGGGCGGCGGCTCGCTGACCGCTCTCCCGATAATCGAAACCCAGGCGGGCGACGTCTCGGCATATATTCCGACAAACGTCATCTCGATAACCGACGGACAGATATTCCTTGAGACCGAGATGTTCAACTCGGGCATCATGCCCGCCGTAAACCCCGGTATCTCGGTTTCGCGTGTCGGCGGCGCGGCCCAGCTTAAAGCGATGAAGCAGGTCTCGGGCACGTTGAAGCTCCTCTACTCGCAGTACCGCGAGCTTCAGAGCTTTGCTCAGTTCGGCTCAGACCTCGATAAAGACACCAAGGAGCGCCTCGCGCAAGGCGAGAGGATCGTTGAGGTTCTGAAACAGGACCGCAACTCGCCTGTCGACGTTGAGCTTCAGGTCTGCATCATCTTCGCGGTGGTAAATAACTTCCTCCGCGATGTCGAGGTCTCAAAGGTCAAGGAGTATGAAAAGGGCCTTTACTTCGAGATGAATTCCTATCACCGCGATCTTCTTGACTACATCGCGGGGGGCGGAAGCCTTGACGACGAGCACAAGGCTCAGCTCTCGGAGGCGGTAAAGGAATACACCGCAAAATTCACCGCAAAATGATTAACACAAAGGAGGCTCGGCTATGGCCTCGATGAAAGAAATAAACCTGAGAATAAAATCAATCTCGGGCACCCGCCAGATCACCAAGGCGATGGAGCTTGTCGCGATCTCAAAGCTTACAAAGGCGAGGGAGCGAATCGACCGAATCAGGCCGTTTTACACCGAGCTTTATTCCGCCCTTTCCGATGTTTCCTCGGCGGTCTCGCCGCTCGACACGGGCTACTGCCGAAAGGCCGAGGGCGATAAAAAGACCTGCTTTGTTGTCATCGCGGGCGACAGGGGCCTCGCGGGGGGCTATAACAACAACGTCTTCAAGTTTGCCGAGGAGCTCATCGGCGGCAATAACGCCCTTGTTCTTCCGATCGGCAAGCGCTCGATCGAGCACTTCGAGCGGCGCGGCTATGATATCGTCTCGGACGACTATTCAAGCGTCGAGGATATCGACGTCGGCGACTGCTTCGAGATATCGAGGCTTCTTTGCGAGATGTTTCTCGGCGGCGAGATCGACGAGCTTGTGTGCATCTACACAAACTTCGTGACGATGCTCGGACAGGAGCCCGCTCAGCTTAAGCTTCTTCCGCTCGACAAAGAGCTTCTTTCCGACGGCAGCGAGGCAAAGTATACCCTTGTTGAGCCCGGGGCGGGCGCGGTCTTCAACTCGATAATACCCGACACCGTTTCGGGGCTTATCTGGGGCGCGGTCTGCGAAAGCTTCGCGTCAGAGCTTGCCTCGCGAAGAACCGCGATGGAAAGCGCGACCTCAAACGCCGACGAGATCATCGACGACCTTCGGCTTAAGTATAACAAGGCGAGAAAGAGCACCATCACCCGCCAGATAACCGAAATCGTCTCGGGCGCTCAGGCAGAGCAATAAGTTTTGAAAGGAATGATCAAAACGATGGCAAATAAATCAAACACGGGCATCGTGACCCAGATCATCGGCCCTGTTCTTGATATCAGGTTTGAGGAGGGCTGCCTGCCCGACCTCAACAACGCCGTCATAATCAACTATGGCGGAAAGAAGATCACCCTCGAGGTCGCTCAGCACATCGGCGACAGCGTTGCCCGCTGCATCGCGATGACAGGCACCGAGGGCCTTCCCCGCGGAATCGAGGCGGTCGACACGGGCGCGCCTATCTCCGTCCCAGTCGGGCGTGAGACTTTGGGAAGAATTTTCAATCTTCTCGGCGAGTGCGTCGACAACATGCCCACACCCGAGACCAAGGAGCGCTGGCCTATCCATCGCCCCGCCCCCGCCTTTGACGAGCAGCAGTCGACCACCGAAATTCTCGAGACGGGAATCAAGGTTGTCGACCTCATCTGCCCATATGCAAAGGGCGGTAAGATCGGCCTCTTCGGCGGCGCGGGCGTCGGCAAGACGGTTCTGATTCAGGAGCTTATAAATAACGTCGCGAAGGAGCACGGCGGCCTTTCGGTATTCTCGGGCGTCGGCGAGCGCACCCGCGAGGGCAACGACCTTTATAACGAAATGAAAGAGTCGGGGGTTCTCTCAAAAACCGCGCTGGTCTACGGCCAGATGAACGAGCCCCCGGGAGCAAGAATGAGGGTCGCTCTGACGGGCCTCACGATGGCTGAATATTTCCGCGATCGCGAGAACCAAGACGTTCTTCTCTTCATCGACAACATCTTCCGCTTCACTCAGGCGGGCTCTGAGGTTTCGGCGCTTCTGGGAAGAATGCCGTCGGAAGTCGGCTATCAGCCCACTCTCGCGACGGAAATGGGCGCGCTTCAGGAGAGGATCACTTCGACCAGAAACGGCTCGATAACATCGGTTCAGGCGGTATATGTCCCTGCCGATGACCTCACCGACCCCGCCCCTGCGACGACGTTTGCGCACCTCGATGCGACTACCGTTCTCTCGCGTTCTATCGCTTCGCTCGGTATCTACCCTGCTGTTGACCCTCTCGACTCGACCTCAAGAATACTCTCGCCCGATATCGTCGGCGAGGAGCACTATAAGGTCGCGAGAGACGTTCAGAGGATACTTCAGAGATATAAAGAGCTTCAGGATATCATCGCAATCATGGGCATGGACGAACTTTCGGACGACGACAAGCTCACCGTCGCGAGGGCAAGAAAGGTCCAGCGCTTCCTATCTCAGCCGTTCACCGTCGCCGAGCAGTTCACGGGCTACATCGGCAAATATGTGCCGATAGCCGAGACGATCCGCGGCTTCAAGGAGATAATCGAGGGCAAGCACGACGACCTGCCCGAGTCGGCTTTCCTCTTTGTCGGCACCATCGACGAGGCGGTCGAGCGCGCAAAGTCGAAGAATTGACCCGAAAGGAGAATCGCTTTGGCAGATTTTCATTTGAAGATAGTCTCGCCCGACGGCGTTTTCTTCGACGGCGAGGCAAGGCAGCTCTCTCTGCGCTCGATTGACGGCGATGTCGCGATTCTTGCGGGGCATATCCCCTATCTGACCGCTGTCGGAATCGGCGAGTGCCGAGTTTATACCGACGACGGCGAACCGAGGCGTGCGGCCTGCTGCGGCGGTCTTCTGAATGTCACAAAGGAGGGCGTTTTTCTTGCGCCGACGACCTTTGAATGGGCCGAGGACATCGACCCCGAGCGCGCCAAACACGCAAAAGAAAAAGCCCTCTCGAGGATAGAAAACCCCAAAAACGATGCCTCGAAGCAGCTTGCAAAGATCAAGCTTCAACGAGCCGAGCTCAGGCTCGCGGTAGCGGGGAAATAATGAAAGTCGGTTTTGTTGCTGCTCGCACTTCGTGTCCGTTTGGGATTGAACACTCGTGCTCGCAGACAAAGCCCGACGTTCATAGAAAGACGGTTTTTGCAGCCAATCGCGCTTCGCCGCCGTCTGGGATTGAACACTCGTGCTCGCAGACAAAGCTCGGCGGAGATGACACTATATGCCGACAGGATAAATAAATGCAGGGGGATAAATCCCCCGCACCCCCTAAAAAGGTATTCGCTTCGCTCATGCTATTCTTAGCCACCCCTCCCCCATTCGGGTTTCGCGCAAACTATAAAATAGCAATGCCCCCTCCCCTCAAGGGGAGGGGGCATGAACATGGTTTTTGCAGCCAATCGGGCTTAGCAATCGTGAAAGACGGACCAAGAGCACCGACAAATTAGATAAAGTCGGGGGCACCCTGCGGGTTTCCCCCGAACCCCCTCCGCTACTGGCCGCCTCGCAAGCTCGGCGGCGGGGAAATTTTCTCGCTGGCGCTCGAAAATCGGGGGAACCCCCGACGAGGTTTTTCCCCCCCCCACGCGAAAACTGTCCACCGGACAGATTTTCGCTCCCCTTCCTGCGTTTCGCTTACGCTTTTAAAAAGAGCACGCTTAACCGCGTGCTCTTTTTTGGAGATTTCGCGCTCTGCGGAGCGCGACCAAAGGGCGCTGCCCTTTGGAAACCCGTGAGCCTTTTGCAAAAGGCTCAACCGAAAACTTTTAATTTCCCTCAATCCATCGCTGCGCCTTTATATCCCCAGCGCCTTTACAAGCTCGTCCTTTTGCTTGAAGCCGAGCGACGTGCCCGCGGGCTTGCCGCCTTTGAAGCATATTACCGTCGGTATCGCCGAAACGCCGTAGCTGTTCGCGAGCTCGGGCTCGTCGTCGACGTTCAGCTTACAGACCTTGATGTCCTCGCGCTCGGCGGCGATCTCTTCGATTATCGGCGACAGCATTCTGCACGGCCCGCACCACTCTGCCCAAAAATCGACGATAACGGGCTTGTCGCAGCTCAAAACCTCGTCATTAAAATTTACAGATGTAAGTTCAACATGCATATTTTCAACTTCCTTTCGCGGTTATTATGCGCCTATTTTTCCTTGTAATACAGCATACAGTGGCAATACCCCTCGAAATCGGGGTCGGCTATCTGCTCGCGGAATTCACGGCACATGCAGACGGTGTCCTCGCTGATCTCCCGTCGGCATGGGCAATGCCCGTCCTTGCGCTTGAGCCCCTCGCGAATCGCCGCGACAAGCTCTTTATTCTGATTGAATGTGATTTTCACAAGCTCCCCTCTTTCTCAGCTGATACCTTTAATATACCCTCTCGCGAGAAAAAAGTCAAGCTAAATCAAAAGATACCCCAGCGCAAGGAGCAGCTTTATGTCCGCCTTGTTTTTGTAGAGCACAAACAGCATCAGCAGTATCAGCGCCTTCTCCGAGTCGATCTTGAAGTCGCCCAAAAGGCTTTTGAGCGGGTCGGTGTTGTTTCGGCGAGGTTCGGGCTGATGCTTTTCGTTCTGCTGATGTTGCGGCGCGGGTTCAGACTTATTCACCGCCGTGCGCGAGCGCTTTTGCATCTCCCGAAGCCGTGCGAGGGCCTCCTCCTGCATGGTATTGAAATCTCCGCTATAAGATGCCAAGAAGGTCGCCTCCCAGAAGCCCGCTGTCCTTTAAAACGGGCAGAAGATTTATAAGCTTAAGAAGCTTTATCGCGCGGTCGATGCGCGGGCGTTTTTCTTCGCTCAGAAGCGGCCTCAAAGCGTTGAGAAAATTTATGTTGTCATCGTCCCCACCCGCCTCTCTGAGCTTTGACATAAGCTCGGCCAGAGCGGCGGGATTGACGCCCTGCGTGGCTTCGGCCTGAATCGGCGGGGAATTTTCATCAGGCGGCGGAAAACCGAGCATTTTAGCGATCTCGCCGAGCTGTCTGACTGATTCGGGGTCGGAAAGAACGCTGTTAATCCTTTCGGCGAGGTCGTCCATTTCAATGCCTCCTTATTTTCCGCTTCCGAAGAGCTTCTGCATGAGCTGTTTTGCCTGAGGACTTGAAAGCACCGCCTGAGCGGTCGCGGGGTTTGAAAGCGCCGCCGTAAGCTTCTGCTGGTCTCCCCTCGGGAGCGTTGACAAAAGCCGATCAAAGGTGCCGTTTTCAAGCTCGGTTCTGAGGCTCTGCTCGGGAACGCCGAGCTTTTTTGAAGTCATCGCCACAAGCGAATCGACCTGATTTTTGTTCAGATTCATATTATATTCCTCCACTTGAAAAATTTTGCGATGTATGTTATTATGGTAAAAATGCCTTGAAAGGAAAAGGATATGAGAATAACAGTTTTTTCCGATTCCCACCGCTGTCACCGAAACGTTCATGCTTTTTTTGAGCAGACGCGCCTCTTCACCGACCTCTATATCTTTTTGGGCGACAGCGAGGGCGACCTTGACAACGTGAGCGTCCTCTGCCCCGACAAGCAGATTTTAAAGGTCGCGGGGAACTGCGACTACGGCTCATATGACCCGACTGTCGGCGTTTATGAGACCGACGGGCAGCGGTTTCTCTATACCCACGGGCATGTTCAGCATGTCAATTTCGGCCTCGGCGGGCTTAAAAAGCTCGCGAAAGACAACGGCGCTACCGCTGTCCTCTTCGGCCACACTCACGAGAGAAGATGCGACTATATCGACGGGGTATACTTCATCAACCCCGGGAGCCTCGGCAAGCCGCGCGACGGCCTCGGCCCGTCATACTGCGTGATCGACGTCACTAAATCGGGAATACTTGTCACCCACTGCGACCTCTCGGAGGGCTCTACAAACATTATATGAAAATCCTCGGGGAAGTTTCACCCGAAAAGATGAAAGGACGGTATTTATGCTTGAAAAACTGAAAAACGAAGTCTATGAGGCGAATATGCTCCTGCCGAAATACGGGCTAATCACATTCACTTGGGGCAACGTCTCGGGCATCGACCGCGAAAAGGGCCTTGTCGTGATAAAGCCCTCGGGGGTCGAATATGACGAAATGAAGCCCGAAGACATGGTCGTCGTCGACCTTGACGGAAAGGTCGTCGAGGGCGATCTCAGGCCATCTTCGGACACTCCGACCCACATCGAATTCTACAAGGCGTTCCCGAACATCGGCGGAGTTACCCATACCCACTCGACCTTCGCGACAAGCTTCGCTCAGGCGGGAAAGCCTATCCCCGCCCTCGGCACGACCCACGGCGACTACTTCTACGGCGCGGTGCCCTGCACAAGAAAAATGACCCCCGAGGAGATCGCGGGCGAATATGAAAAAAACACGGGGCTGGTCATCATCGAGACCTTTAAAAACCTCGACCCCGACGCGATACCCTGCGTTCTGGTCCATTCACACGGGCCGTTCGCTTGGGGCAAGGACGCCGTCGACTCGGTGCACCACTCGGTGATTCTTGAGGAGTGCGCAAAGATGGCGATGTACTCGAAGATAATCAACGGCGGCGACGTCCCGCCGATGCAGCAGGAGCTCCTCGACAAGCACTACCTCCGCAAGCACGGCGCAAACGCCTACTACGGCCAGATAAAGAAATAAACCCATAGAAAAGAGCTCCTTGGGGGAGCTCTTTTTTTATATCACTTGTGATAGAGCCGCTGCTTCTGATAGACGGGCTCGCAGGTAACGTTGACTTTCAGGCGCCTGAAAATCTTCAGGTCGACCGACGAGAGTATCACGCTCGAATGCATCTCGCAGCCCTCAAGCTTTTTGAGCTGATCGAGGGCAAGCCTTGCGTTCTCGTCCTGAGAGGCGCAGATCGACAGCGCGATGAGGATTTCATCGGTGTGAAGCCTCGGGTTCTCGTTGCCGAGGTGGTTCACCTTGAGCCGCTGGATAGGCTCGATCACCGAGGGAGACATCAGAAGCGTTTCATCTGGTATCCCCGCTAAGGCTTTCAGCGCGTTAAGAAGCATCGCCGAAGAAGCTCCCAAAAGCTCCGAGGTCTTGCCCGTGATTATCCTTCCGTCTGAAAGCTCGATGGCCGCCGCGGGCGCACCCGTGAGCTCTGCCTTGGTGAGGGCGGGGCTGACGGGCTTTCTGTCGGCGGTGGTGATCCCCGCCTTTTTCATCAAAAGCTCGATTCGCAGAACCTCGTCTTCCGATGAGTTGCCGAGCTTCCTCTGCCCGAGGGCCTTATAGTAACGCCTGATTATCTCCTGCTTTGAAGCCTCGGCGCAAACGTCATCGTCGACGATGCAGAACCCCGCCATGTTCACGCCCATATCCGTCGGCGACTTATACGGCGACTCGCCGAGAATCATATTGAAAATCGCGTTGAGAACGGGGAAGACCTCGATGTCCCTGTTATAGTTGACCGCGAGCTTTCCGTAGGCCTCAAGGTGATAGGGGTCGATCATGTTTACGTCCGAGAGGTCGGCAGTCGCGGCCTCATAGGCAAGGTTCACGGGGTGGTTGAGGGGTATCGACCAGATCGGGAAGGTCTCAAACTTTGCATACCCCGCCTTGACCCCCCTCTTGTGCTCGTGATAAAGCTGAGAAAGGCAGGTCGCCATCTTTCCGCTGCCCGGGCCCGGGGCGGTGATGACAACAAGCTCGCGCGTGGTCTCGATGTAATCGTTCTTGCCGTAGCCCTCGTCGCTGATGACGTGGGCAAGATTAGAGGGATAGCCCTCAATCGGATAGTGGCGGTAAACGGTTATGCCGAGGCTTTTAAGCTTGTTCGCGAACGCGAGCGCCGCGGGCTGGCTTTCATATCTTGTGAGCACCACGCTTCCGACGTAGAGCCCGTATGCCCGAAAGCTGTCGATGAGGCGCAGAACGTCAAGGTCGTAGGTGATTCCGATGTCTCCCCTGACCTTATTCTGGGCGATGTCCTCAGAGCTTATGACCACGACTATCTCGGCGTGATCTTTAAGCTGCAAGAGCATCTGAAGCTTCGAGTCAGGCTTGAACCCCGGGAGAACCCTTGAGGCGTGGTAGTCGTCGAAGAGCTTTCCGCCGAACTCAAGATAAAGCTTTCCGCCGAAGCTTTTTATCCTCTCCTTTATATGCTGCGACTGCATGCTAAGATATTTTTCGTTGTCAAAACCGATCTTTGTCATATTCCCTCCGAAAATGCAATATTTAGATAATTATATCATGCCCGAGCGCACACTTTCAATAGCCTTTGGTGATGAAAAAACGCCCGATTCTTTATCTATTTTGCCGAAAGGTAACGCCTGACCGCCGAGGCGCATAGACTGAAGCATAACTTCCTGTTAGGAGTGAAATACATGAAAAAGACCCTTCTTGTGATGGGCGGAGACCGCCGAATGGAGTATGCCTCAGAGCGGCTCGCCGACACATTTGAAGTTTACACCTACGGCTTCGCGAAAAGCCGCCCGATATGGGAAATAAAACAGGCGGACATTGTTGTGCTGCCATATCTCTCATTTTCCGAGGGATACCTCAACGCCCCCGAGCTCAGCCAAAAAATCCCCGATGTTTCCGTCCTCGAGCTTTTAAAATACGGCGGAACGCTCTTCGGCGGCGGGCTTTCAGAGAGCTTTCTCAGCTACTGCGCCGAGCGCTGCGCGAAGGTTCACGACTTTTTTGACGATGAAGAGCTCACGCTTAAAAATGCGCTTCTGACCGCCGAGGGAGCGGTCGAAATAATTCTTCGCGAGACGGATATTTCCGTCGACGGCTCGTCCGCCGCGATTTTGGGCTTCGGCCGCGTCGGCAAAGCCTGCGCAAAGGCGCTCTCTGCTCTCGGCGCAAGGGCTTCGGTCTCAGCGCGCTCGGAAACGGCGAGAGAGGCCGCCCGAGAGCTCGGCTATTCCCCCTGCGGATTCTTAGATGAAGATATGCTTAAATCCGCCGACACGGTTATAAACACCGTCCCGAAGAATATCCTCGGCAGAGATGAGCTAATGCTCATGAAAAAAGACTGCCTTGTTCTTGACCTCGCCTCAAAGCCCTACGGCACTGATTTTGAAGCGGCAAAAGAGCTCGGAATCAAGGCGCTCACCGCCCCGGGGCTGCCCGGGAAAACCGCCCCGAAGACGGCGGGATATCTCATCGCGGAAAGGATAATCGAGACAGAGGAGGCCGTCGAAAATGGACTGCCCGAAATATAAGATCGGCTATGCGCTGACGGGCTCGTTCTGCACCTTTGAAGAGTCTTTTCGCGCGATGGAAAGGCTCTGCGCGCTCGGCCACGACGTCACGCCGATAGCCTCGTTCAACGCCTATAACCTCTCGACCCGCTTCGGAACTGCCGAGCAGACCCGCGAGCGGCTGACGGGCATCACGAAAAAAGAAATTATTCACACCATCGAGGCCGCCGAGCCGATCGGCCCGAAAAAAATGTTTGATATCCTCGTCGTCGCGCCATGCACCTCGAACACCCTCGCGAAGCTTTCAAGCGGGGTCAACGACACGCCCGTCACGATGGCCGTGAAGAGCCATATCCGCAATTCGCGGCCTGTTCTCACCGCGATCTCGACAAACGACGCCCTTGCCGCCGCCGCGAAGAATATCGGCGCGCTGCAAAATTACAGAAATTTCTACTTCGTCCCCTACCGCCAGGACGACATCGTCAAAAAACCGATGTCCGCCGTCGCCGACTTCAGCCTTCTTGAAGAGGCTCTCGCCGCCGCGATGAGCGGAACTCAGCTTCAACCGATGATGAGGGGGTAAAAAACAGCGCTCAACATTTTGCTGAGCGCTGTCGCTTTATTTAAGCTGTTATCAGTCGTCGGTCTCGCCGAAGCTGCCTTCGGTGGCCTCGTCGACAACTATTATTTCCTCGCCGCTTTCGGTTTCGGGAATAGGCTCGGTGTAAGAGTAGTTGATGAAGCCGCAGCGAGAGCATATGCCGTTGACATAGGTGTGAGGCTCATAGCCGACAGACATACCGCAGGTCATGCACTGCATCCAGTGGCGGAGGCTGTCATACGACCAGCCCGCAAAGGCGTGGCGGTGGACAGGCGGCGGAGTAACCGCAGGCGTCGAATCCTTCATCACGATGGCGTAGGTCGAGAATTCCGAAGTCTCAAACGTGATGGTGTTTCTCACGTCGTCGAGGTCGTCAAGAAGCTCGGGCACGCCGTTGTGAATCTTCACGATCTTATAGACGCGGTTGGTCTCGCTGAGAAGATCGTCGGGAATTTCAATGACGATTCTGATTGCGCTGTTGGTCTCCTCGATCTTGTTTTCAACGCCGTTGACGTATTTCGTGAGGTTGATGTCGAGATATCTTCCGACGTCATAGCCCTCGGAAACAGAAGCGGTGAGCGCAATATCGCCCTCAGAAACCGTCGCGCTTGCGTCATCAACGGTGAGAACTATGTCAATCGTGCCGCCGTTGCTGATGACCTCTTCGTCCTCGGGAGTGAGAACGGCATCGGCAAGAGCTTCGCCGTCGACAGAGACCTCGGGCGCACCCACGCCCGACTCGGTGCCGACGTCAACATCACCGACAGGGCCGAGAGGATCGATAAACTCGATGCGAAGTACAGCTCCGCACACCGTGCACTTATAGGTCTTTTCGCCGTACTCAGTCTCGGTAGGCTCCTTGGTGACGGTTCCGTCGTCGGAGACATGGCCCTTGGCAGTGCCCTCGACGGTCTCCGTATATTCTTCCTCGCAGCGCGAGCAAACGTATTTAACTACTTCGTCCTCGGTACAGGTTGCGGGCGATACAACGACGGGGTCGCCGTAATCGTGGCCGAGAGGCGCGCCGTTTTCAATAGGCTCGGTCTCAGCTCCGCAGCGGGAGCAGACGGTTTTAACGGTCTCGGCCTCGGTGCAGGTCGCGGGAGTGACAACGGGGTCGCCGTAGTCATGCCCGAGAGGTTCACCGTTTTTAACAGGTTCGGTCGCGTCGCCGCAGCGCGAGCAGACGGTTTTGACAATTTCTGCCTCGGTGCAGGTCGCAGGGGACACAACGACCGATTCATAATCGTGGCCGAGAGCAGCCCCCAAGACGGTGATCTCAGACTCTGAGCCGCAGCGGGTGCAGGTATATTTTACTGTTTCTGCTTCGGTACATGTCGCGGGAGTCACAACAATCGGGTCGCCGTAAGCGTGACCGAGAGCGGTGCCGACCGCCTCACGGGTGTGAGTGGTTCCGCAGCCGTTGTCGCAGTAAGCTGTCTCGGTGCCGTTGGTGCAGGTCGCATCGTTGTTATAAACATAGTTAGTGAAAACATGCTCAGACTCAAGCTTCGTGCCCGGCTTCGTCCTTGTATCGACAGCACCGCAGCCGCGGTCGCAGACGGCGGTTTCGGTGCCGTCCATATCGACAGTGGCATCGTTGTTGTAGACATAATTCGTGAAGCTGTGGCCGAGAACGGAGTTCTCATCAACGCCGCTTTCAAGAACAACTCCGCACCTCTCGCAGGAAATTGTCATGAATGCGCCTTCGGTGCAGGTCGCGGGAGTGACGACAGCGGGAGCTCCGCCGACGTGGCCGAGAGCGCTGTCCGAAATCTCGACAATCTCAGAAGGCGTGCCGCATATATCGCACTTGGCCTGTTCAAAAGCGTTGGTGGTGCAGGTCGCCTCGGTGACTATAACATAGTTGGTGAAGGTGTGCTGATGAAGCTTTGTATTTGCGGCGGTGCGTGTGTCGGTGGCGCCGCAGCCGTAGTCGCAGAAAGCAACCTCAGTTCCGTCATGTTCGATGGTCGCATCGTTCTGATAGGTATACATCGTGAAGGAGTGCTCAGTCTGCGGGTGCTCGGGGTCATCGACAGTTTCCTGAGCGCCGCAGACGCTGCAGCGGTGGGTCTTCGTTCCTGCCTTCTGACAGTCGGCGTCGCCGTTGTAGGCATACTCGCCGTAGGTATGGCCGAGAGGAAGAATCTGTTCGGCAGTCTCGGTTCCGCAGCCGTAAATGCATGCATAGTGATTGAGGCCGCTGTCGACACAGGTGGCAGGCTCTACGCGAGTGGGAGCAGTCATATCATAGGAGTGCGCGAGCATCGGAACAACTCGGCTCTCGCGCTCGGTTCCGCAGACAGTGCAGACGATCGCTTCGCTTCCCTCGCTCTGACAGGTAGCAGGCTTTGTAACTACATAATCCGCAGACCAGGTGTGCACGCCGTCATTAGGATCTGTATCGTAAAACTTCTCGCCGCAGTTTGCGCATTCCTGATATTTTCTTGTGTCCTCACAGGTTGTCTCCTCGACTATCCACTCGCCCAAAGAGTGGCCCGTCGCTTCGGAAGTTACTTCTTCAACTTTTCTTGCGCTGCAGCCGTTGGCGGTGCAGGTATAGACAAGCGTCTTTGAACCCGCCGTGGTGCAGGTGGCCTTTATCTCGTTGATAACTTCGGGCTCACCGTAAGTATGGTCGCCTGTTACAATAACTGTGCAGTAAGGGTTCGAGCAGTCACTCTCGTGATAATCGCCCTTGTTGATCCAGATATCGTGGCGGTGGCTCTCCCTCGCAGGTGCGATGACCTGATTGCAAACCGTGCAGATAAGAGGCGTCGAGCAGTTGTCATCGTTTACATAGGTATGGGGGTACGACATGACAAATCCGCAATTGAGGCAGGTCTTTGAATGGCGCTGAGTGTCGGATTCATAAGTATCAGCGTATTTATGCGGAGTGCCAGCGATATATTTGTTGCAAACGCTGCAGATAAAGTCTAATGTGCAGGTCTTTTTGTTCTCGGGGCGAACGTGCGGCTCAATCTCAGTGGTCTGACTGCAGCCCTTGTTTGAGCAGACTCTCCAGTGGCTGCGCCCGTCATAGGTATAGTTGACCTTAAATTTATGCTCCTGCTTACCTTCAGTGACGGTTTCACCGCACTTTGAGCACTTGACAGGCGTGGTGCAGTCGTTGTCATCAGCCTCGGGAACGTGGCCGAGCGCTTTGAGGGTAACCCTCTCAGATTCATCTTTCTCAATGCCGCAGTTTGCGCAGACATAGTTTGCATAGCCGTCTGCGGTGCATGTAGGCGCTAAAATCTCTTTGTATACATTGAAGTTATGACCTGCGGGCGCGGGGAATTCGTGGCTCTCGTCGATCTCGCCACAGTTTTCACACTTTGCCTTGCCGACGCCGTTTCGGCCGCAGGTTGGCTCGACGGTATATTCGCCCTCAAGCACCCATTTGTGGCCCTTCGGCGAGCCTTTAAGGGTCTCTACATAGGCGTCGCAGCCGTCGTTCTTACATTTCCGGATTATCTTTCCCCATTCTTCGCAGCTCGGAGGAATTACTTCGTTTGTCGGGTCGCTCGGCCTTGGGAAATTATGGGAAAGCGATTCTGCCGTCTTGACAGATTCAGGGTCGATTACATCACAGTTTTCGCACTTTTTATAGGTGACGCCGTCGGTGTAGCATGTCGGCTCCTTAGAACCGTCAACAGTAAAGCTGTGCTTCTCATTGTTAATGTTTGAGCCATCTTTTAGCTGTACAAAACCGCACTCTGTGCACTTCTCATATGTGATTGTTGCGCCTTCCTCACATGTAGACGTGACGGTGTAATCCTCAAAAGTATGACCCTTAGCAGGAATATTCTTATCATAAGAATCGGTGATAGAATATACTATGTCGCATACTTTGCAAATATAGTGGGTCTCTTTTCTCGGCTTCTGAGTGCAGGTTGCACCGTACGAAGCGCCTTCACGGCCGCCCATCATATGGGAAATCGCAAACGAAACCTCGGTTTCTTTTCCTCCGCAGGTGATCACAATGATAACGTTGCCCGTGGTGCCCTCGGCCATCGTCGCGGTGACGCTTGCGGAATTAAGGCCCTCGGCATTGCAGCCCTCGATTATTTTATCTTTTGCGAGTTTATAATCCGTTGCCGTCTCGCCTTTCTTCCACTCGGCGGTGTAAAAATTAACAGCCGTGATAACTTCGTCGGCAGATTCGACAAGAACAGCGTCAGGGGTCTCACAAACATAAGCGCCGTTGGACGAGCCGAAGTGATCGCTTAAAAGAGCGATCTTAACAGTAATACCGTCCTTACTATAAAGCGTTCTTACGGTGTTTGTGTCCGCTATCGGGGCGGGGTCGGCCGAATGGATATGTGCGTGGGGTTCAGTTGCGATTGCCGCGGTGTCGCCGACTGCGTAAACGGAAGTGAATGTTCCCGAAAACAGCAGCGACAGGCAGAGTATCACCGAACACGCGGCTCTGAGAGTCTTCATCATAGTTTTTCCTCCAATTCTATGCACAAAAAATTTCTCGCGTTGAAAATATTAGCGCGGGAAGCAGGGATTTCTTAGGTATTCGCAGGTCGCCCATGCGTACTGTTATTATAACCCACTCCCGCCGAAAATGTCAATAGTTAAATTATACATTTTTACAGCGGGAGGGAATATTCTTATTAAGCAAATTTAAATTCAAGCAGGCTTATTCCGTCGAGGGCAAGTCTGAGGGTGTGCACTCCCCTTTTCGGGGAGATTTTAACCGTCGCATAGGTGAAATCCGTCTCCGCGGCAGTGCCGCCGAGGGGCTGTTCGCTGATGAGCTCGCCATCGCAGAAAACGCGAAGCATAGCGGGTCGGCCAGTTGTGGCATAGAGCAGTTGGAGTGACTTCTCGCCGCTGAACTTTGAACCTCTGAATTCAAGCTCGCCGCCGAGCATGTAGTGCTCGCCCCTGTACTTTGCAAACTTCATTCGCGAGCCCTTTTTGAGGTCGTAGTTTATCGCCCTGACCGTCTTTCCGAGGTCGCGCGGGGGGATTTTTTCGCCGTAGATTTTCAGCGTTTCGCCGAGGCGGATATCCTCGCACGAAGCCCCCGCCATGAACCTTACGTCGCACTTCTCGACGCAGAATTTATCGCGGGTGACGTCGTAGAACCGCAGCTCGCTGTCGGGCACTTCAACAGTCACGCGCTCGGTTTTCTTCGCGGGGATAAACACCCTCTTGAAGCCGCAGAGCTGTTTCAGCGGGCGCTTCACGCGGGAGCCCTCGGACCTGAAATAGACCTGAGCGACCTCTTCGCCGTCGACATCTGAGAGGTTTTTGACGTCGAACGTGACATAAGTTTTGCCGTCCTTGCGAGATGTCGCAAATGAGGAATAATCAAATTTTGAATAGCTCAGGCCGAAACCGAACGGGTAAAGGGGCTTGCCGCGATAGTAAAGATATGTAACATCGTTAGAGATTATGTCGTAGTCGTTTATCGAGGGGAGCTCGTCCTCCGAGCGGTACCAAGTCTGGGCGAGCCTGCCCGCGGGGTTATACTCGCCCGAAACCACCTCGGCATATGCGCTGCCGAGCTCGGGGCCCGCATGGGAAGTATAGAGCACCGCCCTGACCGCCTCTGCCTCGCGCCCGATGGCGTAGGGATAGCTTGAAATCAGCGTGAGCAGGGTGTTCGGGTTGGCGTTCGCGGCCGCGAAGAGAACATCGGACTGATGAGGCGCAAGCGAAAGCGTCGTGCGGTCGTAGCACTCGCGGGCAATTATCATCGGGTCGTTGCCGCAGCAGACTATCGCGACATCGGCGGATTTTGCAAGGGCCTTCGCCCGCTCGCAGCCGCTTGAAATCACGGTTTCCTCAAAGAGGGTGCGGGGTTTCGGGGTCTTGATCTCGAACGCGGTGACGGCCGAGTTTTCATCAATGCCGAGAACTTTATTCTTAAAGTAGGTTACATATGTGATGCCCTCGGGAGAATACTTCGGGCGGAGGATCTCCTGATTGAACCAGCGGTAGGCGGTGTCGGAGTCGGCCTTGAGGGTCTCGGCGGTGAAGAATTTTCCCGTCGCCTCAACGGTATATGTCACCTCGCCGCCCCAGTCGGCCTTGATGAAGACCGAAGCGCTCTCGGCGCTGTCGGCAGAGGCATAGAGCGTGCCGTCGTCGGCGCAGACAAGGTATTTGCCGTTTTCTTTCGAGCGAATCACGATGCGGTCATAGCCGTCGTCAAAGGCGATGTTTTTCTCGCCGAATTTTTCTCTGAGGCCGTCAAGAACGGTGATCGCATAGCTTGAATACCCCGTGTACCAGTCCATGCGGTACTTTGCGGCAAGATCGCCTATCAGCGCGATTTTCACGCCCTTTTTGAGCGGCAGGAAACCGTCGTTTTTGAGCAGCACGAACTGTTCAAGGGCTGCGCGGTGGTTGAGCCTGCGGTGCTCCTCGCAGTCCATGAGCGCGGGGTCGGGGTTTGCGAAGGGGTTTTTGTCCTTCGGGTCGAATTCGCCGAGCTTGAACCGCCCTCTGAGGCTGCACCGAAGCGAACCGTCGATGTCTGCCTCGGTGATGAGCCCGCGTGAAAGCGCATCGCGAGCCGCAACGGCGACCGTCTCCCAACCGTCGGTCATGATGTCGGTGCCCACTTTAAGGGCGAGCGCGAGGGTCTCGGCGTGCGAATCAGAGTAGTGGTGGGCGGTGACGTTCTGGGTGAAATCGCCGCCGTCGGTCACGACAAAATCAAGCCCCCACTCGTTTTTCACGATGTTTCTGACATCGGGGTTGACTATCGCGGGGACGCCCGAAACGCAGTTGTACGCGGTCATCATCGAGCGGGCGCCGCCCTCTTCGATAGGCCGCCTGAAAAATTCGTGGTAGTATTCGTTCTTGGTGCGCGGGTCGATGTTTGCGTCGCAGGAGGCCCGCTTCTCCTCGTTGTTGTTGGCGTAAAAGTGCTTGAGCGTCGGGACGGTGCGCATATACTTCGGGTGGCTTCCCGCCATTCCGCGGGTATAGGCCGCCGACATCTTTCCGCTCAAAAACGGGTCTTCGCCGTAGCTCTCTTCATTTCTGCCCCAACGCGGGTCGCGGCAGGCATCGACCGTCGGACCCCAGAGCATCAGGTTTCCGTGAGGATTACGGGAGTTGAGGATTCTCGCCTCAATGCCCGCGATTTCGCCGAGCTTTTCCATCAGCTCGGGGTCGAACATTCCAGCCATGCCTATCGGCTGGGGAAGAACCGTGGTTGTGACATCGGGATTTCGCGAGACATAGCCGCGCGCAACCTCACCCCCGATGTGCCGGTCTTCAATACCGAGGCGGGGAACGCCGCGCTGATAGGTTGTGAGCATATTGATCTTTTCATCAAGTGTAAGCCGAGAAATGAGGTCGTCAAGACGCTCTTCAAGGCTCAGATCGGGGTTCTGAAAAGGATATTTCATATAAATCTCCGCCTTTCGGTTAAAAATTTTTATTGATTTTTGCGATTTCAGTATAAACGAAATCTGAGTATTTGTCAAGACGGTACCCGATATTTTAAATAAAAAAAGCACGGCAATTGCCGTGCTAAGATTATTCTTCTCCCGCGGTTTTAAGGGGCAGCTCAGCCCTGAGCCGAAAGGCGACGGTCGCGATGAAGTCGCTGTTGATGACCTTGCCCTTGTCGGGGTCGACGGCATCGCCGAAATAGGAATAGGCATAGCCCGAGCTTGAATTGAGAAACGTCGCTTCAATGGCGGTTCTTATTGAATGTTCAACGCAGCGCGGGTCGGTGCCGCACTCTTCGGCAACGGCGGGATAAAGCCTTCCCGTTATGCTTCGCAGGTAGTCGGGGTCATAATATACAAGCGTCACTGCGCTGACAAGATATCTGAAACCCGACATATGCGTCGGAACGCCGAGCCTGAAAAACGTTTCGCAGATGCGATGAAACAGCTCGTACTCACTGCTCGTCATGAAATATTCCCCTTTCGGTCCTTTTTTGGTATTATATCACCTTTCGGGAACGAATTTTGTCGAAATTTTATTCTTTTTCTCTCTTTATGAAGAAATTTGGAAATTTGAACAAAAATCGGGAAAATAATTTGTAAATATTGCCGCAAGCATCGGCAGAAAAAAGCCGCCGACGATGACGTTGACGGCTTTGAAATATTCGGTTGATCAGTCGGGCTTTTCCTCGGTGGCAAGCCAGTTGTTCTGCTTCGAGATGTCTGAGAATATCCAGACACATTCGTTCTTTTCGCTGTCCGAGTTTATGCTGAGGATCTGAAGCTCCATTTCGGCGCCGTCGACCTTTTCATAGGCAAGCCGCACAACGCCGTATTGCTTAAGGCTCTCGCTGAGATATTTATAGTCCAAAAGCCTGTAGAACGCGCGGTTATACTGAGGCTTGACGAATATATCGGCATAGAGCTTTATCGCGGCGCTGTAACAGTAGTCGCACTTCTGTAAAAGCTCGGCGAAGAAGTCGGGAATATAGATGTGGCGGACAGAATCAAGCTGCATGTCTACGAAATATACGCCCGCGAAATGCGAAGCGATTATCTTAAGGAAGTATTCCTCATACTTCTTTTCGGTGAGAACCTTTTCAAGCTCCTCGTTGAGGCCCCTGCGCCTGCGGTCGTGAGCATGGCTCTTATAATATTCCTCTTTATCGGTGCGCATCGCAAGCTCGGCCGCGCCGACGACCTTATAGACGCTGAGCGCTTCGGGGTCGTCGCTTGCGCTGTCTACACCCGCCGCAATCTCATAGTTGTCCTGAAGAAGGTCGCTCTTGATCTCGGCAACAATCCTCTCGACGCTGCGCTTTGAGAGGTGAAGGCTTATCACGACGAATTCATCGCCGCCGATGCGGTAAAGCGTCTCTTCGGGAAAATATTTTCTCAGCGTGTCAGAAACGGCGCAGAGCATGTCGTCGCCCGCCTGATGGCCGAGGTGATTGTTTATCTCATGCAGACCGTTGACATCGACATAAAGGCAGGTGAAACGGGTTATCTCGAGGCCGTTGAGCATTTTCAGGTCGTCGTTGAATTTGTGCCTGTTATAGAGAAGCGTGAGCGCGTCGCGGTTGTAATACTCAAGAAGCTCCTGACGGTCGTTCATCTGCTTCATGTGCTCCTCGTGAACGTCCTTCACGAAGAAGATGAGAACCTGATTCGAGTCGGTGTATTCGATACTGGGCACAAGGTCCATCTGAACCCATCTGTATTCGCCGTCGGGGCCGAGCCGCCTGTACTGACAGCTGAGCCTTTGGCTGCTGTCCTCCCTGAACTGCTCTCTTATCTGGGCGATATCGGTGAAGAGGCGGTAGACCTCTTTATCCTCAGGATGAACCCTGTCGGAGTTGACATAGATTTTCCACCACTCCGAGATACTCTCGACCTTTAGAACAAGCTCCTCCTGCTCGCGGTCTTCGACCTTTATCGGCTCAAAGGTGTCCTTCGTGACGTTTATTTTCAGAATCTTATAATAGAGGTTTGAAAGGGTCGACAGGGTATCGACCATCGAGGTGGTGTCGGTGTCCGAGTCTCGCCATGTGAATAAAACCCACGGGTTCTCGGGTGAACAGCCTGCGGGCGCCACCATGGCAAAGGTTATCCAGCGGTATGAATCGCCGACATGGCGCTTATAGCTCTGAATAATACGGCGCTCGCCCGAGAATACCCTTTTGCGGACATAATCGGGGTTGGCGTATCTTAAACACGCAGCGGCATACTCGGGATAGATAAGACCGTCCTCAACCAGCTTTCTCACATAATCAAAAATACTCGGAAGATCGTCAAATCCTTCCTCGTCAAGCATATCGCCCTTTTTAAAGGTTATATACTCGCCCGTAACGATGTTTGCATAAAGGATTTTTGAAAAGCTTCCGACAAGAATATCCTCGACAAACGGAACAACCGAATTAACGTTTTTGTCAGTAATCATAATTAACCCTCGGAAATTGTTCAATTTCAATAATATATTAACATATTGCTCTCAAAAAGTCAACATTTTTTGCACATTTTGTTCTTGTTTAAGCGTATTGTTTTTTTCGGCGAGTTGTGATATACTTAGTTCGGCGGTGATTCGGCCGCTGCTATATTATATGGAAGGAGCAGGTCAGAATGGCAACAGCGCTTAAAACCCGCGCAGAGGAGATCACCGACAGGCTTGAAAAATTTTATCCCGAGGCGCAGTGTTCTCTTGAATATGAAAAGCCCTATGAGCTTTTGATCGCGGTGAGGCTTTCGGCCCAGTGCACCGACGCGAGAGTGAATATCGTCACAAAAGAGCTGTTTAAAAAATTTCCTACGCTTGAAAGCTTCGCGAACGCCGACGTGTCCGAGGTCGAGGAGATAGTCAAGCCCTGCGGCCTTTTCAGGACAAAGGCGAAGAGCATTGTCGAGCTCTCGAAAAAACTCATCGACGACTTCGGCGGCAGGGTGCCCGACAGCATGGAGGAGCTTTTGTCGCTCCCGGGAATCGGCAGAAAGACCGCGAACCTTATTCTCGGCGATGTTTATAAACAGCCCGCCGTCGTGACCGATACGCACTGCATAAGAATTTGCGGGCGGTTAGGGCTCTCTGAGGGCACCGACCCCGCAAAGGTCGAAAAACAGCTCAGAGAGGTGCTGCCGATGGACCGCGCGAGCGATTTCTGCCATCGGCTGGTTCACTTCGGGCGCGAGGTCTGCACCGCAAGAAAGCCGAGCTGCGAGCGCTGCCCGCTGAGCGATTTGTGTGAGAACAGAAGCGCTCAGAACAGTGTACATTTAAAATAAATCTCAAAAAATCGGGCCCCGACTTTGATCGGGGCCGTTTTTTAAATTATCGTTCTCAACAGCAGCGCTGCCGCGGCGAGGAGGAGATTTGGGAGGAGTGAAACCGTGTCCGAAGCGCCGAGAGAAACCTCGCTGAAGCTGTTGGACGAGCCCTCGGTGGCGGGGAGAACGACGATATCATCGCCGCTGTCGGGAGGGTTGTCGTCAGGGGGCGTGGGCTCGGGTATGTCTGAGCCGCCTGTTGACGGCGGGATCACGGGAGTTGAGCGGACATCTCTGTTCACATAGCGAACGATCGGAGTCTCGTCTGATGAGACGACGCCCTCAACGGTCGCGCCCGAAAGGCACTCATAGCCGTTGATCGCACGCTCGGTGATTTCATACCTTGTGCCGACAGGAACATTCAGAACGGTTATCTCATCGCCGTTTGCGAGGACAAACGACCCGCCGTCGGCGACTGCGCCGCTTCTGCTGCCGCTGTAGGCATACGCTGCGGTGAGCGGCGTGCCGTTCGGCGACATGAACCTTATATCAAAGGTAAATTCCTGACTGCTGTCGGCATAAGGCTCGCCGAAATAGCCAATAAGCATCTTTGTGACCTCGAACGAACCCGTCGCGATCTCATAGACAAATTCTTCGTCTGCGGCTTCATCGGTCATGATGACACCCGCTCGCTGTTCGCTCGTGCTTCCGCTTGCGATGCTGTAATACCTGCCGTCTTCGGCGACGGCCTCAACAGAATAGAGAAGATCATCGGGAAGATCAAACGCAGTCGCGCGGCCGCCGTTTTCAAGCGTGAATTCGACGACGCCGTTTTCGTTGAAGCTCATGAATACATCGCTGCCGACAAGCTCGTCGGGTTTGCCGTCGGTGCCCGCAAAGTGAGAGGGATAGCCGAAGCCCTGAAGCGGTGTGCCGTCGGGGTTGGTAAGCGTAACCCTGAATCTGAAGCTTGCGGGGTCGCTGTCAAGAATCTTGCCGCTGTCGTCCTGAACGGTGACTGCAACGCTGAGGTCGCCAATCGACCACTTGTTGTTGAATACCGCAGTGGTGTTTACGGCGTTTCTGATAACCCCGTCGGCGTTCATGCTCGTCGTTGAGTAGTAGATATTCTCAGCCTGTTTTATGCTGTAAACCGTTCCCGCGGGAATGGCGTCAAAGGTTCTGCTCTCGCCGTGGCGAAGCGCGAATGTGACCTCGCTGTCATCTGTCGGGGTATCGCTCATCGGCAGATAGATATTCGCAAATTCGCTTGCGGCGGCAGGGCTGTCAAAGGTCAGGGTGAAGAAGAATTCCTCGTCGGTGGTGGTGCCGATGATGTTGTTGACCACGGTCAGTGAGCCGACCTCGGGCGGGAGGATATTCTTTGTATTGACAAACCTTGCGACCGACTCGGCATTGGCGGCGATAACGGATTCGCTGCCGCTGAATGAAGTGACATAGCCGTCGGCGGTTTCGTCGTCCTCGGTGACGATGTAGCCGACGCCCGCGGGCAGGCCCTGAGCGGTGAGGCTTTGACCGTGCCTGAGTGTAAACTGAGCATATCCGCCGACAAACGTCATTCCGCCGTATGTTCCGCTGATACTCGGGTCGCTGAGCTGAACATGGAGCGTGAAGTCTTTATTCGGGTCTGCGGCGTTGCCCGAAACGCTGTTCACAACGCTGAGGCTGCCTGTGACTCTTGTGTTGGTGAAGGATACCGTCGCGCCCGAAGAGGTCATCAGACCCTCGGCAGCGCCCGAAATCTCGGTGATAAATTCGGGGTAAGCATTCTCGCGGATCTCGTAGCGTGCGCCGTCGGGAATGCCTCTGAATGTAATGCTCTGCCCGTTTGTGAGGGTGAATACAGCGGGGTTGACGCCGTCGAACAGAAGGCCGCCCGACTCGCCCGCAAACGGAGAACCGTCGGGGTTATAGAGCATCGCCGTGAAGCCGAACGGATAGGCCATGTCCGCCTCGCCGCCGATTACGGTTTTTGAAACGGTGAGGCTGTTCGGCGTGGGAATCGCGTTGGTGAATGCAACGTTTGCGATTCGGTTTTCGGGGATCACCCCGAGGCAATCGTCGGTCATCGAGGTTATCGAGCCGAGATTGGCCTCGGCCTCGGTGACGGTGTAGCCGACACCTGCGGGAAGATTTTCAGCGGTGACGCTCTCGCCGCTCATCAGGCTGAACATCGCGACGCCGCCGTTGAAGTTCATTCCGCCGTAGAGGCCGCTTATTGAAGCGTCGCTGAGGGTGACAGTGAAGTTGTACGGGATGAGCATCGCTGATTCATCGCCGACAACCGTCTTTCTAACGGTGAGGCCGCCCGTTTTTCTTGTGTTGGTGAAGTTCACCTCGGCGGCAGAGTTCGCGGTGATAACGCCGTTTCCGCTGTCGCTCATGACGGTGGTATAGCCCATATCCGCGCCGAGCTCTTCAACGGTGTAGGCGGTTCCTGCGGGAATGCCCTCGGCAGAAATGCTTTCGCCGCTTCTGAGGCTGAGCGTCGCTACGCCGCCGTTAAAGCTCATTCCGCCGTAGAGGCCGCTTATCGAAGCATCGCCAAGAGTGACAATGAAGTCGAAGCTTCTTGACATATCCTCAGCAGTGCCGACGACCGTCTTTGAGACCTTGAGCGAGCCCGTAAGAACCTCTGCGCGCTCGTTGAGGAAGATGACGTCGACCGTTTCGCCGACGGGAATGAGGCCGTAGCCGTTGAGTGAGCTTGTAGTGAGGCCGAACATGTCGGCTTCTTCCTCCGCGGCAGTATACTCAAGGTTGGAGGGTATACCCTCGGCAGAGACGCTTTCGCCGTTTTTAAGGGTGAAGCTCGCAACGCCGTCAACGAATTCAATATCGCCGAATTTTTGATTTATTGTCCTGTCGCTGAGCGTGAGGGTGAAGTGGTAATCGCGGAGCATATCCTCAGCATCGCCGAAGACGACCTTCGTGACGGTGATGCCGCCGAGCTCGCGCTCAACAAATGAATATGTGTTTGTGAAGAGCACCGATTCCGCAGTGTTCTTGATTGCACCCGCCGCCGTGTCGTTCGGCTTGTCAGAGGTATAGTTGGTGACAGGCTTCTCGCTGACGGTATAGGCAGTGCCCGTCGGTATAGCGTTCACCGTCACCGATTCGCCGTCGCTGAGGTTTACCGTGAGCTTTCCGCCGCTGAGCGCACCGACAGTGCCGTCGGATTTGGTGTAACTCAGAACCTCGTCGGTATCAAGGGTTATCGTGAACGCAAACTTGACGCCGTTCGGAATCTCTCCGTCAGAGACGACCGCCTTTGAAACGGTGAGGTCGCCGACGGTATAATCGCGGACTTTCTCGGAATAGACGAGCGGGGTTCTGTTCTCGGCGTCTGAGAATATCTCTGCGCCGCAGACCCATTCGGCATAAGCGGCCGTCTCGGGCACGCTCACGGTATAGCTGAGCGTTACCTCGTCGCCGACGGTGAGATCGCCGAGATTCCATTTAACCGTTTCGCTGTCAGGGTCATATGCTCCGCCGCCCGAAATATCGCCCACAAGGCCGAGGCCGACGGGGTATTCATCGCTGAGTTTTACATTCTCGGCGACTGTCCCATCCTTGCCGACAACCCTCGCGGTGAGGTAATAGGTGACGGTGTCGCCGCTTCTTACCGCAAGGTCTGACGCGGTCTTTTCGCCGCCGTTGAGCGACTGGCGCTTTTCAATTTCAAGCGCGAAGATCGGGTTCGTTGGCGCGCCGTCAGCGACGGTCGGGGTGCCGCCGTCGACAGAAATTTCTGCCGAGTTGGTGATGTCGCCCGAGGCGCCCTCGCTGACCGAGACTTTAAGGCTCAGTGTGCCGTTTTCAAGGCCGCGGGCCGAAACTGTCCATGTGACGGTGCGGGTCTCGGGGTCGTAGTCATAATCGCCCGAAGCCTCGACAAATTCAACGCCGTCGCAGAGCTTGTCGGTCACGGTGATGACCGCGTCTTTCGTGTTCGGGTTCTGCCAGACGATCTCATATTCAAGAACGTCGCCCGCAGTCACAGATACGCCGTCGCCCGGGAAGACCTGAGTCTTTCTTCCGATGTTTTCAAAGGTGAACGCGCTTTCGCTGCGGTTCTGATATTTAACATGAATATCGGTGAGGTGGTTTACAGTGCCGTCAAAGAGCCTTCCCTCTTTGCCGTTCACCGTGGTGTGATAGCCCGCGGCCTGCTCCTCTTCAATTCTGAAGTTCGCGCCGTCGGGAATTCCCGTAACGGTAAACTGCTGCCCGTGGGTGAGCTCAATCGTTCCGCCGCTCTCGACAACGGTATTAGTCAGGCTCAACGGCATGATGCCGACCTCAGAGGAAACAACCGTGTATGGGTACTCGCCCTCAAGCTTTTCGCCGCTCGGGGTGAAGAATGTTACGGTGAATTTGAACGGCTTCTTGAAGTCGCCGCTGATTCCCGTGACGGTCTTGCTGACGGTCACGCTGCCCGTGTGATAATCGTTTGTGAACGGGACGGAATCGCCGTCGGAAACGGGTTTGCCGTCGATTTCAACCGCCGCAATAAGCTTGCCCAAGAGGTTATCCTCAACCTTGACGGTGACGGTGTGGTGAGCGTCGTCATAGACCATTCCGAGGGTGTTTCCGCTCACCTCGTAAACATCAAAGGTGTATTCGCCGACATCGCCGAACGCGCCGAGATTAACCTCTGCCGAGCCGCTTGCCTCGCCCTTTTCAAGGGTTATCGAAGCTTCGGTGTCCTTTCCGAGGCCGTTTTCGTCTTCAATCCTGAAGCTGTAGGTCTCGCCCGCTGGCATGGCTGCCGCATCGTTGGGCCGAATCAGCTTTGTGATGTCAAACTTCACGGCGTCGGTGTCATCAGCGGTATAAACGTTTGTGAAGACTATTTTTTCAAGGCCCGTTTTGCCGCCGCTTGCTATTTCCGAAGAAATCTTAAGCGTGCCGTCCTTGACGTTGGCTTCGTTCTCGTCGGTAACGGTATAGGTCACGGTATAAACCGCATCGTCATAGATAACGCCGTTGAGCTTTCTGTCGGTGCTGCCCTCGGGGGCGGTTTCGCTCACGGTAAGGATATAGACGCCGGGTTTTGTGAATTTAATGCTGCCGAGCTTTGCGGTGTCGCCGCCGTTTTCGGTCGAAGCGCTCGCCGAAGAGCCGAGGCCCGAACCGTCTGCGCCGACAAACTCTGCGCCGTCGGGTGAGGTGAACGCATCGCCCGCCGAAAGAACCGCCTCAAAGCTGAAGCTGTCGCTTTCGTTGAGAGCTCTTTCGCCGCTGACTACCTTGGTGATTTCGGGGGCCTCAACGGTCGCCGCGCTGACGGTATAGGTGTTGATATAGGTGATCTCAGTGCCGTCGAGCTCGCTGATGAAGCTGCCGCTCTCCTTGGTCTGATCTTCGCCGACGGGCTTTACATCGGTTTTATCAGTCGGGGTGTCGGTTTCGGTATCGTCCGCTATCGCCCTTGAATGATAGAGCTCATGAACCTCAACAAAGCTGTAGCCTGCCGCGCCCTCAAGGTCTTGGGTGACGGTATACTTGCTTCCGTAGTGGGGTATGCCCTCGATGACGACGCTGTGGCCGAGAGGTACCGATATATCGGCCTCGTATTTGTCGTTGTCGGTCTTCTTGAAGTCGAGGCTGAACCGCTCAACATCGTTTTCGCCCTCATCAAGAGCGGCAAGGGTCATCGACATTTCATAGAAGTATTCATATGTCGCGATTTCGGCGTCGGTCGGCGAAATATAGTTGCCCTCTAAAACAATGTGATATTTGAACTCCTTGTTCAGGTCGACGTCGATGCCCTCGGGGTCGGTGTTCACAATGTTGGTGATGGTGAGGGTGCAGGGGTGCGGGCCGTAGTAGTTGGTGAAGGTCGGCACCTTATGCGAAGCGGGAACATCTATCGGGTTTTCGCCGAGCTTATAGCTGAACTCGCTGTCGCAGAGAAGCTCGCCGCTCTTCGGGTCGACGGTTACGGTATAGGTAAGCGTCGCAGCCTTGTTGTCATATGTCACCTGCCTGAGCTTCGATGTCGGCGTCACCTCGTCGACGGTGAAGACATACTCGCCCTCTCTCTTGAATGTGAGCTCACCGAAATCGACAGAATTCATGCTGTTATGCGCGGTGATTTCGGCCGTCGCTTCGCCGCCAAGGGCGATATCCTCGGCGGGGTATGCCTCGGCAGGGGTAAGAGTGAACTCAAACTGACCGTCGTAGAGTGTTCTGAACCTTTCATAGTTGGGGTTGGTGGTCTCAAGCCCGAGCCTGTCGCCGCCCGTGACGGTGTTGATAAGGCGCTTCACAAGCTTGACATCGGCAGATTTCTCGGCAGGAACATAGACGTTCTCAAACGCAAAATCTTTTTCATACTTGACGTCGGTGATGACAAGATAGCCGCCCTTGTCCTCAACGGTATAGGTTATTTCAAGCGGTCTCGCATCGGTCGTGACAGTTCCGTAGGCAGCCGCCGCAGCGGGCTTTTCTGTCAGCGTGACGGTAAATTCTCCCGCTTCCTTGAATGTGAGGCCCGTCACCGAAACACTGCCGACGCCATTCTCACCGCCATCGGTTTTAAGTGTGGTCGAGGTCGAACCCGCCCAGCCCGAATCGGTCGAGGCCGCGCCGTTTCTCTCGACGGTCGCCTCAAACTCAAACTGCTGCGGGAATTTGACAGACGTGCCCTTTTCGGTCGCGAGGGTCTTTTTAACCGTTACGATGTGCGGGTCTTTGGCGTCATCGACAGAAATCTCGGTCGGCGAATAGGTATTCACTATCGGGATCTGATACTTTGCCTTGTCGACGTTTGTGCCGTTGACGGTGCAGCTTTCTATCTCGAGGAATCCGCCTTTGTCGACGACATCGATGACAACCTCATATTCAGCCGGCGCCACAAAGCCGCAGTTAGCCGCGGTTATGCCGTCGCAGGTGATTTCCTCGGTCAGGGTATAGGTGTATCTGCCGACAGACTCGAATTCAAACTCGTCAAAGTCAAACGGGTCAATTGCGGTATTTCCCCTGCTTGCGGTGACGGTTTTCTCACCAACCGTAACTCCGTCTTTTGAGAGGGTGAATTTGAAGTTGTATTTATAAGGCTCGCCAAGAGCATTGAGCGGAAGCTCGTTGCCTGCGACGGTTTTTGCAACCCCGAGAGTGTAACTCGTCGGCGTCGGAGCATAGGTGTTGGTGATTTTTACAGTCTCTTTCTTAGATGTTAGACTGCTCTTGTCATAAACTACCTGTTTTCCGTTTACAACATCTTCGTAGCTCTCAATATACAGATGGCCGTCGTCGTGGTCTTTTACAGTAATGATTATCTCATGCTCTGTCGCACTCGGGGTAAAGCCTAAGCTGCTCGGGTCTTTGTAGTTGACCTGCTCGGTGAGAGTATACCTATACTCACCCGCAGTGTCATAGATTATCTGCGGGAATTTTACAGTTTTGGAATTAACCTTTTCTATTTCGTCGCTCTTAAATGTGGCTGTCTTACTTGTATCTCCCTCAAAGTCCTCGGGAGCGCCTGTCTGTTTAAGATTAAACGTAAAGGTGAACGGCTCCTCAGGAAGAACATGGCCCTCAAACTTCTTTTCAACCGATATGGTTATTGCTGCAGGGGTTTCCTTGTAGGTGTTCTCAAATGTCACCTCTGCAGAGGTTATCTCGCCCGAAGCACTACTGCCACTGGTGTTAACAGCATCCTCGTCGGCCGAGACGATAGTATAACTTGATATTTCAAGCTTTCCGCTGTTGTCAACAACATCAACCTTAACATCATAGGCCTTATGATCGGCGGTAAAGCCCTCAAGCTCTTTCTCGGTCAGGGTGTACTCATAAGTGCCCGCCTTGTCATAGGTTATCACATCGAAAGCGCCATCAAGCACAATGTTACCATTAGTTGACGTAAGCGTAAGCGGCTCAGGCTTCGGGGCGGTTGGCGTATTGCCCTTTGGTTCAAGAGTAAATTCAAATTTATACTCGTGATCATGGTCAAGCTTGGTCTCTTGAATAATCGTCTTATTGATGTTGAGCGTGAACTTGGCGTCTTCAGGGTCATAAGTGTTCGTAATATTGACAGCGACCTTGCCGCCAACGGGCTCAACCGACGTGCCTGCAACTGAGCAATTTTCGATTATCAGATTGCCATCGGCGTCTTCATTAACATCAAACGAAACAGTCTGAATACTTCGGTCAGCCGTGAAGCCTGTGTATTCGGAAGTCTCAGAAACGGTGTAGGAATATTTGCCGATTTCAGGGAATGTGAGCGTTGTAAAATCAACAGTATGTTTAGCGTTCCTGTTGTCCTCATTGATAGTGATTGTTTGGGTTTCGCTCGTTGTTGCGGAAGAATCCGTGCTCTTAAGCACAAAATCGAAGTTGTAAGAATTTGGCAGAACGTTTTCGCCCGCAATTGTCTTGTTGACCGTAATGGTGAGTTCAGCAGGAGTAGGCGTATAGGTGTTTGTGAACTTGATTCCATCGGTAGTCGGAACACCGTCTTTTTCATATGTGGTGCTCGTCACTGCTAACGTGCCGTTGTTGTCCACAACCTTTACTGTAACGGTATACTCGCTTTCGTCGTAATCAAATTTGTATGCGCCCTTATTCTCTTTAACGGTGAATACATATGTGTCAGGACGGTCAAAGGTTATTGCGTCGAAGCTTTTCGTTTGAGTATAGCCGCTATCAAAATCGCCCTTGTCCATCGTCAAAGTTGTCGTTGACGGGAGCGCTGCGCCGATATTATCATGATCTGCGGCATTGGCAAGAGTAAACCCAAACGAATAGCCGCTGTAATTATCAGGCTTCACATCGCCGAAAATATTCTTGGTGACATCAAGCGCAAGCGTAGCAGGCGTCGGCGTATAGGTGTTTGTGAACACGATTTCGGTAGGAGACGTGTCGCCATCTTTTTCATATGTGACAGTCGGCTCTAATGTGCCGTTGTTGTCCTTGACCTCTACTGTAACGGTATACTCGCTTTCGTCGTAATCAAAGTTGTATGTACCCTCAGTCTCTTTAACGGTGAATTTATATGTGCCCGGGCGGTTAAAGGTTATGTCGCCGAAGCTTTTCGCTTGAGTATAGCCACCAACAAATTCGCTCTTGTCCATCGTCAAAGTTGTCTGCGTCGGGAGCGTTGCGCCTTCATTATCTTTGCCTGCGGCATTGTCAAGAGTAAACTCAAACGAATAACCGCTGTAACTATCAGGCAACACATCGCCGACAATCGTCTTTTTCACTTGAAGAGCCAACTTGCCTTCGGGTTTGTAAGTGTTGGTAAACGCAGCTATCGCACCAGTCGCCGTAGAGGTTTCATTTTCGGCGATTGTTCCGCCGGTTGGATTGCCCGCCGCGGGAATGAAAGCATCACCCGTAATGTCCTTTTCGGCTATCGTATAGGTCGCGCCAGCGGGCAGCCCCTTAATCTCAACGGATTGACCATGCGAGAGGCTGAAGTTCCATGCGTTATTTTTTGTATCTTTTGTAACGGTGATATCGCCTGTTGTAAGTTCTTCAGGATCCCAGTCTGGATCGACATTAGTTAATTTAAGCGTGAAATCAAACTCCTGATTTGTCGCGTAATCAGTGAGCGTAACGCCTTGTGCATGAGAAACTTTTTTGCCGACGATCAGGCTGCCTGTTTTATAGGTGTTGGTGACGGTGAGCTCAATAGGATCATCGGTAATTTTCTGCGACGTCGTATCAACATTTTCTATTGAATACGCCGTATTGTAGTATGCGTCGGGAGATTCTTTGACAGTATAGGTCGCGCCGACGGGAAGACCCTTAATCTCAACGGATTTACTATCACTGAGCTTAAAAGTCCATGTTGGCTTATCGGCAGTATCAACTTTTGTAAGGTTAATACTATTTGGCACCGTTTCAAGTGTTTTTGGATTCCAATTGTTGCCAGGCTGCGGGGTGACGGTGAGAGTAAACGTGAACTCTTTATTCATCACACCATCAGGAAGCGTAATGCCGTCAGCGCCCTCGACTTCCTTGATGACCTTGATGCTGTTAGTTTTGTAAGTGTTGGTGACGGTGAGCGCGGCGGGGTTACCCTTGTCGATAGTGCCATTTAATACTCTTTCATCAGGTGTGTAAAAGCTGTTTTCAGTCTCCGTAACAGTGAATGACGCGCCATCGGGCAGGCCGCTGATTAACGCGGTCTGATTCTTTTTGATTGTAAATGAAGCTATTCCATCTTTAAATTCCAAATTCGGCTTAGAAGTCCCATCAATCTTCAACGTGGCCTCGCCACTGTATGGCTTAGCAGACTCGATTCTATTCGTTTTGCTCTCAGTTATGCCATTAACCGTCACGGTAAAATCGAACCCAAAATCATTGCTGGAATTGTCGTCTTTGACTTCCTTTTTGATTGAGAGGCTGCCCTCGTGGTGTTTGTTTGTGAAACCTATTTCTTGCTCAGTATTTCCAATGGTAACAGAGCTGTCACTGGCGTCGATTTTATTGACTGTGATGGAGGTATCATACATCGTATCGGGCGTTTGGGTGACGGTTACTTTGGCGCCATCAGGAAGATTTGAGATTGTGAAGCTCTCGCCATTTTTCAGCGAAAACGTACCGCCATTGGAGATTGTAGTATTCGTAGAGCCAGATACCAACGCAAAGGTGCCATCAAGATTTTTAAGGCCGCTGCCATCATCATATTGAATACTGACGGTATACTCAAATTCCTTGTTTTCGGGCACACTCGTGCCTTCGATAGTGTTCGTGACCTTGACGCTTCCCGTGGGATAGTCGTTGGTAAAGGTGATATTTTTGGGGTCAACAGTTTCAGATGCGCTAAGTACAGTTCCGCCCTTATCCTTGGTTTGTTTGACCTCGACTGTAATCTCAGCAGTATTCTTGGTAGTGTCATTTACCGCCTTGAATACTATTTCATACTCGGACTTATCATATGTAACGCCGGGGATTGGATCGTCTGTGGGGATATTCTCACTTAAAGTATAGGTGAACTTACCGGCGGCATGGAAACTGATAGTTTCAAAGCCGGTAATATCGACGGCTTCTCCAAAGTTTTTAACATCGGCCTTGGGGGAACTATTAACCGTTGAATAATGATAGTTTTCAAAAGTCGCTCGATAGGGGGTTGTTAAGGATCCAGAGCCGGTTGTTTCTACCTTGGGGTCTTCGGCTTTAAACTCAAGAGTGAATTCAAAATCATCGGTAAAGGGAATGGCGCCCGAGCCGCCGGTGACGGTTTTTTGAATTGATATGCCCTGGGCGTTGAGAATATCGGCTATGGCTTTTGTTTCGTTAAAGCTGCCGACACCGACCATAGTCGAGGCGACCTTGCCTGTTTCAAGAGGCTTCAAATTAACGGTTTGCACAACGGTATTGCCATCGCGCTTGGCAGAAATGTCAACATCTTCTATGTTTTCATAAACATTTTTAATTTCGCCGCCATATTCTTTCTCGTCGCCGAGAATGAACGCATTGTTATATGCCTCGTTGGTCGGGTATTCTATGGTTATAATATATGTTCCCTGCGGGAGGCCATCAAACTGAATGACGCCGTCGCCCTCAACAAATGGGTTATTGGGATTATCAAAATCGAGTTTAAACTCATCATCAGTCGTTATGGTAAAGGTTGTATAATCATAATCATAACCTTCACTAACCTTGCACCTGTCAGCAAACATATTATCAGGATGTTCATTTAGCCACTTTACTTCATCATCACTGGGCGTATAGGTAATGTTCTGCTTCTCGCCAGCGTTAGACAAAGCAATGCTGAGAGACGCCGTTGAAAGCTCCTCTTTTTTATCATCGTTTAGCCCTTTATCAAACACACCATCATTATCTTTGTCAAGGAATACGGTTTCTTTAAAGGACGTAACTTCAATTTTGTTGGTGAAATGCCAGTAATAATACAACGGTGCTGTCTGAGTGCCGTCATGATAATCGGCCTCATATTTAACCGTCGGTTGTGCGGCCTTTCCTCCGATGGGCTCTTCAATAACGATATAGTAAATTCGCTGCTTTGCTGTATTGCGATTTTCATCTGTTGTTCCATTCGGATAATAGTACATCGGCAGGTCGGTGATTTTGGTGACGCCCGCTTCTGCCTCGTTTACAGAAACATGCTGCCTTTTGAATATATAGCCGGTTTGGTTACTACTGCTATACGCAGATACTACCGTTTCGCCATTTTTGACATTTCCGTTTGCATCGACAGTATATTTAGGTGGCTGCGTCTCGGTAGGACCTGGGCCAGCTGTTGTTGTGCTTTCAGCATCTAAGTGATTGTCAGTCGTAAAGCCTAAAATCGTAAAGGTAGCGTTAAGGCTTGAAGTCTTTTTATCGGCAGGGTCCCAGCTCTTCTGAATCATCAGCGGGTCGTTTTCATCAGATGTCTGAACGCCGCTGTAGGGCGTGGCAAAATAGCCAACGTTTGTGGCATAGAAAACCTTTTGTGTTATATCTTTACCGTTAGCGTCCTGCCCAATCGGTTTGAGTGATATGGTTATCTTGCACTCGTTTATAGCGGAACCATGCTCCTGCTTTGAGCGATGGCCGTCCACGCCGCCCGTTAATGTAGGATTAAGCTTTGCATCGTTTTTTGATTTATCTACGGTTGTAACGCGGTGAGTTATGACGTTGGCAGAAACCTCGGGGTCATTGTAGGTAACGGTTATGTAAACCAATTTATCAGGACCCAATTTAGCCTCATCAACAGGAATTGAGTAAATACCGTCGGTGTTGGTGTGGGTATCGTATTCGGTCTTCGTTCCTCCCTTATTGTTATCTGAATAATACTCAGCATGAACCTTTGCGTTTGCGATAGCGCGGTCGTTGGTTTGAGTGTCGTATTTTTCATCTGTCGTGTTAAATGATACTTCCTCGTCAAGGAATACAAATCCGCTGACGATTACCTGATCGGCAACGTGGGTGAGCACAACAGGTTCATCAAGGACTACTGCGCCTGAACTTAAAACGTTGGTCCAGAAGTCAACAACGCCGTGGTCCGAGCCGCAGTTGAGATTGAATTTACCTGCTATTTTTGTCAGCGTTTTGCTGCTCTCACTACCGCTATAGCTCGCAACACCGTCAATACTGTGGTTTTCGTATACTACAAAATCACCGGTGCCATCATTTTTTTCTTTATTTTTGTCAGCAGGCACCTCAGACCATGAAGAATACACGGTATATTTTGTTGTTCCATCTGACTTTACATTCCATTCCCAATTACGTTTGTCAGCATTTTTCGTAACCTGTCCGCTGTAGCTTATTTGTCCACTGGTATTATTATCAAATGCCGGGTTCCCTGATGTGTTTACATAATCTTTGACGTCACTTACACCTGTGTTACATGTCAGGTTACTTGGCAAGTTCCAATACCATGCATTATTTCCCTTCATTTTAGTTGTTGGAAATGTCTTTTCGCCCTTTTCATTTTTACCGATAGTGGCAATACCCGACATATCATTTACCGTATAGTCACGGAGTATGCTTTTATCAACATTATTATAATAAAGGCTTGAACGCGCTTCAACAGTTGTGACCGTTTCAGGCGGGTTTTCGAGCCAGATCGAAAGGCCGTTGGGAATCTGTTCGGCGTCAGAGATCGGGAAGTGGATTTCGCCGTTCTTAGCTTCGGCATAAACCTTGCCGAGACCCGTGTTGCCGAAATATTGACCGACAGGCAGAATTCGCCCGTACTGGTCGCGGCCGTTCCAATAGATTCGGTCGTCATCGGGGTCTTCGTTGTCAACGGCGTTGCCGAGCATTATTTTGCCGAGGCATTTATATTCGCCGATATCGTTGCCTTCACCGTTGGGGACTTTACCATTAAGCTCGTCAGGAAGATCATCGCCCTCCAGCTTCTTTATCTCAATAATGCTGCTGAAGTCCCACTTGCCGTCTTTCTTCATTGTGGAATCAGTTTTCGGGTGTCTGTCGTAATATAAATCTTCGTACTTAACACTATCTTGCACTTTTTTGACAGCAAAAATACCGTACCAACCAGCGTCCTTAAACCATTCAGGCTTTTCCTTACCTACAATAAAATCAGAATCTTTTACATATGCAACAAAGTTTATATCTTTATCATCAGCGCCGCATTTTTCAGGCGAACTCAGGCATATTTCCTCATCGTGAACATTTTCGTTTCCACCATGTGTACCTGCTACATGGTAGTTTTTGGCAAACATATTGGTCATGTCGATGATAACACGATATGACGTTGCGCCCTCGGTCTTAACCTGGAAATATCCGCCTGCACCAACTGAGCCTTCGTGGTTATCCTTTGTTGCGTCCCCAACGTCTGTATCATCACTGCCGTCAGCACGGCCGTCAAAACGTATATCGGTGGCTGTGCCCTGCGGGTCGGCCTTAGTTTTTACGGTGCTTTCAGGGATATTCGAGTCGGGATAATTGAAGAACATCGGGTATGGGCTGTCAAGTGCGGTTGTGTAGTTATCAGGACCCAAAATATTTATTCCGTCGGGGTTTGCGTTTTTATCCCGAAGAGATTTATAGGTTGTAGTGTCCGTTTTATTCGACATCGGCTCGTGAATGGAATGATAAAGCGAGGCGTTTGTGGTCGTTCCGATCATTCCCCTCGCATTGGCATAAAGCGAAGTGGTCCAAGGGACAATACCGTTGAGCCCGAGGCGCCAGATATAGCCATCGCGGGTGACGTTGTACAAATAACCATATACATTGTTTTGCGTCTGCAGCGTAAATGCGGTCGCCCAGACACGGCCTGACTGAGCATAATATTTTGCATCATCGCCCACGCCGTCCACTTTTGCGACAGTAATATCCCATGCATCGATATAGTTCTTACCATTGGCTTTGGTTGTATTGTCCCAAGAAAAATCCGTTATACTAAGCGGCAACTGATGTGGATTACTTGCTGTCGATATATTGGCATGAGGAGCATTGAAAATAACAGTATACTGACCGCTTGTCTGCACATGGTATTCCCATGGGTTATAACCGTCATCGCCGACAGGCTTGCTCGGATATATAAGCCCGTTGTATTCAATATCACCTGCACTCTTAGTAGTGACAGGCTTACCCGTGGCATAGTCCATCTTAGGAAGATACACGCCGTTCGGTCCTGCGGCTTCTTTATCATGAGTGGGAATGAAGCCTGTCAAAGTTGAATTTTGACCTATGTTAGTATCGTTTGCCCCAGTATCAAATTTAAATTCAGTCTTCTGCTCATTGGGGTCAATTATTGTTACAGCTAATGCACCGCTTGACGGTATTGCGCTTGAACCGAGGAAGACGACTTCGCCTTCATAAGCATAAAATTTAAATTTCTGCGGGCCCATAACGCCGCCGCTCTCGGTTTTTTCCAAGCGGAAAACTATTCGGGAACTGTTCTTCTCCCAGTTATTGGTGGTAGCGTTGACCTCCTCATAGTTTACTTTTGCCGTTTCATAAAGGTCCCTCGTTCCCTCGGCGCTGACGGCGACGGTCGCGCCAAGGGTTATTCCGACAGCAAGAAGCGCCGTCAGGGCAGCACGCGCAAAGCGCACCGCCGTGGCAGCACTCGCTAATTTAGTTATGTATCTGTTAGATGATAATTTATCAAAAACTTTTCTCACTTAAAATCTCTCCTTCGGATAAAATTATATAATAAAATTGTCTAAAGTTGATAAAAATACCCGTATTTTCGCCTATTCTCCTTTCCCGAGCTTATAAAAGAAATTTTAAAAGGGTAATAATTAAAATATTATTTTTTAACAAAAAATTTACCCCCCCCCCCGTCGAATTTCAACTGTTGAAAATCTACGGGAAAGGATAACTTTCCTAATTTTTTCCTGTGCTTTTGCGTGTTAAATCAACACGCGCTAACATTATACATTATCGTGCCTGAAAAGTCAATACTTTTGGCTCAAAAACAAGCTCAGGAAAAGTGAAAAGTGTGTGAAACTCAGCAGGAAAAGGACAGCGGGCCCCCTCCCCTTTTTGAGGGGAGGGGGCTGATGAAATGTTAAAGTTTTTAGGGAATTCGGGAGGGGGTGGGGTGATTAAAGATAGCATGAGCGAAGCGAATTCCTTGTGATGGCTGAACCCTTGCATCTCCCGCCGCTTTATGATATAATTATCCGAGCATCACGTCGAGCAGCATCATCACCGCGAAGCCCGAGACAATGCCCATCGTCGCGAAATATGGCCGCGCCTTCTGATTGCTCTGACACTCGGGGATAAGCTCGTGCACCGCGACAAGAATCATCGCGCCCGCCGCAAACGACAGCGCATAAGGCAGTATCGCCTCGACATAAACCACAAGCAGCGCCCCGATCACACCCGCGACAGGCTCGACCATTCCCGAAGCCTGCCCGATGAAAAAACTTTTTCTTCGCGAGTAGCCCTCTCGGCGAAGAGGCACCGACACCGCCGCGCCCTCGGGAAAATTCTGGAGCCCGATTCCGACCGCGATGGTCACCGCCCCCGCGAGCCCCTCCAATGTATAATCTCCGCCGTTGAGCGCCCCGAAAGCCACGCCGACGGCAAGCCCCTCGGGAATGTTGTGAAGAGTCACCGACAGCACAAGCATCACTATTCGGTTGAGCCGCTCGTTCGGCATGCCGCGCGTGTTGCCCGCCCGCTTTCTCGCGAAGCTTACACATTTGTCCGACGCCCACATAAACAGCGCCCCGAAGAGAAAGCCCGCAGTCGCGACAAAGTATGCGGGAAGCCCGCCCGCCTCCTCGGCGCGTTCGATAGCGGGCTGAAGCAGAGACCAGAAGCTTGCCGCTATCATCACGCCCGACGCAAACCCGAGCATCAGGTTCATGAGCGTCTGATTCGGGGATTTAAAAAAGATTACCGTCGCCGCGCCAAGGGCAGTTATAAGCCAAGTGCCCAGTGTGGCAATCAGCGCAGGTATCACAAAATTATTCATTTGCGCTTTCGCACCTCCTATATCCATTATATTTTCCGATGGCGATGTGGGTGACAGGCGCAGAACGGAGACTGTTATGACAAAGATTCTTTTTGTATGCCTCGGCAATATCTGCCGCTCGCCGATGGCGGAATTTGTTTTCAGAAATATCATCAATAAACGCGGTCTCAGCGGTTTTATTGATGTTTCCTCAGCAGCGACAAGCCCCGAGGAGATCGGCAACGACATTCATCGCGGCACAAGAGAAAAACTCAAAAGCCTCGGTATTCCTTTTTCGAGGAGAGCGGCCCGACAGATGACAAAAGGCGACTATTCGCGCTATGACTACATCATCGGCATGGAGAGTTCAAACATCAGGGATATTCTTCGGATAACAGGCGGCGACCCCGACGGAAAAATTCACCTGCTTCTTGATTTTACCGACCGCGCAAACAAGAACATCGCCGACCCTTGGTATACGGGCGATTTTGATAAAACCTACGATGATATTCTCGAGGGCTGCGAGGGGCTTCTGCAAAAACTATTAAAACATATTGACAATTGAGCCTCATGGTGATAATATCAGAATAGAACAGAAAGGAGTCTTTAAAATGATAATAAAAAAGGCTGCGGCGCTTCTTGCGGCACTTGTTCTGACCGCCTGCGCCGCCGACAACGGAGGTATGGGAGTGAAAAGCATCGACCTTAAAGAAAAGAATTTCAAAGAGCTCGGCAGGACGTATTACGACGATGATCTCATCTACTGCGCGCTTTCGGGCAGCGGCGTTGAGTTCACATTTGTCGGCACCGAGTGCTCGGTGACGGTCAAGGGCGACGTCACGGCGACCGATTCAAGCCGTGTCAACGACCGCGCAAGGATCGCGGTTTATGTCAACGGCGAGCGTGTCGTCGACGACATGATCGACAACGCCGAGGAGACCTATGAGGTCTTCAAAAGCGACACCGAGCAGGAAACCGACGTCAGAATAATCAAGCTCTCCGAGTCGCCGATGTCTACCTTCGCGATCTCGGACATAACCGTCAACGGGCACGACATCAAGCCCGCCGAGGACAAGGAGCGCTTCATTGAATTTATCGGCGATTCCATCACCTGCGGCTACGGCGTCGACGACGAGGACCGAAATCACCACTTCGTAACCTCCACCGAAGACGTCACAAAGGCATATGCCTTTAAAACCGCCGAGGCCCTTGACGCCGATTGGTCGATGGTTTCGTTCAGCGGCTACGGCATCATCTCAGGCTACAGCGACGGCACCCGCAAGGTCTCAGAGCAGGCGCTGCCGCAATTCTATGAAAAACTCGGCTATTGCTGGAGCGCCAACGGCAGCTTTATGCCCTCCGAAATCGACTGGAAATTCAAGCGCAAGCCCGACGCGGTGGTCATCAACCTCGGCACCAACGACGACAGCTACTGCAAGAATATGGCTGAGCGCTGCGCCGAATTTCAGACCGAATACACCGCCTTCCTCAAGACCGTCAGAAAGGACAACCCCGACTCGACGATAGTCTGCACGCTCGGAATCATGGGCGCGAACCTCTACCCATACATCGAGGCGGCGGTGGCCGATTTCAAGGCCGAAACGGGCGATGAAAACATCTATACCATGCAGTTTGACAACCAGTCTGAGGCCGACGGCATCGCGGCCGATTGGCACCCGACCGAGGCGACTCATACAAAGGCATCGCAAAAACTCGCCGAAAAGCTTAAAGAGGTCATGGGTTGGTGAGCTTTTCGCCGAGTTGAGATATTGTATAACTTTTTGACAATAAAGTCGAAAAATATCTTGTATTTTGCCGATAAATGTGTTATAGTTTAATCAGCGGCATTTTCTGAATGAATTTGGCGGTAATTTTGAAATCAGGAGGAAAACTAAAATGGGAAAATTTGTAATCAAGACCACATCGACAGGCGTTAAGTTCGACCTTAAGGCAAACAACGGCGAGGTCATCGCCACAAGCGAGGTCTATACCACCGATACCGCTTGCAGAAACGGCATCGAGAGCGTTCGCAAGTGCTCTGAGGGCGGCGTTGAGGACCAGACCGTTGAGAATTTCGAGGTTTTAAAGCACCCGAAGTTTGAGGTTTACACCGACAAGGCGGGCGAGTTCAGATTCAGGCTCAAGGCCCGCAACGGCGAGATCGTCGCGACAAGCGAAGGCTATAAGTCAAAGCCGAGCTGCCTGAACGGCATCGAGAGCGTCAAGAAGAACGCGCCCGAGGCAGAGATCGTTGAAGACTGATAAACCTGCGAAAAAACCGCTCTTACAGAGCGGTTTATTTTTTTATTCTTTTTATTCATTAGGCGTCTCGGCGTTGACCTTTTCTTCGCAGCTTCTCATCGCGAGGATTGTCTTCGAGATAAGGTCGTCAAGCTCCCAGCCGAGCATTTCCGCGCCGCGCTCGATCACCTCTCGCGAGCAGCCCGCCGCAAAATTCGGGGTCTTGTATTTTTTCTTGACCGATTTGAGTTCCATGTCCGAAACGCTCTTTGAGGGCCTCATCAGCGCCGCCGCCCAAATCAGCCCCGTAAGCTCGTCCGTCGCGTAAAGAACCTTTTCCATCTCGTGAACGGGCTCGATATCTACGCCGAGGCCGTAGCCGTGGCTTGCGGTCGCGCGAATAATACGCTCGTCGATGCCGCGCTCTCTCATTATCTCCTGACTTTTGACGCAGTGCTGATCGGGGTATTTTTCAAAATCAAGGTCATGCAAAAGCCCGACGGTCGCCCAAAGGTCGGCCTCGTCGCCATAGCCGAGCTCTTCGGCATACCACCTCATCACGCCCTCAACGGTGAGCGCGTGGCGGATATGAAACGGCTCGCTGTTGAATTCCTTGAGAAGCTTTAGTGCTTCATCTCTTGAAATCATTGACATTCATCTCCTTTTTCATAGTCGAAAACACAATAATCATATGCATTTATAACCGTCGTCCCGTCGACCTCGGTTATCTGGGGGATATTCCTCCCGTAGTTCTTGTGGATATGCCCGTGGACGAAATACCTCGGGCGATATTTTTCGAGGAGCTCGTTAAAGCATTCAAAACCTCGGTGAGAGATAGAATCGAAGTCATTTAGGTGCCTCGCGGGCGAGTGGGTCATAAGTATGTCGAACCCGCCGCTCCGCCAAAGCCTGAATTTAAGCTTTGCGATTCTCCGCCTCATCTGCTTCTCGGTGAACATAAACCCGCCCTCGCGATATTTGTTCGAGCCGCCGAGCCCGAGAATTCTTATGCCCTTGTGAACATAAACGCTGTCGTCAACGCATACGCAGCCGCCCGGGGGGTCGGCTTCAAGGCTGTCGTCGTGGTTGCCCTTGACGTATAAAACGGGGCAGTGCGAGGCATCGACCAAAAATTCAAGATAATCGCGGCTGAGATCTCCGCAGGCAAGGATAAGGTCAAACTCATCAAGCTTGCCCGGGGTATAGTAGTCGTAGAGATACTTCGACTCGATATCGGCAACCGCGAGTATCCGCATTTTTCGTCACAACCTTTCTTCTGTCATTCCTTCGTCGAGGGCTCAACGCCGACGACATCGGCAGTCGCCTTGCCCGTGTCGTCAAGCTCTTCATACTTCGGTATCGCGCCGACGACGTTTTCAACAAGCCAGTCCATCTTGATGATCTGTTCAAGGCTGAGGGTCTGCTCCTCGCCGATTATCTCGTTGCCGTCGTGGTCGAACAGCGGCCCCTGAAAAGGCTCGACCCCGCGGCAGATGCTGTCTTTAAGCACGTTTGCGAGCCTTCTTACGCTCTCGGGAATGACATCTGAACATTCGACGTCGATGACGCCCGCCGAGAGCCCCCAATAGTAGTTGAGCGCTCGGCTGCTGCCCTCATAGTCGGTCTTGAACGAGCCGTCGCGAATCGAGCGGATTATCGCCTCGTAGTATCTGCCCCAGTTCCAGACGGGTATCGCAAGGGGCGTCTCGCCGTTTTCGTTGATTATCGCGAGGCCGAAGCTCGACTTGCCGAGCTCGCGAAGGCTCTTTGTGTCCTGCGTCGAGATGAGCTTTATTCCCCTCTCGCGAAGCCGAGCGGTTGCGGCGTCTACTCCCCCGCTGCCGACCGACGACCATTCAAGCCGAACCTTTACCAGCGGGTTTACCATCTGAACCCCGAGGGCAAAAGCGTTGATTCCCGCGACCTGCCCGAAAATCGGGTAGTCGCAGATGTAGCCGACGTCGTTCGACTGAGCCATCGCGCCCGCTATCGCGCCGATGATAAACTTGGCCTCGTACATTCTTGCGTAGTAGGTTCTTATGTATCGGTGCGAGGTGTTGAGCGAGCAGTTCAGCACCGTGACCTTCGGGTGCTCGACGGCCGAGCGCAGGCTCGCCGAAAGAAGCCTCGGCGAAGTGGTGAATACAACGGTGCAGCCGTCGGAAATCGCGTGTTCAAGCTCTTCCGAGGCGTCGCCGTCGCCGAGAGCGTTATAATAAACCGATGTCTCGATCTCATCGCCGAAAACCCGCTCGATATGCGCTCTGCCCTTTTCGTGGCTGTAAGTCCACCCCGAGGTCAGCGGCGTTTTGTCATGCACAAACGCGACCTTGAGCGGTGCCTTCGGCAGAACCTTTGAAAGTATTCCCGACGGCTTTTCAGCAGCGTCCTTCGGGTCAAGCTTTATCTCGATAGGCTCTTCTTTTCGGTCGAGCGAGATCTCCTCCCTCACCTTTGCGACCGCCTTTTTGATCTCCGCAGCGGTTTTCCCGCGAAGATCCTGATAACCGTATACGCTGATATAGACGAGCATCGCGTCGCCGACCTCGGCATCGGCCTTGTTGCCGTTCGGGGCGTAGGCCTCGCGGAAATAATGGTATGCCGCGGTGAAGTCCTTTCTCTCGTCGTCGGTCCAGACCTCGTCGTGCTCCTTGCCCAAAAGCCTCTGAAGCTTTGCGTAGCTCGCGGCCTTTGAAAACTCGGGCAGATGCATATTGCTGCACCTGTTAAATTCGAGGAAGGCGTTGTAAAGCTCGACCTCGCGAGAGCCGTTCTGCTCGGGCATTATTCTTATCACCCGCGCATAGATGGTCGGCGCGTCGAAGAATTTCAGCACGCTGACGCGCTTGTTGCCCTCCTCGACGTAAAAACGGTTCATGTATTCATAGCAGAGAATCGGGTCGCGAATACCCTCTTCAATATGGGCGTTGCAGAGCGCGTTCCACTTGCTTGCGAATTCCGACGTCTCGGACAGAAGCGGCAGAAAGTTCCTCGCAAAGGCGTTTGCGCGGCCCGCGTTTCTCGTCCCGACGATCAGCTCGGTGGGTATCCACTGAGTTCCGAGGTTGATTCCGCCCTTGATGAGCTCGCTCGGGACAAAATCGTCGAGCAGCGGAAGATAGGGGTGCTCGCCCCGCGAGGCGCAGGCCCTCACCTCTCGCTGAGCAAGCTTCAGGGCTTCTTTATAGTAAAGTTCAGGCATGGTGCTGTTCCTTTCTTTGGAATAAGTTACAAATATCCTACTTCTTTTCTGTATAAAATCACGACTGATTTTACGAGAACAGTATATCAGCGGGAACGCGCCGTGTCAATCGGCAAACTGCAAAAAATAAGCCGCCGAGAAAATTATTTTTTGTACGTCCTGAGACTGCTGTTCGGCTCGCCATATGCCTCAACGCCGACGCTCACGCTGCCCGAATCCGAGGTTATCGTGATATTCTTGCTGCCGACGGTGTTTGTGAAAAGCTCGGCAGATCTGAGCGCCGCGCTTAGCCTTTCTTCCTCTTCTTCGGCCGATTTGTCGAGCCTGTAAGCGGCGGTGAGCATCGTCGCGAGAATGGCCATCGCGAGGGCAAGAAGCGCTATCGACGTGAGCGTTTCAACGATTGTCTCGCCTCGGCTTGAAAGAAGCTTTTTCATCGGCTCTCCTCCCCGCCGTCGGTGCGGACGATCTCGGTTCGGTCGGTATTGAACTTAAACTCGGCGGCTGCCTCGTGGCTTATCGGCGCGATGCCCGAAATATCGACCTCAATGCCGACGTCAAACCCGAGCCCGTATTCGCCGCAGAGCAGTGAAACATGCAAATTTTCAGCGCCGCGCTCCTCAGAATAGCTCAGCCGCGCAGTCACCGCCATGATATTTTCGTCGTCGGCGCTGATTATAAGCTCGCGCTCGTCGGGCAGGTCAACGCTCCTGAGCGCCATGCCCTGCCAGGCGCTGCCGTCGAAAGAATCTTCGCGAACCAAATCGGCCTCGGCATAAAACGCGCTCTCGGTGATTTTGCAGATGTCCTCCCAGATTAGTTGGCAGAGGCCGCCGTTCGGGCGAAGAAGTGAGCCGTAAGCAAAGTCAAAATCCGCCTCGCCGTTTTTGTTCGCGACCGTCGCGGTGATGGGCTCGCAGCTTTTGATTTCGTCGATGATCAGCCTTGCCGCAGACGAGGCCGACAGATAGCTCTGTTGATATTCAACGCGTTTATCAAAGCGGCTGATGTTCGTGTTCGCCGAGGCCAGCGCGGCCGACCCCGCAAATGAACATATCAGTAGCAAAATTATCGCAAAAACAGTCGAAGCGCCGCGGTTGCCGTGAAGCTTTTCTTTAAATCGATGAATCATTTCGGCGCTCCTTTTTAATGCCGAGCCGCCTCGGGCATCGGCAGTTTAAAAAACATCGCCGAGCAGTCACTCGGCGGTTTAAGATTTATGCCAATTCAGCGGCACGACGGTAAAATCAGCTTGGGTATACTCAACATCGTCGCCATCAACAATTCTGAATGACACCTCAATCGTCGTCACGCCTTCGGCTTCAGTAACTTTGAATTTAAGGTCTTTTATCTTGAAAAAACCGTTCTCGCCGTATGCAGAATCATTGAGAACATTATAAGGATAGTTCTTAACCTCACCGTCGAGCTTTATGTTTACAAGGGTCTTCTGAAGCCTGTCATCGTCGTTAAGGGAAAGGCTCGCTTTCTCGTTGAGCTTGCCGTCGACGGTAAGTCCGCCGCTGTAAATAATATTGCCGTAAACTTTATTACCGTCTTCTTCACCCAAGACAACCATATCTTTGTTTTCAACGTCAACATTTGTGCACATTCTCAGCTCTTGGGTGATGATTTCGGTGATGGTCGACTTGAGAATGTCGGCGTCGCCGATGCGGATATGGTCGCGGCGAGACGCAAAAGCCGACGTGATTCCGACAAGGCACGCCGAAGAAAACAGCGACAAAAGCACAAGCGTGACCATCATCTCGACAATGGTCAGGCCCGCCTTGCTCCTGAGCTTCTTAAGCATATGCCGCCCCTCCTTATCGGTCTTTGTCATACGATTTCAAAGCATCGTCCTCGCCGTGAATTTTAATGGGTATTCTCACCTCTGAGCCGCCGCCATCGAGAGTAATAACTGCAAACCCATTTAATGACTTTGATGGGTCACTGTCTCTATGGCTTTCTGCAAGGCTGAGCTCATCTTCAAGTTTTTGGTCCATCGCTCTTGCTGCCTCGTCTGAATGGTATGCCGCGGCAAGCATCGCGCCAAGAATAGACATCGCCAAAACCAGCAGCGTTATCGAAACAAGCATCTCGACCATTGTCTCGCCGCGCGTTGAGCGCAATTTTTTTGCTGACTTCATCATGACACCTCCGGCCTGATCTCGGGAATCTCACCGCTCACGTTAAGAATATAACTCGCCTTGGAATCGCTTATTTCCCCGTCTTTTATAAAGCCTATTCCGATCGCAAAGCTGTAGCTGTATGAGCCGCAGGTCAGCTTCACCTTGGCGCTGCCGCCCGAATCGATCTTGAAGCTTACATCGACCTCACCGAATTCATCTTTGCCATCAATCTTGAGGGTAAAATTCCGCTCTTCAAAAGTTTTGGTCTCGCTCTTGAAGCTGCTCCATGCGCCGCCCTTGCTCTTGACATCTTCGGCGGCCTTATTGTGCATAAGCGTTTTGATGTCGTCCAAGATAAAATGGTAGAAAGTAGAGGTTTCATCACCGTAATATGTCACGTAATCAGTAGCGCTGCCAGAAGAAATTGTGCCTTTAACATTTTGGTCGTTATCTTGAAGGTCAGCGATGATAAGCTTTGCGGCCGAGGTGACCGAAAGGTAATCCTGCTGGGTTTCGCGCATGGTCGAGTAACGGCCGACGTTCGCGCGGGCAGCGGTCAGCGCCGAGGTCCCCGCGAAGGTGCAGACCAACAGCAGGAAGAGCGCCAGCACAACCGAAGCCCCGCGCTTGCTATTAAGTTTTTCTTTGACTTTGCGGTTCATGCCGACGCTCCTTTCGTGTTAAATATCGTTGCTGTTCAGGGTCATTAATGTTTCACCGTTGTAAATAATCTCTATGGTAGTTCCTTCGGTAATTTCTTCTGAGAATTCTATGAGCTTATAACCATTGATTTGCCATGTATTCGAGATGGAACACTTATTACTTTCACTCAGCGAAATTGTACCCCCCCCCGCACGAATTTCCATGTTTTTAATCTCTGAGGATTTGCTTTCCTCAATAACCAGACCATATGTGTTTGTTGCTACCATCCAACCGCTGTCACGACTTCCAATGAATTGATCATCGCTCTTTTTGCCATAGGCATAATAAGAACCATTGTTAGTTGCATATATCCTATATACACCAACTGTCGGCGGAGACTGAACCTCAACTTCTTTCGTGAATAATTCATATTCACTGTATTTTACCGTAATTGTTACTGAAAGCTCTCCATTTAGTTCAAGCGGAATTTTATAAGATGAAAGCGAAGGGTAACTATCACCATATTTATTCTTATAGGCCTTTTGCTGCGCCTCACTTATATTATTGTTCCAGTTATCGGTAAGCTTGGCGGTATCAATCTTTTCGCCATCAACATATACAGAAATCAAATCTTTATATTGAGAATCTATCAAAATACCGACATCGCCCGCGGCCCTTGGTGATAACTTTTCATCATACTTATTTTCCACCGTAAAATCATCATTGCCATTAAGACCGTTATACCATGCAATTGACGCGCTATCTGAATTCTGATAATAAATGGAGTAGAAACCTACACAAAGCATTTTATCGTTATACTTATCATCATCTTCCTTTGTTGCCTTGCAGATTTCGCAAGTGAATTTAAGTTTTCCTTCATGTTCTGATGATTTAACGCCATCGTCCCAGTTGTGCGGGCTTGTTTCAACAAATCCGCAGACTTCGCAAGTGCGCTTGTGGGTGTTATTATCAACACTTTCATACGCGCCAAATTTATGCTCGTGGCCGATTATCTCACCCTTTAAGTCGTCCAAAATCTTAGCGTTTACAGTCTGGGTCGTCTTGCCGTCAGAGCAAATATATGTCGCAGAAATCTCGGCGACATCTTGAATAACATCGTCGGGCAGCTTATAGCTGTCAAACATCAAGCCCTCGAAAAAGCTGACGGTGGCGCTGTTCGGTGCACCGACCAAAATATACGCGGCGTTTTCGACCTTATACTCAGGTTTGACTTCAACCGTTTGCGTTGACTTGTCTAACTTCGTAAGAGTAAGCTCGATTTTTGAAATATCAGCACCTCTCTCAACCATTATATGCGTGCCATAATACTTGTCATAATTTTCGCTGTAATTTCCCGACCACATATTATTATATGTTTTCGATATTTTGTAACTGTTTGAAATAACTGCGGTAGCAACATCATCAATCAAAGATTCATCATTCATATTATACTTATTGCGAACCCGCATCGCGCCGTAAATACCAAGATACGGCACTTTCACGTCCTTGTGGAACGTTCCCTCGGCGATGGCCTTGCCGCTGTATATCACCTTGATTGTGTAGTCGGTATCCTCGGGAATGGCGCTGTAAACCTCATCGCTGATTTCATAGAAGTCGAAATACTTGCCGTTCGCGCGAGCTTTCTCCCCGTCATTTCCGATATGGCTTGGGTCAACGAGCACATAATCAGCGTTGCTGATGGTCTTTTGCTCGCCGTTTTCGGTATAGCTGATCTCCGCGGTGAAGGCAACATTCCTCGGGTTGACAGATGTGAAATGTTCAATCATTACGCCGCACTTGCCCAGCTTGATATCGCCATCTTTGTGCTTAACAGTCTGATTTTTATTCTTGCCGTCGTTATAGATGGCATCAAGATGAGTAGTATCGCCCTGTTGATAGAGCTCGTAAACGCCCGCGTAAGGCTCTCTTTCGGCAGGAACGTTGATAGTGTATGTGCAGATTTCACTATTTGTCGTTTCGTTCTCTTTATAAACTATCGTGATTGTATTCTCGCCATTGTTAAGATTAAGAGCTGAGGATACATCAATATCAATATACTGACCGTTTTCAGTGCGATGGAGGGTTTTTCCGTCCATATCTTTCAACGAAGTAAGGCTGATTGTCTGCGGGACGCCATTAACCTTAACGCTTATTTCCTCGAAGCGCCCGAAGTCGACGAAAATGCCGTATTTATGCAGCGGGTCGAGTTTAGATTCGACGTTGGTATCCTCGTTGATTACGATAGTTTGGTTATTCGTAGTGCTTCCGCTGTAAACGCTGTTGTCGATTATCTTCGCGGCCAAGGCAGAGTTGTTTACGCCATCGGTTTTTTCGTAGAGCGCATAAATGCCGACGGTTGGGACTTTTCTCTCATATACCACCGCATGTATGTTCTTCGGAGGCTCGGCTATATAAACGTCATAGGGGATTTTACTGGTTTCACCATCTTTTGATGCCGTAACTGCTTCATTACCCCACACCAAAGAATTGTAGCTTCCCTGACCTTGCATAGCTGAGCAATCAGTAATAGTTACATCAAGTTCGCCACCCTCTGATTTTAAACCGGTTCCCGTATTGAACTCATAAACTTTGCCTTTATATGCATCTGCATCTGATATATTAGAATAATACTGAGGATCATCGGCTACCACATGCATATGAGTAGGCGCAATCGGGTGTATTAGAACGTTGGACTCAAAAGTGGTTTTACCTTCGCTGTTTATACCCGATGGCCTTGTCAGCTTTGCATTTGAATAGCAGCCTGAAACGCTGAGCGTCGTTCTTCCAAGGTAGTCGACATTATTTCCCACAATGCCGCCTGCAATCAGTAATGAATTGTCGGCATTATCTTCAAATTCTGTCTCTAAATTTGTAATAGAACAATTTTCAATTATTCCGCTTGCCGAACCCGCTATTCCTCCAAATGCTATCAAAGTATTAGTTGTATCAGCTCTAAAATTAAATTGAATAGGATTCGTCGGAATAGAATTCGCCGACTGAACTTTTGGAGCGTCGCATTTACGTATAGTAGCACTGCTGTAGCCAACAATACCACCGACAGCGAGACTTGTACCGCTTTGAAGCTTAGTAGCGCTGGTTGAATCAAACTTCATTCCTGAAACAGAGCAATTATTCAACACTCCGCCTATTGCGATACCGACTATACCGCCGACGCCTGCTTTCTGCCCGTTTTCAATTTGCTTGCCGAGCGAAACTGTTCCGCTATATGAAACATTAACATTTTCTATTGTTGCGCTTCTGGTCTTGGCAAAAATACCTACTGCATTTGAAGCATGCGAAATTGAATTAGCCCTAATCTCATAATCTCCGCCGCCATAAATCCCCGTAAAGTAACCATCGGTGCAAATGGGCTTATATGATTCGTTGAGATCAAACGCTCGGTGCTGCTTAAAAACGCCGTCAGGGGTACTTGAAATATTTTCAAGCTGTTTCTGGCAGCGGACCTTATACGGGTTGCCCTTGACCTCGCCGAGAGTGCTTGTGCCCTCGGTCATCTCAAGCGCATAGAAATCAGGGTGATAAGTAAAGGTTATCTGCTTGTCATCATAGCTGAACGTGATCGACTGGCGCTCGCCGTTCGGAGCCGTATAGGCGTCACCACTGGTTTTTTTCGCGACAACAGTCGGGGTGATGATAATATTTTTATCAGCTAATTTTTCCTCGATGATACCGCTTAATTTTGTGATGTCGTCGTTGCTGACAGCGCTGCCGACGTCCTCCATCATGCTTTCATTTCCAGATTTGACAGCCGAGGTATAGTAGTATCCATAGCCGAATTCAGCTATATCAATATCTTGCAGCGTCGGCTCAATAGAGGGGTCGCTGCTGCCATCTTTGCAGTTATAATATATGGTATCGATATTATAATTGCCTGCGGAGTCTTTTTCCCAATAGAATATCCCGAAGAGCGGCGGGTCGACAGGCCAGTCACCGACACGAACAGGAAAAGTATTATCATTACTATATGGGTAAATATTGCCAAGCGATTTGTCATAAGGCTCAGCTTGTGATGTTACAGCATTATTAACGTTTCGAATATCCGCCACATACTTTGAGGATTTGCTCACTACTTTATTGCTGTCAGCATCAATCACCCAACCAAGAGCATAGGAGTTATTGAATTTGTCCGAACTTAAGGCTTTTCCGATAAAACCGTCACCGTAGCCGTTTGAATAAGCTACCGAGGCAGTGCTGCTATCAGTTGTCATACTGATACCGCCCCGCAATTCGCCAATAAAACCGCCTGATGCCACCTTGCCATCGATGTTGATAAGGCTGTAAATACCGTCATCAGTTTTTACGATATAAGAACCGTTATAAGTATGACCGCCGACATAATTGTTATTGACAGTACCTCCATCAATAACACCAACAAGTCCGCCCGCAATCCCTTCGCTCTCGACCCTGATGGAACATGATGTGCCGTTTAGAGTACCTGATGACCTACCCAAAAGGCCGCCAGCGTATGTTGTGGCTGTTAAGCCTTTTATATAAAACTTTTTATACGGGTCATTAGTTGGGTCACCCCAGTCAAGCGAATCCTGATAGTGCTTGCCCGACTCATTGACGTATTCTTTTAAAGTTTCGCCCTCTACTACTACTTCTTCATAACTAAAGTCATAATCGTTAGAATAATCCGTTATAACAACATTGCACTTTTCAATTCCACCATTGCAGTTATAATCAGCGCATAGTGTTCCTACATAAGATTCTACGCCTTCAACGCCGCCTTCAACAATCGGATTTATTATGGTAATATTGTGGAAGTTGGTTCCCGCAGTGGCCTTACCGACGAACACGGCAGTATTTATCGTTTTGCCTATAATCCATGGCCTGTAAAATGTTATATTACTCATTCTGCCAGAATCAAGCAAATCCGTAATAAAGGCTGTATTTTCATATCCTGAACTATTTTCAGGAAAATGGTGTGCGTCACTGTCAATTTTAAGATAAGAAATTGTGCATCCATTTCCATCGAAATTTTTTAAGAATGTAGCATTCTTAACAAATTGGCTTCCAATGGGCTTGAAATCATAATATCTGTTATAAGTTTCATCGGCGTTCCAATAGTAATAGACATTTTTCTTCTCTGGATCAGTATCAGAGTCGGGACTTTTACTGAAATCAATATCATGCTCAATAAATACATCGCTTACAGTATCTTGCAGAACATAGTTTGATAAATTCTGAAGATGTCTGCCTGCAGCTATTTTGGCTGTAGTACCATCAAGCGCGTTAAAATAGCTGTTGACGGGATACGGTTTAACAGTCGGAATATCTTTATATACGCCTGATTTATCATAAAAGGTCACATAAACAGTGATGTCGCTTCCAGGGTTTATGATGTAATTAGAATTTGTATTGGAACCGGGATAACCCTGACCCTCAGAAGATGAACCGTTATCTTGCGGATCCATGGGGTAATCATCTCGGAGCCACTCTGTCCCCTCCATCTCTGCGCCTTGCCACATTTTGCCTTTATATTTTGGGTAATAGACGCCTCTTTCTGAGTCAAATACAAGATTTTTCTTGAGCACCCAGCCTTTGAAATCACGCTCAAGTACAAACGGGTAAGAAAGGTTGTGATCGCCTGCATCGCTGGGAATATCCCATTGTCCATTATCTGAGCTAAGCCCGGGCGCCAACGAGTCAAGAATTATAGTGCTGTAATTATCTTTAGTAATATAACATGAATCATCTTTTGAGATAATTTCAACAGTTTGCATATTACTTGCAGCACCCTTTTCAGGTCCTACAATTGAGAGGGTGAAATAAAGCTTTTCGGCTTCGTCAAAGCCATCGGGCCACTCTACATATACAACAAGCTTTTCCATCGCGCCATTCTTAATTATCGGCGTGGTAATTTCTTCCCCAACAGGCACCTCAACAAGCGTGCCTCCGCCGTAATAGCCGATGGTGCCGCCAGCTTCAAGGCGCTCTTCAAAGCCGCGCTCCATGTTTTCGGGGTCATAGTCTTCGAGCGCGCCGTCGTCCTCGGTATAAAATACGCCGAACACGGTGCCCGTCGCGGCATCGTATTCGATGACAAATTCGTTTGTATAAATCTGATCCTCAATCGCGCCGAGGTTGATGATGTTAGAATCATCAACTAATTTTTCAGGATTGCTATTTTTAACATCACTGTAATTAAAATAGATATAAGAGAACTTCGGCGGGTTCTTTGAATCCGCAAAGTCAAGCAAATTGCCATCGTTATCTTTTCTGAAATCTTCGGGGACATTTTCAAGTTCCACTAATTTTGCGCCATCAAAATTAAGGCTTTTGCCTGACGAGCGAAGGGTCATGAGCTTATTCTGGGCAGCCATGAAAATTGAGCGCGCCGAATCGTCAAGCTCCATGAGCTTGATGCGCTTGACGTATGAATCAACCCCGGGCACGGCAAATGCAAGGATCACCGCCAAAATGGCAATGACCAACACCATCTCCACAAGCGTGAAGCCTTTCTTTGATTTCATTCGCTGCAGCAATTTCATAGAATTACCCCTCAGTCATAATGCTTATTTTACAAGCTCATAAAATACAATGTTTCCCGAGACCCGAAGCTCGTCGTGTTCAATGTCTCCCTCTGTCGGTGATATTGTGATGTTGTCCATCGAGCAGCGGAAACCCGTTCCCGTCAGAAGCTCGAGGACAGATCTTGCGGAATCAAAGCTGTCCGCGGTGAAGTTAAAGCTGATCGAGCGCGATGCGATATTGCCCTCTATCCTCGCCTGAGAAAACTGAAGGTTCGGGGCAGTCTCGGCAAAAACGCTGTTGAAGTAGTAGATAAGCGTCTGCTTATTGTCATATTCGGGCATAACCGTAAGGTTTTCGTTCTGCTCGGCAAAAATTTCTTCGAGCTCGGTCTTCATCTTGTTATAGTTCGCGAGCATCGCCGAGGCGATCATCGTCTGCTCGTCGACCTCCGCCTTTTCAAGCTCGATCTCTTCGAGGCGGGTTTTGACGGGGTAGTGTATCGCGAGAAAATAGAAACCGACAATCAGGGCAAGCGCAAGGACGAGCATAACTATCTTTTCGCGCTTTGTAAAGCTTCTCATCAACATAGTTATTCCTCGCCTCCGTTATCTGTTTCTGCGCCCGCGTCATCAGCGCCGACGGCAGCGTTCTCGGGCAGGACAACAGGCGTAGTCGGCGGCTCAACGGGCTCAGCGGCGGTGTTGCCGTCGAGCATAGCCTGAGCCTCTTCGATAGCCGCAAGCTTTTCATCAAGGGTTGTCGCGTCGATGAGCGTTATCGTCATCGTGACGGTGCTCTTCGGCTGATCTGCGCTCGCGTTCTCGCTGTTGTCGACATATGAGGCGATGTTCACGTCCTCGACCATCGGCTCAGACAAAAGCCCCGAGACAAGCGCATATGTCTCCTCGAGCGTCGGGCCCGTAACGGTCAGCGAAAGAATATCGTTGCTCGTGCTTGTGTTGTGGCTGATGCTCAGGCTCTGAACGGTGCACGCGGGGAAGAGCCTGCGGCGTATAAGATCAAGAATATCCATTCGGTCGAAGAGCGAGCGGTCGAAGTTGTCGTAGGTATACTTGTTGTACTCCTCCTCAACCGCGTCATAGTCGGCATAGGCGTTCTGAGTCATCTCAAGAAGCTCCTGCATCTGAGCGAGCTCGGCCTCGGCCTGTTTGACCTGATTCAGCCTGCGAATGACCGCGAACTGCGCAAAAAGCGCCGCGCCGACGAATATGAGAAGCAGTATGGGTATCAGGCGGGTCGGGTGGGCAAGGGTTTTGACCTTGACGACCAAGTTTAGCGTCGTCTTTGACGGCAGCTTTTTAAGAGGTTTTTTCTGCTTTTCTTTGCTTTTGCTCATTTCCACGCCCCCTTACTGTAACGCTGCGCCCGCGGCAACAAGACCGAACTCGGTCTCAACGCCGTCGACGTCCAAAAGCTCGGAAGCGTTGTATATCGGCACCGACAGGGTATTCTCGAGGGCCTCGCGGAGGGGCTCCATAAGCGCGCCGCCGCCGATGAGGTGAATATGCTCGAGCTCGATGTCGGGGTTGTTATAGCGGAAGAAGTGAACGGCGCGCTGAATCTCGACCGCGAGGCTCTGATAAATAGACTCGCACTCGGGAATGGTCTGGCAGCCGTCGTGGTTGGCCTCGCGATATGAGGCCGCGATGAACGGGTCGATGTGAAGCGCCTCGGATATCGCGTTGTCGAGCGCTTCGCAGCCGTAATCTATAATATGCGAAGATTCAAACCTGTTGCCGTTATACATATAAAGCCTTACCGAGGTGTGGCCGACGTCGATTATACAGTGGCAGTGGCCCTCTTGGCAGCGGGCAAGAAGATTCGCGAAGGACATTTCCGTCGGAATTGCGGTGTGAAGCTTTATTCCCGCGCGGCGAAACATCGAGCGATAATCGGCGATGGTCGTTTTAAGGGCAGCAGCCGCCATTATGTCAAGCTCGGCGGGCTCTTCGTCAGCGTCGCGGAGGACGCGCAAAACCGCATAGTCGTAAAAATACGCTTCTTTTTCGGAGGTTATAAAGTCGCGGAATTCATAGGGCAGGTTTACCATCAGCTGTTCGTGAGTCATCACGGGGACAGACATTCTTCGGCAGAAACAAAGCCCCGACGGCAGCACTACCGCGCCGTCGTCAAAGCGGATTTTCCGCTTTTTGCAGGTTTGTTTGATAAAATCGCCCATGGCTTCATAAGAAACAATTCTTCCGTCGCGAACCGAGCCCTCGGGCAAAGGTTCGGTATAAACCTTTTTAACGCCCTTTTTCGTCGCGACGGCTATATGAAGCGCGTGGCCGCCTATATCAAAACCACCGGTTCTCTTTCCCATAATTTTCCTCCTAAAATCAGTGCATAAAGCTGAACAAGCCGATATACCAGTTTAAAATCGGGTCGGCGAAGAGCGCGCAGAAATAAGCCGCAAGGGTTATCGCGGGGATAAAGGGGAACTCTTTTCCGAGGCCGACCTTTGCGATAAGCGCAAGAACAAGCCCGAAAACGCAGCTTAAAATCAAGAGCAGAAGAGTTTTTGCGGGCCCGAAGAAAAGCCCCAAAAGCCCGAAGATCTTGATATCGGCGCCGCCAAGAGTATCTTTTTTATAAATTTTGTCGGCGATAAGTGAGAGCGCCAAAAGCCCACCGCCAAACAACACAAGCGCAATTGCGCCGTTGCGAAGGCGGATAAGCGGCTCGGGGTGGGTGAATAAAAACAGGGCGAAAACCACTGCGCCGAGGATTTCAAGCCAATCGGGAACAGACATTGTTGTTATATCGCAGAGCGAAGCCGCCCCCAGAACAGTGAATAAAAGAATATATTCAAGGGTTAGCCACGAAAGCCCGAACCGAGCCAGAAGCCCCGCATAAACGATGCCGAACAAGACCTCGACAAAAAGATAGCGGGGAGAGATTTTTTGTTTGCAATAGCGGCACCTGCCCCGCAAAAAAACGAAGCTTAAAACGGGGAAGAGGTCAAAAACGCCAAGCCGATGGCCGCAGTTGGGACAGGCCGAGCGCCCAAAGACCGAGCCCGATTTATTATCAAGCCGAAGCTCGAGGCAATTAACAAGGCTGCCCGCGCAGGCGCCGACCAAAAACGCGATTAAAAGCATATAGCCCGCCAAGAGCGGATTAAACAGAAAGATTGACATATTTTCCTCACAATGTTCATTCAGGAGCAGGGGCGAGTAGAAGGTTAGTGGTTAGAAGTTAGAGGATAGAGGTTCAAAGCTTAACAAAGTGAAGCTTTTATCAAAAGCCGTTAGCCCCTCTTCTATCTTCTGTTCATCTAATCATCTATCTTCTATTCGCCCCCGCCTCTGCGGGGAACCCCGAGCCGCAACCCAACGAGGCCCGGGGTTAAAATTTGGGTTTAATTAAACGTGCACGTTATAAAGTTTTAGGAATATCAGGTATCGATGAAGAGCTGAATATCGCCAGTGTCAGTAATCTGAACACCAAAGCCCTTTGCTTTCTGGTGATTTGCTACAGTGACCTTCTGGCAGAAAGCAGAAGACTTGCACTTTTCAGCATCGCCCTTTGCAGCTGTCTTATAAGCTTTACTACTATCGTCCTTTCCGCTTAAAGAACCGTCAGCATTAAAGTAATACTTGCCCTTGTTGGTAGCCTCAAGCTTAACGGTAGGTGTTGCGGCTGCTGATGTCTCAATGTAACCCTGTAAGCTTCCAACCTGCATCATGGCATAGCAAGAACGCATGTTCGCATGGTCGGTCTGGAGACGGGCATTGTCGAGAGCAGTGCCGAACGCAGGAATTGCGATAGCGATAAGTATTGCGATGATAGCAATAACGATAAGGAGTTCCGCAAGGGTAAAGCCCTTTTTGTTAAGCTTTTTCATAAAAAATCTTCCTTTCAAATAAAATATTTATCAGAAAACCCGCGGGTT
>CANQWC010000007.1 GCA_947627455.1 uncultured Clostridia bacterium | reverse complement strand
TGAAGATGGGCTATATCCGAATAAGCACGGCTGAACAAAATACCGCCCGTCAGGAAGTCTTGATGAAGAGTCTCGGCGTTGAGCAAGTTTACATCGACAAAATGAGCGGCAAAAATACGGATCGACCCGAGCTCAAAAAGATGATGTCATTCGTCCGTGAAGGCGATACAGTGATTGTTGAATCCATAAGCAGGTTTGCGCGTAATACAAGAGACCTTTTGGACTTGGTGGAACAACTTACAAAGAAAAAGGTCGAGTTTGTATCCAAAAAAGAAGCCATAGACACAACCACTCCGACCGGCAAGTTTATGTTGACTATATTCGGAGCGGTGGCAGAGCTTGAGCGGGAATACATTTTACAGCGCCAGCGCGAGGGAATCGCTATAGCAAAAGAGAACGGGATTTACAAGGGCAGGGCACCGAAACCCTGCCCCGAGTTCGAGGCGGTAGCTTCTCAGTGGAAAAGCGGCAGAATTTCCGCGGTCGAAGCTATGAAACAGCTCGGTATGAAAAAGACTACGTTTTACAGGCGCATCAAGGGGCAAATATATTGTAACAGGGGGTGAAGTAAATGCTTCAGCTTTTGGGACTTTTTAGAGATGATAATTTTGTTCAAAAGCGTGAGCCCGAATCCTCTTACGAAGAGGTGACGAAAATCAGCGACAAAAACAAGACGAACTCTGAGAAGGTAATCGCAGTAAAAGGAAAAATCCTTGAAGGGGGGCTATTTGCTATAACGGTCTGCTTCTCAAAAAAAGGGTAAAGGTAGGGCGGATTTCTCCGCCCTGCTTTCACTCATGTATAGTCATCGATTATTTTTTCAATTTCCTGCGAGAGTTCGGTCATAAATGAATAGTTTATTTCAAGCTTTCGATTATTGCCTGCTTCCATCGGAACGGGATTGACAGCAAAATGTGCGTGTAAATGTTCTTGACAAACATGAACACCACAAAGAAGCTGATATCGAGGGTAAAACAGGTCAGAGATTTTGCGCGAGATTTCAAGCATATCTTCACTTCCAAGTCCGAGGTTATCCGGCAGGCTCACCATAAGGTGATAAGCACGTCTACCGGAAGTCTTTCCGAAAAGTTCCTGCATTTCGGTTATGTCTTCATAGGCTGTATCCGAGCGGATTCCTCTGCCGAAAACATACCTGCCTGAGTTGCCTACCTTTTCGGGATTGATTATGTAGTTGCAAAGATTCCGCAAAGCATCGTCGCTATTACAGGGATTAGAAATCAGCTTAGTAATTGCCATAGGTCATCTGCCTCCTTTATAATAGTAGAAGAGTATTCATCTTCATAGTCACGCACTATTTGCCGAGCACTATCCTTTATAATATTCAGATGAGCATAAATCCTCTGCTTATCAAGTGTGGAAAGTCCCTCGCTTGCAAGTGCTGAGTGTTTGAGCAGGTCGCTCATTGTAACCCCTTGGGTGTCTGCCCTTTTCCTGAGTTCAGACAACTCATCGTCTGATACTCTTAAAGTAATAATATTTGATTTTGACATACAATAACCTCGTTTCTTGGTAACATTATATTGAGATAAATGATCTGTAGGGTATATATAGGACAGCTATACAATAAATAATGTGGAGCAAAGCGTGATAGCCAACACAACTGACAGCCTCCCCATAGGGGGACAGTAGGAGCAAGGGTGTGTAAATGTATTACACACCCTTAAAAATATGTTACTTCATATTAAAAATTAAATGCAGAGTAGTCGGACGGCTGCTCTCGTTTCGCATTTTCGCAAAATCTCAGCTGTATATCATATTTCTGAAATAATATGATTGGAGGCACCGCCGTGAAGAAAAAGCTTAACTTCCGCTTCCATGATCCCAATCCGACTGGTGTTGCCGCAGAGTACATACTCAAAGAGCTTATCGAGGCGAATCTGCCGAAAGCTTTTTACGTCGGCGGGGTATATTCGACATGTGCCGTCAACCTTTTTAATTACAATCATCGCCCCTCCCCTCGGAATAAAACGCGCTCGGCTCCCATATACATTACTAAAAAGCATTTGGGAGTGAGCGCATTGAGCACAATACCTAAAGACAGCGAACGTCCCGTAATTTTGGGGGAATACATAATCGAGCACAAGGCCACCGTTCGGCAGGCCGCCTCCGAGTTCGGAATTTCCAAGAGCACGGTGCACAAAGACGTCAGTGAAAGGCTTAAAAAGGTGAGGCCGTCGCTGTACAAAGAAGTACGGGTAATTTTAGACATAAACAAGCAGGAGCGCCACATTCGCGGCGGCGAGGCCACAAAGCAGAAATACCGAGAGCTCTCGGGGATAAAATAACGGCGAAGCAGGCGGCAGCGCCTGCTTTTTTTGCGTTTTTTCGCGATGCTCCCTCCCCTCCCTTGCAAATTGCCGAAATTTGTGCTACAATCAGCCTGAATGCTTTTGAAAGGAGCTTTGCGATGCTTGTCAGCGTTGAGCACATCTGGAAATATTTTGAAGCTGATATTCCGACGCTTGAAGATATAACTTTTTCAATCGAACGCGGCGACCGAATCGGGCTTGTCGGCGTGAACGGTTCGGGCAAGACCACGCTTTTGCAGATCATCACCGACCGAATAAGCTTCGACCCGACCCCGGGGGGCGACGGCGCAATCAATATCGCGCGGGGCTGCGTGATCGGCTATCTCGAGCAGAACAGCGGCATGCTCAGTGAAAACACCGTCGATGCCGAAATGCACCGCCCGTTTTCCGCTCTTGAGGAGGAGTACCGCGAGATAACCTCTCTCGGCGAGAGAATGCATTCCCTTTCGGGCGATGAGCTCGAGGCCGCCTCGGCAGAATATTCCCGCCTGAGTGCCCATTTTGAGGCCAACGACGGCTATCTCACCGACGTTAAAATCAACACGGTTTTAAACGGCATGGGCTTTGCGGGCATCGACCGCTCGCGGAAGATAAGCTCTCTTTCGGGCGGCGAGCGCACCCGAATGGCGCTCTGTAAGCTTCTTCTTGAGGCCCCCGACCTTCTGATTTTAGACGAGCCTACAAACCACCTCGACCTCGATTCGACCGTCTGGCTCGAGGGCTACCTCGCCGACTATAAGGGCGCGGTGCTCGTCGTGTCGCACAACCGCTATTTTCTTGACAGGCTCTGCACCCGAATTTTAGAGCTCGAGGATAAAAAGATAAAGTCCTACAAGGGCAACTACAGCGATTTTCTTCGGCAGAAAAAGGCCGACCTCGAGCGTCAGGAGAAGCTTTATGAACAGCAGCAGCAAAAGATCAAGGAGCTTCAGTTCTACATCGACAAGAACCGCGCCTCGGCGACCTCGGCAAAGCAGGCCAAGAATAAGCAGCACATGCTCGACCGAATTGAGGAAGAGGCCGTCGAGAAGCCGAAGAAGCCCAAGCGCCCGCCGAAAATAAGGCTTGAATACGACATCACCCCGCCAAAGGAGGTTCTCACCGTTGAAAATGTCGATGTCACCGTCGGCGAGGGCGAACGTCAGAAAACCCTCATCGAATCGCTGAGCTTTGAGCTGAGAAGGGGCGAAAAAATCGGCATAATCGGCCCGAACGGAATCGGGAAATCCTCGATATTAAAGACGATTCAGGGCATCAACCCTCACTCGCACGGGCGAATCAACTGGGCGCAGAACGTTAAAATCGCATATTTCGACCAGAAAAACGAGCAGCTCGACCCGCGGCGCACTGTCATCGACGAGGTTCACCGCCGATACCCCCGAATGACCGATTTAGAGGTCAGAACACTGCTCGGCGGCGTCCTGCTGACGGGCGAGAACGTCTATAAGCCCGTCGGGGTGATAAGCGGCGGCGAAAAGACAAAGCTGAGCTTCGCGATAATGATGCTTCGGCGCGGCAACGTGCTGATACTCGACGAGCCGACCAACCACCTCGACTCGATGACCTGCGAGGTGTTGGAAGCCGCCCTTGCCGACTTCGACGGAACGATGCTTTTGGTCTCTCACGACCGCTATCTTCTGAATAAAATCGCAACGAGGATTTTAGAAGTCACCCGCGACGGCGTTAAAAGCTATGAGGGCAATTATGACAGCTATATCGCCGCAAAAGAGCTTGAAAAGCCTGCCGAGCCCCTGACCGAGCCGAAAAAAGAGCAGCCGAAAAAGCAATACCGAACCCGAGAGCAGCGCTCTTCCGACGCCCGCCGCAAGCAGGAAATAAAGGAGCTCGAGGAGCAAATCGAAGCCCTCGAGAGCGAGATAAAAACCATCGAGGAGGAGATTCAGAAGCCCGAGATCGCCGCTGATTACATCAGAATGGGTGAGCTCTGCCAAAGGCTTGAAGAGGCCAAGGCCGAGCTTGAAACCGCGATGGAAAAATGGGCGGACATGTGACAACAATCCCCCGCTCCCCATATTATATAGAGGATTCCCGCAGAAACGCCGAGGAATCCTCTAAAAATTTTATGGAGGCTGACAGATGTCCAACCGTGCATATTTTCTGGGTTGCCCGACCCCCGAAGGCTTTGAAACTCATTTTGGCGACGAGATAAGATCGGGCAGATATTTTACTTATATAATCAAAGGCGGCCCGGGAACGGGCAAATCGACCCTGATGAAAAGGCTCGCCGAAAAGCTTGAGGATATCGACCCCGCCGAGCTCTATTTCTGTTCAAGCGACCCCGATTCCCTCGATGCCGTTCTCTTTGAGAAGTTAGGGGTGATTTTTGTCGACGGCACCGCGCCGCATGTCTTTGAACCCACCTACCCCGCCGCAAGAGAGCGCCTTCTTGACCTCGGGGCATTCTGGGACGCCGAAAAGATAAGAAACAGCGCCGATGAGATAATCCGCCTCAGCGACGAGAATCAAAAGCTTCACCGCCGCGCAAAGAGATATCTCTCGGCGGTTCAAAGCCTAAATTCCGAGATAAGCTCGCTCGGCGAGGCCGCGCTGAACTCAAGAAAACTTGAGGCCTATGCGTCAAGGCTCGTGCAAAAACTCGTGCCGAAGACAGGCCGCCCGCTCGGGAAAATCTCGCTGAAGCAGATAACTTCAATCACCCCGAAGGGCGTGATGACGCAGGCTTCCGCGCTCGACGGCTATGACAAATACGTCATTTCCGACCCGTTCCGCGCGATGACCGATGCGCTGCTCAAAAGCCTTTCGGTGAAAATCTCGGCCGCGGGCTATGACGTTATCGCCTCGAAGAATGTGTTCGATTCGGGCTGCCGATACGAGCACATCGCCGTCCCCGAGCTCGGTATCGCGTTTGTTTCCGAGGAAACGGCGGGCGACGGCATCGCGAAAATAAACTCGCTGAGGTTCTATGACCGCGATGTTCTCCGCGAGCGCAAGCGCAGATATGTTTTCAACACGAATGTCAGAAAAGAGCTCATCGCCGCCGCTGCCGAGGCCCTGAAAGACGCCAAGGCGGTCCACGACAGCCTCGAGAGCCACTACATCTCCGCGATGGATTTCAGCGCCATCGCCGCCCTCACCGACCGCCTCGCCGCCGAGCTAGCAAAGAGAAATTAAGAGTTTTCAATCCAACCTTTTACAAAAGGTTGGCAGGTTTCCAAAGGGCAGCGCCCTTTGGTCGCGCTCCGCAGAGCGCGAAATCTCCATACGTAGTGCGCTCCGCAAGGGGTGAATTGAAAAACAGCTCAGTGAGCGATCAATCATCACAAAAGTTAGGCAAAGGCGTAAGCCTTTGCAAAACGATGCTGACAAAAGTGCCCTATCCGTAGATGGATAGGGCATCGTTTGACGCCACTGTAAGAGAGGGCGTCCCCTTTTGATTCGCAGCTCTGACAAGAGCTGCGCACCTTAAGCCGCCGAGCGGAGCGAGGCGGCTTGCACTCGGAAAGGGCGCGGGGAAACCCTGCAAGGGTGTCCCCGCAAAAAGGCGGAAGGGGTTCGGGGGAAACCCGCAGGGTTCCCCCGACTTATAAATTATAGCGGAATATTGCCGCAGGGTGCCCACGACTTATAAATTATAGTGAGCTACCCCGCCCTATAATTCAGCGCGCGCAGGGCGTTGAGAATCGCGAGGACGGTGACGCCGACGTCGGCGAAGACAGCCGCCCACATTCCTGCGAGGCCGAAGAGCTCTAAAATTATCACGGCGAGCTTCGCCAAAAATGCGAAAGCGACGCACTCATAAACTATCTTAACCGTTTTTTTCGATATCTTCACCGCGGTCGGCAGGCGCGAAAGCCTGTCGTCGAGAATCACGACATCGGCGGTTTCTATCGCGGCATCAGAGCCGAGACCGCCCATCGCGACGCCGATATCGGCCAGAGCCAGCACGGGCGCGTCGTTGATTCCGTCGCCGACAAAAGCGGTGCTGCCGCCGTTTTCGGCGATGATTTTTTCAAGCTCGGCACACTTGCCCTCTGGCGTGAGCTCGGCGCGAACATCGCTTATGCCGACCTCTTCGGCGATTCTCTTTGCGGCCGTCTCCGCATCGCCCGAAAGCATCGTCACACGCCCGACACCGAGGCCCGAAAGCCCGCTTATTGCCTCTTTGCTGTCGGGCTTGAGCTCGTCGGAAAGAATAATTCTGCCGATCTCTTTGCCGCTTCGCCTGACGGAGACGCTGCCGCCCTCGCCGCGCTCAACGGCTATCTCCTCGCCGCCGATTACCGCCGTGACGCCCCTTCCCGCATACTCGGCGCTGCTCTCGATCAACGAAATATCGACGGGCTTGCCGTATGCCCTAAGAATCGCCTTGGCAATCGGGTGTGACGACGAGTTTTCGGCATATGCCGCGAGCCGCAGCACCTCATCGCCGCCGATGACCTCGGAGACCGCGAGCTCGCCCTTTGTTAGGGTGCCCGTTTTGTCGAGCGCCACCGCCGAAAGCTTCGCGAGACCCTCAATCGACGATGTGCCCTTAATCAGTATTCCGTTTCGCGATGCGCAGCCGATGCCCGCAAAGAAGCTCAGCGGGACGGAGATGACGAACGCGCACGGGCAGGACACCACCAAAAGCGTCAGCCCGCGATAGAGCCAACCCCTGAACGTCTCGGCGTAGCCCGTGAAAATCGGGCAGACAAAGGCTATCACAAGCGCCAGCGCGACCACCGCGACGGTGTATTTTCTTGCAAAGCGGGTGATGAACCGCTCGGTTTTCGCCTTCTTCTCCTGAGCGTTTTCGACGAGCTCGAGGATTCTTGCGGCGCTTGATTCGGCGTAAGGCCGCGTAATTTCTACCTCAATCGTACCCGTGGTATTGATTCCCCCGCCGTAAACCGCATCGCCGACAGCGACGCTTATCGGCAGCGATTCGCCCGTCAGCGCCGAGTTGTCGACAGCGGTCTCGCCCTTGACGATGACCCCGTCAAAGGCTATTCTCTCGCCCGCCGCGACGACCGCAACATCGCCCTTTTCGGCCGCATCAATCGGGACAGTGACAAGCTCGCCGCCGCGTTTTAAGGTCACGCTGTCGGGCCGAAGCGCCAAAAGCGCGGTTATCGACTTTCTCGAGCGCTCGCAGGCGATGTCCTCCAAAAGCTCGCCGACGGAATAAAACAGCATTACCGCGACCGCCTCGGTCATCTCGCCGATGGCTATTGCGCCGACCGTCGCAACTGTCATCAAAAACTCCTCGTCGATTGAATGCTCCGTGACAAGCTCTTTGACCGCGTTGATTATGACCTCATAGCCGACTATCAGATAGGCTGCGCCCAAAAGCACATAGTTAAGCGCTCCGCGGGTGAAAAACGACGCCGCGAACAGCGCACCCGCCAAAATTATTTTGATTACCTGAGCTTTGACCTCGCTGCCCTCGTGCTCTTCGTGAAGCTTTTCCTCGCAGCATGAGCAGCACTTTTCATCGTGATCGCCGTGAACATGGCGCTCGCAGACATTTTCAGCGTTCATGATTCTCCCCCTCTTTATTCCGAAATATGCTCAAGGCCCGTCGCGAGCATGGTTGAAACGTGACTGTCGGCGATCGAGTAGTAGAGCGATTTTCCCTCTCGGCGATATTTCACGAGCCCCGCCTGTTTAAGCGTGCGAAGCTGATGGCTCACCGCCGACTGCGTCACCCCGACAAGCTCCTGAATGTCGCAGACGCACATCTCGCCGCCCAAAAGGCAGAACAGAATACGCACGCGGGTCATATCCGAAAGAGCCTTGAAAAGCTCGCTGACGTAATAGGCTTCCTCCTCGGTTATCATCTTCTCGGAAAGACGCTTTACAAGCTCGATGTTCTTGCCCCCGCATTCAACGTGGTGAGGACATTCGAGGCATTTCTCTTCTTCCATATCGTGATCTCCTTTCAACATATGAATAACTGTTCATATATTATTATACACATCGCGAGGCAAATGTCAACAGGCTTTTTATCATAAATAAATTGATATATAAAAATATCCCGCCCTGAGCGGAGCGGAATATTTTATGAATATGTCAAACCGAAGGATCATTCATGATTGGCGGCATAGAACCAAATCGCGGCCGCGCAGATTAGAATAAAGCCGACAATCGCGATAAGCTTTACATACCACTTTTTGTCAGAGACTCTGAAGGTGATAATATCGCGGAAATAGGTGCTTCTGAGGGGTATGAGAAGCGCGAAGTAGAGCGGCACCGAAACCGCAACGGCTATCACCGCGTTGACGGTCGAGGTCAGAAGATTTGTCGCGGTGGCGGTGAGGGCGGTCTCGACTGCGGCGAGATAGACAAGCCTCTGAACGATATACGTCCTGCCGATGTAGAGGATTATATAGCTAAGCTGCCCCGCGACGGCGCTCAGCGCGATGTGCACGGTCTCGTTTTTAAGGCGGTGTTCGCTCTTTGCGAGGTAGCCGCAGATGTAGCCCATCGCGAACTTGGAGAGAAAAGTAAAGGGCGCCGAGATTATGTAAACGGGGTCCATGAGGTCGTAGAGCCCCGCGCCGATGCCCGAGGCAAGCCCGCCCGCTATCGGCCCGAACAGAAGCCCCGCAAGAAGGCACATCGAGTTGCCGAAGTGTATCCTCGTGATAAGGACGCCGTTGGGTATCTTTATCTGCATATAATTTCCGACAAAGCAGAGCGCCGCCATCAGGCCGACCGCCACTATCGTCGCAAGTTTTTTGTTTTTCATTGTGATCACTCCTTTTGTGATGATGGCTTTATTATATCGTCCCCTTTCGGAGAATGCAAATTTTGAAATCGCGGGTGGCAGAATTTTACTTTTGTATAAATTAAGCCGTTCCGAAGAGCTTTAAACTCCTCAGAACGGCAAAATTGCACAAGATAAATTTTAACAAAATATGAATGAAAATTATGCCCCGTGAAACATCACAAAAAGTAAAGCTTTATCAAAACAAAAACTATGCAAAAAGTAGAATCAATCTTCGTCGGGCTCCTCGGGCATATCCCAGTTGTGGAAGACCTCCTGAACATCGTCGTTGTCGTCAAGGGTGTCAAGAAGAAGGTTCATAAGCCTGATCTGCTCGGGGTCGGTGAGGGTGGTATAGGTCGAGGGAACCATCGCGTCCTCGGCTGAAATGACGGAATATCCCATCTCCTTGAGGGTCTCGGCAGCCTTGAAAACGTCGTTCGGCTCGGTGGTGACCTCGACAGACTCGTCCTCGATGTTGAAGTCGGTCGCGCCCGCCTCAAAGCAGTCTTCCATGAGCTTGTCCTCATCGGCACCGCTGTTTTCCATCACGATGACGCCCTTGCGGGTGAACATGAACGAAACGCAGCCCGTAGTGCCCATGTTTCCGCCGAATTTATCGAAATAGTGGCGAACATCGCCCGCAGTGCGGTTCTTGTTGTCGGTGAGGCACTCGACGATCACCGCGACGCCGCCCGGGCCGTAGCCCTCATAAACCATGGTCTCATAGCTGTTCTTGTCGCTGTCGCCCGCGGCCTTTTTGATGACGCGGTCGATGTTGTCGTTCGGAACGTTGTTGGCCTTTGCCTTTGCGATGAGATCGCGAAGCTTCGAGTTCGACGCAGGGTCGGGCCCGCCCTCTTTAACGCAGACGGTGATTTCGCGCCCGATGCGAGTAAAGACCTTCGCCTTTGCGCCGTCGGCAGCCTCTTTCTTGCGCTTGATATTATTCCACTTTGAATGTCCTGACATAAAAATGCTCCTATCAAAAATGATTTCGACAAATTATTATAGCATAAATTTTTGAACGGGTCAAGAGAGAAATGAAAATTGATGTGGCCGAAACGGCCACATCAAGAAGATAGAAGTTAGAAATCAGATATCAGAATTTCAAGGTGTCGCCTGCGGCGACATATCTAAATATTACAAATAATGCGTGCGGAATGGACACTCCCATGAAAATAATGAAAGGCGACCGAAAACTTTTAATTCTTCTACTCGCCTATTCCCCTTTCCCGCATATCATCTCAAAAATTTCCTTTATACGCGCTCGCTCGCCGATGAGCTCGAGATAGCCGAAAAGGCACTCGAGGCCCGTGGCGCGGCGATAATCGACTGCGCTTGAGCGCTTCGGCGGGGTAATGCCATCGTGGTTGCGGCCGCGCTTATAGACCGCCTGTTCGTCCTCGGTGAGGCCGTCAAAAATTCTCGCGACGGCTTCCGACTGATACTCGCAGCAGACATATTCCACCGCAAGCTTGTGAAGCTTTCCCGCGGGCATATTCGCGCTCAGAAGAAGCCGCTCGCGGACAAGGCACTCATAAACCGCATCGCCCAAAAAGGCAAGCGCTGTCGGGCTGTATTGCCCGGCTTCGTGTTTAGTCATCGCTACCTCACATAGTCAAATTCATAGCCGCAGACCGACACCGTGTCGCCCTCTTCGATTCCGCGGCGTTCAAGCTCGTCGATTATCCCGCTCGATTTCAGCACGAGCTGGAAATGCTGCAAACTCTCATAGTCGTCCATGTCGGCCATTCTGAGCACGTCCTCGAGCCAATCGGCCTCGACGAAATAGACCCCGTCCTCAACGGTGACGCTGAACTCGGCGCCCGATGCCTCGGCCTCCTGCCAGAGCGGCTCGGGGTCGGGCTCGAAAACCTTAAGCGGCGGAAGGTCTTTAAGTCGCTGATATGTGAAATTCATGAGCTCGGCAGTGCCCATGGTCGTCGCGGCGGAAATCGCGAAAAAGGGTATTCCCCTGCCCTCGATATACTCGCGGAAGGCGCTGATCTGCGCTTCGTCGGCCATGTCGCACTTGTTGGCGGCGACTATCTGGGGGGCGTTCGCGAGCTCTTCGCTGAAATTCGCAAGCTCACGGTTGATGATCTCGAAATCCGAGATCGGGTCTCTGCCCTCGCTGCCCGAGACGTCGACGATATGCAGAATTAGCCTGCACCTTTCGACATGGCGCAAAAACTCGTGGCCGAGGCCTACGCCTTCCGATGCGCCCTCGATGAGCCCGGGGATATCAGCCATCACAAACGAGTTTCCCTCGGAAATCTTCACCACGCCGAGGTTGGGCGTCAGAGTGGTGAAGTGATAGTTTGCAATCTTCGGCCTTGCCGCCGAAACCACCGAGATAAGCGTCGATTTTCCGACGTTCGGGAAGCCGACAAGCCCGACGTCTGCCAAAAGCTTAAGCTCGAGCCTTAAATCAAGGTGCTGACCCCTGAACCCGGGCTTTGCAAACCTCGGAATCTGGCGGGTCGGGGTGGCGAAATGCGCGTTGCCGCGGCCTCCCCTGCCGCCCTTGGCGATGACCGTCGGCTCAGAGCCCGACATGTCGGCGATGATTCTCCCCGACTGCCGCTCGATGACGACAGTGCCCCTCGGAACGCGGACAATCAGGTCGTCGGCAGACTTGCCGAACTTTCTTGCGCCTTGGCCGTTTTCGCCGCGCTCAGCCTTAAACTTTCTCTTATAGCGGAAATCGACGAGGGTGTTGAGGTTGTCATCAACCAAAAAAACGATATCTCCGCCCTTGCCGCCGTCGCCGCCGTCGGGGCCGCCCGCAGCGACATATTTCTCGCGATGGAACGAAACTGCGCCGTCGCCGCCGTCGCCCGCTTCGACCTCAATATCAACGCGATCAACAAAACCGTCAAACATATAAAACTCTCCCGTACCAAAAACCCCGAGCCGCATGACTCGGGATTCTGTCGTTTTTTAGCGATTACTCAGCGGGGTAAACGCTGACCTTTTTGCGGTCGCGGCCGTATCTCTCGAAGCGGACGGTACCGTCGACCTTTGCATAAAGGGTGTCGTCAGAGCCGATTCCGACGTTCTCACCGGGGTGAATATGGGTACCGCGCTGGCGGTAAAGGATATTGCCCGCAAGCACGCTCTGGCCGTCCGCCCTCTTGGCGCCGAGGCGCTTTGATTCGGATTCACGGCCGTTCTTGGTCGAGCTGACGCCCTTTTTGTGGGCGAAGAACTGTAAGCTGATTCTTAACATTTATCACACCTCCGAAACTGTTACAGATATGTTTTCGGGATAATCCTCGGACATGGCCCTGAGATGGATAGCGAGCGATTCGATAAGCGCGCTTCCCTCGCGGCTCTTCGGGATTTTAAGCGAGATCTCGTTATCCTCGGCCGAAATATCGGCATTGATCTTAAAGACCTCGGTTATCGAGTTGCAGACGAGCATTACCGCTGAGGAAACGCCCGCGCAGACGATGTCAAACCCCTTGTCGTCATATCCCGCGTGCCCGCTCACGGAAAAAGAAACGAATTTCCCGTCGGACTTTTTAAATTGCGAACGGATCATTATGCCTTGATGGATTCGATGCGGACCTGAGTATAGGGCTGCCTATGTCCCATCTTGCGGTGGGTCGAACCCTTCTTCGGCTTGTAGGTGAAAACGGTGATCTTCTTCGACTTGCCGTTCTTGAGGACCTTTGCCTCAACCGAAGCGCCCGATACATAGGGAGCGCCAACGGTCACGTTCTCGCCGTCGGAAACAGCGATGACCTTGTCGAAGGAAACGCTTTCATCAGCCTCGACGTTAAGCTTCTCAACAAAGACGATATCGCCCTCGCGAACCTGATACTGCTTTCCGCCGGTCTCGATTACTGCATACATTATAGCGGCACCTGCCTTTTCTATAAAACTCGCTGTCTGCGGCGGGGCATAGTGACCCACTTAAAGCCGATAACATGCGGCCTAAATAATATAGCACATCGCGATGAAAAATGCAATCATGTCCGAAAAAATTAACAGAAAATTTACAATTTAGCTCAGGCCCTCGACCTTTATCTTCCCGTCCTCGGCGGTAACGTTTATCGTGCGAAGCTTGATAACGCCGCTGTCGATGATAAGGTTCGCGATCTTGTCCTCTATCTCCTTCTGCAAAACCCTGCGGATATCGCGGGCGCCGTATTTTTCGTCGTAGGCCATCTCGGCGACGGCGAGCTCGGCTGCGCGGTCGTAGGTGAACATGATGAGCTTCTCGGAGAGCGGGGCCTCCATCTCCTTGAGCATGATGTGCGCGATGTCGGCGTAGTTTTCCTTGGTGAGCGGGTTGAACACCACTATCTCATCGACGCGGCTGATGAATTCGGGGCGCAAAAACTCGCGCAGGCCCTTTATCGCGCGGTCGCGTGAGATCTGGGCGGCGGTCTTTTCAAAGCCGATGCCGAGTGATTTATCCGTCGAGCCCGCGTTTGATGTCATAATTATGACCGTATTCTCAAACGAAACATTTCTGCCCTGAGCGTCGTTGATGTGCCCCTCGTCAAGTATCTGTAAAAGAATATTCATGACGTCGGGGTGGGCCTTTTCGATCTCGTCGAAAAGCACGACGGAATAGGGCTTGCGGCGGATTTTCTCGGTGAGCTGGCCTGCCTCGTCATAGCCGACATATCCCGGGGGCGAACCGATGAGCCGCGAGACCGTGTGTTTCTCCATATATTCCGACATGTCGATTCTCACGAGGGGCTCGGTGGCGTCGAAGAGCTCGGCCGCAAGAGTTTTCGCGAGCTCTGTCTTTCCGACGCCCGTCGGGCCGACGAAGATGAAGCTTGCGGGGCGCTTTCTTTCGGTGAGCTGAACCCGCGAGCGCTTTATCGCCGAGCAGACAAGCTCGACCGCCTCGGGCTGGCCGACGATTCGCCTTGACAGCGCCTCTTTCAGCCCGCGTATCTTCTCATACTCGGACTCGACGATTTTGTTGGCGGGTATTCCCGTCCAGAGCTCGATGACCTTTGAGAGGTCCTCCTCGTTGACCATTACCGAGTTGACAATAGGCTCGATCTCTTTCATTCTGCTCTCGATTCTCGAAAGCTCGGCCCGCTCGTTCGCGATGGCCTCATAGTCGGGCGTCTCGGCGCTCTCCTGCTCTGAGATTTTCTTCTCGCTCTCGGCCTTTTCGGCGGTGAGGTCGGCATATTCGCCGAGCTCGGGGCTTCTTATCGAGGCGCTTGCGCAGGCCTCGTCCAAAAGGTCGATGGCCTTATCGGGCAGGAAGCGGTCGTTTATATACCTCTCTGACAAAACTGCGCACATTCTCAGCGCGGCGTCGGAGATTTTGACATGGTGGTATTCCTCATAATACTTGCGAATGCCCATCAGAACCTGAACGGTGTCCTCGACGGTGGGCTCGGTGACGGTGACGGGCTGGAAGCGGCGCTCGAGCGCGGAATCCTTCTCGATATACTTGCGGTATTCCTTGAAGGTCGTCGCGCCGATGACCTGAACCTCGCCCCTTGAAAGCGCGGGCTTGAGGATATTCGCGGCGTTCATCGTGCCCTCGCTGTCGCCCGTGCCGACAAGGTTGTGAACCTCGTCGATGAAGAGAATCACGTTGCCCTCGCGCTTGACCTCTTCGATGAGGCCCTTTATTCTCGACTCAAACTGGCCGCGGAATTGGGTACCCGCGACAAGTGCGGTGAGGTCTAAGAGGTATAGCCTCTTGCCCTTGAGGTGATAGGGAACATCGCCCGAGACGATTTTTTGGGCTATTCCCTCGGCGATAGCTGTTTTGCCGACGCCCGGCTCGCCGATCAGGCAGGGGTTATTCTTCTGGCGGCGCGAGAGGATCTGCATAACTCGGCCGATCTCGCGATCGCGGCCGATTATTCTGTCAAGCTTGCCCTCCTCGGCGCGCGCGTTTAGGTCGGTGCAGTAGGTCGAGAGGAACCTGAGCTCCTTCTTCGGGTTTCTGCCGCCCTGCTTCTCGTCGGCACGGCTTTGGCCGTCGGGCTGTTTTCGGTCGCCACCCATCTTGTTCAAAAAGTTCGAGATTATATTCGGCATGGTGTTTGAACCCCCCGGCTCGAAGCTGTCGCCCTCGGGCATCATCTGCTCGGAAAAGGCCTCGAGATCCTCATCGGTAATGCCCATCTGCTTCATATAGTCGTCGACCTGAGAGATTCCCCTCTCCCTCGCGCAGATGAGGCAGAGGCCCTCGTTCTTCTTTTCGTTGCCGTTCATTGTTGTGATGAACACGACAGCCTGTCTTTTTTTGCAATTGGTGCAGATCATTTTGTGTATAAAACCTCCTTAAAATGCCGTCATAAGCCTAACTGCGACGGTGTGAAATAGAAGAAATATTTGAATATATAGGTATTGCGGACGGTGTCGGTGTTGAGGAACATCAGCGAATTCGAGGAGAAGTAGCAAATTACCTTTACCACCTGAGAGATGAGATAGATCACGACCAAACCCTCGGCAAGACCGAGCGCCGCACCCATCAGCGAATTTACAGGCCCGATTATCGGCACTTTGTTCACGCCCCTGAACGCGTTCGCGATGAGCCGCGAAAGGAACATCAGTATGAACATCAAGACAACCCATATTATGCCCCGAAGAATCATCTTTACGGCGGGGGCGATAAGCGTGCTCTCGACGGCGTCGGCGGTTCGGGCCTTGTCGCCCTCAAGAAACACCCCGACCACCGAGCGAACGCTTGATTCGGCGTCCGAGACGGTCTCAAGAATCTCCGAGAGGACCCTCGGCGAGACGACGTCGCCGATAAGGGCGTTGAGCATGTCGTCGGTGACGGTTTTTTCAATCCCGCTCTCGATGCTCTCGGCGCTCTCGTTGGCGCCGTTGTTTTTTATCTCTCCCGCGATGTTTGAGAAGAAATCGCCCGTGCGCGAAATTACGCTCTCGACCTCGGAATCGGTCATCTCAACGCCGTAGCCGCCGCGGCTCACCGCCGAGGAAACCACCGCGACAGGGTCGGTTTTTGACGAAGAATCGTCAAGGGCTGAGATTATCGGCTTTCTTAAGACGTTGTCATAAATTATCGGCGTCGCGACGGTGCAGGCAAGCCAGCTCAGCGCGATTGAGGCCGCCGTCAGCAGGACAAACACAACGCTTCTGAGCAGGCCGCGCTTCGCCCCGATATAAAGGTATACAAGCGCGATTGCGACTGCGCATATATCGTAAAAGATGAAAAGTTCTGATGCCATTTTCTACTCCTTTCGCTTAGAACGAAAATTCGGTGCGCTCGACGGAATGATAGCCCAAAAGATAGATATTTCCGTCAAGAACCGCAAACTCGCGGTAAACGGTGTCGACAGGCGCGGTGGCGATGACTGCGCCGTCGGGGGCTATCGCGTCGATTCTTGAATCGTAGCAGATATATACCTCGTGCTCGCTTGAGTAAATGTCGTTGACCGAGGAATCGGCCGAGGCGGTATAAGCGCTGTCGGAATCCGCGGTCAGAACAGCGATATCGCCGCTTCTGCCGCCTATGCCCTCAAAGACAAGCGCCGCGATGCCGTCGGAAAGGCTGTAATCGGCGAGCTCGTAGTCATAGGTAAAAGTATACGCGGGTGTGCCGTCGTCCGAGAACCTGAGCAGGCGGTCGCTGCCCAAAAGCCAGAACCCGCCGTCGCAGTAGGCAAGCCTGAAGGTGAGGGTCTCAACGGGGGCGGTCTGCATCACGACCTCGGTGGAATCGAACGAAAGCTTTGTAACGGTCGAGCGGAATGTGCCCCCTCGGGCGTAGGTGCTCGAAAGAATAAGGCCCTTGCCGTTTTTGTCGACTGCGACTGCGGTTATCATCGTGCCGTCGGCCCAGTGGTATATTTCTGAGCCGTCCTTGTCATAGACGGTGAGGTATGAGGCGTATTTGTCGTTGGCGGTGACTATCGCGACAGAGCCGTCGGCGCCTATCGAGCCGAGAAGTATCTGTCCGCTGAGGCGCTTTGAATATATCTCCTTTTTAGGGCCCGCTACCATGAAGTTATAGCCGCCCTGATCGTAGACAAGCGTGCGCTTTTCCGATTCCTCGACGACAGGGTTTGAATATGAAGCCTGCGCGGAATAGACTATATCGCCCGAGCGGTCATAGACGTAAAAGGTGGTATCTGCAAAAAGAGTCCAGTTCTTCTGCATCTTCCCGATGCGGGTGTGGGTCTTTTTTGAGATGTCGATGGGATAGTTCCCGCCCGCGAGCGCGCCGTCGTTCTGAATGGTGGTGACGTTAGTTGAAGCCCTCGCGAGAATTCCGTCGAAATAGTTAAGCCATGCATCGCGGGAAAGATAAACCAGAAAACCGATGACAACTATTCCGAGAATAAGCGAAAAATTCTTTATATGCCTCTTTGTGCGGCGCTTTCTTCTGAGCTTTCGCATATCCGTTTCAAACGAATTGACAGACGGCATTCATATCACTCCCTCAGTAAAATACTCTGTTAAGATAAAGCCCCTGCGGCGGAACAGTCTTGCCCGCAAGAGTGCGGTCCTTGGCGGCGATAATCGACGGGATCGAATCCTCGGAAAGCTTACCGTCGTTGATGAAAAGAAGCGTTCCGACGGTGATCCTTACCATGTTATAGAGAAAGCCGTCGCCGCTGACCGTGAATTTCACAACATCGCCCTCGCGGCAGACCGAATAGTCGAAAATAGTTCTGACGGTTATATCCTTGTCGCAGGAGGCTGCGCAGAAAGATTTGAAGTCGTGCTCGCCGATGAAGGCCTTTGCCGCGCGGTCGAGCTTTTTTTCGTCGATCGGGTACCAGCTTCGGTACATTCTGTCGGCCAAAAACGGCGACTTTATCTCGCTGTTGTGAATTAAATAGACATACTCCTTGCCCTTGCAGTCATATCTTGCGTGGAAGCTTTTCGGCGCTTCCTCGGCGCTTTTTACCGCGATATCCGCAGGCAGGACGCCGTTGAGGCCGTAGATTATTCCTCGGCAGTCTATCGGGCTGTCAAGAAAGAAATTTATCACAAATTCGTTAGCGTGAACGCCCGCGTCGGTTCGCGAACAGCCGTTCACCGAGACGCGCTCGCCCAAAAGCTTATATATCGCGCGCTCAAGCTTGCCCTGAACCGTCGCGAGGCCGCCCTCTTGGCGCTGAAAGCCGTGATAGGCGGTGCCGAGAAAGGATATTGTGACCTTGTAGTTTTTCATATCGGCGAATACCTGTTCAGAAGTATTATCGCGGCGATGAATATCACTGTCAGCGCGAGGGCGAAATAGTCGCGGGGGGCGGTTTTAAGCTGTTTGAGGCGGGTCCTGCCCTCGCCGCCCCGATAGCAGCGGCACTCCATCGCAAGGGCCAGATCTTCGGCCCTTCTGAACGCCGAGACGAACAGCGGTATCAGTATCGGTATAAGGGCTTTTGCGCGCCTGATGAGGTTACCGCTTTCAAGGTCGGCTCCCCTCGCCTTTTGCGCGGACATTATCTTATCCGTCTCCTCGATGAGCGTCGGAATGAAGCGAAGAGCTATCGTCATCATCATCGCGATCTCATGCGCGGGGAATTTAATTATTTTGAGCGGCGAAAGAACCCGCTCGATGGCGTCGGTGAGGGTTATCGGCGAGGTGGTATAGGTCAGAAGCGATGTGCCGAATATCAGCAAAATAATTCTTATCGCCATAAAAGCCATCGTTCTGAGGCCGTTGTCAGTTATCTTTATGAATTTCCACTCGAAGATTATATTTCCCGAGGTTATGAAGAAAAGGTTCAGAATTCCCGTGAAAATAATTATCGGCAGAATCGGTTTGACCGATTTCAACATCATCTTTATCGGGATACCCGACAGCAAAAAGCCGATGAGCATGAAGATAACCCCTGCGCCGAGGCCCGAAAAACCCTTCGCGATGAAGAGCATGACTATATATAATACGGTGATCAAAAGCTTCATTCGCGGGTCAAGGCGGTGGATAACCGACTGCCCCGGGAAGAACTGGCCGATTGTAATGTCTTTAATCAAGATTTTTCCTCTTTTCCTCAAGAAGCCTCAGAACAAGACCCTTGGCGTAGTCGATGCTGAAAACCTCGTCCTGAAATTCAATGCCCATCGCCCGAAGCCTGTCAAAAACCTTCGTGACCTGCGGGACGGTGAGACCCATCGCGCTGAGCTCCTCAGACCTTGCAAAAACGCTTGAACGGTCGGAGTACATGAACACCTTGGCGTCGTTCATCACCAAAATTTTCGAGACGGTCTTAGCGACGTCTTCCATCGAATGTGAAACCAAAAGAACGGTGGTGCCCTTTTCGGCGTGATATTCCTTTATCAGCCCGAGGATTCTGTCGCGGCCGTGGGGGTCAAGGCCCGCGGTGGGCTCGTCTAAGATGAGGACTTTAGGCTCCATCGCCATTACCCCTGCGATGGCCGCCCGCCTCTTCTGGCCGCCCGAAAGCTCGAACGGCGACTTGTCAAGAAGCTCGGGCTTGAGGCCGACAAGCCTCGCGGTCTCTTTAATCCTGCGGTCGACCTCGTCGTCCGAGAGGCCCATGTTCTTCGGGCCGAACGCGATGTCTTTATAGACAGTCTCCTCAAAGAGCTGGTATTCGGGATACTGAAAAACAAGCCCGACCTTGAACCTTATCTCTTTCAGGCGGGATTTATCGGCAAAAAGCTCCTCGCCGTCGATGAAAACCTTGCCCGAGGTCGGCTTCAAAAGGCCGTTGAAGTGCTGGATAAGAGTCGATTTTCCTGAGCCCGTGTGCCCGATTATTCCGACTATCTCGCCCTCGTCGATGTCAATATTGACGCCGTCGACGGCGACCTTTCTGAACGGCGTTCCCTCGCCGTAAACATATGTCAGATCTTCAGTTCTGATTATTCCCAATTCATTCACCTTTCTTTAAAAGGTCATAGAGGCATTCGACGCACTCGTCCTCCGATATTATGTCGTCGGGGAGGCTTATCCCCTCTTTTATAAGCGCGTGGGTGAGCTCGGTGACGTTCGGAACGTCAAGCCCGACGGATTTTAACATCTCGGCCTTGGAAAAGACCTTTTTCGGGGTGTCGTCGGCGATGATGCTTCCGTTGTCCATAACGACCACCCTGCCCGCCATCGCCGCCTCGTCCATATAGTGAGTTATCAAAACGATGGTCACGCCCGCCGCGTTGAGCTGTTTTATCGTGTTCATTATCTCCCGCCTGCCGATCGGGTCGAGCATCGCGGTCGGTTCGTCCATCACGATACATTCGGGCTGCATCGCCAAAACGCCCGCTATCGCTATTCTCTGTTTCTGCCCGCCCGAAAGCTTGTGAGGGGCGTGCTCGCGATAGGAATACATTCCGACGGTTTCAAGCGCCTCGTCGACCCGCCGCCTTATCTCAGACGGCTCAACGCCGATGTTTTCAAGCGCAAAGGCAACGTCCTCCTCGACGACCGTCGCGACGATCTGGTTGTCGGGGTTCTGAAAGACCATTCCGACGGTCTTTCTGATGTCGTAAAGCCGCTCCTCGTCGGCGGTGTTCATTCCGTTGATTAAAACCTCGCCGCTCTCGGGAAGATTTATCGCGTTCAAAAGCTTCGCAAGAGTAGACTTGCCCGAGCCGTTGTGGCCGAGCACCGCGACAAACTCGCCCTTTTTAATTTCAAGCGAGACGCCTTTCAATACAACGTTTTTCGTCGGCGGGTCGTCGTATTCGTTGACATAGCTGAACACTACGTCTTTTATTTCGATGAATTCTGACATTTAATTATCTCCGTTTCCCGAAAGCCAGACCGCAGTAGACCCCGCAGGCAGCGACATATTCTTTTCCTCAACGGGAAGCCCTATCTCATCGGCAGAAACGCTTCCGCCGTAAAGCGGCTTTATCAGCGCGCCGAGCATGTATGACATCACCGACGGGGAAAGCCCCGCGGTATAGCTGTTTAACATGAAGAACAGCGGGTCATCGCTTAAAACCCTGACGCAGAGGGTCAGAAGATCGTAGATCGAATCCTCAAGCTTCCATACCTCGCCCAAAGGCCCGCGCCCATAGCTCGGCGGGTCCATTATTATCGCGTCATATCTTCTTCCGCGCCTTATTTCGCGCTCGACAAATTTTTCGCAGTCGTCGACTATCCACCTTATAGGCCTGTCGGCAAGGCCCGAAGCCGCAGCGTTATCCCTCGCCCATTTGACCATGCCCTTTGAGGCGTCGACATGGCAGACGCTCGCGCCCGCGCTTGCGCAGGCAAGCGTTGCGCCGCCCGTATAGGCAAAAAGGTTCAGCACCGATATCGGCCTGCCCGCGTTCTCGATGAGTTTTCGCGACAAGTCCCAGTTCACGGCCTGCTCAGGGAAAAGCCCCGTGTGCTTGAAGCCCGTCGGCCTGATTATGAACCGAAGGTCTTTATAACTCACGTTCCAGCTCTCGGGGAGCTGTTTTCTGAATTCCCAGCTTCCGCCGCCTCGGTCCGAGCGGTGATATATCGCGTCGCAGGTCTTCCATAGCGGGTTCTTTTTCTCGGTCTTCCAGATTATCTGGGGGTCGGGGCGGCAAAGCGTCTTCCCTGCCCAGCTTTCAAGCCTCATGCCGTCGGAGGTGTCTATAAGTCGGTAGTCCTTCCATTCATCAGCGGTTCTCATTCGTTACTCCTCGGGATATCCAAGATTGTCTCTTATCGCCTTTGCGATCGCCTGAGCATACTGCCAGACGGTATCTTTATCGCGGCCCTCGGCGGTTATTCTCAAAACGGGCGATGCCGTCGACTCGCGCACCGAAATTCTTCCGTCGCCCTCAAGCTTCTGTCGGCAGAACCCGATTATCTCGCTGACCGCGGGGTTCTCCTGCCACCTGCCCGAAAACTCGGGCCGAAGCTCAACGTTGAGCTCAATCTGCGGGTAGGGCTCATAAACCGATGCGAGCTCAGACATCTTTCGGCCGCTTCGGCTGAGTATCTCAAGAATTTTCGCGCCCGCAAGCTCGCCGTCGGCGGATTTTGTCGAATCTATCAGAACGATGTGCCCCGAAGAGCTTCCCCCGAGGTTGTAATCGCCCAAAAGCATTCTCTCGACGATATATCTTATTCCGACCCCGGGCACCGCCGAAACGACTATGCCGTTTTCCTTCGCCCAGCGGAAGAACCCGAGGTTAGTCGTCTGAGACACCACGCAGGTGTTGGCGTTAAGCTTCTGCTCGGTCTTCATCGAAAAGGCCAGCAGCGCCGTGAGCCTGTCGCCGTCAAGGACCTCGCCCCGCTCGTCGACCATTATGCACCTGCCCGCGTCGCCGTCAAAGGCAAGCCCTGCCTGAGCCCTGTTCTCGATGACGCTCGCTTTCAGGGATTCAAGGTCGACCGTTCCGCAGTGATCGTTTATGTTCCGCCCGTTCGGGGCGTTGTTGATTAAAATCGTGTTCGCGCCTATCCCCCTGAAGAATTTTTCCGCCGTTCCGCAGGCCGCGCCGTTTGCGCAGTCGACGACTATCTTCATTCTGCTGAGGTCGGTGTCGATCTGTTTTATGAGCCAGCGGACATAGTCCCACTCGGCATTTTTCTCATAGACCTTTTTGCCGATGTTCTCTTCGCCGCTGAGCCGAAGCTCGTCGGGCGCCTCGGTTACAAGCCTCTCCATCTCCTCTAAAATCCCGACCGCAAGGTTATAGCCGTAGCCGTCGAAGATCCTCAGCCCGTTGAATTCATAGCTGTTGTGAGAGGCGGTTATCATCACGCCCGCGTCGGCGTGGTATTTCTCACAAAGATAGGAGACCGCGGGCGCGGGAACGACCCCGAGAAAGTGAACATTTGCCCCGACCGAGCAGCAGCCGACCGCAAGCGAATCGGCCAAAATCTCGCCCGAAAGCCTTGTGTCCCGCCCGATAAGAATCTTCGCGGGTCTGCCCGTTCTGTTCTGAAGAAGCAGAGCAAGCGCCCTGCCTATCTTCATCGTCTCCTCGCAGCCGAGCTCGGTCATCGCCCTTCCGCTCGCGCCCTCGGCGGTAAAAAGCCTCGACATTTTTTATGACTTCCCTTCCTGTTGATTTACAAAAGCGATGTCTGCCCGCCGTCGTCCCCGCGGGGGATTCCGAGGTGGTTATAGGCAAGGTCGGTGGCGCATCTTCCGCGCGGGGTCCTCGCCAGAAAACCGAGCTGCATCAGGAACGGCTCGCAGACGTCTTCAAGCGTTACCGCCTCCTCGCCGATGGCCGAGGCAAGGGTATCAAGCCCGACAGGCCCGCCGCCGTAGCCCTTTATTATCATCGTGAGCATTCGCTTGTCCAAAGAATCGAGCCCGAGGTTGTCGACCTCCATTCGGTCGAGGGCTATCTTCGCGATGTCCTTGGTAATCCTTCCGTCGCCCATTACCTCGGCATAGTCGCGGACACGCTTCAGGAACCTGTTTGCGATTCGGGGGGTGCCCCTGCTTCGGGATGCCATTTCATATGCCGCCTCGCTGTCTATCGCAACGCCGAGTATCACCGCCGAACGGGTTATTATCTCGGCGAGGTCGTCGGTGGAATAAAGCTCGAGCCGCTGGATTATTCCGAACCTGTCGCGCAGAGGCGCCGAGAGCTGGCCCGAGCGGGTGGTCGCGCCGATCAGCGTGAACCGCTGAAGATCTATTCTTATCGAGCGAGCGGCAGGGCCGTTGCCGATCATGAAATCTATCGCGAAGTCCTCAAGAGCGGGGTAAAGAACCTCTTCTATCGCGTGGGAAAGGCGGTGGATCTCGTCGATGAAGAGAACGTCGCCCGCCTGAAGGCTTGTCAGCAGCGCCGCAAGGTCGCCCGTTTTTTCTATCGCGGGGCCCGAAGTCACCCTTATATTCACGCCCATTTCGTGGGCGATGATGTTTGAAAGCGTGGTCTTTCCGAGCCCCGGGGGTCCGTAGAGCAAAACGTGGTCGAGGGCCTCTCCCCTCTTCTTCGCGGCTTCAATGTATACCGAAAGATTCTCCTTGACCTTGTCCTGACCGATGTACTCCGAAAGTGTCTTCGGCCTGAGCGAATAGTCAAAGTCGCCGTCGTCCTCTTTTATCACCTGAGGGGCGACAAGCCTGTTTTCAAAATCGAATTCACCTGTCTCTATCATCTTTACCCTCCGTATCAGAATTTACTGCCCGAAAGCTCTTTAAGGCCGCGCTTGATAAGCTCTTCGACCGAAAGGCTTCCGTCCATCTTTCCGAGGCAGGAAGCGGCTTCGGATTGAGAATACCCGAGCACCACAAGCGCCTCGACAGCGTCTGCGACGTTTGACGACGGCCTCGCTATTCTGCCGAGGTCGGTGTCGCCGCCCGCAAGATAGGAATAATCCTTTGAGATCTTGTCTTTAAGCTCCATAACTATTCTCTGCGCGATCTTGTTTCCGACGCCCTTTATCCTTGTGAACGACGCGGAATCCTGCGAGGCTATCGCGAGGGCGACTTGGTCCGAGGTCATCGCGGAAAGAATCGCGAGGGCAAATTTTGAGCCGACGCCGCTCACCGAGGTTAAAAGCTTGAAGCACTCAAGCTCGGCCTGATCGGCAAAACCGAAGAGCTCGACGGCGTCCTCCCTCACCGCAAGATAGGTATAAAGCGTGGCCGAATCGCGCCCCGAAAGCTGCTGCATCGTGCTTGCGGTGGTCTTGCATGCATAGCCGACGCCGCCGCACTCTATCACGCAGAGGTCTGGGGTGTTGTGAAGTATCTTTCCCGTGAGGCTGTAAATCATATGTGCTTGTCCTTTCCGTCGCGATATTTCTGATAGTCGCCGCTGTTATAGGCCCGCTTTGAATACTCGTTGAACACCGCCGAGCTTGCGTAATGGCCGTGGGCTATCGCGAGCGCAAGGGCGTCGGCGGCATCGTCGGGGTGGGGTATCTCTTTAAGCCTGAGAATCGAACGCACCATCTCCTGAACCTGGTGCTTTTCGGCTCGGCCGTAGCCGACGACAGAGCTTTTCACCTGAAGCGGGGTGTATTCGTTGATCTCGGTGCCGCACTCGGCCGCCGCAAGCATTATCACGCCCCTCGCTTGGGCGACGTCTATGCCCGTGGTGTGGTTTGTGTTGAAGAATAGCTTTTCCATCGACAGAGAATCGGGCTTATAGAGGTTTATGAGCTCGGTCATGTCGTTGTGAATGGTCATCAGCCGCTCGGGGAAAGGCGCTTCCGCCGCTGTCGTTATCGCCCCGAAATTCACGACCCGAAAGCTTCTGCCGTCATAGTCGAGTATCCCGAAGCCGACCGTGGCATACCCCGGGTCAATGCCGAGTATCCTCACAAAACACACCTCCCCATGCTAACCGTAAACATATTCAGTTTATTATAGCACATGCCGCGGAAATAATCAAGATAAAAATATCGGGGCGAAGACAATTCTGCCGAGGAAGCGATATGATAAACCGTCAGAGCAAAAACCGTGATACCTCAAAAACGGAATAAGCGGGCAAAAACCCGCTTACTCCGCCATTTACTCGGAACATTATATTGAGGATATCGAATTGAATCAGCCGAGCCTCTTCTCGAGAGCCTTGAGCTCGTCGGCCATTTCGCTCGGAAGCTTGTCGCCGAATTTCTTATAGAATTCCTCGATTCCCTTGGCCTCTTCTCTCCAGAGATCCTTGTCGACGGTGAGAAGGTCGGCAATCGTCTCGGTGGTGATGCCGTCGAGGCCCTCAACGTTGATGTCTTCGGGCTTGGGCTCATAGCCGATGGGTGTTTCAACCGCGTCGACCTTGCCCTCGCAGCGGTCGATGATCCAGTCGAGGACGCGCATGTTGTCGCCGTAGCCCGGCCAGATGAAATCGCCGTTGTCGTCGGTTCTGAACCAGTTGACGTTGAAGATCTTCGGCGCCTTATCGCCCAGAATCTTGCCCATTTCAAGCCAGTGCGCCCAATAGTCGCCCATGTGGTAGCCGCAGAACGGGAGCATAGCCATCGGGTCGCGGCGGACGACGCCTACCGCGCCTGTTGCGGCGGCAGTGGTCTCAGAGGCCATTATCGAGCCGACGAAGGTGCCGTGCTGCCAGTTGAAGGACTGGTAAACCAGCGGAGCGGTCTTTGCTCTTCTTCCGCCGAAGATTATCGCCGAGATCGGAACGCCGTTCGGGTTGTTGAACTCGGGAGAAATACAGGGGCAGTTCTCGGCAGGGGCGGTGAAGCGGGAATTCGGGTGAGCAAGCTTGTTGCCCGCGGCGACGTACTCGGGGCCGTTGACCTTTTCGCCCTTCCACTCGGTCGCGTTGACGGGCGGGTTCTTGTCAAGCTTCTCCCACCAGACGGTCATATCGTCGTTGTTGATGGCGACGTTGGTGAAGATTGTATTCTTTCTTGTCGATGCAAGAGCGTTATAGTTTGAGTGAGCGTTGGTGCCAGGGGCAACTCCGAAGAAGCCGTTTTCGGGGTTGATGGCGTAAAGCCTGCCGTCGGGCCCGGGTTTAAGCCAGGCGATATCGTCGCCGACGGTCCAGACCTTGTAGCCCTTCTTGGTGTATCCCTCGGGCGGAATCAGCATCGCGAGGTTGGTTTTGCCGCATGCCGACGGGAAAGCGGCGGTGACATATTTGATCTCGCCGTTCGGCTTTTCAATGCCGAGAATGAGCATATGCTCAGCCATCCAGCCCTCGTTCTTGCCCTGATATGAGGCGATTCTGAGCGCGAAGCACTTCTTGCCCAGAAGAACGTTTCCGCCGTAGGCCGAGTTTATCGACCAAATGGTGTTGTCCTCGGGGAACTGAACGATATAGCGCTTCTCGGGGTCGACATCGGCCTTTGAGTGAAGCCCTCTGACGAAGTCGTCGGAGACATCGCCGAGATTCTTGAAAGCGTCGGCGCCCATGCGGGTCATGATAGCCATGTTGAGAACGACGTAGATAGAGTCGGTGACCTCAACGCCGACCTTCGCGAGAGGAGAGCCGATCGGGCCCATCGAATACGGAATGATATACATTGTGCGGTTCTTCATCACGCCGTCATACATCGGGGTGAGCTTGGCATACATTTCCTTGGGGTCGCACCAGTTGTTGGTCGGGCCCGCGTCCTCTTTCTTGCGGGAGCAGATAAAGGTTCTGTCCTCAACTCTCGCGACGTCGTTGGGCAGGGTGCGGTGATAGAGGCACCCGGGGAGCTTCTCCTCGTTGAGCCTGATCATCTCGCCCGTTGCAACGGCTTCATCGCGAAGACCGTCAAGCTGTTCCTTCGAGCCGTCGATCCAGACGACCTTTGCGGGTTTGCAGAGCGCAATCATTTCATCGACCCATTTGTTTACATTTGGGTTCTTGGTCAAAGTTGCCATAAAATTACTCTCCTTTTTATATAATATGCTCTTTATAAAACGATTCCGAGGGCGTGGATAAACCTCATCGCGGAAAATCCAACTTCTCTCTGATACTATTTTATATTCGGTTTGTCAATAAGTCAAGCGCGTTGGCACATTTTTCACATAATTTTCAGCCAACGTACAGAAATAATAAAATCGTTGTGATATAATGTTTAAAATGACAAATCACAAAGGAAAATAATGTAATGGAGGTAAAAATCTTGAAGTATCTGATAAAAGACACCACCCGCGAGGAGCGCGAGGCGATCGTGAGAAAGGGCCTTTTCTGCGACGCAAACGAGTGCGAAAGCTGCTCGGCCTGCGGCCTTTACGGCGCGGGCGACATGCTTGAGCTTTACAGGCCGTACATCGACGGCGAAAAGGAGCTCTCGGAGATAAGCGCCGAATTCAGGGGCGGAACGGTCAAATGAGGAGTGCGGGTTGCACTCCTCTTTTATGCGTTTATGAGTTCAGCTTTCTGCGTTGCTCTCAACATCATATGTAAAAGCCGAGGCGGAAACCTCGGCTTTTGTGTTAAACGGTCTTAGCGAACGTTGCCCGACTTGTAGGCGTCGATCATTTTCTTGACCATCTGTCCGCCGACAGAGCCTGCCTCACGAGAGGTGAGGTCGCCGTTGTAACCGTTCTTGAGGTTGACACCGACTTCATTCGCAGCTTCCATCTTGAACTGTTCAAGAGTCTGTCTGCCCTGATCGCTGGTAATACCCTTCATTTGTAACACTCCTTTATTAAAAATGCTCTGCATTTTAATCAGATTTCTGTCACTGCTGTTATTGAGGTTAGGCGAGGGCAAGGCTCGCAACATTTTTTCAGCCTTTGCCGCTTTTCGCCTGCAAAACTATTATTGCCCGTCATTCCGCCTTTATTTGAGGTAAATTTTTGATTATTTTCCGCCTGAGCCGTACCATCGCGAAAAAAATTTATTAAAATTTCATTTTATTTTGAAATATGTCTTTATTTTTTCGGAGATATGTGTTATAGTAGAGGTATATACAACCTTTGGGGCTGAAACGGCCGGTCGCATACAAGCTTTGCGGTCGATGACCCGAGTGTGAGAAAGGAATGGTTAAAACAATGGCTAACTACGGATACGGACAGAGAAAACGGTATAAAATAAAATACAAGAATCTCGCGCTTCTTCTTGCGATTCTTCTTCTGATCGTCATTCTGATTTCAAGGGGCTGCTCCGCAATCTTCGGGAAGAAGGACAAGGAAGACAAACCCGACCGCGATAACGCTCTTCAGTCGGGCGATATTCTTCCCGATACCCTGCCCGAAAATAATCTTCCTTTGGCCGAGCCCAATACTCAGGCATACTACGCCTTCACCTCTGAGACAAAGACGGCCGCCGACCTCGGCACGGGCGACCTCGTTCTTGTAAACAACAACATCGCCTTCAAGGGCAGTGTTTCGGAGAGCGACCTCGACGTCATCAGGGAGAAGAAAAACAGGGCGTATTCCGTCAAGGACTACACCGTTTTGGTGAGGCCCGAGGCCATGAACGCTCTGAACGATATGCTCCTCGCCTTCTATAACGCCACGGGCAAGGACACAATCATGGTCAACGCGGGCTACAGGACCCTCGAATATCAGCAGGACCTTTACGCCGACGACCTCGACTCGACGGGGCTTGACAGCTCGTCGCTCGTCGCGAAGCCCGGTTTCAGCGAACACCACACGGGCCTTGCGGTCGACTTTACGGTATATGAAAACGGCAAGTATGACCAGTCGAAGCTCGGCACGGGCGACTATACATGGATAGACGAGAACGCTCATAAATACGGCTTTGTGAACCGCTACCCCAAGGGTAAGGAAAGCATCACGATGATAGACAACGAGCCTTGGCATTTCAGATATGTCGGCGTTCCTCACGCCACCGCGATGAAGGAATACGACCTCTGCCTTGAGCAGTATATCGACTTCCTCAGAAATTATACCATCGACACCGAATTCCTCTCGGTAACGACCGAGGACGGCTCGCAGTATATGATCTACTATGTGCCGATGGCGGGCAACGCCGAAAACCCCGAGACCACCACCACAAACGTCTATATCCCGCTCAAGGTCAACACCGAGACCGAAAAGGTTCCTTATCCTTATGAGATATCGGGCAACAACGTCGACGGCTGGATAGTCACATTCCTCTATAAAGAGGGAACGGGGGTCATAAACGCCGTTCCGCCGACCGACGACGCCGCTGTCACCACTTCCGCAGATGACGCCGAGCCCGAATCGCCCGAGACCGAAGCCCCCGAAGCCGAATAATTTATAAAGGAGATATATTATGTCTGAATGCAATCACGATTGCTCAAGCTGCGCGCAGAACTGCTCGTCAAGAACCGAGCCGCAGGATTTCTCGGAGCCTCAGAATGAAATGAGCCACATCAAAAAGGTCATCGGCATTGTGAGCGGAAAGGGCGGGGTCGGAAAATCCCTCGTCACCTCGATGCTCGCAGTCGAGGCGCAGAGGCGGGGCCTTAACGCCGCAATTCTTGACGCCGACGTCACGGGGCCGTCGATACCGAAGGCCTTCGGAATCAGGCAGAAAGCCTCTTCAACGGGCGATTACCTTCTGCCCGTCATCACAAAAACAGGAATCAAGGTTATGTCGGTGAACCTGCTTCTTGAGGACGAGACCCAGCCCGTAGTCTGGCGCGGGCCTGTCATCGCGGGGGTCGTGAAACAGTTCTGGAACGAGGTCATCTGGGAAGACGTCGACTTCATGTTTGTCGATATGCCCCCGGGAACGGGCGATGTTCCGCTGACCGTCTTTCAGTCGATAAAGCTTGACGGCATTATTGTCGTAACCTCGCCGCAGGAGCTCGTCGGAATGATCGTCGAAAAGGCCGTCAATATGGCTAAGATGATGAACATTCCGATCCTCGGAATCGTCGAGAACATGAGCTACTTTGTATGCCCCAACTGCGGCGAAAAGCATGAAATTTTCGGCCCGAGCAACATCGACGCCGTCGCCGAGAAGTTCGGCACAAAGGTGCTTGCAAAGCTGCCGTTCGACCGCGAGCTTTCAAAGCTCTGCGACTCGGGCCTCATCGAGCTCTATGAAACCCGCGCCCTCGAGCCCGCAGCCGATGAGGTGCTCAAATAGTGAAAAGTCCCCGCCATCGCGGGGATTTTTTCACGGCGAATATCAAAAACCTCTTGCCACGCGGCGGGAAATGTGCTATACTGATAAAAAAGAAAGGACGGTCGACATGGAAACCGAATACAGATACGATACCCAGCTTCTTATCGAGGGCGAAAACCTCGACGAGGACGAGATTTTTGACTACTTTACCGAACACTTCAAGGGCGATTCGCTCCTTGCGGTCGGCGATGAGGACCTCATCAAAATTCACTTCCATACCAATGAGCCGTGGAAAGTTCTGGAATATTGCCGTTCCCTCGGCGAGATTTATGACATCGTTGTTGAGGATATGGACAGGCAGTCGAGAGGCCTCAAAGGCTGAAATAACGCGATTCAGGGGGTGCACTCCCCTGTTTTTGCGATGCCCCGAAAAGGCGCTTTCGGCAGCGGTGAACGGCATCTCAACAAAAATGACAAATTCAAGCGGCAGATGTCAAGAAAAATTTTTAATATTTTTTCAAAAAACACTTGAAATCTTTCTCGCGATGTGCTATCATAGTCGGGTAAGGGGTATTAGCGCAGTTGGAAGCGCGCCACACTGGCAGTGTGGAGGTCACGGGTTCGAATCCCGTATGCTCCACCAAATCGTCCGTATCCGAACACCCTCGGGTACGGGCGATTCTTTATCCGTGACATTGTAATAGATTACTATTTTATCGTTGAACACGGCGACCTTTGCGATAAACAGGTCGAAAATTCGAGAGACATATTCTTCATCGTGCTTATCGCCCTGCTTAAAGCTATAAAGCCACTCAGCGAGGATATCGCGGCTCAGGTGAGTGCTGCGTAACTTTTCCCGCGCAATCTCATTCTCGAGCTCTGAGGCCTCTTTTTCGAGCTCGGACAGCCTCTTTGCGATAGTTGTTGAGGCGGGGCAATTTTCCATAGATAAAACTAAATTTTCCCTCTTGCGACGATTCTGGTCGAGCTGCTTACTAAGTAGCACGACAGGGTCGTTTTTTTCATCATTGGCTTGTACTTCCATCGCCCCATCGATGATTGCTTCTAAAGTCTCATCGGTGAGCATATCTTCAAGAGTGGCATCGAGGACAGTTTTTTCGAGTAAATCCCGCGGAACCGTTGCCAGCTCGCAGTGACCGCCTCGCTTTTTAATCGCACACTTATAATAATGATATACGACGCCCGATTTACTTCGACCGCATTCTCCGACGAGCAGGGCCCCACAATACCCACAAAAACACTTGCAGGAAAGCTTATAATCTTCTAAGGCCTTATTAGCCGCGTTTTGATGTTTCTTCGGAAATTTCGTGGCCACGGATTCAAAAAGATCCCTGGTAATTATAGGCTCGACCCTCAGCTCAATGTCGTACTGATCGAAAATTCCGAGGTAGCGTGGATTTCGGAGCATTCGGTACACGAGCGCGGGCGTCGCTTTGGCACCTCGTACCCCTCGGACATCGTGAGCATTAAGAAAGGCCACAATATCTTGCATTTTCTCGCCGCGATCGTACATCTCAAAAACTTCTTTTGCAAGAGGGGCGGTCTCAGGATCTACGACAACACGACGATCTTCTCTTTTATAGCCGATAGGCAAAGGACCCCCGACGGTGAGGCCCTTTTTCATATTTTCTCTGAGGCCTCTCACTATTTTTTGCCTGAGCTCGGCCGAGTAGAATTCTGCGAGGCCTTCAAGCACGGTCTCAAGCATGATACCCTCGGGGCCTTCTGGTACCGATTCAGCTGCATACATTAACTTTACGCCAGCGCGGCGCAAAGTCATTTTTGCGATAGCAATGTCCTCACGATTTCGGCCGAAACGATCAATTTTCCAGACAATCACGACTTGAAATTTATGCGTCTGAGCGTCCCTGAGCATTCGCTGAAATTCCCAGCGCCCTTCGACATATTTTCCCGAGACGTGGCGATCGGCATATACTTCGATGATGTCAATCCCCTTCTGCGATGCATATTCCATGCACTCTGCGACCTGGCCCTCTATTGATTGGTCCGTCTGTCGAGGTCCTGCACTATATCTCGCATATATCACGCCATTCACGGCGATGCCCTCCTATCTTTAAGATTGCAAACTCGGGTGGATCCAAACGTCAGTGGCATAGTCGCCGACATCGGTTGAAAGTATGGTCTCATTATAAATGCCATCAATAGTTATTTTATCGAGAGTAAATTGAACGACTTTAGATTCAGACCCGTCGGTCATATCGGCTACGGCCCAGTATTCGATCTCACCCGCTGTATTAAAGCCGTTTAATCTAATCAAATCGGCTACGGCCAAATAGTTTTGCTTGACGGTCATCTCATTCGTAAGATTTGAGGTGATCTTTGCTTTTATAATTACTTTGTCGCCGTTCTGAGTAACGCTTTGAAGATCGCCGTAATGCATTCGCAGACCCGTGATATCGATTTCCTTTGCAAACGCGGTCGGCTCAGAAAAGTCAAGCACAACGGGCGGCTCCTCTGATCCGCAAGCGCACAAGCACAAAGCGACTAAAGCAATGACTGAGATAATGATCAATTTTTTCATTTTAATAACTCCTTTACTTTTTACCAAAATCGATATAAATCACCCTACCGATGCAACCGATGACTCGGCGTGCCCTTTTTCCCGATCCACGTCGAGAAGCTTAGCGACCGCATCTTTAAGGCCCTCGTCCGCTGAACGGTATGCCCGAAGGATACTGTTTTCTTCTGGGGTAAGCTCGATCCTTGCCTTTGGCTTACGGCCAACTAACGGCTGAATCAGATCCTCAACCTGAATGCTAAAATAATCTGCGATCATTTGCAGTTTTGGCAAGGTCGGCAAAATTTTACCAACGCACCAAGTGTTAAACGTCGTGGGCGCAACTCCGAGCGCGGCGGCAACATCTCGCTGCTGCTGCCCAGTCAATTTAATAAAGTATTCAATGTTTGAGGCAAAACACTTTTTCATTTCTTCTTCCGACATTATATCCGCTCCTTTCAAGGGGTTGAGCTTATTATATACTATTCTCCGAAAAAATTCAAGAGTTTTCTTAAAAATTTCCGAAAAAAGTATTGACAATCCAAAATAATAGGATTATAATAGAGCTGTACCCCGAAAGAAGAGGGGCAAAGTTTTAGCTACAAAATCCTAAAATATAGGATTAGAAAGGAGACAGTATGGTAGTAGTAGAAAAGCCCTGCGTTAAGCTTAGAGCTTGCCGCGCAAATGCGAACATGTCCCAGGCCGCTTTTGCAGACGCTCTCGGCGTTGACCCGTCGACCGTCTATAACTGGGAGCAGGATCGTTCATATCCCGCGATGCCGCTTCTGGTAAAAATCAGCGAAATTTCAGGGATACCGCTTAATCTTATTTTTATACCTGAAAAATCCTAAAATATAGGATTTTCGGAAAGGAGTGTAAGAGATGTCAAAAGAAAGATGTGTCATTCAAATTGATCACCTCGGCAATGTGAGAATTAAGGGCACGCCCCAGCGTCCGCTAAACCTCGACGAAATTCAAGGAATGGTCGGCGGATACATAGAAACCGTGCCCACGAAGCTCGGCGATGATATCGTCATGGTGATTGACGAAGAAGGCAAGCTCAAGGGCAAAGCGTACAATTATCTTGCCAGCTCGATTTATCTCAACGGCGGCCCCGACCCGATTGTCGGTTCTGGCATTCTGCTTCAGCGTGTCGCAGATGAGCTCTTGGGCGTTGAAAAAGAGCGGGTCTTTGGAATTCTCGACCGTATAGGTGAGCTCAGCGGCTCGGGTAAGCACTACTCTAAGGCTTTGCTGTTTAAGCCCGCGGACAGAAAAATCGACGCGAAGGATTTAATGCAGGTCTACGACATGACTGCTCAAAAGACGGTCGCGCTTATCTTTCGCGTTGGCTTCGCAACCAACCACAACCTGATTGAGAGTTATTCGTCAATTCGCATAGGTACCAACGAAATTCCCGATGAAGATCGCTACATAGTCGTCACCGAGGAAATGATTGACGCCCACATAAACGGCCAAAAGAATCAGCGGTCTCGTTTATTTGATACGCTCGAAGCGGCAAAAAATTGGGCCGCGGGCTACTTCTCAGAACAAATCACGAAAGGAGCCTGCGAATGAGCAGCAACATATCAAAAAATCAAGCTCTATTTCTTGGCGGTGCCCTTTTGAAAGCTGTACGCCGAGAACAAAGCGCTTTGAAAGGCGGTGGCGTTGATGGCCGAAATAAGAATACTCTTCAAAAAAATCTGCCCGAATTGCGGCCGAGAATTCACGGCCGAGAATTCAAGAAAAAAGTATTGTAGCGACCAGTGTTATCGCCAATTCAATTCCCGTGTGCAGGCTAAGCGACTGCGAGAGCGTTCACTGAATGACGGGCTCTGTATTCGTTGTCGGAAAGCTCCCGCCTTACCCAATCAAACTCGATGCGCGGCTTGCATCGAGCGAGACAAGGCTATTATGAAAAAATACAACGCGAGCAGGGGCGATCAGAAACAATGCAAGATATTCAACTGCGATCATTTTCACGGAAATCGGTGTTGCTATTTCTGCCGAAAACGTAATAATTGCCCCGAAAAGCGCAGCGGCCCGTGTCTCAACTCACCCGACGTGTGCGGGGAATACCTCGGAAATAAACTAAAAAGGAGCGACAAGAAATGAAAGAAATTGATAAAGATTATCTCGAAGGCGAACTCATTCAGCTGTATAAGCAGGCCGCCGCACTATCCGAAACCATCGTCGAATTGGCTGAGAGCGAAGATCAAAACGAAGAGCAGCGGCGCATTCAATTGACCTATCTACTCGACGACTTGCTTCATGATGCGACTAAAAAATTTGAAGATTATGTCGATGATCTGTACAGCGGTGACGAAGAAGAAGGGAAAGCGCTTTACGACATCAGAGCCGACCGTGTGCTCATTATGCTGATGCGCAGATACGGGCGAAACGCCCACCGCAGAAACAAAACCTTCGAGGATCCTTGCGATTTGCGAAAGAAGTTTGCATGGCGTGCAGCGGAAGATTTTTTCGTGATGCAACAACTTTTCGGGATTAAGAGTATCGGGTATGGCAACGGCGTGGTCAGCGCCGAAAAAGACGGCATAACGTACCGCCTCGATATTGACGATGAAAATCAGGACATTCTCGGCATAGAACAAAACACAACCTACGATATAGGAGGAAACGCAGATGAAAATCACGCTTGAATTCAACAGTCTGAGCGACCTGCTCAAAGAACTCCCGAGGCTATCTCGTGTAATCGAGACCCCCGAAGATAGCGGAGGCTTTGTCGAGATAGCTACCGCGGACGAAGCAGAGCGCGACCGCAAACTCAAGATAGGCTCGGCCAAGTCGGATACCGAGCCCGAGGAACACGCTCAGACGAAGCAGGCGCCCAGTGAGAAGCCGTCAAAGCCCAAGGCCGAAAAGAATAAGCCAAAGGCCGAAGAAGCCGATGAGCCGCCGTTTGATGTGATCTCTGCGACCGAAGTACGCGCAGCTCTCAACGAACTGATGAAAGCAAGCCGTCGCGATGCGGTGAAAGCAATTCTTTCATCGTTCGGCGCGGACAACTTCTCAGGGCTCAAAGCGGCCGACTACGGCGTCGCGCTGGACAAGGCCAAGGCGGTAAAAAGCATGTCCGACGAAGAATATGCAAAGGAGTATGGCCCGTGAGTAATCTATCAAAATCAGCCGAGACACCGCAACACGCTTTTCTTTCGGCGAGCTCGGCCGAGCGCTGGATTAACTGTCCTGGCTCTGCAAGGCTCGCGGCGCTCTATCCTGAACGGCGCACGCCCTCAACTGAGGAAGGCCGCCTCGCTCATGCCGTGGCTGAAATACTCATCAGCGGAACCGTCGGGGATCTGACCGATGTTGAACGCGACGCCGAGCTTGAAAAGCTCAAACCAAGCGTAGATCAGTTTTACGCCGATAACCCGCTGATGCCTGGGAGCTTTCAAGGCATGTGCAAAATCCTCGAGCCCTACGCTGATTATGTCGCCGAGGAATTTGCAGCAATTAGAGCGACGGATCGTGCGGCCGTAATTATGACCGAAAAGCGCGTTGACTTTAGTCGGTTCGTCCCCGAGGGCTTCGGTACGTCCGACGTGATAATCGTCGGCGAGGATTGCCTTGAGGTTATCGACTTGAAATACGGTAAGGGCGTCCCCGTTTCTGCCGTGGATAATCCTCAGATACGACTTTATGCTCTGGGCGCACTCAACGAATTTGACGCCGTTTATGAGGTCACGCCGAACACAAAAGTCAAAATGGTAATCTATCAGCCTCGCCTTGATTCAGTCACCGAAGAGGAAATGCTCGCAAATACGCTTGTCGAATGGGCCGACACGATCGTAAGACCCGCGGCCGAAAAAGCTGTCAGACCCGACGCATGTTTCAACCCTGATGGTCCTTGGTGTCGCGCCCACTTCTGCCCCGCTGCGGGACGGTGCCGAGCTCGTGCTGAATATGTACTCGATATCGGGGAATGGGCAGTGAAGGATCCTGCGCTACTTACCGATAGTGAGATGAGCGAAGTACTACGGCGACTGGAGCCTCTGCAAGACTTCGCAAAAAAAGCGGAACGGTACGCCATAGATTCTATCCTTGCGGGGCATCAGATACCTGGCTGGAAAGTCGTCGAGGGGCGCCCGACCCGAAAATATACGGACGAAGCTCAGGTCGCCGACGCTGTCAAAGCGGCTGGCTACAACGAAGCTTTGATCTACGAGCGCAGCCTGCTCGGAATCACAAAAATGTCCTCGCTGCTTGGCAAGAAAGAATTCAAGAGCATCATCGAAGACGCGGGGCTTATAACCCGAGCACCAGGAGCACCAAAGCTGGCGGCTGAGGACGATCCGAGGGGTACATTCAACCCTGCGGCCGCCGATTTTATCGATTAAGGAGGAGTAAATCATGGCAAGAGTAAAAAAGTGCGATAGATGCGGAGTAATCTATCAAAATAATCAGGTAACAAAAAATTGCGAGGTACTCGGCGGCATCAATCTTTGCAATAGGCATGACGAGAGCCTTGAGGAAACCCACAAAGACCTCTGCGATGACTGCCTTAGATCGCTCGATAAATGGCTGCAAGAAGGGAGCAAGGTACACCATGCAAGCGAAAAAGTGTGATCGTTGCGGAACTTTTTATATGGAGAACAAACGCGTCACCAAATATAGCGACGGCACCAAATACCGCCCGAGCGGCTTAATGAAAGTCACAGGCGTGCGAGGCATAGTACAGAGCACGATGGATCTCTGCGACAACTGTCTTGATTCATTCGATATTTGGGCAGATTTTTACAAAGATAAAGAAAAGGAGTAAATCAACTATGGGAAAGTACAAAGCTAAGTTAATCACTGACACGAAGGTCCGCACTGGTATGTGTCGACTTTCTTACCCTCATCTTTTTGAGAGGTACGGCGAGAGCGGAAAATATCAATGTGTTCTTCTCATCGACAAGAGCAACAAGGACACGCTCAGTGTAGTAAAGAGAGCCATCGAAAACGCCAAGGAGCAAGGCAAGCAGGAAAAGTGGAAAGGCAAAATCCCTGGCAACTACAAGAGCCCGCTTCATGACGGTGACGATGTTTCAGAGCGTGCAGGATATGAGGGTTGCTTCTACCTCAGCGCCAAAAACGGAAACCGTCGCCCTCAGGTCGTTGACCTCGACATGGAAGAGATCGTCGACGCGGAAGATGTTTACGCGGGCTGCTACGTTCGCGCATCGATCACGTTCTTCCCCTACAACACCAACGGCAACGGCGTCGGTGTAGTCCTTAACCACATTCAGAAGATCGCTGAGGGTGAAAGCCTTGGCGGAGACATCAGCACGGCCGACGACGACTTCGGAGACGACGAGGACGAGGACGATGACCTTCTCGGATAATCCCCTCTTTGTGGGTATTGACTTCGAGACTTACAGCTCAGTCGATATCGACCGCGGGGCCTATGCTTACAGCAGCTGTCCAGACTTTGAAATCTTGATTGTCTCTTACTGTAAAAGCGAGAGCGATGAGGTGCGTACATTTATGCCGCGCCGATTCGCTCAGCGCCCAGGCGTCATCGTAAGTGGCAACGCATTACTCATCGACGATTCACCCGTTTTTACTGGGCTTGACGGCGATGAAGACGAATTCCTTGAGCTCGTAGCCGATGACCGATACATCAAGACCGCTTACAACGCTAATTTCGAGCGGACATGCTGCCGAAGCTACTACGGCCTCGAATGCAATCCTGAATCCTGGCTTTGTACTGCGGTGCTCGCTGCAACTCTCGGCCTGCCGCCAAGCCTCGGAAGTGTAACCCAAGTTTTGGGCCTACCCGAAGATAAGCAGAAACTCAAGACGGGCAAAACGTTGATTCAGTACTTCTCGAAGCCGTGCGCACCGACCTCAAAAAACGGCGGCCGCACGCGGAACATGCCCCGCGACGATCCAGCGAAATGGCAGCTATACCTTGACTACAACAAGCAGGACGTAAAAGCTGAGCAGAGCATACTCAAAGATCTCATGGCGTTCAGGCCGAATGCTAAGGAGCAGCGCCTTTGGACGGTCGACCAGATTATCAATGATCGCGGCGTTCGCATTGATCGCGACTATGCTGAGGGCATCGTCGCCCATGACGATGAAAGACAAGAAATTCTTATGGAAGAGGCTCGCCAACTGACAGGGCTTAGTAATCCCAACAGCCCAGTACAACTCAAAAAATGGCTTGCGGAACACGGTGAACCTGAGCTGATGGACAGCCTCTCAAAAGATGTGGTCTCTCAAGCATTGGCTCGCGATATCAAGGATCCCGATGTGCGCCGTATGCTTGAAATCAGACAAGCCCTCGGCAAGACATCTATATCAAAATATTCCGCCATGCTCGGCGCCGTTTGCGACGATGATCGCCTTCGCGGCATGTTCAGATTCTACGGCGCCAACAGGACGGGGCGCTGGGCGGGGCACATCGTACAGCTTCACAATCTCCCGCAAAACCATGTTGAGGATCTCGACCTTGCGCGGACCCTCGTCGCCGATAAAGATTTTGAAGGGCTTGAGCTTCTCTACGGAGAACCCGCGCAAATATTCAGCGAACTGGTGCGCACCGCTCTCATACCGTCGGAAAACTGCCGCTTTGTTGTCTCGGACTTCTCGGCAATTGAGGCGCGTGTAATCGCTTGGCTTGCCGATGAAGAATGGCGACTTGACATTTTTCGGAATGGCGGCGACATCTATTGCGCCAGCGCGGCTAAAATGTTCGGAGTGCCCGTCGAAAAGCACGGCCAGAATGCTCACCTCAGACAACGCGGCAAAGTTGCCGAGCTCGCTCTCGGATACGGCGGCGGCGTCGGAGCGATGAAGGCCATGGACAAGGCGGGTAAGATACCCGAAGACGAACTGCCAAAAATCGTAAAACAGTGGCGCGCCGCATCGCCGAACATCGTGAAGCTTTGGAAATCCTTCGAGAATGCCGCGATCAGAGCGATTGAAGATCGGCGACCCTCAGTATACCCTATTCGTGTATCCGTAGCAGGCGGCAGCGTCAAAATTGAATTTTACACGGCCGTTGTACGTGACACCCGCTGCCTATTCATACGCTTACCGTCAGGTCGACCGATATGTTACTGGGGTGCGACGGTGAATCGAGACAAAGAGCAGGGCGACGCGCTTGAATATTGGGGCCTCGGTAAGAAGAACAACAATCAGACGAATACATGGACGAAGCTTGATACTTATGGCGGAAAAATCACCGAGAACATCATACAGGCCACCGCTCGTGACTGTCTCGCCGAAAAGCTGATCCAAATCACGGACATGGGCTATAACATTGTCGCACACGTCCACGACGAAATGATCGTCGACGTGCCAATCGAGGACACCAAGGCTGCCGAAGTTATCGACGCGGCCATGGCCGAGCCTATCAGCTGGGCGCCAGGATTGCCTTTAAAAGGCGGAACGTATGAATGTTGCTATTATAAAAAAGATTGAGGGTGTAAAAATCGTGACAAATGATAAGGACTGCCTGATTCCGCTCCTGCATTCTGTCATCGAGACAGTGGACTGTTTGGCGAGGGCACTTGTCCCTACAGTATACAACAGCGACACGCATGAGTGGGAAGTCGAAGACATCGACGGGGCCACAGATGATCTGTCCGTCGCTCTTGATGAACTCAAGAAAAATTTGAAAAATTACGAGGACGTTATACGCCGTTAATCATTTAGAGGTGAACGATGAAAAAGTATAGATTAAAAGCTACAATTGATAGAACGTTTAACGCCTTGACTGATGCACAACGAGCCTATTGCCGTACTCGCGCAATAAATTACGGAATAGGCTACTGCTGCGATGAGTGTCCACTCAGCTACATGAGGAACCATAAAGATCAAGGATGCTATGCGTTTTTTGTAGAGCACCCCGACGAGGCTGCCGAGCTCATGGGGCTCGAAACTATTGAAGAAATAGATGAGGATTGTGGGCTGAAAACAAGGAGTTTGGTGATCGGTGAAATATAAAATATCGATGAAATATAAAATGACGTTTGAAAGCTTAGGCCATGCAAAAGATACATTTTGCAAAACAATAGACCAGTGCGCCAATTGCCCATTATCTTTTCAAAGTACAGGCGTTTTTGAAGAGTGTGATGTGTTCGTAGTAAGGCACCCCGACGAGGCGGTCAAGCTTATGGGCTTAGAGCCCGTCAAAAAAGAAGAAGGGCCGAAGCTGGCTGAGCAGGGATCCGCAAAAACAAAGATATACGCATTAACGCCGATGAAGCGTTTTCCAAAGCAGTGCAATAAGTGCTACTACTACGATAACATAGAGCGATATTGCCGTCACAGCTATTATAGCCTCGAACATATTAAAGTATCTCGGGAAAAGCCCGCTTGGTGTCCTCTTGCAGAGGTGGAAGAAAGTGATTAAAAGGAGCCAGAAAATGAAATGTCATAACTGCGGAAAAGAGTTTTCACCATCAACAGTCACTCAAAAATATTGCTCGGCGAAATGCTGCAATCAGTACACCCATAACCACGACATGAACGCCGAAAACCCGTCGATTACTTTTACCTGCGCCCACTGCGGGCGGGTAGTCGTCACCGAGCAGGGAACAGGCGACCGAAGGACCCGCTTTTGCAGCGCCGTATGTGAAAAGAAATTCTGGCGTCACCCGCACTGGGAACGCGAGGGCACAATGTTCAACGCTCCCGCGTGGCTGCTCAAAAAGAGAGAAAAGGAGTGTTAAAGGTGGCAAAGTCTGAAGAATATAAAGCGCAGCTTGCGAAACAGCTACGCTATAAAAAGCCCGCGCTTGCGGACATGGACTACGGGCTCATGATTGAGACGCTTCAAGAAATTCAAGACGCCTGTATCGATATTCACGACACGGTCGCCGACGATGAAAAATTCCTTGCGGCTCTCGATGGAGATGACGAGGAAGCTTTTGAGTTTAAAATTGCTTTTGCAGATCTTGAAGGCGACTGCTATAAGCTTATCGACGCTCTGAGCAGCCACCACCTATATCGCGATCAAAGCGAAGCCGAGCAAGAATATAATGACTGCACCGTTTACCTCGTTGGCGATCTTTACAACATCGTCGGCTTTGATGCGGCCGAAGAGGATTATTTCAAGCTCACGAGCTGGGAGCGGGAATATGCCACCGAAGACGCTGGCAAGCGCCTCATGAGAAAAACAAAGGCGGAAATGCTGAATACAATAAGCTTCAACATGCGTCTCTTCTTGGGCTATTACGAGCTGAAGCAACGCTACGACCATCTCAAAGCTACGATTGAGATCGTCAAGGGCAGCAATCAGTCTCTCATCGACCAGATCAGAAAAATTGAAGATGCATATCAAAAAGCGAACACCGCCTCGGCTGGCTTTCAATATCCTTGCGACGAGGCTCGCGCTCTCGATGCGCTTATTGATATGCTGCCCGACAGGTTTTGGGTAGAATGAGGCGAGCCTATGAAAAAAGAGTTAATTTTCCCGCTGACATTGATTCTACTCGACGTAGGCGCGGCGGTGTTTTACGGGTTCAGCGGCGATTGGCGAAAGGCCGTCTACTGGATAGCCGCGGCGGTATTAAACGCGGCGGTGACATTTTGAGGGGGGCAGCAGTTTGAACAATATATCAATAGATCTGGCACAAAAGAAAATCCTCGACGCAACCTGCGGCTCGCGGACTATATGGTTCAACAAGAATCACCCTGCGGCCGTCTACTGCGACATTCGCAGCGAAAATCAGATGATCTGGAAAAGTCATGACGGGACTGAGGAGCGGATATGTCTTGTCGAACCTGACATCGTCTGCGATTTCACCGCGCTGCCATTCGAGAATAACTCATTCTCACTCGTCGTATTCGACCCACCGCACCTCGTTCGGGCAAAAGAGACCTCTTGGCTTGTTAAAAAGTACGGCAAGCTCGGCGAAAACTGGCCGCAGATGATTCACGACGGATTCAAGGAGTGTATGCGAGTATTGAAACCCGACGGCGTTCTTATTTTCAAGTGGAGTGAGCATGATATTCCTGCCGCCGATGTATGGAGAGCAATCGGTGAAAAGCCGCTTTTCGGGCATCACTCGGGCAAGGCAAGCGGCACATTCTGGGGCTGCTTTATGAAGTTTTAGGAGGACGCGAGATGAACGAAATGGCGATGGTTGAGTATCTGCTCAAAAAGTATGCCTATTATTCAAAAATGGCTGATAAATCAACAATTCAAACCGCTATCTATTCATTTCTCGACAAGGCGGAAATGGCCGAAGAAATAATCAAGGAGCGCTTCTGTATGCGGATCAAAGAAACGGACACCGAATATATCGCTTTTAACAGTGTATGTGAAGTCAGAGTAAAAAAGGAGTGCTAAAAAATGATCAAGATAATCAAGCAAGGCCACCCAGAGCAGATAATAAAGAAGTTTAAATGCCACGTTTGCGGCTGCGAATGGGTCGCATCGGAAGACGAAACCGTTCGGGCATTTTGCAAGAACAGCACGGTCTGGCAAATGCGCTGCCCCTGCTGCAAGCGCATGACCAGCTCGACCGATTCAATATAAAAACGAAAGGAGCTTAACTATGTTTTGGATCAGACTCGGTGACGATAAGGACACCGTCATAAATCTTGATAAGTTTGTAAGCTTCAGCCGTGAAGAAATCTACACGGCCAGCAAACAGAAGCTCTACTCGGTTAGATTTTATGAGCCTCAAGCGACGGGGTATTCCTACGAAAAGATATTCTCAACTCAAGAAGCTTGTAACAAATTCTATGCGGCAATCATAAACGGCTCATTTTATAGCCTATACGCGAAATGAGCACGGGTAAAAAATGGACCCCCGAAGAAATTGAATACCTCGAAGATAAATGGGGCGTAATATCAATTCCGAGCATCGCGAAAAAGCTCGGCCGAACCATCGAGGCCGTGAAAGTCAGAGCTCAAAGAATGGGCCTTGGCCGTCACATTCATAGCGGCCCGTTGATTACTTTATCCCAACTCTGCGAAGCGCTGGGCGACCGCAATCGTAATTATTACCGTGCGGCTAAGGCCCGCTGGGTTCGCTTCGGCTTCCCGCTCAGGTATCAAAAAAGCCTCAACTGTCGACGCTATGCCATGGTCGACATCGATGAATTTTGGACGTGGGCCGAAAACAACAAAGATCTTGTGGATCTAAGTCACATGGCCGAAGGTATTCTCGGCCGAGAACCGCCTTGGGTGAAAGAGGCTCGGCGTGCAAAGGCCGCCGAAAAGCTGAAAAAATCTCCGTGGACAAGCGACGAAGACTGCAAACTCAGGCACATGTTGAAATCAGGGAAATATGGCTACGACGATCTGAGCGCCGCGCTTATGCGTAGCGAGAACGCTGTCAAGCGTCGGATCTTCGAGCTGGGTATCGCCGAGCGTCCGCTGAAAAAGCAGACCCGAAAATGGACAGACGACGAGGTAAATACAATGCTTAAAATGAGAGATGCGGGGCATAGCTGGGAAGCTATCGCTAAGCGTCTCGGGCGCACGTCTCTTTCCGTTCAAGGGTGCTATGACCGTCTGATAAATCCTGGCTATCAGCGTGCATATCGCTGTCGGCACGGTACCGCTAAGGGCAGTCCTGATGATTCGGCTGCCGTGTTCGAGTGGACACCTAAAAAGGCCAAACCGCCAGGCGAATTACTTAAAGAAAGAAAAGATAAGGAGTAAGAAAATGGCTAAAGAAAAAGAGTATCATGTATATCTCGGCGAGCTCGGTGCGTTCATCTATGCGGGCGAAATCACGGCCGACGGTAAAAGGTGGGCTCACAAAAGCGAAGTTACCGACGAGGCAATTAACGCCGTTCGTGATTACATGGTGGAAATGCTGCTCGGCGGGTACGGGCAAGAGGTTCAGAATCGATCGAAAGGCTATGCATGGAGACTTAATGGCGGGCGTGAAGTCCATCTGGACATCTCGATCATAAAAGCGGAAAAAAATGACGAAGTTTATATCAAAAAGGAAGGAAGCGAGGAACCATGAAAAAAATTATCCACGCACACTGGGAAATAATAGCAACCCACAACGGCTGCACATTGGACTATGACTGTATCTGCTCAAACTGCCAAGCGAGCGGGACGCCTGGAGATGAGTTTTGCCCTTCTTGCAAGGCGAAAATGGACCGGCCGACCGTAAATCACACGACCTTAGCATATTAGCGCCGCATAAACAATAAAGCCCGCCAGGACAACCTGACGGGCAAAGCTGAAAAACGCAGTAAGGAGAAATCAACATGACAAAAAAACGATTTATTAAACTTGTGATGTCAAAAGGCTACGGACGAAACTACGCGGCGGGCCTTGCAGAAATTTTCGTAAGCTGTGCGCCATTATTCCACATCATTGACGGCAACAGCTATGAGGATCTATGGCGATTCTTTACAGCGACGTATTATCAGGGCTCCGACGCGTGGCGCGAGCTTCTCGATCGCATAACAGATGCGCTCGGATTAACTGTATCAACCGCCTACGGCTTCGACGCATATATACAAGCGATGAAGTTCGCCGTGGACACGGCTATTGAGGCTTTGCGCAACTTGCGCCGCGAGAACATAGAGGGCCTACTGGCAGACTGCCCAGAGGACGGCAAAGAGGACGTTAGAGCCGCATACATAAAGGAATTAGCGCTAAAAGGAGCCGACGAAGAAGATGAAGTCGAATAAAATAAGTGAATTAAAGCCCGCACCAGCGCTAAAGAACGACAGAAAGCTTTGGATCGCGGTCGGCCGCAACCGCTTCGACACTAAGTGGAAAAATCGCCAGACGCTTTGGTCCGATGTCTTACGGCGGCTGGAAACACCAATCAAAACCCCTGAAACCTACGCCGAATACATGAAAGCGACTAAAGCAGATCAAGACAACATCAAGGACGTCGGCGGCTTTGTCGGCGGCACTCTTGAAGGCGGCAAACGAGGCGCCCACACGGTCTCATCACGCTCGATTCTATCCTTCGACCTCGACGATGCCCCGCTGAATTTTTGGGAAGACTTCACGCTCCTTGCTGGATATGCGGCGGCCTGCTACTCTACGCATAAGCACCGCCCCGCAAAGCCGCGCTACCGTCTGCTCGTCCCGCTTGCACGCGATGTCACGGCCGACGAATATGAAGCGGTGGCGCGTATGCTCGCAACAGATATCGGCATGGACTACATGGATCCCTCGACGTTCCAGCCGTCGCGCCTTATGTACTGGCCCAGCTGCTCAGACGACGGTGAATACTTCTACGACTACATCGACGAGCCAATGCTCGACCCTGATAAGATCCTCGCCAGATATCCCGACTGGACCGACGCCAGTCTTTGGCCGTCTTCGGACAAAGAAGCTCAGAGCAGGCGCAAACTTGCGGAAAAGCAGCAAGACCCGACGCTCAAAAAAGGCATGGTCGGCGCTTTCTGCCGAGCTTACGACGTGCCTGCTGCAATCGACGCTTTTCTCTCAGAAATCTACACCCCGACAGTTAAGGACGACCGCTATACATATGCGGCGGGATCGACAGCCGCGGGCCTTGTAATTTATGACGGCGGCCGCTTCGCGTTCTCAAACCACGGCACCGACCCCGCGGGAGGGCAACTTTGCAACGCCTTTGACTTAGTCCGCATTCACCTTTTCGGCGCCGAGGACGAAAACGTCTCGAGCGACACCCCGACAACTCAACGACCAAGTTATAAGGCGATGATAAGCTTCGCCTCAGAGAACGAAGAGGTGCGAAAAATCCTCAGCGAAGAGCAGTACGACGAGGCCGTTAAAGACTTCGCTGATGATCCTGATCCTGACGCTTGGCGGGCTAAGCTCGCCAGAAACCAGAGCGGCGCGATCGCTAAGTCGATGCTCAACGCCAAGAGGATATTTGAGAACGACGCAAATCTTCAAGGCATCTCCTACAATGTCCACTCAAATTGCATCGAAGTAAGAGACAAGCCCCTGCCGTGGAAAAGGATCCCTGGGCCGTGGCGCGATTCTGACGATTCAGAGCTTGTGACTTACATCGGCACCGTCTACGCTGAATTTGCCCGTCAAGTGCTAATGGATCAAAAGATCATCACGGCCTCACGGCATTCTTTCCACCCAATTAAGGAATACCTCGAGCATCTTCCTAACTGGGACGGGCTGCCGCGCGTCGACACGCTGCTCATCGACTATCTTGGCGCCGAAGACAGCATTTTCACCCGTGAGGCGACGTCAAAAATCCTCATGGCAGCAGTGCGGCGAATATATGAGCCTGGGTGTAAGTTCGACAGTATGCTTGTACTCTCAGGCCCGCCGAACACGGGCAAATCTATGCTCGTCGCTAAGCTCGGCGGCCAGTATTTCTCGGACAACCTTACATTCGAGGACATGAAGGATAAAACGGCCGCCGAGAAGCTGTCAGGCTACTGGCTCCTCGAAATCAGCGAGATGAAAGGCATGAGGAAAACCGACGTCGAATCTATTAAATCATTCATATCGCGCCAGGAAGACATCTACCGCGCCGCATATGGTCACAACATCGAGCGACACCCGCGTCAGTGTGTAATCTTCGGCACCGTGAACGACTTCTCGGGATATCTCAAAGATATCACGGGCAACCGACGTTTCTGGCCAATAGAAGTCAGCGGGACCAGCTCAAGGCACCCGTGGGATATTACCTCAGAAATCCGCGATCAGATATGGGCAGAAGTATACAGCCGCTACCTCATGGGCGAAACAAACCTGATACTCTCGCCCGAGGCGCAAAAAATCGCGGAGCAGAAGCAGACTGAGGCTCTTGAAGCCGATGACCGCGAAGGCATCGTTCAGAAATACCTCGATGAGCTGCTTCCCGAAGGCTGGGACTATATGACGCTCGATCAGCGCCTGGACTTCCTTGACGGTGAATACTCTGAGGGCGGCGAGCTCGTGAAAGGAGTGGCCCAGCGTACTGAGGTCTCAAACGTCGAGATTTGGTGCGAGTGCTTCAGGCTGCCAATCAATAAGATGCAGAAAAAGGACAGCTATGATATCGCGAGCATTCTCAAAAGGCTTGGCTGGATCAGAAAGCCGTCGCCGAAATATATCCCGATTTATGGCTCTACAAGGACATTTACACGTCCAAAAAAGGGATAAAACTACAAGACAAGGCCGCATAACTACAAGAAATAGACTTGTAGACTACAAGCTACAAAAAAATCTCGAATTTTGCGAAACTTTTTAAAATTCTCAACTACAACAAACTACAAGCGTTTTGCGCTTGTAGTCAGGCGCAAAGCCTCAAAAATAAAGGCTTTAAAGCTATTTTACTACAAGCTACAAGATTATTATTATACAAACATTTATGAAAAAATCGCATGAGAGCGCGCAAAAATGCCCGCACATACGCATATACGCATATACGCGCGAAAAAAATGTTGACCTTGTCAGCTTGTAGCATATTCACTGAGGAGGACTAAAAAATGGATATCCTTATTTTGATCGCATTGATTATCGGCTGGCTTTTTGTTGAGGTCTGGTCGATGGGGTGCACTGATGATGAAGAAGAAAATAGCGAGGAGGCAGAGAACGATGACCGAATCTACCGTTGAGAGAAAATTTGTCGAAGGGCTGCAAGCCCTCGGCTGCCTCGTGTGGAAATTCGTATCGCCTGGCACCGCGGGCGTACCTGATCGTCTGGTAATACTTCCGAACGGTACGATTTTCTTCGTTGAAATGAAGCAGGACGACGGAAAGCTCTCAGCGATTCAAAAGGCTCAGCATGAACGGCTCCGAATGCACGGTGCGAATGTCGTAACGCTCTGGGGCAGCGAAGACGTGGCGTTCTTTACCCGCTATATAAGCTGGTACATCGAAGACAGCAAGGAAGAGGTAAAAAATGATATACAATCCTTACGACTACCAAAAAAGAGCGACACAAAAAATACTTGATACTCCATATGTTGGGCTTTTCCTCGGTATGGGTCTCGGCAAGACAGCGGCGACACTTACAGCAGTCGATGAGCTGATCTACAATCGGTTTGAGGTCTTGCGGGTTCTCGTCGTCGCTCCTTTGGTAGTCGCTCAGGACACATGGAGCCGAGAGTGCGAAAAATGGGACCACCTTAAACACCTCAAAATCGCGAAAATTCTCGGTTCGGCCAAAAAAAGGTGCCGAGCGGCGGAAAGTGACGCGGACGTATATGTGATCAACCGTGAAAATCTCACTTGGCTTGTCCGTCTCTATCGAAATCGATGGAAATGGGACATGGTCGTGCTCGATGAGCTCTCAAGCTTCAAAAGCGCTAAAGCGGAGCGATTCAAGTCATTTAAAAAAGTTCGGCCTCTTATTTCAAGGGTCGTCGGGCTCACGGGCACGCCGACGCCAAAAGGATTGATGGATCTTTGGGCCGAAATGTTCTGTCTGGATCGGGGCGAGCGTCTCGGGCGCACTTTGGGCTCATATAAAGATCAATATTTCAAGCCAGGACGCCAAAACGGCTATACCGTGTTCGACTGGATTCCGAATCGAGGCGCTTTTGAGACAGTCACGAAAAAAATCTCGGACATTACCATTGCCATGCAGACGAAGGATTATTTAGAGCTTCCCGAGCGCATTGACAATAAAATTTTTGTCGCTCTGCCTGATACTGCAAAAAAACGATATCGCGAGCTTGAAAAAAAGTACTTTTTGGAGCTTCCCGAAGAAAAAACGATCACGGCCGCGAGCGCTGCAACGGTTCTCGGCAAATTGCTTCAAATTTCAGGCGGTGCAGTCTACGACGATTCAGGCGGCTATGTTGAAATTCACGATGCAAAGCTTAAAGCGCTTGAGGATATTATTGACGTTACCTCAGAGCCTATTTTTTGCCTTTACGGATATCGGCATGAAAAAGAGCGCCTTTTTTCTCGATTTGCGAAGCTGAATCCTCGAGAAATTCATTCGTCCGAAGATATAGCCGATTGGAATGCAGGAAAAATCAGATTATTGATCGCGCACCCAGCTTCAGTGGCCTTTGGCCTAAATCTTCAAGAAGGCGGGCACATAATCGTGTGGTACAGCCTTCCATGGAGCTTAGAGCTTTATCAGCAGGCAAACGCAAGGCTTTACAGGCAAGGACAGACGCACTCTGTGCTAATCCACCATTTACTTACTGCGAATACGGTAGATGAGGACGTGCTGAAAAAACTGATTGAGAAAGATGCCTCTGAACAGGCGCTTTTAGACGTTTTATCTGATGCCAGGGCGAGAGCGGCGAGGAATAAATAGTCATATTTCAGGGCCTTATATAAAGGCCCTGATTCTTTATATAAAGCTCAATTGTTATGTGTTGTATTGTGGTCCGTTTCCTGCAAAGCATTTTAGCCTGGTGTATCTTGATAGTAGGAGGATTATAAGACATGACAGAAGCAGAAAAAGATTATGCGGCGCGTTGTGCAAGGTATAATCCTCATGCTTTTTATATCTGGGCCAAGTGGCTGAGGGTGCGAGATACAGTGCTGAGCATGGATCACTATGAGTGCCAGTGCTGCAAGAATAAGCACCATCGATATCGAGCAGCTAATACAGTGCACCACATCAACCACTTCAAGGATAGGCCTGATCTCGCTCTCGAAATATGGTACGAGGATTCGATAACTCATAAGAGAAAAAGAAATCTTATTTCTTTGTGCCACGAGTGCCACGAGGAAGTGCACGCAAGAGGAGCAAAGGCTCAACCTCAAGCTCTTCTAACTGAAGAGCGCTGGGACTGAGCACACCCCCCACCCCTTAAAAGAGAATTATATAAAATTTTCCCAGACCGAGTGCGCCCTCGACAATTTGAAAAAAGTGCATTTAATTATGAACTTTTTGGATAAAAATAGCTAAATTAAATAATATTTAACGCGTTATCAAAAAAGAGGTGGAATTATGGCGACAAAGAATGCAAAGTCAAGCGCGAGGGCGAAAACCAAAAAAGCGCCCCTCGATGAGGTTGCGAAACAGCTCCTCAAGATGGCTCGCGACAGCGGCGTTGAGCAAAACTATTTTTTCACCACCACTTATGAGCGTTATGAATTTCAGCTCGAGCTGCTTCGGCAGCTCAAAAACGAGTTGGCAGGCGCGGATCTGCTTGTCGTAAAAGAGTATGTCAAAAATCGGCCGAATCTTGTCGCCAATCCCGCAATCAGCGAGTACAACAAGACGGCAACTGCCGCGAATCAGACCGCCTCGACGCTTTTGAAAATTATAACCACCTTTGCGAATGGCGGCAGGCTGAGCGGGGCGCCCTCTACTGAAACCGAGGGGGACGATTGCGATCTGTAAGCTCAATAAACACATTCAACTGTTTATCGACGACGTTGAAAGCGGACGACTTCGTGCCAGTCGATACGTCCACGCTTTGATTGAGCATATAAGATACTGCTTTGAAAGCGAAGACATTTACGTCGACGATTATCGGGCGGATCATTACCTGGGCCTCGCGAAGTACTTTCCTTTTGATCAGATTTTTCCTTGGCAAGAATTCGTCATATCGCTTCACGATTGCGTGTTTTGGCGTGATTCAGGGCTTCCTCGCTGGCCTGACCTCTTTTGTATGCTCGGCCGAGGCTCGGGTAAAGATGGCACGATAGCTTTAGAAAGTGTCGCCCTTACTTCGCCTTATAACGGGATTCAAGGATATGATGTGGATATTTGCGCGAACAATGAGGAGCAGGCCCTTCGCCCCGTTCTCGACATTGTGGACGCGTTTGATCACTCAGAGCAAAAAACTAAGCTGCAAAAATATTATAAGTGGAAAACTGAAAGCATTAAAAGCTTAAAGACGGGCGCTCTGATTCGTGGCCGCACCAACAACCCGAAGGGTAAAGACGGTATGCGTTCTGGCATCGTAGTTTTCAACGAAATTCATCAATACGAAAATTATAACAATATTAACGTTTTCACCACGGGCCTCGGTAAACACGTGCACCCGAGACGAAGCTACTACACTACTAACGGCAACGTGAATGAGGGACCGCTTGACGATCTTATCGAAACCTCAGAGGGAATCCTTTTTGGCGGTGACCCTGACAACGGTCTGCTGCCATTTATCTGCCAGCTTGATTCTGACGAGGAAGTTCACGATCCAGCAAACTGGGAAAAGGCCACCCCGTCGCTGCCTTATATGCCTGCTCTTTTTTCAGAAATCGAAAAAGAGTACCGCGAATGGAAAAAAGATCCTCAGCGGCTTTCTGATTTCATGACAAAGCGCATGAATCGAAGAAGCGAGGCCTCGGCGTTAAAGGTCACGGACTACGCAAACATCAAAGCGACTAAGCGAGAGCTGCCAAAACTTGACGGCTGGACATGTGTGATGGGTATTGACTTCTCTAAGGTCACCGACTGGGTATCTGTCAATCTGCATTTTAAGCAGGGCAGCACCCGATATGATATATCTCATTCGTGGCTATGCCTGGCCTCAAAAGACCTACCTCGACTTAAATGCCCGTGGAAAGAGTGGGCCGATCACGGCCGTCTTACGGTCGTTGATGATGTGGAGATTCACCCCGAAGAGATCATTGATTACATCTCGGAAATGAAGCGCCGCTATATGATTCGCGGCGCTGCAATAGATGACTTCCGCTATGCGCTTTTAGCGCGGTATCTCAAAGATATAGGCTTCGATCCGAAGCTCAAGAACTTGAAGCTCGTGCGGCCGACTGACATCATGCGTATCGTGCCCGTGATAGATTCCTGCTTCAGCAATCAATATTTTGCTTGGGGCGAGGCCCCTGAGTTGAGGTGGGCCACTAACAACACCAAGCTGATTCGCTACGGTAGAAAGCTCGGGCAGGAAAACGATCAGGACCTCGGCAATTATGTTTACGGCAAGATTGAGGCGAAGTCGCGAAAAAACGACCCGTTTATGGCGCTTGCAGCGTCCATGACTATCGAGGACCAGATCATTGAGCGGCGTTCAGGCCATCGCCCGAAGCTCAGCGTCGCAACGTACTAAGGAGGACATATGGCTTTTAATATTTTCAGATGGCTGCTTAAACCGACGGGAGATGATAAAGCTGAGCCCAAAAAAGCTCAGGGCACGTTTCTCGAAGAATCCCCCGCGGATTTTACCTTTGGCACTGAAACATATATCCAGATCTTAGCGTTCTCGACTTGTGTCCGTCGGATTGCTTCGGCCGTCGGTGCGGTTGAATGGGAAACATACCGCCGCGGGAAAAAAGTCAGAGCTAAAGAATATTGGCTATGGAATTATTCTCCGAATCCGAACCAGAACCGAGCACAATTTTTCAACACTTTGATTGAGCACTTGTTTTTAGATCAGCACGCTCTCGTCGTAGAGACCCGAGACGGCAATCGATATATCGCGGACAGTTTTACCGTAGAGCATTACCTCTCAGGCGATATATATCGCGATATAAGCTCAAACGGAGAAACTATCCCAGGCGTATTCAAGGCCTCAGATGTGATGTACCTGACCCTCGACAGCAGCGGCCTCAACATTAAGGGCTATATTTCGGCCGTTTCATCTTTGACAGGGCGCCTGCTCAAGAGTGCAGCAACTTCATATATCCGAAACAACGGAAAGCACGGTATGCTTGAGATCGACGACAACGCGGAAGCTCAGGAAAATTTTGAAGAGACATACAATGATCTGATTCAAAATCAGTTCAAGCGGTATTTTGAGGCCGACAACGCTGTCCTGCCGCTTTTCAAGGGCTATAAGTACACCGAAGCCGAAACCAACTCAAACCGCGGCTCTACCGCATCGGTGACAACTCGAGATATTCGCGCGATGATGGACGACATCTATGAACAAACGGCCATGGGTTTTGGGCTTCCCGCCACCGTGGCGACAGGGAAAAGCCTGACTAAAGAGGACTTTGACAATTTTATAACTTCAACCGTGCAGCCTATTGTCCGAATGATCGCCCAGGAGATTAACCGCAAAGTATACGGCCCTCAACTCGTCGGCAGCGGCTCGTATGTCGCTCCAAATCTCGCGGCCGTTAAATATCACGACATCTTCGATATCGCGGATCCGATAGACAAGCTTATCGGTTCTGGCGCGTTCTGTATCAATGATATTCTCGTACTGCTTGGGCGCGATCCAATTGACGCGCCGTGGGCATGGCAGCACTGGATGACTAAAAACTACTCTCCCGCCGACGATCTCGTCGCTGGGTTGGATAGTAATACTTCGGCGGAATCGCCAGGAAAGGAGGAAACAGATGCCTAACATAATCCCCTATTTCTCGCTCCTTAAAAGCGAAGAAAAGAAAAGTGCGGATTTTGTAATCTTCGGCAATATCGTAAGCAAGCACTCAATTTTTTGGGACGAAAATTACCCCGCGAATGTCAACTCGTTTGACTTCGTGGCCCAGCTCAACGACGTGCCTGATGATTATGAAATCACCGTACACATCAATTCAAATGGTGGTGAGGTAAAAGAGGGGCTCGCCATCTATAATGCGCTCAAGAAGCGCAACGCAACAACCATCTGCGAAGGCTTTGCCGCGAGCGCGGCTTCCCTTGTATTCATGGGTGGAAAGCGTCGGATAATGAATCGCGCCTCGTTGCTTTTCATTCATCAGGCGGCCACTTATGCAGAGGGCAACCCTGACGAGCTCGACAAGATCGCTCAGGATCTTCGTATAATCACCGCGGCCGCGGTCAACGCGTACAAAGAGGGCGGCGTAACGCTGTCCGACGAGGAGCTTGACGCAATGGTAAAGGCCGAGACCTGGATCCCTGCCGAAGATGCCCTTAAAAACGGCTTTGCGACCGAGATCGCAGATGTCGAGCAAAAAGAGGGTGCGGTGACTAACAGCGCGATGTCTTTCATCGCGGCAGCGCTTAATCGCACGCCGCAGGCTTCCCACTCGCTCGGCGAGGCCAGCATCAGCATAGACCTTGACACCACAAGGATTGAAAGTCTCGTGACTTTACTTGAAAAAGTAAATGTCGGGCTTGAGAAGCTCGACGCTCAAGTTCAAGGCAGTGCTTTCGGCGGAAAAGAACCCTCACCAAAAGCAGACCCAACCCAACAGAAAAAAGGCTTTTTCAACTTCAAAAAGGAGGAGTAAAACAATGAACAACCACGACACTCTTAATCAGTCTCAGCTCGAGATCGCGCAGCGCATCAGCAACGCGGCTCGAAACGGTGACACTGAAGCGTTTGAAAATGGTCTTCACGATCTCTTCGCGAACATTCACGATGAGATTATGGATTCCGCGCGTTCGCTTCAGGGCGTAACCGATGCGGCCGTCCTCGCTCAGCGCGGCATTCGCCAGCTCACTTCCGAGGAGACCAGATTTTACAACAATTTGATCACCGCTTTCCGCGATGCCGCTAAGAACGGCACCAATCCGTTGATGGCGCTCACGGGTACCGACAAGACCTTCCCCGAGACCGTCGTCACCGCCATCATGGAAGACATGAAGCGTAATCACCCGCTTCTCGACGCCATCGACACCGTGAACACCACCGCTCTTACCAGGTGGGTGATCAACGTTGACGAGGGCAAGACCGCCGCGAAGTGGGGCGCGATCACCGAGGCGGTGACCGAAGAGATCACCTCGGGCTTCGCTGAAATCAATCTCGGCCAGTACAAGCTCAGCGCGTTCATGCCTATCTCCAACGGCATTCTCGATCTCGGCCCGAACTGGCTCGATAATTACATTCGCACTTGCCTTTCCGAGGCGTTGGCTCTCGGCTATGAGACCGCTGTCGTAACTGGCACGGGCAAGGATCAGCCGATCGGCATGGACCGCTCCGTAGCGGACGACGTTGAGGTTCAGGGCGGCGTTTATCCTCAAAAAGATAAAGTCGCAGTCGCTGATCTCACACCCGCCAATTATGGCGCCCTCATTCAGGATCTCGCCAAGACCCAGAAGGGTAAGCCTCGCGTGGTCGGTGATTTGATTCTTGTAGTCAGCCCGTTTGACTACTGGAAAATCATCATGCCCGCCACCACGATTCTGACGCCCAATGCAGGATATGTGAACAACGTGCTGCCTTATCCCACGAGGATTATCCAGTCGGTCGCAATTCCTCAGGGCGAGGCGATTCTCGGCATCGGCAAGAGATATTGGCTCGGCGTAGCGGCAAGGCGCGGAATTCAGTTCTCTGATGAGTACAAATTCCTCGAGGAGACCCGCTACTATAAGATCGTCGGTTATGGCGACGGCAGACCGAAGGACAACAACTCATTCCTCCGCCTCGACATCTCCAAGCTCGCGCCCACTTATCTGACGGTTAAGAACATTTCCGAGACGTCGGGGGAATGATAGGGGCTGATCCTGCAAAGGTACCCGCACAGGACCACGCCCCCAAAGACGCAGCGGGCAAGCAAGTATCCGACCTTGTGAGCGAAGATACGAAAATTGACCCCGACGGCGCCGTAACCGGCACGCTCTATCAAGTCTCCGGCATGACCGCCTACGGAGAGGGAGAGCAGGAAGGACATTACTTCCCACTCCTCCTCGATGAGAAGTACGACGGCAAGGAGATCACGGTAAAGCGCGACGGAACGGTCCGAGCGGATAAGGTCAAGGACCTCGACTGGGTACTCTATGTACCCGATATCGGGGTATCATTCACCTTTGAGACCGAGGAAGACGGAGTATTCCTGACGCTGACATTCAGCGGGGCAACTCTGGCTTAACACAGAAAGGAAGTATAGCTATGAGCGCGATTGATGTATCCGAGGAGCTTTTGGCAGATGTCAAAAATTTCCTCGACGTCACTTGGTCCGACCCTAAAAGCGACGCTAAACTTCGCGGACAAATTCGGCACGGCATCTCTTACCTCGTTGACAAAACAGGTGTGGCACCGTCGGCTTTTTCTGGCGAGGACGCGAATGATCGCGCTCAGAAACTGCTTTTCTATCTGGTGCTTTACGACCGAGCAGGGGCGTTTTCACAGTTCGTGCAAAATTATTCTTTTGAAATCAACAGCCTGAGGCGAAGTACTCGCGTTCACGCGGCTAAGGCTTCGGGGGAGGCTGCTCAATGAGACCAGATCAAAAAATTGAGACTTTCCCCGACGGTCTCATCACCGTTTATGTGCCAGGCAAAGGCCGCACGGTTGGCAAGAAAAAAGCCAGCTTGCGATATGAGGATAAGTCTGTCGGAGTTCGCCGCTTTTATGAAGCGGGCGCCATCTCGGGTAATAGAATCGACCGCCTTATAAAAGTACCGCGTACGAACCTCATAGACCGACTGGATATCGTAGTCGTAGAGAACGACGGCAGACAATATCGCATTGAGCGCATTCAGAATAAGCCCGAGGCGGGAGTTGATCTTCTCGAGCTGCAATCAGTTCAGGTAACGATTGAATGAAAGGAGAATTACTGTGGCAAATGTAAAAATCGAGGCGACGACTTCGTTCGTCGCAGCGCCGTACTTCGCGAAAAAGGGCGACGTTCTCAACATCTCAGCCCTTAAAGCTGAAGACCTCATAGCCTATGGCTGGGCTAAGCCGATCGCGGAAGACACGCGGGAGCCTAAACAGGAAGAGGGCCCCAAAAAAGGCGCTAAGAAAAAATGAGCCGCCGCAAAGTAAAGATCAACGACTTCGGTGATGCTCTTTCAAAGATCCTTGAGGACTACGGTGATAATTTTTCCGAGAAAATGCACGCTGCCGTTCTCGAGGCCGCTGAAATAACTAAGCAAGAGACTAAAGCGGGTGCGCCTACGAAGTCAGGGAAGTATAAACGCGGTTGGGCGGTAAAAGAAAATGCGGCCTCGCGCCTTCGGACCGAGGCAATCGTACATAATCGCACCGCATATCAACTCGCACATCTTCTTGAAAAAGGTCATGCTTTGAAAAAAGGCGGTAGAAGTATCGGTCAGGTCGCGCCGATAGTTCATATTAAGCCCGCGGAAGAACACGCGATCAAAAACATGGAAAAGGCGGTTGAGGAAATTGCAAAACAAAGATGAGATAGTCAAGGGCGTATGTGAAGAGCTACGCGCTCGGACGGGCATACCGTTCGAGTACGACCATTTTGTCGAAAGCGAGGCAATCGCGCCGCCTTTTGTGCTCTATCGAAGAGTAGCGGCACCTAATTTTTCAGCAGATGGCGTCGTCTATGCGAAGGGTGGTGGCGTAGACCTTGAGCTCTACGCGGCTAATCCTGACGAAATGGCTGACCTCATGGCATTCGTGGAGCGGCTCCTCGATGAAGCAGAGATCTTTTACAACAAATCAGCGGACACAGTTTATGTGACGTCAGAGGATTTCTATGAAACCCTCTACGAGATATAATCGCCGCAAGAAAGTGAGGAAATAATCATGTCGGACAAACCTAACAAGGTGAAGTACAACCTCAAAAATGTGCACTACGCCCTCGCGACCATGGCCGATGATGGCTCAGCTACTTATGAAAAGCCGCCCGTCAAGTGGCCTGGTGCGGTGTCGCTTTCTCTCGATCCTCAGGGCGAGCCAACTATTTTTTGGGCGGACGGCGTTCAATACTACGTCGTGAACAATAATTCGGGGTACTCTGGCGACTATGAGTGCGCGATGGTCCCCGAGGGATTCCGCTCCGATGTACTTGGCGACGTCAAGGATAAGTCAGGCGTTCTCTTTGAAAATTCTGACGCCAAGAGCGTACACTTCGCGCTGCTCTTTGAGTTCGACGGCGACGTCAACGCGATCAGGCATGTGCTCTACAACTGCACCGCCTCTCGTCCTGGCATCGAATCTCAAACCAAAGAAGAAGAGGTCGAAGTGCAGACTGAGACGCTGACGATCACGGCGGCTCCCATATACCTGCCTGCACTCGGCATCAACTCGCCGAAAGGCCGTTGCAGTTCGGAAACAAACAAGGAGACTTACGACGGCTGGTACAAAGAAGTCTATTTGCCGAGCGCAGCGTCTGAGGCTGTTTAGCTCGATAAAGCCAATGCTCCCGCTCTCAAAGTACCTGAGTCGGGCAGCAAAGTCAAGGCAGACGCCTAAAATCAAGCATCAAAGTATTAGAGCCTCCGCCACCGAAGAGGAGGCGGAGGCCGTTTGCGTAAGGAGGAAATTATGTATAGGAAAATAAGTCTTGCTCTCGCCAGTAAGGACGAGACCGAGAACGAAATAAAGAAGGATTTCGGCTTTTTAGCCTGCGCCACTACGGGCTTCCGATACAAGCAGCTTTTCGGCACTGAGCTTTTGGGCGATGTGATGAGCATTATGAGTGTTTTATCCCCCGCTCAACAAGCGGCCATCAATAGTGCCGCCGTAAAAGGCGACGCCATAGATCTTAACGTTATGGACAAGAACGACCTCGCCGCTTTCATTGCAATCGCCGAGACGGGAAAGCTTAATTGCATCTCGAAAATGGCTTTTATAATGAATAAGCAGGCCGAGGGCGCCGACATGCGAAGGCTTGAGACGGACAATTATTTTGACTGGCTCGAACAATTTGAGAGTATGGAGTTCTTAGTGCATTCGCTTGATTTCATCTCTCTTTATATGGCTAATGTTCAAGGAACCAGCACCCCAAAAAAAGGCCCCGCCCCATCGACCGCGAAATAAATAGCGCTGTTTATTTACTTCGTGCTAAGCAGCTCGGCCTTACACTGGACGAGATGGTGCAGCTCGATGAGGGCGACGTGATGGACATGATCACTGAGAGCGCAAACGATAACGCCATCGACAGCTATGTGCAACTCGCTACTCAAGCAGATTTTGACAGATTCTAACAGGAGATGAGATTATGGCGACCGATAGAATTAAGGGCATCACGATTGAAATCAATGGCGATACTACTGATTTACAAAAGGCTCTTAAAAGTGTAAATACCGAGATTAGATCGAGCCAGTCTCAGCTCCGAGACCTCGATAAGCTTTTAAAGCTCGACCCAGGAAACACCGAGCTTTTAAAGCAAAAGTACAACGCTCTCGGTTCTGAAATCGATGCAACAAAGCAAAAGCTCAACACTCTGAAAGAGGCCGAGAGCCAGATGAAGAGCGCAGGCGCGACCGACACTGCTGAGTGGGATAATCTTCAGCGGGAAATCGCGGCAACTGAGCAGGATCTCAAGGGTCTCACTAAAGAAATGAGAAACTTCGGCTCTGTAGCTCTTCAAGAGCTCGACGCTGCTGGTAAAAAGATGCAGAATGTCGGGCAAAAGATTACCGATGCAGGTTCTAAGGTCGCGGGGTTCGGCGCAAAGGTCACGGCAGGAGTCACCGTGCCACTTGTCGCGATGGGTACAAAGGCCGCCTCAAGCTTTGCCGAGGTCGATAAGACCATGCAGCTTACAAATAAGACCATGGGCAATACCGAAGAAGAGGCTGAGCAACTCAACAAGGCCATGAAAGAAGCGGCCGCAAATTCTGTTTACGGCATGAGCGATGCTGCAACGGCCACACTCAATTTTGCGAGAGCGGGCCTCGATGCAAAGCAGGCGTCCGCCGCACTTGCCCCTGCGATGAACCTTGCCGCGGGTGAAGGCGGAAATCTCGACACCGTATCGGCAGGACTTGTCGCGACCATTAACGGCTTCCACGGTGCCTTTGAAGATGCGGGAACATACGCGGATATTTTCGCGGCCGCATGTAATAATTCAGCTTTGGACATTGACAGCCTCTCAAATGCAATGAGCGTGGCCGCGCCGATTTTTAGCTCGGCTGGCTATACTGTACAAGATGCGGCGCTTTATATGGGCGTAATGGCGAATAACGGTATAGATGCCGACAAGGCCGCAAATTCACTGAAAACGGGTCTTGCCCGACTTGTCGCGCCTGCTGAGCAGGGAGCCGACATGATGGAGAAACTCGGGATCAAAGTCACTAACATGGACGGATCTATGAAGGATTCCATAACTATTCAGCGAGAGCTCCATGATACTTTTGCAAAGCTTTCAGAATCCGAGCAGCTTGCAGCGGCTTCGGCAATCTTCGGCAAAAACCAGATGGCACCGTGGCTCGCGCTCATCAATTCGGCGCCAGCTGATGTCGAATCTCTTAACAATTCTCTTTCTACTTGTAAGGGAACCACCGACGAAATGGCAAACGCCATGATGTCAGGCTTCGGCGGTTCACTGGAAAAATTAAAGTCTTCAGTCGATGTCGCCGTGACATCTCTCGGCGAAGCGCTCGCGCCAACTATTTTGAAAATCGCTGAATGTATTCAGGGCCTTGTAGATAAGTTTAATTCTTTATCCCCTGCCCAGCAAGAAATGATCGCGAAGATCGGTATGATCGTCGCGGCCGTTGGCCCCGCGATTACTATTCTTGGCTCTTTGATGTCCTCGGTCGGCTCGATTATTACCGTCGGCGGAAAGCTGCTCTCAGGTATTTCAAAACTCGGCACAGTGCTCAAGGGTCTTTGGGCGATACTTACCGCGAATCCCATCACACTAATTGTCGCGGCCGTCGCCGCACTCGTGGCCGCATTCATTTATCTTTGGAATAATTGCGAGGGCTTCCGAGACTTCTGGATCAATCTTTGGGAAAAAATCAAAGAAATTGTCTCAAAGGCCGTCGAAAACATCAAGAAGTTTTTCAGCGGCATAGTCGATTTTGTAAAAAATAACTGGGACGGCCTGCTTACGCTCATTGTCAATCCGTTCGCAGGTGCATTTAAACTGCTTTATGATAACTGCGATAAATTCCGTGAGTTCGTAGACAATTTTATCGCGAAGGTAAAAGAGGGCTTCACGAACGCGTGGAACAATATCAAAGAGGGCGTTTCTAATGCGTGGAACGGCATCAAGACCACCGTTTCAAACGTAATTAACGGCATCAAAACAACGATTTCCAACGGCCTAAATGCGGCAAAGAATACGGTGTCCGATGTGCTCAACGGCATTAAAAATAAGTTCACCTCAATCTGGGACGGTGTGAAAAACATTGTTTCAGGGGCCATCGAGAAAATTAAGAGCTTCTTAAATTTCAAGTGGGAATTGCCAAAAATCAAGCTGCCGCATTTTTCAATCTCGGGAAAGTTTAGCCTCGACCCGCCGAGCATTCCGCATATCTCTGTTGATTGGTATAAAAAGGCCATGGCTGATGGTATGATTCTGAACCAGCCGACTATCTTCGGAGCCTCAGGCGGAAAACTGCTCGGGGCTGGTGAAGCAGGGCCCGAGGCGGTTGTCGGCGCCTCGTCGCTTCGCAGTATGATTCAAGAATCCGTGAGCTCTCAATTCGCGGGTCTCGCGAATGCTCTCGGCGGCGACACTTACGTCTACATCGGGAATGAGCAGATCGAAGCCATTATCCAAAAAGCAAACCAAAGAATGAACCTGAGATCGGGGGGAAGATGATATGACTGGCATGACTTTTTTGAAGATCTCTGGCGAAGAAATCCCCGTTAAACGCGATGATTATAGCCTTGCCTATCCCGATATTGAGGCCTCGTCGACGGGGCAGACCGAGGCGGGCACAAAGCACGTTGACTTGATTCGTGAAGGCGTCCCCGAGGTGTCCGTGACGCTTACCGTCACCCGCACATGGCTTCAAAAGCTTCGCTTATTCAAGCGCGCTGGTGTGCTTGATTGTGAATATTACGATGCGGGCTCGGGGGCTCTTATTCCGTGGAAAGCAAGAATGGTGGACTTTTCCTCGAAGGTCAACGACAGCTCAAAAGCAGACGGCGCCGTATGGGACGTAAGCTTTAAACTGGAGGACATGGAGACCGATGTATAAAGTCGAATCAGATTATTATGAAAAACTGATCCGCTCAAATTATCGCCGCCTTGGCTGGGCGGGAACCATAGTGGATAAACAAGGAAGAAGCTATCCGTTCAGGTCTCGACACATAGCGAGCGGCTCAGGCACGATAACCCGTTCTTGTGCAGGATCTACCGACCTCGAGCTGGGCAGCGTTTACGCATCTGAGTTTGATGTGGGTGTTTACAGCGAAGATCTCGGCATCACTGATCGCTACGTGCTGTATGACGGTAAAATCGACATCAATGCGCTAATCTATATATCGAACGGCATCGATACATGGAATGACGCGGCCGCTTGCACATGGGAAGAGCTTTCAAGCAGCTCGTGGAAGGCACCTGACGCATACGATAAGGTCCCGCTCGGAGAATACACAATTCAAGAGGCTACGCGCAGCGCTGGCATTATCTCGATAAAAGCTTATGATAATATGATTAAGTTTGAGAAGAGTTTTCGTCAGAACGGCTCGACCAAGCCGCCTTATAAGTGGCTCACGGATTGGTGTGATAAATGCGGAGTTGAGCTCGGCATGACAAGAGCCGAGGTGGAGAAACTTACGAACGGCAACGCTCAGCTGAGCCTGACGCTGGTCGATGATCTCGAAACTTATCGTGATGCGCTCAGCCATCTTGCGGCGGCGCTCTGCTCCGTGGCGCAAATAGATCGCGCGGGTCGGCTTGTGCTCAAGCCTTTTGGCAAGCCTACCGTGCAGCAGACGATCAAGGCCTCGCAACGTTTCAGCTCTTCACTGGCCGATTATATCACACGATTTACGGGTCTCTACGCTACTCATTCGGCGGGCGGTATGACTGAATACTATAAAGTCACGCCTGACGACGGGCTTATATACAATGTCGGCACTAATGCTTTTTTGCAAGAGGCTGACGATTCCGTCCGTAAAAGGCTTTGCCAAAATATCATCAACACGCTTTCTCTTGTGAGATACACGCCCTTTGAGGCTGAGATTCCTTGCGATCCTTGCCTCGACCCGATGGATATTATCGATTTTTCAGGCGGCCACGCTGCTGGCGAGGTCTCTTGCATCACCGATGTGATTCTAAAGCTTAACGGGTCGATGAGTATTAAATGCGTGGGCGAAAACCCGATGCTCAATCAGGCAAAAAGCCGATATTCCAAAGATATATCGGGCCTATTGGCCACCGAAGAGGGTGTCGAGGGCACGTCGACTTTCTGGCTTGCAGACGCGTATCTTAATGATGATTTGGTGATTGACACTGCCGCTCAAGTCGTTGCCGCTTGTGAATTCAAGATATCAACAGATAAGGGCCGCGGTGATATCAACTTTACAACAACTTATTACATGGTCGATGAAGGCGTTGTCACTGTAGTCATTTATGTCGACGACATCGAGTGGTATTTCCTTCAAGACTATAAGAAAAACGGCCATTGTATCACTACAGTCACGACGCCTTTTGAGGTCGCATCTCTGAACGACGAGACGCACGAGGTCCGAATCGAAATCGCGTGTCTGCCAAACGAGGCGCCAGTCAGCGATCTAACTTGGCAGACCTCGGGCTTGTACACTTGGGGCGAAATGACCAGCCATACTTGGGGAGGTGCCTGAATGCCGATCACCATGAAAGCGAGAAGTTCTCGGCTTGTAGTCTTTGGCTACAATGTCGCCACGGAAAAAATCGTCTGGACGCGAGACCCCGAAAAACAGCACTTTGTTGGAGACCAGCTCGACCTTACGGGTACCGTAATCACGGGCTACTACAAAGACGGTACCCAATCAGATATCACGGATTTATGTACATACAACCCCGAAGAGGGAAGCATTTTGACTGAGGGCGGCGAAGTTGATCTTACGGCGTCTTATACAGATCGCGCGGGCCGAGTTTTTGACTGCGACACGTCGATCAAGGTCGGTGCAATTGAGCTTATCAGATTCACTCAGCTCTTCAATGAGCAGTACTACGTCGGCGACGTCCCTGATATTTCATGCTTGCGAGTCGAAGCCGTATGGACCGATCTGAGCGGTGAAATCTCAGAAAACGGACAGACGACAACATCAAATATTTTGAAAGTAGAAGACATTACCCACCTTTGTACGTTTACGGTGAATGGCGAACACCCGCAGGCGTTGACTGATGGCGGTGTTAATACTGTTGAGGCCCACTTTTCTCATCAATATTGTGGTGATTTCGACTGCTCGGCCGAGTTTAAAGTTGGCGCACTTGAGTATCTCGGTATTTATGTCCCCGACCTCTATTGGACTCAAAAAGAGGATACCAAGCTCAATACAGACTTAATGCGCGTGATTGCCGTATGGACAGACATGAGCGGCGACGGCAAGCACCCCTCGGTGGCGCTTAAAACACAAGATGTGACCCGCGATGCTCAGCTCACGGCCGACGGTACCGTCGACGGGTATATCCCTCATATAGACTACAATGTGGTCTCCACGCGCCGCTATGCGGTCGATGGCTCATATTCGCAAATGTATGTGGCCCACCCGATCACACTGACGGCGAAGTGGGGCGAATTCGAGACGGATACTTCAATCGAAACTAATCCGATTGACTATATCTGGTGGCTTGAGAAGCCGACAAAGGTCGCCTACAAGAAGGGCGAAAGCATAAGCTACGACGGTGCGGCAATTTGGGCGTCGTACCTCGAAACTGATGACGATACCTTTGACGTCACTTCACGAACAACCTATGAGCCCGCGGGTGGATCTATCGTCGCGGAGAATGGAGAATCGGGAGAAATCATCGCACGGTTCAAAGCTCATGCGGGCGATATATACGAAAGCAAGCTCACATATACAGTTCACGCCGATCCGAACGACCCGACAGGCGAGAATCTCATAGTCGACTACACTGGCGGCGAAGCACCGAAGAATCTGCTCGCGGATCTCTCAAATCTCGACGACTGGAGCCAGAACCGCCCGACGCACTTCGTGACTACTTTTGTGAATCACTCAAATGTGTGCGAATTCAGCGGCCACTCACCGTATTGCGGTACTTATTGGGACGTCACTGTCGACAACCCATACAATTTGCCGCTCAGGTTTACTTGGCTCGATCAGGTGCAGCGTTGTACGCCATTCGACATTCCGATCACGATCAACGGCGTCGAGCATAGCGTTCATGTGCCAGGTACGCTCAATGTGTACGTCGAGGCCTCGGAAAAAGTCACAATCCACGCGATACCTGACCGAGTGCCTGACAGTCAGGGCTCGTTCTCAGTCTCGGGCATCTCGCTCAGACGTGCAGATTCAGAAAGTTGGAAAGGAAGGTAACTATGGCAACGCAAACAACACACTACAACCTTGTCAAGCCCGACATCACGGACAAGGTCGACATTACTCAGCTCAACGGCAACTCAGACATCATCGATCAAACGCTGCATGACCTCGAAGATAATAAGCAGGACAATTTAAACTTCGACGACGAGCCGAAAGACGGCTCTCAGAACCCTGTCACGTCTGACGGCCTGAAAAAGGCTTTTGACAAGGTGCAAAGCTCTTTGAAGTTTGATGAGCAGCCGACCGCGGGAAGCGATAACCCCGTAAAATCCAAGGGCATCAAGTCTTACGTGGATAAAAAAGTCTCTGAGATTGATGTGTCTGAGCAGCTCGCGACCAAGCAGGATAAGCTCAGCTGGGATAATTCGCCAAAGCCTGACAGCCAGAACCCCGTGACCTCAAACGGCATTTACAACGCGAATCAGGCTCTTAGCGAGGGCATGTCTGACCTTCGGCAGCAATTCGGCTCAATGGCGGCGGGTCTCATCTGGCAGGAAGCCGTCGCGAATTTTGCCGCGATTTCTACCACTTACGACGCCCCTGAGAAATATTGGGCCGTAACCGTAAAGGACACGGGCTATACTTACGTCTACGACGGTTCGACCTGGGTTTTGGCGCTCATTAACACGGTTCGCTTCTTTAACGAGGCCGAAGCGCGAGAAATATTGGAGGGATAAGTATGACCAGAGGAACAACCCCGACGCTCACAATTACGCTGTCGAATGAGATCGACTTTGACAGCTACTTCGTGACTTTCAAACAAGACGGCTATGTCGTGATTGAAAAAACCGAAGCCGACACAACCCGCGAGGGCGCCGTGATCACCGTGGAGCTTACTCAGGAAGATACCCTGAGACTTCGCTCAGGTGTGGCCGTTGAGCTTCAGATTCGCGGCAAAGTCGGTGAGAAAGCCTTTGCTACGTCGGTCAAAAAGTTCTATGCCAACGACATTTTGAAGGAGGGTAAAATCTGATGGCCGAAATTATGCTCGACATCGAGGAAAACGCCACCTCAGTCGATATGGAGCTCGACGAGGCTCAGACCGTTCTCGAGAACGATCACGAAAAACTCATACACCGCGACGCCGAGAATTCTCACCCGATAAGCGCCATCAGCGGCCTCTCGGATAAACTCAGGGAAGTCGATCAAGCGATCGAAGATAATAAAGTTCAGCTTTTTACAACTAAAGAAACGGAGGAGATTTTAAATGCCGAATGAATTTGACGCCGCTGTCCTGGGCAAGGACGCACTTATCGCAATTAGAGAGTTCATCAAGAAACAGAAGCCCGAAACCGAATCAACCCTCAACCCCGATTCGGCGAACCCGATTCAAAGTCAGGCCGTCGCCAAGGCTCTTGAAGGCTACGTCAAGAAGGAAGAGGCCGTCGCCGGCGGCGCCACGCTGAAAATAACTTTTGAGGAAGTTTTCAGCGGTCAGGCCTACACCATCAAGGGCGGGTCGGAAAGCTACGAGGGCGTAGTCCCGCCTGAGCTCGTCGTGTCTCAGCTCGTCCTGCCCGAGGGCATGACCGAGTATACAATCTCGGCGACCGCTTCGGGCGATGAGCAGCCCTCGACACACGTCGAGCAGGTTCAGTTTTATGGCGTTTACCCCTGCACGCTCTCGCAGGGCGGCGACTATGACGTAGTCAGCTGGGCAGACGGTACCGACGAGCAGATTGTCAAGCTTCTTGCCGCGGCCGATAAAGGTCTCGTCGACCTTGCTGAGGATTGCGGTTGGCAGGTCGGAGATACCCGCATCGTCACTCTCGGCGCCATGGCCGCTACCGGCGTCGGTGAAGCGCATGAAGGCCAGCAGGTCAAGCTTGTACTGTCACACGCGGGCGCTACCCCCGGAATTTCGAGGGTCGACGGCAAAAAGATACATTTTCAGGTTGATCTCGTCGACTGCCTCAACGAAAAGGGGTACATGAACGACACGGGCACAAACAGCGGCTCTTGGGACGGGTGCGCTCGCCGTACCTGGTGCAACAAGGTATTCTACAACGCGGTCCCCGAGACGATTCGCCCGATCTTCAAAGAGATGAAGGTCACTACGGCCGAGACATACAACGGTTCGCTGAACAAAGAATCGCACGATTACTTCGCGCTTCGTGCGGAAATGGAGATTTTCGGTATCTGCTCATACTCCAACGCCACCGAAGCGGCGGCGCTCGGTCAGGTCGACTACTACAAGAACGAGACCCAGCACCGCGTCAAACACGCTCAGGGCTCCACGTCGCTCTGGTGGCTGCGTTCGCCTGGCGCTACGAACTCGAGCTATTTCTGCATTGTGTCCTCGGGCGGCAGCGCGAACCACAGCAATGCCTCGGCCACCCATGGGGTCGCGCCCTTCGGCTGTATCTAACCCTATACCCCGTTTTCACCTAAAAAAGGAAGGCGGCCTTGTGCCGCCGACCTACCCTTATAAAAATTAAAAAAGAAAGGAGGAACGCGCAGGTGTCCGTCCCCGTCTGGAAAAGAAAAGCGTCGTCGGCTCAATTTATATACGAAGTTTATACGCTGAATATACGCCTTGCCGAAATCATGGCGAATAAGCCTCAGAAATATAAAGCGAACTACGGCGACGGGATCATCAAGTCGGCGCTGAGCTGTCTTGAGCATCTCCAGATTGCGGATTCAATATACCTCTCGAAATACAGCTCCGAAGAAGATTATAAGCTCCGCCGCGAGCATTTGCTTATCGCCCGCGGCCTGCTCAATCATATCTCTACTGCTGGTTTTATTTTTCTTGAGCTCGTGAAGCGCCACGACCACGCCTCAGAGGGCAAGCCCTCAAAGCAGAAAAAGAACCTCAGCCCGAAGGAAATCTCCGACGCTGAGGAACGTCGCAGGCGTCAGGAAGCGGAATATAAGAAAAAGCTGTCCGATCAGGAGCTGGAGATCGGTGAGAGCTGCGAGACCGCTTACAAGCTTATAAGTGCGCTGCTTGATGCCGACAAGAAAATCTACAAAGAGTATATCAGGCCAAAGTGCTGATATAGCGGCCGCGTCTCTGTTTTTTGCCGGTATGGCTCCACGTCGAACTGGTGGCTGCGTTCGCCTAACACTACGAACTCGAGCAATTTCTGCAATGTGAACTCGAGCGGCAGCGCGAACAACAACAATGCCTCGAACACCAATGGGGTCGCGCCCTTCGGACGTATTTACTTGGGCAGGAAAGTAGCGAGAGTGAAATCGGTCCCGATACTGTTGATACAGGGAGATGCGCGTCGCGTTCGGCTGACAGCCGAGCAACTGGCCGCGGCCCTCTTTCACTCTTCGGATTGCGAGAGGCGACGGGTACACCGTGCGCGGCCCTAAATTGAAACCCACTCTCGAAACGATGACCGATTCTGATGCCATTCTCAGAGCCGCGCATAAATGCGCCGAAGGGGTTCGCTGGAAAGCATCGGTGCAGCGCTTCGAGATAGACACGCTGAGGTGGGCCGCAAGTATTCGGCAAGAGATCGCTGATCAGACGTTCAAAGGCAGGGGCTTCGTAAAGTTTGACCTTGTCGAGCGCGGAAAGCTTCGACACATTCTCGCGGTGCATATCTCCGAAAGAGTAGTGCAAAAGCTCCTCAGCAATAATGTTTTGCGGCCGATGATAATACCGCGGCTTATTTACGACAACACGGCCAGTCAGGAAGGCAAGGGCACTCAGCTCGCGCTCAAGCGCCTCGTCGAACATTTGCGCTGGCACTTCGCCCGCTACGGTAAAACTGGCGGGATCCTCACAATGGACTTGCACGATTATTTCGGCTCGATTCCGCATCAAGCCCTGATAGACAAATTTTGTTATTTGCTTGAAGATGAGAGGCTTCACTATTTCGTCGCGTTCTTCATCAATTCCTTTAATGGCGACGTCGGCATCGGGCTCGGTTCGGAGATATCTCAGGACGGTGCTATATATTACCCCTCTGACATTGATAAGATGATTCAGTGCCAGCTCGGTATCCACTGCTACGCCCGATATAATGACGACAGCTATATTATTCACCCTGATATAAAATATCTGGAATATTGCCTCGAGCGCGTGGCCGAGAAATATGCCGAGCACGGCATTGAGCTGAACCGCAAAAAGACCATGATTCGCCCGCTGACCGATGATTTCACTTATCTGAAAAAGCGTGTACATATATCCGACACGGGTAAGATCGTTCTACGATTGAGTTATGATAATCTCCGAGCGGAACGTCGGCGGATCTCATTCATGAGAAAAGAGTATGACGCGGGGAGGATATCCACGGCCTCTATACTGCAAAGCTATCAATCATGGCGTAGCTACGCCAAAACTTATAACAGCTATCACTTGGTCGGCGAAATGGATAAATATTTCGCAGAAAAGATGAAAGGAGTACACTTTGGACTATGAAACGCTATGCTTAGAGCAGCAGGAAATCATCGAAAAACTAACCCGACAAGTCGGGGCCCTCCTCAGCGAAGTGGCCCAACATCGGGCACTCGACGCGGAAGAAGCCCGCGCTCTCGCAACCTATAAAGAAGAACAGGGAAAGGAGGGCACTGTATGACTTGGCTGTCAGTGATACCTATTTGCATCTCGCTTGCTGCCTTACTTGTCTCCATCTACTTCAATTCCCAGACCCAGCACCGTAGCAATAAGCAAAACACGGACACGGAAAAAGACAAAGCCGTGGCCGATGCAGCTTCCCGCGCGGCGGACATGGCGACAATCAATGTAAAACTCGATGGAATTTCCAGTGATACCCGTGACATCAAGGCAGATATGCGCACCCTGAAAGAAGACATCAACAACCTAACCGAGCGCGTCGTAAAGGTCGAAACCTCACTAAAAGAGACGGAAAGACGTATTTATGCGCTCGAAAGAAACACCAAAAAGGAGGAATAAATTATGAAAAACTTACTTAATCCGAAGTGGTGGGCGGCCGCGACCGTCCGCGCACTCAAAACCGCGGCTCAGACCGCTATCGCAACAATCGGCTCGGCTGCCGTAATCTCGGCCGTAGACTGGCGCATCGTTGTCTCTTCAACCGTCCTTGCGGCCTTACTGTCGTATCTGACGAGCATCGCAGGGCTTCCTGAAGTCGACGAAGAGTGAGAGGGGCATAATATGGCAGTACAAATCAAAGGAATCGACATGTCTAAATATCAGGCGCATTCAGACGGCCGCACAAAGGTCGACTTTGTGAAGCTTAAATCACTCGGCTATGATTTTGTCATGCTCAGGGCGGGCTACGGAATGTACGACAGCCAAAAAGATAAGGCCTTTGAGAGCCACTATGCCGCCGCAAAGGCCGCAGGGCTTCACGTCGGCGCTTACCACTACACCTACGCGACGACCGTCTCCGAGGCAAAGCGCGAGGCTCAGTGCTTCCTTTACTGGATCCGCGGCAAAAAGCTCGACTACCCCGTAGCATTCGACATCGAGGACAAGAGCCTCAAAACGCTCACCACCCGCCAGCGCACCGACATCGCCCTCGCATTTATGCAAGAAGTCGAAGCCTCGGGATATTACACCATGCTCTACTGCAACGCCGACTGGGCGAAGAATTATCTCGACATGGACAGGCTCAAACACTTCGACGTCTGGCTCGCGTGCTACACCACCGAGGCAAGGCGCAAAGAGCTTTATAAGCGAGAGATCCCCGGAATCTGGCAGCACACGAGCAGCCTGAAGCTCAAATGGGTCTACCCAAAAGGCAGCTTGATCGCCTCAAAGCTCGACGCCGATATCGCGTATAAGGACTATGCGGCGATCATCAAAAAGGCGGGGCTAAATAAGCTTTGACATCTCCAGCACTCCTTACAAAGCCCCCTCAGTCGCATAACTTCGTCTGAGGGGGCAAATTTATTTATTATGCTGCTTTAAGCGGGACCACAAGGACCGCATATCCATTATAAAAGAAGGGTCGGCGTGTTCGGATATGACTGAATTCGCTCCACCACCTAAAGCTCTTAAAACGCCTATATAGGCTGTTTTGAGGGCTTTTGTTTTTCCCAAAAAATGCATTGTTCTTTATTTGTTCTTTACTTTGCCCTGCCCCCGTCACAGATTCAGTGCCTCGCTCACCGCGCCCGAAATCTTTGCCTGCGCCTGTTCAAGCATGTGGCAGTAGATGTTTCCCGTCGTGGAAACGGTGGAGTGCCCGAGCGCGCCCGACACGGTGACAATATCCACGCCTTGATTCACGAGCAGCGACGCAAACGTGTGCCTGAACGAGTGAATCCCGTGGAACGGCAAGCCGTTTTCCTCGCAAAACTTTTTCAACCACGAGTACGGTTGCCCGTTATACATCGGCTCGCCGTTCCACTTCGTGAAAAGCCTGTCCGTTTCGACCCACTTGTCGCCGAGCCTTTCGGCATGGGCGCGCTGCTCGTCGCGGTGCCGCCTGAGAATGTCCATCACCGCCTGCGGAAATTTGAGCGTCCTTTGCGACTTTTTTGTCTTGGTCGTGTCGGTGTATGTACCCCGAGCCGCAGTGTAGTTGGACGTTCTCCTCACGCTGATGATGTTGCTCTCAAAATCGACGTCTTTCCACTCCAACCCGAGCATCTCTCCACGTCTGAAACCGCTGTAAACCATGAGGTTGAAGAACGCTTGGTATTTGAGCGGCTCGCCGTTCAAGAGGCTCAAAAACCTGCGAATGTCCTCTGCGGTGTAAATTTCTTTTTCGGTCTGCTCGTTCTTCGGGAGGACGACTTTTGAGCAGGGATTCTCCCTGACCACGCCCATTCTCACGGCGTAGGCGAACACGTCCGACACAAGCTCGAGGTTATGCCTTACCGTTTTCGGCGCAAGCGCCTTGCCGTTCCTTTCATTCGCGCCATCTTCAAGCATCGAATTGACAAAAATCTGAATATCTCTCGGCGTGATTTTGTCCATTCGCAAATGCCCGAGCGCGGCGTAAACCCTTTTCCTCAACATCAGCATGCGCTCATAAGTAGTGTTGCGCAGGTTCGGTTTCGCGTACTCGTCAAACCACTGTTCCGCAAACGCTTCAAACTTCACCGCGCCGCTCTGATAACCGCTGTTGCATTCCTCCTCAAAAATCACCGCCTGCCGATTTAATTCTTTTTCAAGCTGATTCGGGGTCATTTTCCGCTCAGGTTTCCACGTTTTTGACCGTATGATTTGCTTGCCTTTGACATCGTAGCCGCAGCTCACCCTAATCAGGTAGCTGCCGCCGCGCTTTTGAATTGTTGCCATAATGTACCCTTTCTACACACGGCGTACCTTTCACCCACAATTTTACCGCATTAAATCGCAGATGTCAAGTCACCACTAAGTTTTTTCTCGTTCCTTTTTGGCTTTTTTGCCGCCTCAAACTCTCCCCGCAAACCGTTTCGGTCGATTACCTGCACCGCAGCCGCCAGATCGTTCCTGATTCTTTCCTGCTCCGCTTCTTTCTGGGACTTACGCAGGGCTGCGACAATGGAGGTTTCGGCTTTCTGTTTATACTTGCCGACCTCTGCTTTTAATGCGGAGTTTTCTTTTTCCAAGCTGCTTGCTTTGCTTTTGAGGTTGAAATTTTCGCCCCGCAAATCCAGCAGCGAGTGATGCAGCGACTTGATGAGCCTGACCGCCTTGTCAAGCACAGGTTTCGCCTTTTTCTCGCGATATGTTTTCGCAGATTCCAATGTTCCCGCCTCAGGCAGCAACTTATCAACATCATCAGGAAAATCCTGCGCCAACTTCTCCGCGCTCTTTAGCTTCGGGACGGTCTGATTTAACTGCTTTTCAACCGTCCGCAAGTCATTTTTTGCGGATTCAATCTCGGCGTTAAGCTGCTCGACCTCCTCGGCACGCTGCTTTTTCTCAAAGTCCAGAACCGACAGGTGCTTTTCGTGAGTGCCTTTTTGCTCCCACTCTATGCCGTGGTTGAGCATTACCTCCGCGAGAGTCTGTTTCTCAGCCTGCACCCACTGATTCCACTCGGTCATGCCCCTTGTGCCGCCCTTAAAGCCGAGTGCGGCAAGTGCCTGTTTTAGCGAAACGCGGGTATCAAGTCCGCGCTTGCTACCTGTCGTAAACGGAACAAAGTCAATGTGCAAATGTGGCGTGGCTTCGTCCATATGCAGGTGAGCAGAAAAAACTCGGAGTGTGGGATTTCGCTTTTGAAAGCCTTGATAATACTCGTCCAAAACCTGTTTGGCAAGTTCACCGTTCTCGGTCGTGGCTCCCATGTTATCTTTATCACCGATTTGCAGGATTAACTCATGAAACGGCTTCTCCTGCTTGCCCGAGCGAATTTTCTCATAGTAGTCGGAGATTCTCCTGTCCTCTCGGGTCTGCTTAGAGTTGTACCGCTCCAAAGCGTCGTCGAAAAGCTCATGATAAACCGCCTTGATGTCCTCGTTGCAATAATCAATATTTCGGTTGGTGCGCTCGCCGTCCACGTTCGCCGCCTTGAATTTGCGGCTGTTGTGATTGACCGAACCTTTGCCCACCATCGTGCTAATCGTTCTTTTCATAGTCCTCCTTATAAATAAAAGTTGCTTCGCCTTTGTTACTTTCCGCGAAAGTAACGCAAAAGCACTTTCGGCAAGCCAAAAGCGCCCTTGCGCCCTACGGGGTCAATCGGCGGTCAAACCGCCGAGAAATCCCGCTATCCGCTCTACCTCTGACCTCATCATTTTCCTGCCGTCCTCGTCTGCATTGATGAACTCCTCGCACAAATATTCTGCATGATGAAGATTGTGGAGCGCGTATATAAATCTTCTGTCAGGCTCATCGTCAGGGCAGTCTGGCACCATCTCCCGCCACTCCCGCAGCAACTTGTAGTACGAACACAGCATCAGCCACGCTTCATTCTCCCACCGCTCATACTTCTCGCGCTCGTGCTGCCGCCTGCGATACTCGCTCACCTGCGCGGGCGATGCCCCGCCGTCAACGTCGAGGTGCAGCAGAAAATCATCATTAAGTTTCCTTGCCGCGTCGATGGGCCTCGCAAGCCCAAACAGCCTCTGCGTAAACCCGATAACATCGGCATGCACCCCACACCCAAAGCAATGAAACCCGTCAGGATAAATCTTCGCCGAGGGCGTTTTTTCGGCATGAAACGGACAAATCGCCATTCCCGCCCTGTTGATTTTCAACCCATACCCCTTTGCCACCGTCGACATATCCACCGCCGCCCTAATCTCCTCAAAAATCACCGCTGAAAATAGTTAAGCAGGTCGGCTTTGTTGACAAGAATCTTCCCGCGCTTGCCCTCGCCCGTGCGGATTGACTTGACCTTGCCCTGCGCGACGAGCTTGCGCACGGTATGCTCCGACAGCCCCGAAACCGCACCGGCGCACTCCTTTATCGTCAGCATTTCGACCGGTTCGCGCTTCAGTTCGCCGCTCTCCTTATCGTCGATGAGCCTTTCAAGCAGCTCCACAATGTTCCCAATAATTTCCTTTTTCTCAATATCGTTCATTTTATCGTCCTTTCTCATACACAATCTGTACTTTCCGCACTTTCTAAGCCTGAATGTGCTGAAAGTTCAGAAAGTTCATAAATC
>CANQWC010000006.1 GCA_947627455.1 uncultured Clostridia bacterium | reverse complement strand
CGAATTCTGATTTGCATTGCCAATCATCAAAGACGTTAAGCAGTGGAAATTGATATGAATTTTGCTTTTTGCCTGCCTCCTGCTTAGTGAAGTGTGCATATACACAAAAACCTTTTCTCGGGGCAGGTCAGCGCAAAAGGTATAACACACTAGACCTTGCCCGCAAGGTCGTGTGCCACGAAACCGACGGTTTCTGATGAACGCGGGGTTTTGTCCAAGAGGACGAGCAATCAATCGTACAACAACGCAATTAAAACTCTTTGAGGACAAGCGGTCGGTCATTTATGACCGCGACGTCCGAAAAGCAAGCTTTAATGCTTTGTTTGATTGCAAAGTCCGATTGGCAACAAAACCCGCTTTCATTGGATTCTTCCCTAAAAATGAGTGCCCAAACCGCTAAAACGGCTTGGGTGCTTTTAATTTCGCCCAAAATTTTACCCCGATTTTACATTTCCCCGATAGAAAATTTGACATTCCCGAGCTATCATTGAATTGTACCTCGGGGCAAAAAATTTAAGGAGAAATGAAAATGAAAAAAATAATTTTAATCATGCTTACTGCGATTTTTGTGACATCTACCCTCTCCGCCTGCTCATCTCAAAGCAACGCCACCGTTTCCACCGACGGCTCCACCTCGATGGAGAAAGTCATCGGCGTTTTGGGCGAGGCGTTTGAGGAAAAGTTCGGCATTTCATTCACCTACAATCCCACCGGCTCGGGTTCGGGGATTCAAGCTGTCAAGGAGGGGCGGTGCGACATCGGGCTTTCGAGCCGCAACCTCAAACACGAGGAAAAGGCAGACGGGCTTTCGGAAACCGTTCTCGCCAACGACGGCATCGCGGTCATCGTCAATCCGCAAAATTCGGTCAGCGATCTCGACGTGGAAACTATCGCGAAAATCTACACGGGCGAAATCACAAATTGGTCGCAGGTCGGTGGGAGCGATACGGAAATCGTTGTCATCGGGCGAGAGGCGGGCAGCGGCACGCGCGACGGTTTTGAATCGATCACTGACACTGAGGACGCCTGCAAATACCGTCAGGAACTGACCTCGACAGGCGACGTTATCACCACCGTTTCGCAGAATCCCGACGCTATCGGCTACGCCTCCCTCGCGGCGGTCGGCGACGGAGTCAAGGCTCTTTCGGTGGGTGGCGTTCTGCCGAGCGAGGACACCGTCAAGGACGGCAGCTACGTCATTCAACGTCCGTTCGTTTTGGTGACGAAAAACGATACCGAGCTTTCCGAAGCGGCGCAAAAATTCTTCGATTTTGCGACATCTGCGGACGCGGCTCAGTACATCTCGCAGGCGGGCGCGATGCCTGTAAATTGAGGTGCGGCATGAAAAATCCTCAAGCGTTTGAACAAAATCTTATTGAAACGATCATCTACATCATTTTCCTGTTTTTGGGGCTGATAACCGTCGGATTTGTGCTGCTGATAACGGTTTACCTCGTCATCGCGGGAATCCCCGCAATCCGCGAAATCGGCATTTTGAACTTCCTGTTCAACACGAAATGGGCGTCAACCGCAAGCGAGCCGTCTTTCGGGATTTTGCCGTTCATTCTGACGAGCGTTTACGGCACGGCGGGTGCAATAATTCTGGGCGTGCCTGTCGGGTTTCTGACTTCGGTTTATCTTGCAAAGCTTGCTCCCCAAAAAATTCGGACAATCGTATCGGGCGCGGTCAGCCTTTTGGCGGGAATCCCGTCGGTGGTATACGGACTTGTCGGCATGATGGTGCTTGTCCCGAGCATACGAAAATTTTTTCACATTCCCGACGGGGCGAGCCTTTTCGCGGCGATAATCGTGCTGGCGATAATGATTTTGCCGTCCATCATCAACGTGTCTATAACGGCTCTGGAAGCCGTTCCGCGGGAATATGAGGACGCGTCGCTCGCCCTCGGCGCAACGCCTGTTGAAACATATTTCAGGGTGTCCGTCCCCGCGGCAAAAAGCGGTATCGCGGCTGCGGTCGTGCTTGGGGTCGGGCGGGCAATCGGCGAAGCTATGGCGGTCATGATGGTGTCGGGAAACGCGCCGAATATGCCCGAGCTTTTCGGGAGCGTGCGCTTTCTGACGACGGCGGTCGCAAGCGAAATGTCCTATTCAAGCGGCTTGCAGCGGCAGGCGCTGTTCTCGATCGCCCTCGTTCTGTTTTTGTTTATCATGTTGATCAACGCGGCTCTGAATTTCTTCTTGAAGCGCAGTAAGGAGTGACGGCGATGAAACGAAAAATAAAAATCGCGCTCCTGCGGGCATTGTGCATCGTCAGCGCGGCATTCACCTGCGCACTCGTGCTGTTTCTACTCGTCTACATACTCGCAAAGGGCGTTCCGAACATCTCTTGGGAGCTGCTGACCACAAAACGAAGCTACATGACAGGTAAAATAGGTATTCTGCCCGACATTCTGAACACCGTTTACATCATCGTCGCAACGCTGATTTTCGTTCTCCCGCTTGGGGTCGGAGCGGCGGTATATCTCACCGAATACGCCAAAAACAAGCGGCTCGTCGCCGTCATCGAATATGCCGCCGAGACGCTTTCGGGCATTCCGTCGATAATCTACGGCTTGGTGGGAATGTTGTTTTTCTGCCAGTTTTTAGGCATGCAAACCTCGCTTTTGGCGGGCGCGCTGACCCTCGTCATCATGAACCTGCCGACCGTCATGCGCACCACGCAGGAGAGCCTGAAAACCGTCCCGCAGTCCTACCGTGAGGGCGCGTTTGGGCTCGGCGCAGGCAAATGGCGGGTGATACGCACGGTTGTTCTGCCGAGTTGCATCGACGGCGTTATAACAGGCTGTATTCTGTCCGTCGGTCGAATTTTGGGAGAATCGGCGGCGCTTCTGTTTACTGCGGGTACGGCACACGCGCTCAACGGCTTTTTTGACGGTCTGCGAAGCTCAGGATCTACTCTGACCGTTTCCCTTTATATGTACGTCAAGGAGGAGGGCGAGTTCGGCGTGGGATTCGCGATTGCAGCCATTTTGATGGTGCTTACCCTTTTAGTAAATCTCCTTGCCATGCTCGTCGGCCGTGCTTTCAAAAGGAGGCGAAACTATGAATGAAATAATTAAGGTAACTGACTTAAATCTTTGGTACGGGGCGGTGCAGGCCCTGCACCATGTCAATCTGAATATCCCCGAAAAGACGATTACCGCGCTGATTGGACCCTCGGGCTGCGGGAAATCAACATTTCTGAAAACGCTTAACCGCATGAACGACCTTATCCCGAACGTCAGAATCACGGGCGAGATTTTATACAAGGGGCAGGACATTTTCGCCCGCGACGTCGACGTAAACACGCTGCGCAAGGAAATCGGCATGGTCTTTCAGAAGCCGAATCCGTTCCCGATGTCGGTCTATGACAACATCGCTTACGGCCCGCGCACGCACGGGATAAAGAGCCGTGCAAGGCTTGACGATATAGTCGAGCAGTCGCTTAAGGACGCGGCGATTTGGGACGAAGTAAAAGATAGGCTCAAAAAGAACGCGCTGGGGCTGTCGGGAGGCCAGCAGCAGCGGCTTTGTATTGCCCGGGCGCTTGCGGTCGAGCCGCAGGTGCTTTTGATGGATGAGCCAACCTCGGCGCTTGACCCCATTTCGACATCGAAAATCGAGGAATTATGTATGCAGCTTAAAGAAAAATACACGATAATCACGGTCACGCACAACATGCAGCAGGCGGTGCGAATATCCGATAAAACGGCGTTTTTCCTGCTCGGCGAGCTTGTAGAGTTCGGCGACACCGAGAAAATTTTCTCGAATCCCACGGACAAGCGCACCGAGGATTACATCACGGGGAGGTTTGGTTGATGAGGACAAATTTTGATAATCAGCTTAAAGATTTGCACCGCGAGCTGACCGCCATGGGAGCTATGTGTGAAAACGCGATCGCGCTCTCGGCAAAGGCAATAAACGGCGGCGAAAAGCCCGAAAATGTGACCGCTCTCGCCGTGAAAATCGACGAAAAGGAGCGGGACATCGAGGGAATGTGCATGAAGCTTTTGCTGCAACAACAGCCCGTGGTGCGGGATTTGCGGGTGATTTCGTCGGCGCTGAAAATGGTTACGGACATGGAACGAATCGGCGACAACTCGGGCGACATCGCGGAAATCGTGTCGCTCGGGCATATCACCCCCGCGCACGACAAGTTAAACATCGACAGCATGGCGCGCGCGACCGTTAAGATGGTTACGGATTCCATTGACGCATTTGTCAAGGGCGACGAAGCCTTGGCGCGGTCGGTTATCGCCTATGACGACGTGGTTGACGGCCACTTCAACCGCATAAAAATCGCGCTGATAGCCGCTTTGCAGGGCGGTCACTCGGACGGAGAATACGCACTTGATTTACTTATGATAGCTAAATATTTTGAACGCATGGCGGACCACGCGGCAAACATCGCGGGGTGGGTCATCTATGCGCTGACAGGCAAAAAGGCTGAGGGACAGGGTGCGGGGTGACTGACTTTTCTTTAGGGGACTGCGGGAGGAAGGATCGGGGCGAAGCCCCGACGGTCGCTTCGCGACCGTCGCTCGGCTCCTTCGGAGCCGAGCGGTGCGCCCTTCGGGCGCACCGTGGGCTTCGCCCGAGCCCGCTATTTTAGCGCGTTCCCCTTGATTTCCCCGCACCCGCGGGGTATAATATAGTGCAGAGGTGATTTTATGATTTACTGCGTTGAAGATGACGGCGGTATCCGCGATTTGATGATATACGCCCTGACCTCGGCGGGGTTCGAGGCAAAGGGGTTTGAACGCGGCTCGGAGCTGTTCGATGCCCTAAAAACCGCGCTTCCCGAGCTTATCATGCTCGACATCATGCTCCCAGGCGAGGACGGCATTGAGATACTCAAAAAGCTGCGCGAAAGCCCGAAAACCGCCGAAATCCCGATAATCATGGCGACCGCGAAAGGCACCGAGTACGACAAAGTCATCGGGCTTGACCTCGGCGCGGACGACTACCTCGCGAAGCCGTTCGGCATGATGGAGATGGTTTCCCGCGTTCGCGCGGTGCTTCGGCGCTCGGGCAAAAAGGAGCAAGCCGCGACGCTTCGGCTCGGAGGCGTCGTTATGAACACCGCCGAGCACACCGTGACCGCTGACGGCGGGCGGGTTGTCCTGACCCTCAAAGAATACGATTTGTTAAAGCTGTTTATGGAAAATATCGGCAAGGTTTTCACCCGCGAACAGCTTCTTTCGGCAGTCTGGGGCGGCGATTTTTACGGCGAAACACGCACGGTCGACGTCCACATAAACACCCTGCGCGCGAAGTTGGGCGGCTGCGGCGGCATGATCGAAACGGTGCGCGGAGTCGGCTACAAAATGGAGGAAAAGCCATGACAAAGCGAATTTTCCGCTCGATTTTTCTCGTCGCGATGGCGGTTTTTGCGGCTTCGGTGCTGCTGTTTTCGATTATGCTGTATAACTATTTTTCGGAAGTTCGACAGGAGCAGCTTCGGACCCAGACCGAGCTTGCCGCCAAAGCCGTAGCCGCCGAGGGGGTCGCATATTTTGACGATTTGGACGCGCGCGAGTACCGAATCACCCTCATCGCGCCCGACGGCGAGGTAATTTTTGACAGCCGCTCGGACACCGGAGAAATGGAGAATCATCTTGAGCGCGAGGAGATCAAAAAAGCCCTTGAAACGGGCTTCGGCGAAAGTTCGAGGTATTCGGTCACGCTGATGGAGCGGGCGTTATATTGCGCCGAAAGGCTCCCCGACGGCTCGGTCCTGCGAATGTCGGTCAGCCAAAACACGCTGCTGACGCTGCTTTTCGGCATGTCCCAGCCGCTCGCCGCGATAATCCTGATTGCGGTCGCGCTGTCGATGTTTTTGGCGTACCGCCTGTCAAAGCAAATCGTCAAGCCGCTTAACAATCTCAACCTCGACGACCCGCTTTCAAACGAGCAATACGACGAGCTCGCGCCTCTTTTGCACCGCATCGACAGCCAGCAGCGGCAGATCAAAAAGCAGGCCGACGAGCTGCGTAAGCGGCAGGAGGAGTTTGCCGCCGTCACCGAAAATATGGCAGAGGGAATCGTCGTTCTCGGCACATTGGGCGAGATTTTGAGCATAAATCCCGCCGCGGCAAGGCTTTTTGACGCTTCGGGGGATATTGTTGGGCAGCACATGCTGACCCTGAACCGCAGCCCCGAGGTTTCCGAGCTGCTTTCGGCGATGGAAAAGGGCAGCCATGCCGAGAAATTTATTGATTTAAATGGCAGAAAATTTCAGCTCGACATCAGCCCTGTTTCGGACGGAGAAAAGGTGTCGGGCGGGGTGCTGCTAATCCTCGACGTGACCGAAAAGGAGCGCGCGGAGCAGCTTCGGAGGGAGTTCACCGCGAATGTTTCGCATGAGCTGAAAACCCCGCTGCAAACGATTTCGGGGGCGGCGGAGCTCTTGAAAAACGGGCTTGTAAAGGAGCCTGACAAGCAGGAATTTTATGCGCGGATCCACGGCGAATCCCAAAGAATGATTAGTTTAGTTGAAGATATTATCCGCCTTTCACACCTCGACGAGGGTGCGCAGGACATGCAGCGCGAGCGGGTGGATTTGTTTAAGCTTGCAAAGGAAACGGCGAAGCAGCTCCTGCCCGAAGCGGAGGCGGCAAAAGTCGCCCTCGAAGTCAACGGCGAGCCGACCGAAATTGACGGAATCCCGCAGCTTCTGGGAAGTATAATATATAATTTAATTGATAATGCTATTAAATATAATCACGAGGGAGGGCGGGTTGACGTAAGCGTGAAAAGTGCCGATAACAGTGCGATTTTAGCGGTCGAGGACACGGGCATCGGCATTCCGAAAGAGCATCAGGAGCGCATTTTTGAGCGGTTCTACCGCGTTGACAAAAGCCGCTCCAAAGCCCTCGGCGGCACGGGTCTCGGGCTGTCGATAGTCAAGCACGCGGCTATGATCCATGGGGCAAGGATTGAGGTTGAGAGCGAGGTCGGGAGAGGGACGAGGGTGGAGGTCGTTTTTCCGGTTGAGGGGTAGCTTTTGGGCATGAAAAATCGTCCATTTCCAAACGGCCGAGCGTTTCAGCCGCAGAAAATGGGCGATTGTTTGTTCTTGGATTTCTGATTGATTGCGCTGAATGTTGTCATTCTTTATGAGTAGTTGTCATTAAACAGGTTTTTGAACGGGACAAAATCAGATAAGCCTTTGTCGGTATCTTCGTTGTCGTTGACCGCGATATAGCGGACGTTCATCTCGGGGAAAACGAATTCGAGATAATAGTCCATAGTGACGTGTTCTCTGCCAAATCTTGACAAATCTTTCGTCACGACGCAGTTTACTTTTCCTGCTTCAATATCCGATATCATCCGCTGAAAGGCGGGTCTTTCGAAGTTTGTCCCGCTCCAACCGTCGTCGACATACTCGTCGTAGACTATCAGATTGTTTTCTCGTACATACTGTTCGAGGACTTTTCTCTGCGTTTCTATTGAAACGCTGTCGCCAAAGTTTTCGTCATCTCGGGAAAGACGCATATAAAGAGCAGTGCTATATTTTGCATTGTTAGGTGATTTCATTTATAACCTCCTTTGTGAATCACCCACGCTTACAATACAAAAGAATTATATCATAAGCGTGGCACAATTTCAAGCTTTAAAGTGATGATTTTGCGGAATATTTTATGACATCTTCGAGCAAATTCTCTAACGGTTTGCCGTCTTTATTAAAATGCTCCGAAACCTTAATGCGGGTATTGCCAATGTAAAAGAACATCTCGCCGTCGGGTTCTGTGCCGTAAAAAGGTTCTGGTTTGGGCTCATTCTCCCATTTCCAATCTTTCAAAATCTCCTTGGGTGGGAAGTCCAGTGGCTCATAGCATTCACAAAGGTCGATAGGGTCGTGATTGTTCATGCTGTCCTCCTTAAATCTCCTGATTTTTATCTTTCTCTTTGTTTGATTCTTCATGCAAAGTCCGTTCAATGTTATCCGCAATAGTTTGCAGTCGTTTGACCTCACTGCGTTTTTCCTTCAACCCCTCATACAGTTCGTTTTGCCGAGAGGTTAATTTTTCAATTTCTGACTGCAAAGTTTTATAGCTTGGTATTTTTGCTATACCGTGTTCGGCAAAGTATCGCTTCGCCGAATCCTTAATGATAAATTCGCTTTCATGCTGCTTTCGGAATTTCTCCCTCGCTCGGTCAGACTTTAACGAACGGTACTCGTTCCGAATCGGCTTCGTGTTCGCATAAGCAAGTACACGCTTGAGCAATTCCTTTTTATCATAAAGTTCAGTTTCGACAGCTTTGAGCGCCTCCCTGCAATCGCGCTCATCTGCTTTTGCAATGGTAATAGCATTTTGCAAATCTTCAAGCGACTGAAGTCCATATTTTTCAAGTTCGGCGACGCTTTTTGCCGACTGCTTAAGATTGAACACTTTTGCCCAATGCTCGAAGTCTGCGCCCTTGCCGGGCGTTACATCGACCATTCGCGAAATACTGTCATGATATGTGTTGATTTTTGAGGCTTTTGCCGCCTGTAAGCGTTCCAAAATGCTTGGTTGAGAAGATATGTCCTGCACAGCATTTTGCTCCAACTGTCGCGATTTCTGCTCAAAAACGGCATTTATTGAGGCAAGGTCAAAGTCGTCTCCCAAGCGACGGGCGGTTATAGGTTTTGAACGGTCAGATGTCAGATATGACAACCGTCCTCTGCTTTGCTTGACGGTCACGCCCTGCCGTAACAAAAGCTCTGCAAACTCATCAAAATCTACGGCAGTTTCAAGTGCTTTCCTAATAATCTGCCGCAGCTTTTCTTTGTCCGTCTCAAACTTGGTCGGCTTGCCGCTGTCAGACAATTCAGCTTGTCCTCGCCGCCTTGTCCAGTATTCGCCCTCAGTCACTCGCTCGCCACTTCCACCCAAAAGGTCGATTTGATATAATCCCTCTCTTTGGCACATAGCCATAACTTCCGTACGGAAATATTTCATAGCCGCCTCGGTACAGCGGTGCTTGCAGCCAGCTTTCGTATCGGCTGGTCTGTCCATATATGGCAGGAGCGGCACATCAGCAATCCGCAGGCTGTTAATGACTATGTGACAATGGATATTGCCCGAACGGTTGTGACCGTCGGCGTGGGTGCAGACGATTGCCTGATGTCCTGCGAAATGTTCCTTGCAAAACTGTTCTCCTAACTCTTGCGCACGGTCAACCGTCAAGCCGTTCTCAACGCCGTCGCTGGGGTCAAAACTGATTATGTAGTGGTGACTTTTAACGTCGCCACGGGAGCGATTCTTGTCATATTGAAGATTTGACTTCATACAGGCAATCTCGAAGTCATCTTCGCCGCAATTCAAGGTCGCAAAACGACAGTTCTCTCGCGGAATCAGCTTTCCGTGTTCGTCAAGAACGGGTTTGTTTGTGAACTCATCGTGTTCAAACAACAGGTATTTCTCAGCGGCACCGTAATCTGAATTTTTAGAGCTTAAATGTTTGAACGTCGCCAACCGCGTCACCTACCTTTCGCAAGATTTCAAATTTCAGGTCGGCGAGGTCGGAAATCGCCCGATAATGAATGAATTGTACGGCGTTCCGTGCTCATTCAAGAATCGTGCGATTTGGTTGAGATTACCACCGATTTTGCCAAGCTGAGCGGTCAGCTGACCGATAGCCGAAAGTAGCTTTTCGTTAATCGGAGAAACCGTGATGATAGGTTTGATGACCGCATCATCAATCGCTCGTCGTATGAATTCTGACTGGCTAATCCCACAAAACTTTGCGCGCTCAGTGAAGACTGCGTACTCGTCATCGGTCATGCGGGTTTTGACAACGATTTTCCTCTTAGGCGTTTGATAGCTTTTAGACATTTTTGAACACTTCTTTCATCTTTGACGGACATTTTTTGCGTAAATGGTGACACCCTAAATGTGAATTTTATATGAACATGATTTATCCTCCCCATCTTATAACGTACAATTTTCAAACGAAAAGCAGGTATCCGATTGTAAATTTTTTGTGAACTGCATTTTCTCTGCATTATATTAAAAGTCGAAGCCGCAGCCAAAAAACATTTCAAAAAATATATCTTTTTCCCGCACTTCGGTGTTATACTTAAATGAAAGGCGGTGATTGGCGGCGTGGACATGAGCGAGCAGAACTTGGTAAGAAAAATTCAAAGCGGCGACAGGTCGGCGATGAATGAGATGATTAACAAATATTATCAACCCGTTTTCGCGTTTTTCTACAAAAGCGTCGGCAATTACCATCAGGCGAAGGATTTGACGCAGGAGGTTTTTATGAAGATGGCGGCGGGCATTTCAAAATACCGTCCCAAAACACCTTTTAAGAATTGGCTTTTTACGATTGCCTCCAATCATCTGAAAAATTATTATCGGACAATATCCCGCCGTCCCGAAAATTATGAGCTTTCGGAGGATTATCCCGCGCCCGACAATGAAGTCGATAAAATATTAATTTTGAGCGATATTCAAGCAGCGTTGACGCGATTGCCGATTGAGCAGAAAGAAGCCGTTATTTTGCGCTTTAACTACGGCTTTTCGATACACGATATATCAAAAATTACCAATGCGAAGGAGTCGACCGTTAAGGCTCGGATCCGCTACGGCTTGGAGAAGTTGAAAAACGAATTGGAGGGGTACGATGAATGATTTAACTTTGCGGAAAATTGCCGAGGCGGTAAAAAACGACCCCGTTCCCGTTGTCCCTCAGTCGGAGATAGACGCGGTATGCCGGGCAGCATCTTTATGCTGTTCAAAAAGGCAAGGACTTTTCGACATTGGCTTGTGGAAAGTTGTATTTTCATGCTGTTCCTCGGAATCCGCGTTCTTTTGGATTTTGTCGGCGTTTTTGCTTGCAAGCTGCGTGATGACAGCACATCTGTCAGGTGCGTACGGCTTCGACCCGATTGCGATTATGTCTGCGCTTTCGCCCGTTCCCGTGATTGCGTTTGCCATTCGCGAGACGCATTACCGTGACCCCGATTTAGTGCAAATCGAAAAAGCCTGCAAATATTCGCCCGAAAAAATATACTTTGCGCGCCTATGGCTCTGTATGCTTCTGAACGCCGTCTTGGTGCTGCTCTCGGGCGCCGTATTTTCGGACTATGAGCATATCGCGCGGTTGTATCTGTGCTCCTTTATCGCGATGTTCTTTGTGGGTGCGGCCGCGCTGATTCTGATGTCGCTGTCCGACAGCACGCTGCCCCTTTCGGTCTGCTTGTCGGCATGGGTTCTGGGCGCGGTTTTCATGCTCTCCGAAGAGGAATTTATCGGTATGATTACAAATATAAATGCCGCTTATTTGGCGATTATTCTGCTCATCGGCATAGGCGCGTTTACCGCCGTGACCGTCGGAACATCAAGAAAAATGTACGCTTAGAAAGGAAATGAAAATGGAATTATCTGTACGGAATCTTACAAAGGAATTTAACGGTAAACTCGCTGTCAACAATGTGTCTTTCGATTTATCCTATGGCGTTTACGGTCTTTTAGGTCCCAATGGAGCGGGAAAAACAACGCTTATGAAAATGATGGCGGATATTCTTGACCCGACCGAGGGCGAGGTGCTTTTGGAAGGCGTAAACATCAGAGAACTCGGCGCGGCTTACCGCGACAGGCTTGGGTATATGCCGCAGGAAATCGGGGTTTATAAGAATTTTTCCGCAAGAAAATTCTTGAAATATATCGCCGCTCTCAAAGGAATTACGGGAAAGTCCGCAGATGAAAAAACAGACGAGCTTTTAGAGCTTGTGGGACTAAAAGACGAGGCAAAGAAAAAGCTGGGCGGGTTTTCGGGCGGAATGCTTCGCAGAGTAGGCATCGCGCAAACGCTTTTAAACGACCCCGAAATACTTATCCTCGACGAGCCGACGGCAGGACTTGACCCGCAGGAGAGGATACGCTTCCGCAACATCATCTCCGAACTTTCTGAGCAAAGAATCGTTCTGCTCTCAACGCACATAATTTCCGACATGGAGTTTATCGCGGGCAAGGTGATCATGATGCGAAACGGCGCGGTTCTCAAAATCGACACGACCGAAAACCTGCTCAAAGAAGTTGAGGGAAAGGTTTGGACCGCCGTCATTTCGCATTCCGAACTTAACGAACTGAAAAAGCGGTTTACCGTCGGGAATATCATTCAGCGAAGCGGCGGCGTTGAGGTCAGAATCGTTGGGGATAATCAACCCGATTTTCCATGCGAAGCCGTCAAGCCGATTTTGGAAGATGTTTTCAGCTGCTTTTTCGGAGGGAACGCGCTATGAACTTTGAAATGCTCGGCACCGAATTATATAAAATCTTCTCAAAAAAGGTCGTCTGGATTTCGATGGCGGCGTTTATAATGCTGTTTTTCGCCCTCAAAATTCAAATGCGGAACATGGTCGGCGTAAAATATACGCTTGAACCTATGCGTGCCGAGCTTGCAGGCGCGGTTGAAAGCGGGGAATTTCGCGATTTTGTCCGCAGCAAGAATTATTCCTGCTCGATTGATGAAATTGAGCCGTATATCCCGATCGAGGTCTTTGAATATATCGACCAATACAAAACAGCCGAACGAATTTATAAATCTCTGAGAAGCGATTTGATCGGCGCCGTCAACAATTATTTTGAGCGTGCAGACAATCGCGAAGATTATATTTCTCGGCTTGCCGATGATGCCGCGGCTTCCGACGGCTCGGCTCTGTCGAAGGCAAAAGCAAAGCTGCTATCGGATTATCAAAAATCGCAGGTTAAAATCGAACTGAATTTGGAGAGCAGCGCGAACAATTTCATCGACGTAAATCACTCGGCGGTTTTCCCGGGACTAATCATGCTTGTCATAATCGTCGGTCTTGCCGGAATCTATTCCGACGAGTATATCAGCGGCATGCAGTCTGCTCTTCTGACTTCCAAAAAAGGACGGAAAGACGTATTTTTCAGTAAATTATCGGCGGCATTTATCTTCATCACCGCCGTCGTCGCCGCCATGGAAATTTCATATATGATTATCACGGCGGTTTGCTATCATGCTCCGAAATCATCAATGTCTGCGGCAAGCACCTACGGGCTTTCGCTGACTACGTTCGGCGGCTCGGTCTGTGATTTTTGTCTTAGGCAGGTTTTGGGGACGCTGCTCGCGGGCTATACTCTGGGAAGCATAGCGATGTGTATCTCCGCGTTCAGCAAAAACGCGCTCATTCCGTTTTTTGCAGCAGGTTTATTTTACGGCGGCACGGCGCTATACGCAAATGCAATCACCCTCCCGCCGATACTTTCATCGGCATATTCTTTGCCCGCAGAATTGAGTCTGTTCATGCTTCAAACTCAGTATGAGCTCGCGGCGGCAGGGCATTACACAAGCATCTTCGGAATCCTCCTGCCGACTCTGGCGGTTAATGCAGTATTTAACGCGTGCGTGGCGCTGATTTGCCTGATAATTACATATAAAACATACACCCGAAAGCAGGTTAAAGGCTGATGAAAAATATCCTGCATGCCGCGCTGTTTGAGTTGGAAAATATGCTCGCCAAAAAATCAACATGGCTGATTGCCGCGGCATATACATTGTTTTCGCTCGCGATATGCCTTTCAGAGCAGCTTCGGCAAAGTTGGTTTTCAATGACGGAAAGCCTTCCCGTGACGCTTTATAACTTCGTTCTGCCGTATGCCCTCGTGCTGATTTTGCTGAGCGCGTTATCTCCGACCTTCGCGGGCGACAGGGAGCGCGGAATCGAGCAGATACCCGCAGCCTGCCTCATCGGTAAAAAAGGACGAGCCCGCGCAAAGCTGATTGCGGCAGTTTTATTCGCGATGATAATCTGCACTGCGTTGGTGCTTTCGACGCTCATAATATGCTCCGTATCGGGATTGACAAACGGCGGCGCACCGATAAAAAATATCCATTCGGAAGCCGCGGAAGTAAGGCTCAAACCCGTATGGACGGCTTTTCAGCACATCGGATTTTCAGCAGTATCTCTGACAGTCGGCAGCGTTTTCGTGGGATTGTTAGTGCTGTTCATCTCCGCTCGCGCAAAAAGCACCATTTCGGCGGCGAGCATATCAGCAGTTGTCGTACTGTTTGAATTTTTGTTTAACAGGTTTTCATTTCCCACAATTATGCAGGAATACAACATTTGGGTGTTTCTGAAACCTTATTATTTGTTCGGAACGGAAACATTTAATATTTCGCCGTTTGTCAATCTTGTGATTTTGTTGCTCGCTTTTTTGCCGATTTGCGTTTTAGAGGCGTGGGATATTGGGAGGAGATGATATTTCATGTACTTGCTTCTGCGCTGCCTCTCCGCAAAAATTTTTATTGCTTTTTGACACATATTGCAACAGTAAAAACTGCTCACGCTCGTGTAACTATGGCGGCTTGCAGTCGCTTCTCTGACGCGCCAATCAGCAGGTTTTGACTTATCGTTCAAACATAAATCGGCTCCTGCACATTTTTGTGTGCAAGAGCCGAGGCGGTTTGTATGGTTGTTTTTCTTTGATTGTAAGCGGGGGAACGGTGCGGGTCTTTAAGTGTGAGGAACACCCTACCCCACATTTCTCCTCCTGAACACCGCGCAGCCTGCTGCGGTCGGTAAAATTATCCAAAGCGCCCCGAAGCCGAGCACGCGCAGGGGGGCGCTCGACCGCCAGCCTCGCGCGCTCCTATGAAGATATCGCGCTGAGCGCCCCGCAAAGCGCCGAAAACACGCAGAACGCCGCAAACGCTCTGCTTTTTTTGAGCCTGAAAAACCCCGCGGATATAAGATTATGCATATTTCACCTCATTTAACATCTTTTTTGCGAAATGCCAGCGCCCCCAATCCCGCGAGCGCCGCAATCAGCCCCGCCGAGCAAAGCGGCAGCCACCGCTGGGCGAGGCAGTATTGATCGGGCACCCCGCCGTCAAGATAGGGGTAAAGCTCGTTTGCATAGAGGTCGAACGCGCCGATCGGGTCGAGCGCATAGGCCGCCTTCGCAAGATTTACCGTCCGCATCGGCACAAAATCAGCCCTTTCAACGGCGATGCCCGTCATCGGGTCGACATATTCGCCCGTGAGCGGGTCTGCCGCGACGCTTGAGTAGTAGTTTTCATAAATCTGACTGTTTATTTCGTTGCGATAGATAAAATCATAGAGCTGCTCCGAGATGAAGAACATCACAAAAATCGCGGCGATGCTTAAAATCAGCGCCGAGTTGTGGGTCTTGCAGGTAAAGCTTATCACCGCCGCCATCGTGCAAAGGCTCAGCCCCACGAGGGCCATCTGCGCGGAAATTCTCAGAATCGGCACAAGCCTCGGCCCGAAAACGGTTTTTGGCGATGCCGCCGCAAACCCCGCGCCGAACAGGGCATATACCGCCGCGCCCGCCAAGAGCGCTGCAAAAAGCTCGGCGAAGAAAATTTTAACCTTCGTATGCCCGACCACGAGCTTGTTAGCAAAGGTGCGAAACTTCCACTCCTTTGTGATGTTCAGCACGATTATCGCGATGCTGATTATAACGGGCGCCGCCGCAGCAATCATCGCCGAAGACGATACCGCCGAATCAGCGCCCCTGCGGAACGGAAGCCCGCAGACAAGCCCCGCCGCGAACGAAAGCGCCGAGCCGATTTTAAACGCCGCCGAGCTCAGATATTTTTTTGTGCAAACGTTAATGAGCCTGAACATTTTTTCACCCCGTCAGGAAATATTTTTTCTTCTGAACGCAAAAAGGCCGATGAGCGTGAACGCCGCCGCGCTTGAAAGCGAGCATAAAATCACCCGAAGATATTCCGACGGCAGATGCCCCGACATCACATCGAGCGCCGTCGAGGTCGGAAGGATCGCCTTAAAATAGCTCAGAATGACCCTTGCCGCCCCGCCGACATAGCCGGGGTTTGCCTCGCCGCTTTTTAAAAATTCGGGCTCGCTGTATGAAATATAGACGAACATTCCCGAAAGAATCGAGCCGAGTGCGATGAAAATATTCGCCGTGACCGCCGACGCGATTTTCGAGATGAGCATTGAAACCGCCGTGAAGAGCGCCGCGCCGTTCAGCGCAGTGCAGACAGCGCTGAGAAGCTTTAAAAGAAGCATCTGAGGGAAAACCTCAGCGCCGACGAGAATAAGGGCGATAAGCGAGTAGACCGCCATGTGCATAAGCATCACCGCGAGCCCCGCAAAGCAGCATATAACAAGGTTTGAAAGATAAATATCCGCCCGCCCGCACCCGACGGATATCTTGTTGCGAACGGTGCCGTCCGAGTAGTCGGTGCCGATGAAGAACCCGCAGAAAACCGCCTCGATTACGCAGCCGTAAATCATCGGCATGAAAAGACATATATTCTGATTCTCTCTGATGTTGCCGAAGCGATACAAAAGCCACGCCACGAGCGCGCCCCAAGCCGCCTCGCCGATTATGAAGAGCCAAAAAAGCCTGCTCTTGCGAAGCCTCACAAACCCCGCGGAAAGAAGGTTCAGCATTAAGATCACCCCTTATTTAAGGTCTTTTTTCCTGAAGATCATCGCCCCGAGCGCCGTGAACACAACGGTTATCCCCGCCGAGGCGCAGTATGAATAATACGGCTTTTCAAGGTCGAGGTCGAGCTGCTCAACCTCCGCGTCCGAGACGTTCGCCAAAAGTATCGCCTGACCGCTCGGCAGAACGTTCAGAATGTTTTTATACACCGTTCTCTGCGGCTCGGGAATATACTCGGGGTTCGGGTAGGGGTCAATAGGATCCATCACCATGTTGCCGTTTTCGTCGCTTGTGATGGTCACGCCGCTCGAGACCATCTCGGGCGCTAAAAGGCTGTTATATAAAACGCTCCCGCCCATCAGCACCGCGAGCGCGAAGATTATCTCAAACAACGCGACGGCGGCCTTGTTGGTGATGATATGGCTGATAAGGCAGATCATCGCCGAAAACGCAACGCAGAACAGCGCGCTTTTAAGCACCAAAAGCAGCCAGCCCCAAACGCCTGCTCTCCAGATCCCGAGAATCGGCAGCACCGACAGCGAGCCGATATGCCATGCCGCGCAGAAAACAAGCGAGACCGCGGCGACGGTAATAAAATTCGCGAGGTAGATCTGCCCGCGCTTGCTGCCGACGACGATTTTGTTTCTCATCGTCCCGTCCGAAAACTCCGTGCCGATAAACAGCGATATGAACACGGGTATCATAATCAGAACGACAGGGCCCTCGTCGAAACAAATTGATTCGGGAGACCGATTTGAATAATGCTCGGGCTCAGCGACGGTTTGCAAGGCGTTGTCGCAGGTCGAAATAACTGAGTAGGCGAGCAGGGCGGCAGTCATCACCCAAAAAAGCTTCTTTTTAAAGAGGCGGCTGAAATTGGCGGATAAAAGGTTTCTCATAGCTGCCTCACTTTCCGCCGACGAGGCTTATATAATAGCTCTCAAGGCTCTCGTCGCGCTCGGCAACCGAAACAAGCTCGCAGCCCTCGGCCGCGAGGGCGTTGGTCAGCGCGGTTATGTTGAGCTTTGCATAGACGTCCGCCTCGGTGTCCGAGAGGATTTTATACTCGACGTTCATTGCGTCCAAAACCCTCGCGAGGGCGGGCGCGCTCGTGACCTCGATTCTCATGCACTTTCTGCACGCCGCTTCAAGCTCCTCGGCGGAAATTTCCTTTATCATCTTTCCGCCGTCGATAAAGCCGTAGTGGGTCGCAAGCTTTGAAAGCTCGTCAAGAATATGGCTTGAAATCAGAACGGTTATCTTTTTCTCGCGATGAAGCCTTAAAATAAGCTCTCTAATCTCGACGATTCCCTGCGGGTCAAGGCCGTTGACTGGTTCGTCGAGCACCAAAAAGTCGGGGCTTCCGCAGAGGGCTATCGCGATGCCGAGCCTCTGGCGCATGCCGAGGGAAAAATTCTTCGCTTTCTTTTTCCCTGTCGATTCAAGCCCGACAAGCTTTAAAATCTCGTCTATGCCCTCAAAAGAGGGGAGACCCAAGACCCTGTACTGCTGCATAAGGTTATCCCTCGCCGACATATCAAGATAGATCGACGGCGTTTCAACGACCGCGCCCATTCTTCTTCGCGATTTCACTATCTTCGGGTCGCGGCTGTCTGCCCCGTAGAGCGTATAGTCGCCCACGCTCGGGTTCTGAAGCCCGCAGATGATGCGTATAAGCGTGGTTTTGCCCGCGCCGTTTTTTCCCACGAAGCCGTAGATCGAGCCCTTCGGAACATTCATCGAAAGCCCCGAAAGCGCCCGAAATTTCCCATAGTCCTTATAGAGCGAGTTTGCGGTAAGAACATATTCCATAATAACTCTCCTTTGAATTTTGTCGGGTATCCCCGCAGGATCATCATAAATCAAAAAGGTTAAGAAATCGGTTAAGGCTTCGGTAAAGATTCGGTCATGTTTCTCAGCTTGAAGCCGATACCCCATACCGCCTCGATATAGTCCTTCCCCGAGGGCTCGCGAAGCTTTCTTCTGAGGTTTGAGATGTGAATTTTCAGCGAGCTGTCGGTGCAGTCGGGGGTGTCCTCCGAAATTCTGTCGAGCAGGCGCGATTTTGTGAAAACCTGCGAGGGCTTCTGCATCAAAAGCTTTAAAATCGCATACTCCGTTCGGGTGAGCTTTACCGTCTGCCCGCACACCTCGGTCGAGTGCGTCTCGGTGTTCATCACTATCCCGTCGAACTGAAGAATCCCGCCCTCGGTTTCGGCGGCGCTGCGAAGCCTCACGGCTATCCTCGCCATAAGCTCGTTCAGATCAAACGGCTTTGTGACGTAGTCCTGCGCCCCGCCGAGAAGAAGGTTCACCTTTGAGCTCGCGTCCGCCTTCGCCGAAAGAACGATTACGGGAATATCCTTTATCTTCGGGAGGATTTCCTCGCCCGAGAGCCCGGGCAGCATCAAATCGAGCAGCACAAGGTCGGGCCGCTTCGAGTCGAGCACCAAAAGCGCTTCCGTCCCCGAATACGCCCTCATCACGGCATATCCCTCCTGCCCGAGCGCCTCAGCAAGCATATCTCCTATATATACATCATCATCTATAATCAAAATGGTTTTCATAATTTTTTCTCCAATCCTGCAATAATCCTTTCAATAATATTATATAATACCCACCTCAAAATCGCAATAAAATTCCCCCGAAAATAAGCTTTCGGGGGAAATCTTAACCTTTTGTTTACCTTTTGCTATCTGATGCTGACGCTCACCGAGTAGTCGACGTCATCGGTAATTCTTCTGAGGTCGACCTCTGCATAATTATACACAATATTGAGGGTATAATCGCCCTGTTCAAGCTCAACGGGCGAGGTCTCGCTGCAAAAGCCGCCGTAATTTTCCTCAAAAACGGCCTCGCCGTCGGCGTTGACGATCTGAATAAACGCATAGGCGTTGGGCAGGCCCGTGTCGACGTTGCAGCTGATCTGATAATTCCCGTCCGCTCCGACGGTGAAGTTAAATGCCGAGCCGAAGGTCGCGTCGTCGTCTCTGTTCCAGATTCCGCTGTTTTCGGTCGAGAACACCTCGCTGCCCGTCACGTCTGTCAGAATCTTCGAGACCGAAAAATCATAGCTCTCGAGATAGAAGTAAACGCTCCCCGCGAAGAGCCCGAGCCAGATTACCACTGCCGCGATTATTGCTCTTCTGCGCGATTTTTTGCTGCTCTCCGACGACGGTATATCCGCCGAGATCACAAGCTGACCGTTCGCCGCCGAGGGAATAGCGCCGAAAGCGTTTTCGCCCGCAAGCATCTGAACGAGCTTTTTCTTCCGAAGCAGCACCAGCGTCACGATGAGATAGGGTATCGACGAGGTTATCGCGACGACAGGGGAGTATGACGAGATCTGAGTCGATATCGAGCCGTTCTCGAACAGCGCCGAGGGCAGCAGCCCGCAGAAGTCCAAAAACGCGTGCAGGAAAATAACTACCCAGATATTTTTCGAGCGATAGTATATGGCGGTGAGGGCCATGCCCATTGTGATTATCGCCGCCATCTGTACCAGCACCCCGCCGATATCCGCAGAAAGAAGGTTGATTCCGTGCATCAGCGCGAACACCAGCCCCGAGTAAATCGTCGCTGCCCAGACTCCCGCAGGGTCCTTCGCGTGCTTATCCCAGAACAGGTTCGCGACAACGCCCCTGAAGAAGCTTTCCTCGGTGAGGCCGATCAGGAACATCGAGATCGCGAAGACGATGAATTTCCAGAGCGGCGCAAGCTGAGCCGCAAAGTCGGGGCCCCGCTCCGAGGCCTCAAGCACAAGCCCGCCGACCGCCGAATAAACCGACACGACGATTATATATCCGCCGCATAAAAGCCCCTTTCCGAAGCCCTCGGTCTGATTCCAGATCTTTCCGTAGCCGAAGATCCCCACCAGCGCGATTCCGAACAGGCACATAACGCTTTCGGCGACAAGCTGTTGAAGAAAGTCGCCGTTTCTCCAGAAGAACGGAGGCGAATAAACCAAAAGCATCGAACCCAAAAAGTTCGCGACAAAGAAAACGAAAACAACAATCACCGACAGCAGTATCGGGTGTTTTACCGCCGATTTGCGCATAGCTTACCAACCTTTCCAAAAATTCAAAAACAGTAACCGATTTAACCGAGCGAGGCTATCGACTGCTCAATTTTCGCTAGTTTTTCCTTCGCGAGGGCAAGCTTCTGCCTCTCTGCCTCAACGACCTGAGCGGGCGCCTTTGAGACAAACCCCGCGTTGTCAAGCTTTCCGCTGATGACCGCGATATCCTTTTCAGCCGTCGCCTTTTCCTTGTTAAGCCGCGCAAGCTCCTTGTCGCGGTCGATTATCTCGGCGAGCGGAATAAACAGCCTTGCCGCGCCCGTAACGATTGTAACTGCGTCGGCGGGCTCGCATTTATCGGAGATTTCTACCGACGAAGCCGAAGCCAGCCTCTCAAAGAACATCACGCCCTTTTCAAAGACCTCTTTTTCCGCCGTCTCGATGAACAGCTCTGCCTTTTTCGACGGCGGAACATTCATCTCCGCCCTGCGGTTTCTGATGGCCTTGATGGCTTCGATTATCTTCTCAAAGTCCGCTTCCTCCTCGGGGTAGCAGAGCTTTTCGTCATAAACAGGGAAGGCTTCGAGCATAAGCGGTTTTCCCGTCCCGTCGAGGGCCTGCCAGATCTCCTCGGTGATGAACGGCATAAACGGGTGAAGAAGCTTGAGTATTCCCGCCATCGCCCAAACAAGCACCGCCTGAGCGGCCTCTGCGGTCTCTCCTCCCGCGTTGATTCTCGGCTTTGTAAGCTCAATATACCAGTCGCAGTAGACGTCCCAGATGAAGTCATAGACCTTCTGCGCGGCGACGCCTATCTCGAATTTTTCGAGGTTTTCATTGACCTCTTTCGCGAGGGTATTGAGCTTTGAGACCACCCATTTGTCCTCAAGGGCGAGGTTTTCGGGCAGCTTTTCGGGCACCGCGAAGTCCTCGGGAAGGTTCATCATGATAAACCTTGTCGCGTTCCAAAGCTTGTTTGCAAAGTTGCGGCAGGCCTTGACCCTCTCCTCGGAATATCTCATATCGTTTCCGGGCGAATTTCCCGAAGCAACCATGAATCTGAGCGCGTCCGCGCCGTACTGATCGATGACCACAAGCGGGTCGATACCGTTTCCGAGCGATTTTGACATCTTAAGGCCGTTCGGGTCGCGCATAAGCCCGTGGAGCAGAACCGTCTCAAACGGGCGCTCGTGCATGAATTCCATTCCCGCGACTATCATTCTTGAAACCCAGAACGTGATTATATCCCATCCCGTGACAAGCGTCGAAGTCGGATAGAAATATTCAAGCTCTGGGGTCTTGTCGGGCCAGCCGAGGGTCGAGAACGGCCAAAGCGCCGAGCTGAACCATGTGTCAAGGGTGTCGGGGTCCTGCCTCATGGGTTTGCCGCACTTCGGGCAGACCGCGCTGTCTTCCTTTGTTACGACCGTTTCGCCGCAGTCGTCGCAGTAGAACGCGGGTATCCTATGCCCCCACCAAAGCTGCCGCGAAACGCACCAGTCGCGAATATCCTCCATCCAGTTGAGATAGTTCTTTTCAAACCTCTCGGGAACAAACTTGATGTCTCCGCTCTTTACGGCCTCGATGGCGGGCTTTGCGAGCTCTGCCATCTTCACAAACCACTGAAGCGAGACTCTCGGCTCAATGGTCGTGCCGCAGCGATAGCAAGTGCCGACGTTGTGCGAATAGTCCTCTACCCTGACGAGGAACCCGCCCGCCTCAAGGTCTTCAACTATTGCCTTTCTCGCCTCAAAGCGGTCCATTCCCGCGTATTTCGGGTAATCCTCGGTGATCTTCGCGTCGTCGGTCATAACGTTGATGACGGGCAGATTATGCCTCAGCCCGACCTCGAAGTCGTTCGGGTCGTGAGCGGGTGTAATCTTCACAACGCCCGTCCCGAATTCCATATCAACATAGCTGTCCGCAACAACGGGTATCTCTCTTCCGACGAGCGGCAGGGTGACTGTCTTCCCGACGTATTTTTTATATCTCTCGTCCTTCGGGTTGACTGCGACGGCGGTATCGCCCAAAAGCGTTTCGGGCCTTGTCGTCGCGAGCTCAAGCCAGCCCGAGCCGTCGGTCAGCGGGTAGCGCAAATGCCAGAAGTGCCCCGCCTGCTCCTCATATTCAACCTCGGCGTTGGATATCGAGGTGAGGCAGTGCGGGCACCAGTTGATTATCCTCTCGCCGCGATAGATAAGCCCTTTTTCGTAGTATTTTACAAATACCTCTTTGACCGCCTTTGAGCAACCCTCGTCCATCGTGAAGCGCTCGCGCTCCCAGTCGCATGACGAGCCCAATTTCTTAAGCTGGCTGATGATAGTCGAGCCGTATTTTTCCTTCCAGGCCCATGCTCTCTCCAAGAACCCCTCTCTGCCGAGGTCGTCCTTCGTGAGGCCCTCTTTCTTCATCTCCGAGACGATCTTTGCCTCGGTCGCGATGGAAGCGTGGTCGGTCCCGGGGAGCCAGAGCGTCTCATACCCCGACATTCTCTTATAGCGGATAAGAATATCCTGAAGAGTTTCGTCGAGGGCGTGCCCCATGTGAAGCTGCCCCGTGATGTTCGGCGGGGGAATTACGATGGTGTAGGGCTTTTTGTTCGGGTTCACCTCAGCGTGGAAGTAGTTTCCGTCGGTCCAGTATTTATAGATCCTGTCCTCCACCTGTTTCGGCTCATAGAGCTTTTCGAGTTCCTTTTTCATTGTTGTACCTCTTTCCTGATGATTTTTCGGCCGAAGCGATTAAAAAATCGCCCCAAAGCCAGACTTTGAGACGAGAATAGTTCCCGCGGTACCACTCAAATTAGAGGACAGAAATCAGAGGTCAGAAGTCAGAAATTAGAAGTTAGAAGATAGAATTCGGAAATCGGACGGCAGATTTGCGGCCTCTCACTTAATAAGCTTTAACGCGCTCGGGCGGGAGGATTCTACTCGGGAAAAAACCCTTTCTTTCCTCCGACTTCGGGGCGACAAATTCGGCATAAAGCTTTGGCGGATTTCACCGTTTCCGCCTCTCTTTCAAAAGCTTTTCGGGCCGAACCCTCCCCGTCAGCGTCTTTGACTGCTATATTACCACACATCGCCAAAAAAGTCAACAGAAAAATTTCCTTTTATAATCGGTATCTTTTTCCTGCCGATGCCCATAATAACATAAACGATCACATCTTCGGAGGTATTTATGCGGCTTTTGAAATCGGCGGCGATATTTTCATTCGGGGGTCTTGCCTACGGCCTTGCCGAGATAATCTGGCGCGACGAGACCCACATCTCAATGTTCTTTGTCGGCGGGCTTTGCTATCTTATTATTTCCGCGATAGATTCCCTGCCTTTTTTCGGCGGCTGTCTTCTCTTCGAGGCGCCCCTTTTCGCCCTCGCGATAACCGCGGTCGAGTTCACATCGGGCGTTGTGATAAACCTTTGGCTCGGCCTCGGCGTATGGGATTACTCCGAGCTCCCGCTGAACCTTTTGGGACAGATCTGTCTGCCCTTTTCTGCGATATGGCTCTGGTTGTCCGTCCCCGCGGCGATGTCCGCTCGGCTGCTGAAGAATTATCTTTTCGGCGAGCCCCTCCCGCCGCTGAGGTTTATCCCTCGCAAAAAATATACAGCGGAGGTCTGACACCTCCGCTGTTTTTTTACTTTTCAATCTCCCCGTTCGAGAGGGCTTTCAGATACGCGTTGATAAAGCCGTCCAAGTCGCCGTCCATGACCGCGTGAACGTTGCCGTTTTCAAAGCCCGTGCGGTGGTCCTTCACGAGGGTATAGGGCATGAACACATAAGAGCGAATCTGCGAGCCCCAGGCGATCTCTTTCTGAACGCCCTTGATGTCCTCGATTTTCGCGAGGTGTTCGCGTTCCTTGATCTCAACGAGCTTTGCGACGAGCATCTTCATCGCGTAGTCGCGGTTCTGAACCTGCGAGCGCTGCGTCTGACATGATGTAACGATGCCTGTCGGAATGTGTGTGAGCCTTACCGCCGACGAGGTCTTGTTGATGTGCTGGCCGCCCGCTCCCGATGAGCGGAACACGTCCATCTTGATGTCCTCGGGGCGAATTTCAACGCTCATATCCGCGTCGATCTCGGGCATGACCTCGACCGCCGAGAAAGAGGTATGGCGCGACCCCGAAGCGTCGAACGGCGAGATCCTCACAAGCCGATGAATACCCGATTCGCTCTTTAGATAACCGTAGGCGTTTTCGCCCTCGATTATCATTGAAGCGCTTTTAATTCCCGCGTCCGAGCCGTCGACGGTATCGAGCAGCGAGACCTTATAGCCATGTGCCTCGCCCCAGCGGGTGTACATTCTCAGGAGCATTTCGGTCCAATCCTGAGCCTCGGTGCCGCCCGCGCCCGCGTGAAAGTTCAAAATCGCGTTCGAGCTGTCATATTCGCCCTTGAGAAGCGTTCTGAGGGTCAGCTCGCCGATTTTTTTGTCGAGGGCGTCAAGCTCATCTTTAATTTCGTCGAGCATCGAGTCATCGGGCTCTTCCGAGTACATCTCGATCATGGTCTGAATATCCTCGGCCTGCTGATTCAGCTTTCTGTCGTTTTCAACGGTGTTTTCGAGGGCCTTTGTGCGCTGAAGAATCTTCTGCGACTTCTCCGCGTCGTCCCAGAACCCGGGTTCCGATGCCTTAAGGTGAAGCTGCTCGATTTCTTCCTTAGCGGCCTCAACATTGAGCACCGAATGAAGCTCCTTAAGCTTCGGCAGATAATCCGAAAGTCTCTGCTTTAAATCTTCAAGTAGTATCATATTTCCTCCGAAAATATTTATTCCATTCAATATTACCATAAACCCGATGAAAATGCAAGCAAAAACTATGCCCGATCCGAAACCTTTTAAAAACGCCGAATCAATCAGGGCAGGGGCGGCCCTGCGGGCCTCCCCCGCACCCCCTCCGCGCAAGCGCCTCGCTTCGCTCGGCGCTCCTCATCGCCCATCCTTCCCCCTGAACCTTGCCAATCCGCCCTCTGACTTCTGTCATCTGGGGGAGTGTCCATTCCGCACACATTATCCTCAGTATTTGAAAACGTCGCCGCCTCACCTTTAAATTCTAACTTCTATCTTCTAACTTCTAACTTCTTGATGTGGCCGCTTCGGCCACATCTGCGCCCTTGACTCCCCCCGAATATTGTGCTATAATAATCGCAAGCGATTATTATAATTTATTTTTATTCGCCCTTTTGCTCCCCGACTTCGTCGGGAACCGCAAAAGATGGCTAATTATAGCACAAAGCTTTCGGCTTTGTGCTATAATTACCGAAATAAATTCGAGAGGACGCGATCACATGTCACACAAAAAAATCGAGACGGTCTGCGTGCAGGGCGGCTACACGCCCGAGAACGGCGAGCCCCGTCAGATCCCGATAATCCAGTCCACTACCTTCAAATATTCCACGGGCGAGGCGATGGCCAAGCTCTTCGACCTCGAGGCCTCGGGCTATTTCTACTCGCGGCTTCAGAACCCCACCTGCGACACCGTCGCTCAGAAGATCTGCGAGTTAGAGGGCGGCACCGCTGCGATGCTCACCTCGTCGGGTCAGGCCGCCAATTTCTTCGCGATATTCAACATCGCGACCTGCGGCGACCATGTCGTTGCCGAGTCGTCGATTTACGGCGGAACCTTCAATCTTTTTTCTGTCACGATGAAGAAGATGGGCGTCGATTTCACCTTTGTTGCCCCCGACTGCACCGACGCCGAGCTTGAGGCTGCTTTCCGCCCGAACACCAAGGCTGTTTTCGGCGAGACCATCGCGAACCCCGCGCTTCGTGTTCTTGACATCGAACGTTTTGCCGATGCCGCCCACCGCCACGGTGTCCCGCTGATAGTCGACAACACCTTTGCGACGCCGATAAACTGCCGCCCGTTTGAATTCGGGGCAGACATCGTCACCCATTCCACCACCAAGTACATGGACGGCCACGGCTCTGCCGTCGGCGGCGCGATAGTTGATTCGGGCCGCTTCGACTGGTTTGCCCATGCCGATAAATTCCCGGGGCTCACCACCCCTGACGACAGCTACCACGGCATTACATATGCCGAGCGCTTCGGCAAAGAGGGCGCCTATATAACCAAGGCCACCGCCCAGCTCATGCGCGACTTCGGCTCGACCCCGTCGCCCCAGAGCGCCTATATCCTCAATTTGGGCCTCGAGAGCCTCCATGTGCGAATGGAGCGCCACTGCGCAAATGCTCGAGCCGTCGCGAATTATCTTTTGGACGATCCCCGAATCAGTTGGGTCTTTTATCCCGATCTCGAGAACAATCCCGACCACGCGCTCGCGAAAAAATATCTCCCGAACGGTTCCTGCGGCGTAATAAGCTTCGGCGTCAAGGGCGGAAGAAAAGCCGCCGAGAAGTTCATGAGCAGTCTTAAGCTATGCGCTATTGAGACCCATGTTGCCGATGCCCGCACCTGCTGCCTCCACCCCGCGAGCACCACTCACCGCCAGATGAACGACAGCGAGCTTGAAGCCGCGGGCGTATCCGCCGATCTGATAAGGCTTTCCTGCGGAATCGAGAGCGCCGACGACCTCATCGCCGATATAAAGCAGGCGCTCGACACCCTTAAAATCACGGCTTAACGCCATAAGGAGCACTGACAATGCCGATAAAAATACCGAACACCCTCCCTGCGGCAAAAACCCTCGCCGAGGAAAATATCTTCGTGATGACCGAGACCCGTGCGCTCACTCAGGATATCCGACCGTTGAAAATACTGATTCTGAACCTGATGCCGACGAAGATCGCGACCGAGACCCAGCTTGCCCGCCTTTTAGGCAACACGCCTCTTCAGGTCGAGATCGAGCTTATCCGCACCGCGAGCCACGAGTCGAAGAACACGTCGACCGAGCATCTGCTTTCGTTTTATAAAACCTTTGCCGATGTCAAATCCGAGCGCTTCGACGGAATGGTGATAACAGGCGCCCCCGTCGAGCACCTCGAATTTGAAGAGGTCGAATACTGGCAGGAGCTCTGCGAGATCTTCGAGTGGTCAAAAACCCATGTCCACTCAACGTTTCATATATGTTGGGGCGCTCAGGCGGGCCTCTACTACCACTTCGGCATAAAAAAACTCCCGCTTCAAAAGAAGCTTTTCGGCGTGTTTCCACATACCGTGAGCTACAAAAACCCGATTCTTTTCCGCGGTTTTGACGATGTTTTTTACGCGCCCCATTCGCGAAATTCCGCCGTCGATGAAGCCGCCCTGCGAAACCACCCCGAAATTAAAATCCTCGCCGAAAGCGAAGAAGCGGGCGTCTATGCCTGCATGACGAGCGAGGGCAGGCAGATATTCATAACGGGCCATTCCGAGTACGACCCCGACACCCTCGCGAAGGAATATTTCCGCGACAAACAAAAGGGCATAGACATCGCCGTCCCGAAGAATTACTTCCCGAGCGACGACCCGACCAAGCCGCCGATAGTCCGCTGGCGCGCCCATGCCAACCTGCTCTACTCAAACTGGCTGAACTACTTCGTCTACCAGACCACCCCCTACGACGTCGACGAAATCAAGTAAGCGCATGCCTCAAACGGGTTATCCCTATTTGAAGCACCCGCAGGCTACACCCTGTAATTCCGACGCCCGATATCCAAACCTGATACCCGACGCCTGATACCCGATACCCTTTACCCACCCTCTGTCCGAAAGCCCCTCTCACAAGGGGCTTTTTGATATTTTAACAGAAATATTTAACCCAAATCGATTTCTCCGCCCCTCAATTGTAAATTTTCTGTTAATTTTTCAAAAATGTTGCACGTCAGCGTGCAACTTTTGCCCTTTTCGGGGGTTATATTGAGGGGCGTTTACTTATCGATGTTTTTCACCCAAAAAAGACCCCTGCAATTTTGCAGGGGTCTCGGTGTTATTCACTCAGCGTCTTTTTGAGATTGTCAATGCGATAAGCGCCGCGCTGATGGCGCCAAGCCCGAGGGTGAGGCCCGTCTTCGGGTTGCTTTCTTCCGAGGCTTCATTATCCTCGGCGACCTCATCGCCTTCGCCCTCGCCCGATTCAGTCGCGGGTATCACGACGATATCGTCGGTGTCGGGCCCGTCGTCAACGACAGGCGGCTGAACGGGGTTGTCAGGAATAGGTCCTGACGGCGGGTTATAGTTCTGAACGTTTACCACCACCGTCGAGATCTCGGGCGTCTCCGCCGAAATCACTCCGCTCGCGTATTCATCCGGCGTCGAGGTATAAAGCGGTACAGGCGCCTCAACAACGCTGTAGGCCGTCCCATATGGTATATTCGAGATGGTTGCGCTCTGGCCGTCTGCGAGCATCAGCGTAAGAATGTCGCCATTCCAAACCGCCGATGTATAATCACCGCTGATGACCGTGAAGCTGCTGAGAACAATGCCCGAAGAGTTCGGCGTGAAGCTTACAGTGAATGTGAACGGCTGCTGTTTGTTTCCAAGCCCGACGATTTTCTTGACCGTGAGCGAGCCGCACTTAAGCGTGTTCGTGAACGAAGCTTTGATCTGCGTGTCTGCGATGATAGTTCCCTCGCTGTTCACAGATGAAACCTCATATCCCTCGTTATCGCTCTCAACGATGCTGTACGCGGTATTTGAAGGTATTCCGTTGATTATCGCGTTCTGACCGTCGGTAAGCTTCAGGGTGAGCACGTTTTCATTCCACACCGCCGAGGTATAGCTTCCGCTTATCCTGCAAATTCCTCTGAGCGAGATCTGCTCTGTCGGCGTGAACACAATGCTGAACGTAAACGGTTTGGTCTTGCTGCCAAGGCTTACAGTCTTCGAGACCGACAGGCTTCCGACGAGCCTCGAGTTGCTGAACGAAGCGACGTTATTCGGCGTCTCTGACGATACCGTTCCGACCTCTTCGCTCGGCGTCACGCGATAGCCCTCGCTGCCGCTCTCATAAACTCTATACGAAGTGTCGTAGGGTATTACGTCGATAAGAATTGCCTGGCCGTCCGTGAGCTGAACCGTGAGGATATTCCCGTTCCACTCTGCCGAAGTATAGTTTCCGCCGAGTGTGCATACCGTCGAGAGGTCGACGGGCGTCATGGGCGTGAATTCCGCGATGAAGGTGAACGGTTTGCTCTTATCGCCGCTCTTTACTTCCTTTGTGATGGTAAGGCTGCCCGTCGGCGATGAATCAGGCGCAGGGAATACAGGCGTACTCTTTGTGTTCTCCGCAACAACGCTCACGCTCTGTCCTGCGGCGCTAATGATACCTGTCTCATTGCCCGTGATGAATTTTGAAGAATATCCTTCGGTTGGCGCTTCCGTGATGACATATGTCGTGCCCACGGGCATTCCCGAGACCATGACGCTTTCGTTGTGATGAAGCGTCACCGAGAGGGCATTTGCATCAATCCATGAAGTGAGCTGTCCCTCAACGGTGCAATTAAGGCTGAAGTCGAAGGGTACAAGCGGGTCGGGCGATGCAAACGCAACCGTGAATGTGAATGCCGCCAACGGGTCAGGGTCGGTGCCGTCTGTGTGGCGAACGTATTTTGTGAGCATCAGCTTAGTCGGCTCATCGGGGTTGGTCGGGTCGCTCGGCACCGTCGGCGCAATAAAGCTGCTGTTGCTGAACTGCGCTACCGCGTCGCGGTTTGTCTCCGAAATAATTCCGCTTCCGTCGGTGATAATGCCGTACCCGTCGGTGATAACGGTGTTGGCGTCCGCCTCAGCCTCCGTAACGCTGTAGGCTGTGCCGTAAGGAATATTATGGATCTTGATGTATGTATTTTTCGTGAGGGTGATGGTGTCGCCGTTTCTGATGTATCCGCCCGCAGGTCCGATACCCGTTCCCGTGTAAGCATAGAGCTTATCAGAGCCGAGCTGAACCGTGAAGTTAAACTGCTGTCCCTCGGTGAATCCGTTGCCCGAGACGAATTTAACGATTGTCAGGTTTCCGAATTCTTCCTTTTCAACAATCGGCGGAGCGGTCCTTGTATTGACATATTCGATCTCAAAGTCATTCTGTTCTGCCGAGATCTTTCCGCTCGCCACCGAAGTTTCACTGAGCCTCGACTCAAACCCACTCGTCTGTGTCTCATTGACGATAAACGATGTGCCGTAAGGCAGACTGCTTATCTTTGCGATTTCCCCGTCGGCAAGGTGAACAGTGATAACGTTTCCGCTGACGGTATAAGCCGTGCTGACGTCGGGTTCAGCGGGCATCGGGTCAAGCTGAATGCTGAACTCAAACGGCGTTTCAAGGTCGTCGGGGTCGTCGCTGATGACCGTCTTTTTAACGGTGAAGCCTCCGAGAAGCGGTGCTTCCTGAATCGGGTTGGTGTTCTTGAACTCAACGGTTATGTTCTTTTTCTGCTCGCTGATAGGTCCTCTTGACGAATTTCCCGTTACTCCGCCCGCTGTCGTGCCGTATCCGTCGACAGGCGTCTCGACCACAAGATATGTCGTTCCGAGAGGAATATCCTTAACGGTGAGCTCCTCCGAATCCGCCAGCTTAAATGTGATGACAGCGCCGCTCTGTTTGACGTCTCGGCCGCCGCTTATCTTAAGTGCAGATGCGTCGAACCCTATCGGCAGATTTTCAAACGAAAGTGTGAACTCAAACGGCAGAGTCTTGTCGCCCTGCGAGCCGCCGACTATCTTTCTGATTGTGATGCTTCCAAGCTCAATCTCAGGCTCAGGCGGCTGCTCTTCCTCCTTGACAGAAGTATTTTCAAAGGTTATATCCGTGACAGAAACAGGCGTATCAAGCGTCTTGCCCTCAGAATCCGCCGTCCGCTCGATATTGGTTGTTGCCTCAAGCTCGCCGTCGTCATTTGTCTTGACGTTTACGGTAATCTCATACTCGCTCTTGTCATATTTGATCTTCGTATCAGTAGTGTCCACGACTTCCCTGACGGTGTAAACGTGGCTTTCTTCTTCGGTATATGTTTTCTCAGGAATAAGCTCAATACTGCCGTCTTCTTTATTGGTGACGGTGGTCTTTGCGCCGTTCTCGTCGGTTATCTCGAACTTAAACTGTCCTGCGGTAAGCGTTGCCCCGCTGAGCTTCTTAGTCGCATTGATTGCAGTAACCGTAGCAGGCTTAATCACCGCGTTGTTAAATGTAATCTCCGTGACAACTTTGGGCTCATCAAGCGTCTTACCCTCAGAATCCGCCGTCCGTTTGATTTCGGTTGTTGCCTTAAGCTCGCCGTCTTCATTTGTCGTGACGCTTACGGTAATCTCATACACGCTCTTGTCATATTTGATCGTCGGATCACTTTCGTCAACAACTTCCCTAACGGTGTAAACGTGGCTTTCTTCCTCGGCAAACGTTGTCTCGGGAATAAGCTCAATCTTTCCGTCGCCATCATTGAAAACAGTCTTCGTAACACCGTTTTCTGTCACTTCGAACTCAAACTGTCCCGCGGTAAGCGTGCCTCCGTCGAGCGTCTTAGTCGCGTTGATTGCAGTAACCGTAGCAGGCTTAATCACCGAGTTGTTAAATGTAATCTCCGTGACAACTTCGGGCTCATCAAGCTTATTGCCCTCAGAATCCACCGTCCGCTCTATATTGGTTGTTGCTTTAAGCTCGTCGCCAATCTTCTTGACGTTTACGGTAATCTCATACACGCTCTTGTCATATTTGATCTTCGTGTCACTTTCGTCAACAACTTCCCTAACGGTGTAAACGTGGCTTTCTTCTTCGGCAAATGTTTTCTCGGGAATAAGCTCAATCTTTCCGTCGCCATCATTGAAAACAGTCTTCGTAACACCGTTTTCTGTCACTTCAAACTCAAACTGTCCCGCGGTAAGCATACCCCCGTCGAGTGTCTTAGTCGCGCTTATTGCCGCGACCTTCAAGCCGTAAGTATTCTTAACCGTGACTTCCTTGTCGCTGTTGATATCACCGCTAAGATCGTCCTCACTGCTCGCAGAGTAGTCATCGCTCTGGCTCTCGGAGATCTCATAATGTGCCCCATAAGGTATATTCGAGATGACCGCCTTGCCATCTTTCTTAAGGCTGAACGTAATGCTGCTTCCGCTCTGCGGAGTTTGCGGTGTCCCATCGATAGTCAAGCTGAGCTTGCTTACATCGTCGATGCCCGTGAATTTAACTTCAAAGCCGTATTCAGTGCCATCGTCTATGTCGGTACGGCCGTTAAGAACTACTTCTTTATTTACCGTGAGGCTGTAAGTCTTAGCCTTGTTGTTGAATACAATTCCGTCTTCGCCGACAGTCACAGGCGTATCAGGTTTCGTGCCATCAGAATCCGCCGTCTGTTTGATTTCGGTTGTTGCCACAAGCTTACCCGTGTAAACGTCGTTCACATACTCTTCCGCGACATTCACAGTGATTTGATAAACGCTGTTATCCTTGATATACTTTTTGGCGTCATCGCCCGTAATATCATTCTCCGAAACGGTGTAGACATATTTTCCCACCTTGTCGAATGTAACGTCCTTAAGAATCTCAATATTGCCTTTTGCGTCATTGATGACGGTTTCCGTTGTACCGTCGGGCTTTTCCACATTGAAGCTGAACTGAACCCCCGAAGGCTTATCGTCAAGATTTTTAATCGCGCTGACAGTAACGGGTTCAGTCTTCTCAGGTGCTTTCTTGACATTCTCAAATGTAAGTTTTGCTGTGCCCTCAGCGTTTACGTCAGCAGTCTGATCTCCGTCCTTTTCAAATCCGTCCTTGGCAGTCTCTGAAACCGTTACCTTCGCGTCAACAGGCAGACCGCTGATGGTAATGCTTTCACCGCTTTTAAGCATTATCTCGCAAGGTTTATCCTTAGCAAACGTAACTGTTGTAACAGTTTCGCTGTCGGTCGTGTATGTCCCATAAATAGGCGTTTTGTCGTCGCTCTCATAAAGGTTGACCGTGAACGTAAACGGAGTGTTATTGTCATTAACGTTGAGCGTCGTTCCCTTCGCCGCCGTGAGTTTCTTCTCGATAGTGACCGAGCTCGTCTTTCTTGTGTTCACGAACGCCACCGCAATCGGCGTATTATCTGTGGTTGTCTCTATCTTGCCCGTTGCGATAATTTTGCCGCTTGTGGTTTCAACGTCTTTTCCGCCAATCGTCGCCGAAACAGTGTAGTCGTCAAGCGTACCGATTTCCTCAACAGTGAACTCTGTCCCCACCGGCAGGCCGTCAAACACAGCCGTCTCACCGTGTTTAAGCTCAATCTCAATCGGAGAACCCGTGAATGTTGTCTCTTTGCTTCCGATTTTATACTTGAACTCAGTCCCGCTCGGAAGGTTAGTAAACCCAACACTAAAGCTGAACTCCTTCTTTTCATCAGTGCTGAAGCCGTTTTCAACGGTTTTTGTGATGCTCAGCTGACCCGTAATAAAGGTGTTTGTGAATGCAACGGTGACGTCGCTATTACCCTCGGCGATAGTTCCCTTGCCGTCGGTCTTATCATCGCCGCTGTCATCAGAAATCGTCGTAGTGTAATTATCGTCTTTCGTTTCGACAACCGTAAACTCCGTACCGACAGGCAGCCCCTGAATGGTAATGCTTTCACCGCCCTTAAGGGTTATCTCGTCAGATTTACCGTCAGTAAACTTAACTGTTGTAACTGTTCCGCTGTTGGTTGAGTATGTTCCGCTAAGCTTCGTCTCGCCGACTTTTGCTTCAACAGTGAATTTAAACGTATCATTCTCATGCCCCGTCGAAACAGGTCCCGTTACCTCCTTTGAAATGGTAAGGCTTCCCGTTTTTACGGTATTTGTGACTGTTACTAAGGTATTTGTAATGATAGTAACATCATCAGGAGGCACTGACTTTGTATATGTATATACTTTGCCGTCAACATCTTCGTCAATCTTAATCTGCGCCCCGACAGGAAGCTCGTCTATTGTAATGCTATCTCCGCCATTGAGAGTATACTCAGCCTCACCGTTTATAAAGGTGACATACTTTCCATTGTTGATACCCGTCAGCGGATACTCACCGTTAAGCACATCGGGATCTCCGCTAAGCGTAATCGTATATGTATCGGGGTTAGCTTCGCCCGTGGCAAGTCCCACGACCGTTTTGTTTATCGAGAGGCTTCCCGTATCAAGCGCCAACGTGCCATAGCCATACCCGTACCTATTGTCGAGATAGCTCGTGTCCTCGTTATAATTATCTTTTTGGCCGATATAAATTTTCTTTGCAGATGTGTCGGTTTTCGCCGCTAATTTTTCAATACCCGTCGCTGCTGCCTTTGAGATTCCCGCTTTAGCTTCTTCTAAAAGATCCGCAGCGGTTTTTTCATCAGCTGTATACTTCTTAAATTTATCCTTGATATCGTCAGTTACTTCTCCGATTTCAATATCGCCGCATTTAACGCCGATATTTTCAACGGTTTGAGTACCTTTAGTAACCGTCAGCGTCGGGTTAATAAACGAATAAACGCCCAGCGGCAGGCCGTATGCACTGACATAATCAGGAGCGCCATATTCGCCCAAATAGTTAATTATGCCTTCGCATACAATTGGATCAACTGACGATTTCGTTACGGAATCAGGAATACTGTATGTTGCAGTATATGTTCCGACAGAATCTGTTTTTGTCTCATATGTTCCGTCTGACTCCGAGCGTGCTTGATACTCTCGCTTAAGCGTTGCCGTATAGGTCAGCGTATATCCGCTATAATGCTTGCTGAGATATTCTGCCACGTCCGCAGGAATCTTAAGGTCAAACGCTGTCTGTCCGCTGACGATTTTTGTGACATATGTGCCCGTGGCGGTAACATATCCTTCATCTTCTTCATCAGAACCTGCTTTAAAAACGCTTCCCGGTGCAGGCTTAAAGTCATCATCCCACTGATAGACAGGGGAGCCGTTGTTTTCGCTCTGAAGTTGGCCGTCATTATTTGAATTCTGGCGGTCTATAGTCGTCGACGGCGTATACGTTACCGTCAGTGCCGAAGCTTTGTCTAAAGTATTCTTTGTGATATTATCGACAGGATATGAATCATAGCCCGTCTTGACCTTTGTCCAATCGAATGTAAGCACGCCCAACTTATCTGCGTTATGTTTTACGCCTGTTTCACCGTTGATGTCACTCGGCTTTGAAGATGGAAGATAGTAATAATCAAAAGAAATAGAAGGATTAGTTATAATAGCATTAAGGATTCCTTCAAAGTCATCATAATGTGTGCCTTCAAACTTTACTTCGGAATTTTCATTTTCAATATCTTGCAACTTCGGATATCTCTTAAGATACTCCCAATACCATTGAGAGCGATCTTTGCTGACTTCCCAATTGTCATAGATAGTCTCTCCGAGCTTTTCCGCGACGCCGTCAGGTGTAAGCTCTTCGCCCATATAAATAACCTGAGTGCCGCCCTCGATTGTAATATCAGGTATCTGAACATTAACCGTCGTCCTCGGGAATCCCTTTGACGGGTCTTTAATTATTTCTCCTTCAAGTTCATCATCATTACGTTTTGCCTTGTCAGTGCCCGATGAAGAATTCGCCTCTGTTGAGTTGTTCTTTGAGACATAGTTTTCCAACTGCATGTTACCGTTTGTGAGAACGTAGTTACCGCCGATGAAGTCTTCCTTTGCATGCACCGTCACGGTCGCGTTCCAAACGGGCAGCGACACCGTCTCGCTATTGCACCCGGGCACCGTAACATCTTCCCAAGTGAGGTAATAAAGGTGCTTTCCTGCATCATAATTAAGCACCGCGTCCTGACCGTCGCTCTCACGATCTTTAGAAAGAGTTATATCAGCGGGAAGTGTTTCGTTAGCGCCATTAACTGAAACTTTTCCCTCATCATTAAGCTTCCAAACATTATTCTTAGCGTCAACAAGGTCAAACCTCGGGTCAAGATAGTCCTTAACCGAGTATTCCGATAGGTCATCGCTAATAATATCGACGATATTTTTCGAGAAAATGGTAATAAGGCTTCCCGCGTCGCTTCCCTCGTATACTTTATCATATACTTTTATATCCTTGTTATCTTCATTTTCAAGCGTAATAGGCACTTTTTCATCATCAATAGTTTCCTCGCCCGTAAGCATTGCAAGGAAATTAACCGCCTGCCGATAGTCATCATGAGAAAGCTCAGACGAAATCGAGCCGCCCGAGAGCATAATCGCATAAATCGTATAGCCCATATCTCTTATTTGTTCCGCGAGCCTATACGACCGCGTCTGCATAATAAGAGATTGCAAGGGAATATCCTTTTCCTCTGCATCTGGGTTTGACTCTTTCCAAGCCTTAACAATGTTGCCCAGCTCCGTATCCTTACCGTCGGTAAAGATTATAAGATATTTTTTATTAACATTAGCGCCCGTGCCCGCAAGGTTATCAATAAACGATTGCAGTCCCGTATAGGTATTAGTGCCGCCCGTCATCTGATACGAATATTCATTGTCCTCTTTATTTCTCGACGTGCTGAGAACCTGAGCGGCTTCGTCAGGGCTGTTTGTCCAGTTAAGAAGTACGAGCTGATTATAGTCGCTCACGTTGATATTTGGGGTTGAGAATTTAGTTGCGGCGATAGAGCTTGTCGGCGAAGTCTCCTGAAGCCCTGTCGCGAAGAGCCCGAGGGCGCGCTGAAGGACCTCGACCTTAGTCTGCGACGTATCAACTTTTTTATAGACGTACGACCAGCCGTAACGATTAGTTTCTTTCGATTTTGAACTTCCCGTGTTATAGAAGCAGCAAAGATATCCGCTTTCGTCTACAAAGAATTTAAGAGGTGTATCTTCCTTTGTTGTATATGTATAATACGCATCTCTTTTTTCTACTTCACTTGATAATTCGCCGTATACATCTTTTGCAGGGGCATAATTATAGCTTACCGATGTACTGTCTTGCCCCCATAACAGTATTCTGTAATCCTTTGCGGTTCCCATGGTCTGAAGGTTGGTATAGTAGTCGCTTGTTGTATTTGCATAATACCAGCCTTTGTCCTCATCAATATTAACTTTACTGGATAACATTGCAGTCTTTTTACCATTAGTAGTGAAATAGTATTCTGCTGAGGAGATACTGTCGGACGTCATTACCTTATCTGTGTTTTTTATTTGATAATTATCATAAAGCGTTTTAACCTGATAATCGCTTAAAGCGCAGTCAAATACAAAGACATTATCAATATAAATGCTTTGCCCATTGTACGAGTCTTTAATGCCGTTAAGTATTATATTGAATCCGTCTAATTTGGTTTTTAATTTACCGTAATCGGTTTTTCCATCATTTTGAGAATCATATTCAGGTTCAGCACCATTGAGGTATGATGTTACATTATTACCGTTAAAAACTAATGTTACATAATTTGATTTGTCTTTACCGAATACACTGTTCACATTTGATAGGCGTGGTTCACTTACACCATCGCCCTCATTGACTCTGAATCGGCTTTTACTGCTTCCTGATGCTCGATATACATGAGCATAGTTGCTGGATTTTTCCAACGGGCCAATATACATTATTTCATTAAGCTCATTGGATTCGGTTTCGCTACCAGTAGTAATTTTAAAAGATATTGTAAAGTATTCAGAAGACGGTACCGCGTCAAGCAAAATTCCTTTTTCAAGAACGCTTGTGCCACTCGAATAAGTAGTGTTTAATCCTTTATTGCTATCAATTGTATAACCGCTTTTGCTCTTAATTTCCTCGCCAGCTCCAAAACTTATGCTGCTCATATCAGCGCTGTCGACAGATTTTGCATATTTGCCTGTAACTTTGTTTTCCGCCCAATTGTCACCATTATCAAATGTATAATACCCTATAAGGTTTGCATAACTCGGAAAATCGTTGTCAACATATGATTTTCCTGAATCTGTATAAGATAATTCTGTTTTTTCTTTTCCATCCCAATACCCGATCGGCACAAATTCTTTTGTGTCGCTGCGCGAATCATAGATATAATACGAGTACCCATTATACCCGTTTGGCGAATTATCCGTCTTCCTTGTATCAAGAATTTTATCAAGATCCGTGTCCTTGATGAACCAATCATCGCCGTTAAATGCATCTTCCTTTGTCTCGGGAGCAGGCACTTTTGTTATACCTAAACTGCCAATTTCACCCTCGTCGACCTTAATTTTATTAAACTCCGCACTGTTCGGTTCTGCCGAAGTAAAAGCCATACTTCCCGACGAGTCAAGCACAAGGCCGACCTTCGCCTTATTATCGCCGCTATACCACGCCTCAAGCTGAAGGTCAAAGGTTCTGCCGTCTTTGAATTCAGAGTTTTCGGTGATAGTCGCGGTCTTATCGGTATGAAGCCCTTCCTCCACGCTATATACCTTTACTTTTGTGAGGTCTTCCGTTGAATCCGCAAATTCAGCTTCTACAGCAGCTTTCGCTTGTTCTTTAGCCGTAGTATCGCCATAAGCATAAAATGTGCTGCCATTTTTAATAGGTTCTTTTGCCTTAGCAGTGTCTAATGGATACCCATACACAAACGAAGTATCCTTCTCTGCATTCTTTTTTGTTGATCCGCTATCCGCAAAAACAGTGCTGTCAGGAGTACCTGCGACTATCGGTTCGGCATACTCATAAAGCACGTCAATTTTGACGAGCCTGATATTGTCGTTATATGTAACCTTAAGTTTGTCATCATCTGTCGTCTCGGGTGAATTTTCTTCAAGCTTCGTTGCGTCATTACCCGTAGTCACCGAGAACCCCGCGAACTTTTCATATACCTCGGTTTCATCACCGTCAGCGTGATAAGCCTTAGGCGACACAAAGAACGATGAGACATTCGCAGTGTCCTCCCCGTCATACTTCATGCAACTATCAGGATCGCCGCTTTCGCCTTCGTCGTTTAAACCATTAAGCGTATAAGTACCATCATTATTCTTAAACTGCGCAACGAGCGTTTCCGCAGCTTTTTCTCTGCTTGAGTCGTCGCTCTCACCGACAGGTCGTCCGCTTTCTTCCGACGCATGCCAATGCGTGACGACAACCGTCATGGTGTCGGCGCTGTCCGTTAATGCAATAGGTGCAATTCCGCTTCTGAGGTTGCCCGTAAGCATCCACACAGCGGAAAGCGGTTCGGCCATAACCGAAACTGCCAGCGCGATTGCAAGAATGATTGCTGATAATCTTTTCATTTTAATTCCTCGTTTCTCAAAAGATTATAAGCTGCCTTTCGGCGTCAGAGCTTATAGATACATAGGTATTATACTACAAATCTTTTCGGGCTTCAACCAATTTTTATTGAAAATAGCCAAAATTTCGTCGGGGGGGGGTAAATTTTGTATGAATTAACAAAAATGAATTTCTGTGTCGGCTAAATCGCACAAACAAATTGATATTTTTTACCATTAAATAGCCCTTTACATTCCCCCGAAAATATGTTAAACTAAAAACACGAATGTCGTAAAAAGGCGAAAAGTGGTTTATTATGAAAGGTGAGTGACCCGATGACAGAAAAATACGAATTCACGTCTTACAGCGAGCCTGCGCAGCCCTCGGCGGCTCAGGTCTACGACGAGCTCACGGCTTTGTCGAAGCGAACCGAGCAGGCGAGGTCGAAGCGCGAGCGCGCGAACACAAAGCTTATGCTTGCGGCGGTGATAGCGCTCGGGCTTGCGGTTGTTTTCCTGAGCGCGGCGCTTATCGTCTGCGCGATCGGCTGGAGCCATGAGCAGGGGACGATAGTGCCTCAGATTGTCGAGGTTGAAAAAGAGATTCTTGTCCCCGACTACATACCGATCGACCCCTCGGTCGAGTATAATTTCGCCCTTGATGACGAGCGATTTTTGCTGAACGATTCGCATTACGGGCCGATTTGGATGCCGATTTTAAAGAATATCCCCAAAAACGAGTACAGGTCCGAACTGTTTCTTGCCGATGAATTTTCGGGTTATATGAACTACTACGGCCCCGAGGACTATCTCAGGGGAATAGACGTTTCGGTTTATCAGGGCGAAATCGACTGGGACGAGGTAAAGGCTTCTGGCGTTGATTTTGTGATGATCCGCTGCGGCAACCGCGGCTATGTCACGGGTGTGATGGCTGAGGACGCCAACTTCAAGGCGAACATAAGGGGTGCTCTCAATGCGGGCCTGCAGGTCGGCGTATATTATTTCTCTCAGGCGCTGACGACTGAGGAGGCTCTTGACGAGGCCGAGTTTGTGATTGATCTTCTTGACGGCTATGATATAACGTTCCCCGTCGCCTACGACTGGGAGGTCGTCAACGACCCCGACGGCGACACTGCGCGAACCGCGTATATCGAGCCCGACCAACTCACGAGCAATTTTCTTGTGTTTGCCCAACGTCTTGAGATAGAGGGCTATACCCCCGTCCTCTATGCCAACAAGAAGACGACTGTCTGGAAGTACGATCTCGGCAGGCTTTCGGGCTATGATTTATGGTATGCCGAGTATAACGATACGCCCTCGCTGCCCTACAAGTGGACGATGTGGCAGTATTCCTCGAAGGGCGCCGTCCCGGGTATAAACGGCAGTGTTGACCTCAACATCTGCTTCAAGGACTACGGCGCGGAGGAATAATGGGAGTCATGCATAAGGCGCTCGGGGGCTTATTAAGGCTTCAGAGCGCGCTTTCCTTTCCGATAGGCGGTTTATTTTTCCGCCCGATTCAGGAGGAAAGCTCAGAATTTATTCAGGGGCAGTGTGCCCTCTGCGGTCAGCGGCTTTATCTTTCCCGCGCAGACCACACTTCCTGCGAGGTAATAGCCGTCGCCAACGCCTCGCGATATCTCAACAGGCCCTATTCATTTAAAACGGTGAAGAGGGCGTTTCTGCTCTGCGGCGGGCTGACATTGTGGCTCGTCGGCTTTTTCGGCGGAAACCCGTTCTCCATCGGCAGGGTCTTAAAGAGGTTAGGCATCGCCTCTGAAAGAATGACCACGCTGAATTTAGCGCACGACGGCGGATATATAATATCCTTTTGGAACGGTGCGAAGAAGCTTTCGCTTCACACCGTTTTTGTCGAGGCCCGCTGCGGCAAAACTCGGGCCTACAACCTCTACGGAGGCGACAAATCTCCCCGAGCCTTCGACCCCGAAAAATACAAAGAGCTGTTTATTCGGGGCTTCTACGTTGGCTCGCCCTGAAACAAAGCAAGGCGCGTCCCGCGTGCGCCTTCGGCGCACTTACGCCCGCGCTCCGCGCGGGCTTTCGCGGAGCCTTCGGCCTCGCTCGCTCCGCGCTACCTGCCGCACCTTTCAAGGCGCCCTCGCAGAGGCTCACTCTGAACCACCCAAGGCGCGTCCCGCGTGCGCCTTCGGCGCACTTACGCCCGCGCTTCGCGCGGGCTGAGGGTTTGCCGCGCCAAACCCTCGGGACGCGCCGCCCAAATTTTTCCAATCCCTGCCGCGGGCCTTTTCTCCCATTATTCCTCCCGCGGCTTATGTAAAATTATGGTAATATAAATTTTTTTATTTCGGCTATTGACAACCGAAATTTTGTATGCTATACTACGATTAACATTTAAGTTAAATGTTAATTAACGCGGCGCGAAGCCGCAGAAAGGAGCTACCCGATGAGCTTACAGGCAACAATGCGAGCCCTTGCCGACCCGACCCGCCGCGAGATCCTCGATATTTTAAAGGGCGGTGCGCTGTCGGCGGGTGAAATAAGCGAGCGCTTTGAGATAAGCGCAGCGGCCATTTCACGCCATTTGTCGGTGCTGAGGGAGGCCGATCTCATTCGCGATAACCGCGACGGAAAGTTCATCTATTACGAGCTCAACGCCTCGGTTTTGGAAGAAATAATTTTATGGGTTAAGAATCTGGAGGGGACAGAAAATGAAGAAAATGATCAAAAAATACCTGCCGACGCTGATAATAACCGCTCTGCTGACACTTTTGCCGATAGTTTTCGGCTTGATAGTCTGGGCTAAGCTGCCCGACCCGATGCCCTCGCACTTCAACTCTGCGGGCGAGGCCGACGGCTTCATGTCAAAGGCTGTTGCCGTTTTCGCGATGCCCGCCGCGCTGCTTCTGATACATGTGATTTGCGCCTTGGTCACGCTCATGGACCCGAAGCGCAAAAACATCGACGGAAAGCCGTTTCTGGTGGTTCTCTGGATCTTCCCCGTGATGTCGATACTCGTGAACGGGCTGGTCTATGCCTATGCCCTCGGCGGCAAAATCAACATCACGACAGGGGCCCTGATAGGCTGCGGAATACTGTTTATCCTGCTCGGCAACTATCTGCCGAAGTGCGGGCAAAACTATTCCATCGGCATCAAAACGCCTTGGGCCTTAAACGATGAGAACAACTGGCGCGCGACCCACCGCTTCGGCGGAAAGATTTATGTCGCGATGGGCGTCATCACTGTAATTTCGGCGTTTGTTATCCCGAGCTTCGCGAACGCAGCTGCGCTTTTCTGGGTCTATTTTGTCCTCGTGATGATATCAAGCGCCGCCCCGATGGCCTATTCATACATCTATTATCTAAAGCACGATAAGAAGGAAGATTAAATGTTCAGTGCATTAACAATAATACTTATGGCGGCGACGGGCCTGATCTGCGTCGCGCTGCCCGTTATCTTCGCGATAATATTCAAAGCAAGGGTGAAAACAGCGCCTGTTTCCGCGCTTTTCGTCGGCGCGGCGGCATTCTTCATCTTCGCGCTTCTGCTCGAACAAATACTTCACACGGTTATGCTTCCGATCGTTTCGGGCAGCGATATCGCATACATAATTTACGGCGCGCTTGCCGCGGGCATATTTGAGGAGACGGCGAGGTTTTTGGCGTTCAAGACGGTTTTAAAAAAGCATAATTCGCCCGAAACCGCAGTAATGTACGGCATCGGGCATGGCGGCTGCGAGGCGGTGATGATCTTGGGCATGACGATGCTCTCGGGCATAGTCATCGCGATAATCGTCAACACAATGGGCATCGATGAGATGATAAAAATGGCCTCTGCGGGCAGGCCCGAGCTCGAGGAAACGGCAAGGCTTCAGATCGAGTCGCTGGCCGCTTTGGGGCCTGTAAATGCGGCGCTGTCGCTGTTTGAAAGGGCCGTGACGATGGTGTGTCACGTCGCTTTGTCGGTGCTCGTCTTTGAGGCCGCAAGGGGCAGGGCGTGGCTCTATCCCGTCTGCGTGCTCGTCCATGCCGCCTGCGACCTGCCCGCGGTGATGTATCAGCGGGGCATTTTGGGGCTCGCGGTGGTCTATGCCGTAATGGTCGCGCTTACGGCGGCTGCGGTATTCTTCGCCGTGAGGTCATATAAGCGGCTGAGCCGAGAGCTGAACAAAGCCTGAAAATCGGCCATCGGGAGGGGCTTATGGAGATCCTGACATTGATAACCGAGTTTATTATCCCGCCGATAATAATTCCGCCGGTGATGACGGTATCGGGCGCGTTTTTCATGGAAAACGCCCCGAGCGAGATCAACATGATTTACGGTTGCCGCACCGAAAAGTCCATGAAAAACAAGGATACTTGGAAGTTTGCGCATAAATTTTGCGGCAGAATATGGTTCATCTGCGGGCTGATAATGCTGCCCGCGTCGGTTGTGGCGCTTGTCCTGCTCATGAATACGCCCTGCTCATCGTTTTGGGCGTTCAGTTTGTCCCGCTGCTCGGCGCGATGATTGCGACAGAGATAGCGCTCAGGTGTTTTTTGATGAGAACGGGGAGAGGAAAGAGTAAAGTTTGGGGTAAAGGCCTTTTCAAAGGGATTGAGGAAATTAGAAAAAGAGCATGCTTGAACGCGCTTGGTTTTAGCCTCAACGTTAAGGTGCGCAGCTCTTGTCAGAGCTGCGAATTAAAAGGGGACGCCCTCTCTTGCAGGGCTTCCCCTCTTTCAAAACAATCCACCGGATTGTTTTTCAATTCACCCCTTGCGGAGCGCACTACGTATGGGATTTCGCGCTCTGCGGAGCGCGACCAGAGGCTTCTCGCCTCTGGACTCTCGTGAGCCTTTTGCAAAAGGCTCAAGCGAAAACTTCTTAATTTTGATAAGGTAAATAGCTTTCATTGCTCCCCGCAAGCCGAGATACGCGATTATTTCTCCGTGAGCACGAGCAATCAATCATTCATGATTGCGAAGTGCGAACGGATAGAAATAACGCTTATCTTTTTGAGAAAGGCTTGAGCGAAAACTTTTATATCTTCCGCAATATGTCCAGCGTGTGGTGCGAGGCGCCGATGAGGTCCTGACGCTCGCAGGTCGCAAGGTGGTACTCCACCCACTTTGCAAAAGTCTCTTTGTCCATGGCGTCGATGTATTCACGCTTATAATTAGTCGCGCCGTCGGCAGCGACAAGCTTTATTCTCTCGACGGGCAGGGCGCTGTCAAGCTCGGCGATGTCCTCGGTGCGGACAAGCTCAAAAATCTCCTTCGGCTCGCTCACGCAGTGCCAATCCGACGTGATCATTTTCAGATCCATCACCTCGTGAAGCTTGTTCAGCCCGAAAACATACTGTATCACCGTCGGCTCGTTCATGCAGTAGGCCACAAAGATATGCCCGTTCGGCTTTGTGACCCTAACCGCCTCGCGAAGGGCGCGAAGCTTATCGGCCTTTGTATAAAGATGATACATCGGCCCCAAAACAAGGGTCAGCCCGAAATGGTTATCGGGAAGGGCGGAGAGGTCGAGGGCGTTGCCCTGCATGACCGCGATTTTTTCGCTGCCGTCGAGCTTTTGGCGAAGAATCTCAAGGTTATGGGCGACAAGCTCGATTACGGTGACATCATGCCCCTCTTTCGCGAGGGTTACGCTGTATCGGCCCGTGCCCGCGCCGATTTCAAGTATAGGCTCGGCGAGGTATTCGTGAATATATTTTTGGGTGGTGATGTACTCGACCTGGCCGTGCTGAGAAAGCAGCCTGCCGTCCTCGTCATAGTTTTGGTAGTAGGTTTCAAGAAAGTCCAAGGCTGCCTCCTTTTTTCAAATCGCCGACTTCATCGAGCGGACGTATTCTCCGACGTGCGGCGCGGCATCTTTGCCGAATTTCTCGATTATCTTGATTATCGCCGAGCCGACTATCGCGCCGTCCGAAAGGGCGGACATTTTTTTCGCCTGCTCGGGGGTGGAGATTCCGAAGCCGACAGCGCATGGCAGGTCGGTGTTTTCGCGGATTATCTTCACAATGGCGCCGATGTCGGTGGTGATCTCGCTGCGCTCGCCCGTGACGCCGAGGCTTGAAACAACGTAGATAAAGCCCTCGGCGGCCTTGGCTATCATCGCGATGCGGTTTTCGGAGGTCGGCGCAATCAGCGGAATCAGCGCGATTCCGTATTTTTTGCAGACGGGCTCGAACTCCTCGCGCTCCTCATAGGGCAGGTCGGGGAGAATCAAGCCGTCGATGCCCGTCTCCTTGCAGGTCGAGATAAAGCGCTCGGCGCCGTAGCTGAACACGACGTTTGCGTAGGTCATGAACACCAGCGGGATTCTGACATCGGTGCGGAGCTCGCGGACAAGGTCAAATACCTTGTCGGTGGTCACGCCGCCCGAAAGAGCGCGGATATTCGCGGCCTGAATGACGGGGCCTTCGGCGGTCGGGTCGGAAAAGGGGATTCCGAGCTCGATAAGGTCTGCGCCGTTTTTAACCGCCTCGCGAACGACCTTGGCGGTGGTTTCAAGATCGGGGTCGCCGCAGGTTATGAACGGGATAAAAGCCTTGCCGTTTTCAAAAGCGGAACTGATTCTATTCATTGATGTCTTCACCTCTGTATCTTGCGATCGCCGCGCAGTCCTTGTCGCCGCGGCCCGAAAGGGTCACGACGATGATTTTGTCTTTTGCCATCGTCGGGGCGATTTTTTGGGCATAGGCAACGGCGTGGGCGGATTCAATCGCGGGGATAATGCCCTCGGTTTTCGCGAGGTATTCAAACGCTTCAACGGCCTCGTCGTCGGTGACAGGGACGTACTGAGCCCTGCCGATATCGTGCAAATATGCGTGCTCGGGGCCGACGCCCGGGTAGTCAAGACCCGCCGAAATAGAGTATACCGGCGCGATCTGGCCGAAGTCGTCCTGACAGAAATATGACTTCATTCCGTGGAAGATTCCGAGGCGGCCCGTGTTGACCGTCGCGGCGGTCTCGAAGGTGTCGATGCCTCGGCCCGCGGCCTCGCAGCCGATGAGCGCGACGCTTTCATCGTTGATGAAGTTATAGAAACTGCCGATGGCGTTTGAGCCGCCGCCGACGCAGGCGATGACCGCGTCGGGCAGCTTGCCCTCTTTTTCAAGGAGCTGCTGTTTTATCTCCTTTGAAATCACCGCCTGAAAATCGCGGACGATGGTCGGGAACGGGTGTGGGCCCATCACCGAGCCGAGGCAGTAATGGGTGTCGGAGATTCGCCGTGTCCACTCGCGCATGGCCTCGCTTACGGCGTCCTTGAGGGTGGCGGTGCCCGTCTTGACGGGGATTACATCGGCGCCCAAAAGCCTCATTCGATAGACGTTCAGGGCTTGGCGCTTGGTGTCCTCCTCGCCCATGAATACCACGCACTCCATTCCCATAAGGGCGGCGGCGGTTGCGGTCGCGACGCCGTGCTGGCCCGCGCCCGTTTCGGCGATGAGGCGGGTTTTACCCATCTTTTTGGCGAGTAACGCCTGCCCGAGGACGTTGTTTATCTTGTGGGCGCCCGTGTGGTTTAGGTCCTCGCGCTTGAGATAGATTTTAGCGCCGCCGAGGTCGCGGGTCATCTTCTCGGCAAAATAAAGGCGGGAGGGTCGGCCTGCGTAGTCGTTCAGAAGTGCGTTGAGCTCGCGATTGAACTCGGGGTCGTCTTTATATTTGTCATAGGCGGCTTCAAGCTCGATGACCGCGTTCATAAGCGTTTCGGGGATATACTGTCCGCCGTGGATTCCGAAGCGCCCCCTTGGATTTGACATAGTGATTACTCCTTTATTTTTTACTGCGGACGTTCTCCGCAAATTTTTTCATTTTCTCGGGGTCTTTTTCCCCGTCGGTCTCGATGCCCGAGCTTACGTCGAGGCAGTAGGGACGGCATTTTTCAATGGCCTCGGCGGCGTTTTCGGGGCAGAGGCCGCCCGCCAAAAAGAATTCCCTGCCGAGGTTTTTTATCAGCGACCAGTCAAAGCTTTTGCCTGTTCCCGTGCCCGAATCGAGAAGGATATAGTCGGCGGGCGAGGACCTCGCGCGGATAATATCGGCGTCGGAAGCGATTTTAAACGCCTTTATTATCGGCTTTTTTGTGAGCTCTTTCAGCCGCAGGATAAAGTTGTCGTCCTCTGAGCCGTGAAGCTGGGCGATGTCGATAATTCCGCTTTCGAGGGAGCTTTTGACCTCTTCAAAGGGGTTATCGACAAAGACGCCGACACGCTTGATTTGCCTATCGAGCATGGCTGTCAGCCGCGTGAGCTCGTCTTTCGGGACATATCGGCGGAAGCGGGGCGAGAGGATAAAGCCCGCGTAGTCGGGGAGGATTTCGTTCATCGCCTCGATGGCGGAGGCGGTTTTGTTGCCGCAGAATTTTATCTTCGTCATAGGCCCTTAAGCTCCCGAAGCTTTGAAGTCTTGTTCTCGGCCCGCATCAGCGTTTCGCCGACAAGGACCGCGTCTGCGCCGATATCTTCGAGCGCTTTGACGTCGTCGCGGGTTTTTACGCCGCTCTCGGAGACGAAAATTCTGTCGCTCGGGACAAGGCGGCGGAGCCTTCGGCTGTTGTCGGAATCGACCGAAAAGTCTTTCAGATTGCGGTTGTTCACGCCGATGACCCTTGCGCCGCAGCGAAGAGCCGTCTCGGTCTCGCGCTCGTCGTGGGCCTCTGTCAGGGCGGAAAGGCCGAGGGAATCGCAGATATCGATATAGTCGCGAAGCTGTTTTTCGTCGAGGATAGAGCATATCAGCAGCACCGCCTCGGCGCCCAAAAGCCTCGCCTCGAAGATCATGTATTCGTCGACGGTGAAATCCTTTCTGAGGCAGGGGATTTTAACCTCGGCAGAAATTTCGCGGAGATATTCGTCGCGGCCGAGGAATTTTGTCGGCTCGGTGAGGACGGATATCGCATCGGCACCCGCGGCCTCATAGGCCTTCGCGATTTCAAGATAGGGGAACTCGGGGGAGATCAGCCCCTTTGACGGGGAGGCCTTTTTGCACTCGCAGATGAAGGAGATTCCGCTTTTTTTGAGCGCGCGCTCGAAGGCAAAATCGGCCTTTTCAAGGGAGAGAACACGCCTTTCAAGCTCGGCGGCGGGGAGGCGTCGCTTTGACTCGGCGACGCGCTCGCGGGAGCTTTCGGCAAGAACATCGAGGACGGTCATGAGTTTGAAGCCTCGATGAATTCGTTGAGCTTTTTGAGCGCCTCGCCCGATTCGACAAGCTTCTGAGCAAGCTTTACGCCGTCGGCGAGGGTGTCGGCCTTGCCGCCGAGATAGATGGCCGCGCCCGCGTTCATCAATACCGCGTTGAGCTTTGCGCCCTTTTCCTCGCCCTTTAAAATCGCGAGGGTTATCGCGGCGTTCTCGGCAGGGGTGCCGCCGACGAGCTCGGACTTATCGGCGGTCCTGAAGCCGAAGTCTTCGGGCCTGATTTCATAGTTTTTATGCATATCGCCCTTGAACTCGCAGACGGTGGTGGGCGAGCTTATCGAAATTTCGTCGAGCTTATCCTGCCCGTAAACGACCATGCCGCGCTTGACGCCGAGGCTCATTAAAACCTTCGCGAGGGGCTCGCAGAGGGATTCGTCGTAAACGCCGAGGAGCTGGGTCTTCGGGTGGGCGGGGTTGGTGAGCGGGCCGAGAATGTTGAAGACCGTTCTGAAGCCGAGCTCGCGGCGAATAGCGCCGACATATTTCATCGAGGGGTGGTATTTTTGGGCGAAGAAGAAGCAGATTCCGACCTTTTCAAGAAGCTCGACGCACTTTTCGGGCGAGAGGTCGATGTTCACGCCGAGGGCCTCGAGGCAGTCGGCGGCGCCGCATTTTGAGCTTGCCGCGCGGTTGCCGTGCTTCGCGACCTTTATTCCCGCGGCCGCGATTATCAGCGCGGAGGTGGTCGAAATGTTTATCGAGCCCGCGTTGTCGCCGCCTGTTCCGACAATCTCCAAAAGATCGAGGTCGGTGTCGACCTTGAGGGCGTTGTCGCGCATCGCGGCGGCGCAGCCCGCGATCTCATCGATGGTCTCGGCCTTGGTGCTTTTTGTCGAAAGGGCGGCAAGAAAAGCCGCGTTCTGGGTCGGGGTGGTCTCGCCCTTCATGATTTCCATCATGACGCCGTATGCCTCGTCATAGGTGAGGTCCTGTTTTGTCACGATTTTTGCGATTGCTTCTTTGATCATGGTAAATTCCTCCTGATATATGATTGGTTTAAAATTCTATGAGGGGTTACAGCCCGAAAATGAAGTTTTCAAGCATTTTCAGACCGTCGGGGGTCATGATGCTCTCGGGGTGGAACTGGACGCCGAAGATGGGGTAGATTTTGTGCTGAACCGCCATTATCTCGCCTTCGTCGGTGAGGGCGGCGACCTTCAGACAGTCGGGGATAGTCTTCGGGTCGGCGGCGAGGGAGTGATACCTTGCAACCGAGACCCTGCTCGGCAGGCCGCGGAACAGCGGGCATTCGCCGTCGAGCGTGACCTCGGACTGCTTGCCGTGCATCAGGCGGGAGGCGTAAGTGACCGTTGCGCCGTAGGCCTGACAGATGGCCTGATGGCCGAGGCATACACCGAGCGTCGGAACTTTTCTTGAAACCGTTCCCGCGACCTCCTGCGTGACTCCGGCGTCTTCGGGGCGGCCGGGGCCCGGCGAAAGGATTATTCGGGTGGGCGAGAGCGCCGCAATTTCGTCGGCGGTGAGCTCGTCGTTGCGTATCACCCGAATGTCGGGGCTTAGGCTTCCGACAAGCTGATAAAGATTATAGGAAAAACTGTCGTAGTTGTCGATGAGAAGTATCATAATTCGTCACCTGCCTGTTTTAAAGCGTTGAGCACCGCGGCCGCCTTGTTGAGGCATTCCTCGAACTCTTTTTCGGGAACCGAGTCGGCGACTATGCCCGCGCCTGAGCGCACAAAGACCTTTTTGTTCTTTTTATAGGCTATTCTTATCGCGATGCAGGTGTCAAGGTTCCCCGTGAAGTCGATGTAGCCGATCGCGCCGCCGTAGATGCCGCGCTTGTTGTTTTCAAGCTCGCCGATGAGTTGGCATGCCCTGATTTTCGGGGCGCCCGAGAGCGTTCCCGCAGGGAGAACCGCGCCGACGGCGTCAAGGGCATCGAACTTTTCGGCGTCGATCTCGCCGCGAACCGTTGAGCCGATATGCATTACATGAGAGTAGCGCTCGATAGAGTGGTATTTTTCAACCGAGACGGTGCCGAATTTAGATATCTTGCCGAGGTCGTTTCTCCCGAGATCAACAAGCATATTGTGCTCGGCAAGCTCTTTTTCGTCTTTCAAGAGCTCCTCCTCGAGGGCTTTGTCTTCGGCGTCGGTCTTGCCGCGGGGTCTTGTTCCCGCGAGGGGGAAGGTGTGGAGCACGCCGTTTTCAAGCTTCACAAGCGTTTCGGGAGAAGCGCCCGCGACCTCGACATCGGTGCCGCAGAGATAGAACATGTAGGGCGAGGGGTTTATCGTGCGGAGGATTCGGTAGGTGTTCAGAAGGCTGCCCTCGAACGGGGCGCTCAGGCGGTTCGAGAGGACGATCTGGAAGATATCGCCCTCGCGGATATAATGCTTTGCGCGCTCGACCATCGAGCAGTAGGCCTCGCGGTCGAAGAGGGGAGTGACCTCGCCCAAAAGCTTGCCGCCGCGCTCTGCGGGGATTTCGCCCCGCTTTGAGAATAATGTTTCGGCGAGGGCTTCAAGCTCGGAGCATACCTTTTTATAGCCCTCGGCGGGGTTATGGAGCGGCATGTTCGCGATGAGTATTATCTTCTGCCTGAAGTTGTCGAACGCGATGACCTTGTCGAAGAGCATTAAATCGAGGTCGCGGAAATCCTCTTCGTCGGTGACGTCGACATGGGCGGCGGGCTCGACATCGCCGAAATAATCGTATGCAAAATAGCCGACGAGGCCGCCCGTGAACGGCGGGAGCCCAGCGATCTTCGGGCTTTTATACTCGGCGAGGAGCTCGCGGATTTTATCGGCGGGGTTCTGGGTCTTGATTCTCTTTCCGCCGATCGAGAGCTCGTCCTTTGAATAGGTGATCTCAAGCTTCGGCTCGAAGCCGAGGAAGGTGTAGCGCCCCCACTTTTCCTTTCCCTCGACCGATTCGAGGAGATAGCAGTGGTCGGAGAGAGTCTTTAGGATTCGCAGCACCTCTATCGGGGTGAAGCTGTCGGAAAGGAACTCGCAGGAGACGGGGCAGACTTTGAAGCCGCCGCCCTCGCTTAATTTCATTACTTCCCCGAGATCGGGGGTGAATTTCATTTTCATAGCAAACCTCCGCAAAAAATCGGCAAAAATAAATCGCCCGTGACAGAAAACTGCCAAGGACGAACGGCAAAATGCAATCCGCGGTACCACCTTGATTCGCCTTTCGGCGCGCTTAGCGGGATACTTACATATCCCCGACAGCTGACGTGTGCCAAAACGTTGCAGAATACTCGGCGAAATGATACATTACGCCTTTGACTGCACCCTCCGCGGCCCATTTGACGAACAGTTTTTGACCCGATTCTCATCATCGCGGGCTCTCTTCACAAGCTTATTCGCCTTTACTTCCGCATCAACGGTTTAGATTGAGAAAATTATACTCCCCATTCGCGATTTTGTCAAGAGCTTTTCGGAAAGTTTTCGGAAGATATTAAGCAAAGGGACGCCCGAACCGACGAGCGCCCCTTTAAAATGCTTACTGATTGTCTTCGATAAACTTAACGATGTCCGAGACGGTGTGAATCGTTTCGACAGCGTCGTCGGGGATCTCGACTCCGAATTCATCTTCAAACGACATCACGATATCGACTACATCCAAAGAGTCGGCGCCGAGGTCGTCGGTGATAGATGACTCGTAAGTAATGGTTTCGGGGTCGATATCGAGCTGCTGCGCGATGATTGACTTTACCTTTTCAAAGATCATTGTCCAAACCTCCTAATCTAAAAAATGCTTCAAGATACAAATATAGTGTAGCGCCGAGCGAGCGGTTTGTCAATAGCTTTTTTTAAATTTTGGTGGAGGATATCCGGATGTGGCCGAATCGGCCACATCAAGAAGACAGAAATTAGAGGTCAGATGTCAGAATTTCAAGGTGTCGCCTATGGCGAAGTTTTCAAATACTGAGGATAATGTGTGCGAAACAGACACTCCCGGGATATCCGAAAAGGCGCGGACTATGCCGTAAGATTGAGGATCTCATCGAGGCTTAAACCGCGGTGGAGCGCGAGATTAAGGGCCGAAGATATCAGTTGGGCGGTGCAGCCGATGAGTTTGTCGATCGAGCGGGGAGTGACCATCATCGTCTCTTTTTCCGAGCCGAGGTCGGCGATCGTCGGCACGCCTATCGCGACCGTCGGGACGCCGAGGGTGGCAAGTGAAAGCTCTTTTCGGGCGTTCATAACGCCGCTCCCGGGCGATATGCCAGTGTCGGTGAGCTGGACCGTTCGGCCGAGGTGGGAGAGCTCGGAGCAGGCGAGGGCGTCGACGGCGATGACCGCCGAGGGCTTTATCGCCGAGCAGACGGTTTTTACAAGCTCACTCGCCTCGATGCCTGTCTGACCCATCACCCCGGGCGCCAAGGCGCATACCTCGCCGAGGTCTTCGCTCATGAGCTCGGGGGCGTTTTCTTTTATATGCCTTGTCGCAAAGATGTGTGAAACCACACGCGGGCCGAGGCTGTCGGGGGTGATCTCTTCGTTGCCGAGGCCGACCACCAAAACGCTCTTCACCTCGCCGACAAGAGAGGTTATCTCTTCGGCGAGGTCGCAGACGCTCTGCTCGAACTTTTCGGGTTTCATGTCGAGGCGAGCGGCGGTCTCGAGGGTTATATACCTGCCGACAGGCTTGCCGATCTTCGCGGCGGCTTCTTCGGTGACGACCTCGACAGAAGTGACGGTGAAACAGGCGGTATTTTTTTCATCGGCTGAGATACCCCTCGGAAGCTGCCCCTCGGACTTGACGGTGTTCGCGCTTTCGAGCGCAAGGTCGGTTCGGCTGCCGAGATTAGGCATAAAAACATCAGCTCCTCAAAAAAATTTAGGAAATCGGGAAGAAAATTTCAAAAAAGGCTTGCATTTTTCTGAAAGTGATGATATAGTAGTCTTTGATACTTGTTGAATAAGTAAGGAGTCATTAACCTTTTGCATTTTCTCTCAGTCATGCAATTAGCTTATCCAAATAAGTGGATTTCATACCCCGAAATCGGGGCGAAGAGAAGGAGGTGTCTTAATGGCAAACATTAAGTCCGCAAAGAAAAGAGTAAAGGTTATCGAGACCAAGACTCTTCAGAACAAAATGGTAAAAAGCGCTCTCAAGACCGCTGTAAAGAAGGCAGAGACCGCCGAAGGCGCCGATAAGGAGGCCGCAGTCAAGGTCGCCATCAAAAAGGTCGATCAGGCTTGCGCAAAGGGTATTCTTCATAAGAACGCCGCGGCAAGAAAGAAGTCTCAGCTCGCAAAGAAACTTAACGGCTGATTTTCGGTAAAAAGCTCCGTCGCGCCCTGCGGCGGAGTATTTTTTCGCATGAGGCAGAGAATATCTTTGCGCCGCGCGAATTTTGCGAAAGGATCTGAAAATATGAAAAAGATTTTTTTGATAGCTCTGACGGCTTCGATGGCCGCCCTTTGCGCCTGCGGGCCGAGCGGCGAGGAGAGCCTTGTTTCGGGAGATAATACCCCGACAATCGAGACTTTTGTGACAACGACTGATGAAGCCCTGACCTCGGAGTTGACAAGCGCTTCGGCTGTTGTGACCTTGGCGGAGACGGTTTTGACGACATCGCCGACAACGGCCGCGACCGAGCCCGAGACCACCGCGACGGAAAAGACAACCGCCGCGACGACGGCAGCCACAACAAAGAAGACCGAGGCAACAACCAAGGCAACAACCAAGGCAACGACCAAGGCCTCGGAGGAGACGACAAAGAAGGACGACGATTCGGAGATCGTCGGGGGGTATGACGAGGACGACTCGGAGGACCTCGGCGACATTGAGATCGACAACATCGATGAGTTCTGGGCATCGCTCGGGATCGGCGACGACAGCGGAGATATCAATATCGGAGATTAAAAAGAAGACCCCGTGAGAATTGCTCACGGGGGATTTTTTATGAGATTTTTTCGATGGAGATTGACTTAACATGAACCCATGGGATTTCGCCGCTTTGGATATAGAATTCATACTCTCCTGTTGTCGGCGCGGTGTAGGTGCATTCAAGAACGCCGTCGGTATCGTCGTCGGGTTGGAAGTTTTCAATCTCGATCAGGTGGTCGCCGACCGCTCGGCCGAACGTGAGGTGAACACCCTCGCGAGCACCCTCGACAGGGCCGTCGTCAAGGCCCTCGGCTTCAAGGTCGATTTCAATTCGGACGTTGACGGTGTCGCCCCTTTCAAGGCTGAATTTGCCTTCGTCGTCGTTCAGGCGGATAACCTCAAGATAATTGAATGCAAAGTTTTCGGCGGAATCAATATCGAGAACAGCCTGATAGTTTTCATCCATTTCAATGCGGGTATATCTTGAATCGTACGGTACGTCATATTTAAGATAGGAAGTTTCATGCTTTGAGGGGGTAAACGTGCTGATTCGGCCGGGTTCGTCGGTTAAGACCGCGGGGTCTTCAAAGGCCTCGGGAGCGGCAATCGACTGAATCGATAATGCGCAGATGCCGAGCGCGGCCGCGAGAGCTATCGCGATAAGCTTCTTTTTGCTGACGGTGATTTTTTTGCTTCTATATTCCAACACTTCTTCGATATATTTCTCATCGGCAGTGCCAACCTGCTCTAAAAAATCATTTTTCATGCCTTTTCCTCCTTCTTGATTTCATGAATGAATTTCTTCCTCGCGCGGAACAAAAGCGATTTGACCTTGCCCTCGGTGATGTTGAGGTCGGCGGCTATCTCGGGAATTGAATCGAGAAAATAATACCGCTTTAAAAACACCACGCGGGATTCCTTTCGGAGGCTTTGCAAAAATCGGTTGAAAAATTCGCGGAACTCGATTTTTTTGATGCTCTCGGCGAAAGCGTCATTCGTGAGCGAGGCCTCAAGCTCGTCGAATGAAACCGAAAGGTCGGCGCTCCTCTTCTTTGCGAGATTGTAGCTGAGTTTTTTGAAGGACAGGTTTCTTGCGATTGCGCAGGCATAGGCCCGAAGGCTTTCGGGGCGGGCAGGCGGTATACTGCTCCATAGCGAGAGGTAGATATCGCTCATGCACTCATCGGCGTCTGCGCCGCTTCCGAGCGCCTTGGTGACTATGCTCTTCAGGAGATGGCCGTATTTTTCCTCCGTCTCGGAAAGTGCGAGCTCATCGCGCGCAAAATAAAGCCCGACTATCTTCTCGTCGTCCAAACCGACCGACCCCCTTTGCTGTCCTCTGACAAATAAGTACCTTTTTCTGAGTAAAAGGTTCCGATTTATTATAAAACTTTTTCGGAAAAAATTAACCCCGTGAGAGCTGCTCACGGGGGATTTTTGTGTCATTCGGGAGGCAGGAGGCTTGTCAGCACCTCGATGGCTCGCTTCAGCGCGGGGTCGGTGGTCTCGTCAAGAAGGGCGAGCTCCTCGTCGGTGTCGTCGAACGCGACGGGGGCTTCATAGTCGGGCTTGACGCCGACGCCCTCGATTTCAATGTTCGTTGAGCGCAGGGTTGATATCGGCAGGACGATGGCCGAGCCGTCGTAGAGGGGGTAGGTCTCGAAGAAATCGCCCTCGCCCGCCGTCTGGGTGCCGACGATCGACGCGCCGACGCCGTCTTTCAGCACCGCGGCGAAGAGCTCGGCAGGGCCTTTGGTTCGGGAGTTGACTATCACGGCGGTCGGAACGGTTATCATTCGCGAGCCCGAGGCGGTCTCATAGACCGATTCGGCGCCGTCGCGGCCGATGTTTATCGCGACATCGGCCCCCGAGGGGAGAAGCGCACCGAGGATATTCACGGCGGAGTCAAAGAGCTCGCCCGAATTGTTTCTGAGGTCGATAAGAAGCGCGTTGACGCCCTGAGACTGGAGCGACGAGTAGGCCGCCATGAACTGTTGGTAGGTTTTTTCGTTGAACTCGGTGATCTTTATGCAGCCGAGTGAGCCGTAGGTCGCAGTTCTCACCGTGCCGACGGTCATCTGAATCGTTGAAACGACGGCGGTTCTGTCGACGCCGCCCGAGCGGATCGTGAGCTCGAGCTGGGTGCCCGCGGGGCTTCTTAAAAGCTCGGTCGCGGCGGAGTAGCCGAGGTCGAGGGCGGACTGGCCGTTTATTTCAATTATGCTCTCGCCGACGGAGATGCCCGCGGTCGAGGCGGGGCTGTTCGCCAAAACCTCGCTGACAGTAGGGTAGCCGCCGTCGGGGTAGGTATAGACCCCGATGCCGAGGTGTGTGCCGCTCAGGTGTTCGCGGTAGAGGGTGTAATCCTGGGCGGTTAAATACTTGGCGTCGGCGTCTTCGAGTATTGAGATATAGCCGTTCGCGAGCGCCTCGATGAGTTTGTCCTCGTCGATGGTGCCGTCGTAATACGCGCGGACATAGGCGTCGATCTGTTCAAGCTTCTGATACATTTCGGCCCGCTGCTGAACATCGGCGACAAGACCGTTGAAAATGCCCATTGAATAGCTCGTCGAGATTATAAAGGTTATGGCCGCCGCGATCGCCATCAGGGCAATCGTCAGGCCGAGGGGAATTTTTCGGTTCATTTAAAGCTTTCCTCAGTATGGAATAAGGTTTACCCTTGAGCCCTGCGGGTTGACCCTTTCACCGTCGATCCTGACCTCAAAGTGAAGGTGGGGGCCCGTTGAGTCGCCCGTTGTGCCGACCGTGCCGATGACGTCGCCCGTTTTGACCTTCTGGCCCTCTTTTACGGTGATCTTTGTGGCGTGGCCGTAGAGGGTCTGGTATCCGCCGCCGTGGTCGATTATGCAGTAGTTGCCGAAGCCGCCCCCGCAGTGGCACCAGTCTTTTGAGCTGGGCTTGCGGTAGTTATGGGAACAGCCGTTGTAGACGAATATTACCTCGCCCGAGTTGGCGGCGGTTATCTCGGCGCCCATGACGTCGGAACCCGAGATATCTATGCCCTTGTGGGTGGTGCCCCAGCGGCCGCCGTAGCCCGAGGTTATCGTGTGATACCCCGGGAGAGGCCAAAGGAAGGAGCCCTCTTCAAGATCGCCCATATATGTGGCGCGGGCCTTTTGACGGATTATCTCCTGAATCTGGTCCTCGAGCTCGTCGGCGAGCTTATCAAGGGCCTCCTTGTCCTCCTGATAGGCGCGCTTCTGGGCCTCGAGCTCGTCGATGGCGTTCTCGGACTCGGCGTAAAGGTCGTTGAGCTCTTCAAGCTCGGCGTCCCACTCGGCCTTTCTCGCCTCGACGTCTTTTTTCTTGCCGTCGGTTATCTCGACCGTCTCCTGAAGGGCGGCCTTTTGGTTTTCAAGCTCTAAAAGATACTGCTCGTACTCGGATTTCATCTGCAAAAGCGAGTCGATGAGCTGGTTGTCATAGTCGGCGACGCGCTTTACAAGCTCGATTTTCATGAGCATGTCGAAGAAATCGGTCGAGCCGAGGATTATCGACGCGACGGAATCGTTGCCCGAAAGATACATTGCGCGGATTCTCTTCTCATAAAGGGCGATGTTCTGGTCGATCTCGGCGCGCTTGTTTGAGATCTTTGTCTCCTGAATCTCGATGTCGCCCTGCAGGGCGGCGATGTCGCCCTCGAGGGCCTCGATGTCATCCTCATAGCCCTTGATGAGCTCGGTGAGGTCGCGGATATAGTCCTCGGTGGTCTCTATCTGTTCGGAGATGGCCTCCTGATTTTCCTTTTCCTTTGAGATGTCGCCGCGGGTGGAGCTTATCTTTTTGTCAAGCTCTTCCTGCTTCGACTTGTTATCCTTGAGGCGCTGCTCAAGCTCGTCCTGCTCATCGGCGGAAACGGTGAGATCGGCGGTGAAACAGGTCATCATCGCAAAAGCGACGGCAAAGGCAGTCGCTGTCGCAAGAAATTTTTTGAAAATTACTCTCGGTTTCAAGATGTGCTCCTTTCCCGAAAAATAGGCTTAAACGTTGAGGTGCTTGCGGGTCGAGACGACTGTTCCGACGGCGCTGAGCAAAATTCCGAAGATAGCGTAGGCGATGGCGGTTTTGACGGCTATCGCCTCAAACGGTATCAGCGCGGAGAGGCCGAATATTGAAAGCATGTTGACGTCGGTCGAGAACATTTTGAATATTTCGGTGTAGGCAAACCATGTCAGTCCAAATGCGATGCCCGCCGAGAGAATGCCGATTACGACGCCCTCGACGAAGAAGGGTATCTCGATGAACGACTTTGACGCGCCGACATATCTCATGATGTTGATTTCGCGCCTGCGGGCATAGACGCTCGCCCTTGTGGAGTTGGAAATTATCACGAAGCAGACGACTATCAGCGAAAGGGTGACGGCAGAGAAGAGGATCGTGCTGACGTTTCTGACGCCGATGAGGATATTGGCGAAGTCGTTAGGCGACTTGACCATCTCGACAAATTCGAGCTTCTCGATCTCCGCCACCGTCTCGGAAAGCTCGGAGATGTCGCTTACTCTGATTCTGTATGTATCGGGCAGGGGGTTTTTGGACATGTACTGGAAGAGGGCCTTTTCGTCCTCGGTCATGTCCTCCTGCATACCTGCCCAGGCTTCATCGCGGGAATAAAAATTGACCTCGAATACATTCGGGTTGCGGCTGAGCTGCTCGCCCAGAATGGTGACGTTGTTGTCGGGCACGCCGTCCTGAATCACGACGATGACCTCGTTTCGGCTCTCAATCGCGCCGATCATGTTGGTGATGTTGTATGACAAAAGAACCGAGATGCCGACCATCAGCAGAGAGATGGTCATTATGCAGAGCGAGGCGAATGAGTTCACTCGGTTGAACCAAAGACCCGTAAAGCCCTCTTTTACGAGGTATTTAAAACTATTGAGCCTCATCAGCGCCTCCTATTATCTCGTCAAAGACGACGGCGCCCGTGTTGATGTTTATGATTCGGCCGCCGAAATAGCGCACAAGGTCGTGCTGGTGAGTGACCATTAAAACGGTCGTGCCGCAGGAATTTATCGCTTTCAAGAGGTCGACTATCTCAAAGCTTCGGGCAGGGTCGACGTTGCCCGTCGGTTCGTCGGCGATGATGAGCTGGGGGTCGTTGACCAAAGCCCTCGCAAGGGCGACCCTTTGCTGTTCGCCGCCCGAGAGGTCGTTCGGATAGCTTTTTGCCTTTGCGGTAAGGCCGACAAGGCTTATGACATAAGGCACCCTCGCCCTGATGTATTTTGTCGGAGCGTCGATAACTCTCAGTGCGAAGGCGACATTGTCATATACCGTCATGTTCGGAATGAGGCGGAAGTCCTGAAAAACGACGCCGATGGTTCGGCGAAGCTTCGGGACCTTCCGCTGTTTCATTTTGGTGAGGTTGAAGCCGTTGACGATGACCTCGCCCTCGGTGGCGTTGAGTTCGCGGAGAAGAAGCTTTATAAGCGTCGACTTTCCCGCGCCGTTTGCGCCGACGACGAAGACAAACTCGTTGTCTTCGATCTTGAGGTTGATGCGGTTCAGCGCCTGCTGGCCGTTGGGGTATGTATATGAGACATTGCGAAATTCAACCATTAGGAAAGAAACTCCTTTCGGGTTCGGGGGATCAGTATTTGGTTGGCTCGGAAGAAAGATATTTTTTGACCATCAGGGCAATCTTGAAGATTATCGCGTGGTCAAACTCGCGAAGATCAAGACCCGTGAGCTTCTTGATTTTCTCGAGACGGTAGACGAGAGTGTTTCTATGGACAAAGAGCTTCCTCGACGTCTCGGAGACGTTGAGGTTGTTCTCGAAGAATTTCTGGATTGTGAACAGCGTCTCCTGATCGAGGGATTCGATGGAGCCTTTCTTGAAGACTTCCTTTAAGAAGGTCTCGCAAAGGGTCGTCGGAAGGTGGTAGATGAGCCTTGCGATGCCGAGGTTTTCATAGCTGACGATGGTCTTGTCGGTGTCGAACACCTTTCCGACTTCGAGGGCGATCTGAGCCTCTTTGAAGGACACCGCGAGGGCGCGGACGGAATCGACAACGGTGCCGATGCCGACGTTGACGCGGGTGTAGAACTCGCTCGAAAGGGTGTCGGCGATCGAGAAGGCAAGCTTTTCAAGGTCGGCGGACTCGATATTCGGGCGGGTCTCTTTGATAAGAACGATATCCGTCTCGGAGGTGGTGAATACGAAGTCCTTGTTCTTGTCGGGGAAGAGGTTCTGGATAACATCGAACGCGGAGACATCGTTGGCCGAGACGATTCTGATAAGAAGGACGACGCGGTGAGCCTCATTGTTGAAGTGAAGCTCGCGGGCCTTGATCATTATATCGCCCGGGAGGATATTGTCGAGCACGACGTTTTTGACAAAGTTGGTGCGGTCGTATTTTTCATCGTAGAATTGCTGGAGGTTCGCAAGGGAGACGCAGAGCATCGAGGCGGTCTTGTAGGCGGACTCGTCCGTTCCCTCGACAAAAACGGCGTATTCGTTCTTTGCCTTGACGCCGAAGGGCTTGTAGGTATAGCCGTCGCGGACGAAATAGTCGAAGGTCTCGTTGAGGTCCAACGACACAAATTCGTTTGCGGTACCTATTTTGGCAAGGTCGCTGCAGGCGACAACGACCGCACCTTCGTCGACGACGCCGATCTCACAACCGACTGTCTCGCTCATCTGATGTACGATACCCTGGAAAAATCTGTTAGGCATAGTTCTTTCTCCTTCAATAAATATTGGTTGGTTCGTTCTCGTGATGACAAAAACGCCGTTAAAACGCGCTATTTATTCATTCTTAAAGATTATATCATTATTTTTTCCCTTATGTGTTAATAAAGTGTGAATACGACGAAAAAATCTGCCCATTTTTATACAGAATCACCAAGGCATAAATTTTAACGGAAAAAAGCGGCGGTTAATATGGTAAAATGAACAAAAATAAAGCGGCCCCGCCAAAAAGCAGAGCCGCTTTCGGATTTTGGTTTGTCGAAAGAATCTTATCTTGCTTCTTCTGCGAATTCGCTGTCAACAAGGGAAACGAGGCTTGAAACCGCTTCTTCTTCGTCGGTTCCGTCTGCTATGATGCGGATGCCTGTTCCTCCGATGATTCCGAGCGAAAGGACCCCGAGGAGGCTCTTGCCGTTGACGCGGCGCTCTTCTTTCTCGACCCAGATTGAGGATTTGAACTCATTTGCTTTCTGGATAAAGAAGGTGGCAGGGCGGGCGTGAAGGCCGATCTGATTCTTGACGACTACATCTTTTACGAACATGACATACTCTCCGTTTCAATTGTTTTTGGTTTGACTTATTCGGTTCTATGCTGTTAGTATACAAATCTCGTCGCGATTAGTCAACGGACAAATCTAACTAAATCCGCCTTTTAGCCAAAATTTCTGCCATTTGCCGAGGCTCTGCCAAATCTCAAGCCGTGAAATTGTGCACTTTGCTAAATAGTTTTTATAAAATGAGTGCACATTAAACAAAGGAAATCTGATTATTTGTTAAGAAACTCGGGCAAATCCTCATACTTGGCCCTGATTTCGGAGAGATACGCTTTGTCGGCGTCGTCAAGAGGGGCGGTCTCAAGGAGCTCGGGCCGGCGAAGATATGTCTCTTCAAGGGACTTCTGACGCCGCCACTTCAAAATATTGGCATGATGCCCCGAAACAAGGATATCGGGCACGCTCATGCCCTCCCAGACTTGGGGCTTTGTGTACTGGGGATATTCGAGAAGGCCGCTGTAATGGCTTTCGTCGACAAAGCAGTCCTCCTGAGAGAGGGTGCCGTCAAGAAGCCGCACAACGCCGTCGGCAAGTATCATCGCGGGGAGCTCGCCGCCCGTCAGCACAAAATCGCCGATTGATATTTCCTCAGCCTCAAGCTTGTCGAGAACACGCTGGTCGACGCCCTCGTAGTGGCCGCAGAGGATAAAGAGGTCCTCCTTTGCCTCGGCAAGCTCTTTGAGCTTCTGCTGGTCGAGGGTCTTGCCGCGGGGGGACATGTAGATGACGTGGGGCTTGCGCTCGCCGACGACGGCTTTGTAGCACTGCCAGATCGGCTCGGCAAGAAGAAGCATTCCCTGGCGCTCGGAATAGGGGGCGTCGTCGACGCGGTGGTGCTTGTCGAAGGCGTAGTCGCGGATCTGGTGGCAGTAGAGCTCGAAAATGCCCTTGTTTCGGGCCCTGCCGACGATGCTCTGACCGAGGTAGGTCTCGCAGATATCGGGGAAAAGCGTTGCGATGTCAATTCTCATCAAAAAGCCCCTCCATTGGAAAGACGGTCATTCTTGCGGCCTCGGGCTCGGTTTTTAAAACCACCGCGGGGACGGCGGGAATGTAGTATTTTTTTCCGCCCTTGGTGATCTCGTAGACGTCGTTCGCGCCCGTTCTGAGGACGTCGGTTATCACGCCGTAGGAATTCTCGGCCTCGTCAAAGACCTCCATTCCGAGCAGGTCGGCGATGAAATAGGTGCCGCTCGGAAGGGAAAGATCATCGCGGTCGGCGAAGAGAACGGTATTTCTCAGCGCTTCGGCAGCCTCGGGGGTGTCGGCGCCCTTGATTTTGATTATCGCCATGGCCTCGCCCTTTGGACGGCAGCGCTCGACCTCATAGACGCGGTTGCCGCTTTCGGAATAGAGCCGCTTTATGCCCCGAAGCTGGCTTGAAGAATCGCCCAGAACCTGAGCGTTGACCTCGCCGCGAAGACCGTGGACCGAGACTATTTTTGCGATATCGAGATATTTTTTCATAGTAAACTCCGTCGAAAGAAAAGAGGCCGAAGCGGCCTCTTGACTCTTTTTAAATCAGTCGATTTCAACCATGATTTCCTGATTGACCTTCGCGGCGGCAGAGCGCATGAGGGTTCTGATTGCTTTGGCAATTCTTCCCTGCTTGCCGATCACGCGGCCCATATCATCGGGGGCAACGTGGAGATGATAGACGATAACGCCCTCTTCATTGGGCTCGTCGACAGTGACCTCAACGGCGGTTTTGTCGTCGACAAGGCCGACAGCGATGTTTTTCAAAAGTTCAGTCATTTTGGTTATCCTTTCTTGATTGCTTATTAGAGTATGCCGTTCTTTTTAAAGAGGGCCTTGACGGTGTCGGTAGGCTGAGCGCCCGTCGCGATCCACTTCTTGGCCTTTTCGGCGTCCGCCTTAAGAGTTGCGGGGTCGGTGGTGGGGTCATAGTAACCTATTTCCTCGATGAAGCGGCCATCGCGGGGATAGCGCGAGTCGGCGACAACAATGCGGTAGAAGGGTTCCTTCTTTGCACCGATCCTTCTGAGTCGGATCTTAACTGCCATGTTATTTTCACCTCCTGAAAGTGATTGTAAAGTCAGATATCAAGTTTAAGACTTTGCGCGTTGGCGCGGTCATAACTTACTTAATGTTGTTGAAATTCTGTAAGAATTCCTTCGGGATAGCGGGCATCTTCTTGCGCTTGCCCTTGCCGTTTCTTCCCGAGCCCGTGATGCCCATCTGCTTCATAAGCTTCTGCATCTGCTCATATTGCTTCAAAAGCCTGTTGACGTCCTCGACCCGTGTGCCGCTGCCCGCTGCGATTCTGCGCTTTCGCGAGGGGTTTATCAGCGAGGGCTTTGCGCGCTCGGCAGGGGTCATCGAGAGGATCATCGCCTCGGTCCTCGGGACCTGTTTTTCATCTATCTGACTGTCGTCGATTTTATTCGCCCCGGGGAGCATCGAGAGCAGGGATTTCAGCGAGCCCATCTTCTTTATCTGGCGCATCTGGTCGAGAAGGTCGTTGAGGTCGAAGCCGCCGCTCTGCATTTTATCGGCAAGGCGCTCGGCCTCGCGCTCGTCGATGGTGTTCTGAGCCTTTTCGATCAGCGAGAGAACATCGCCCATGCCGAGGATTCTTGAAGCCATTCGCTCGGGGTGGAAGACCTCGAAATCGTCAAGCTTTTCGCCGATGCCGACAAATTTTATCGGCTTGCCCGTTGCGGCAAGAACCGAAAGCGCAGCGCCGCCGCGTGTGTCGGAATCAAGCTTGGTCAAAATCACGCTGTCGATGCCGATCTGCTCGTCGAAGGTTTTCGCGACGTTTACGGCTTCCTGACCTGTCATCGCGTCGACGACGAGGATTATTTCGGAGGGGTTGGCGAGCTCTTTTATGTCCTTGAGTTCGTTCATGAGCTCTTCGTCGATCTGGAGTCGGCCCGCGGTGTCTATCAGCACGATGTCGTTGCCGTGGTCCTTGGCGTGCCTCAGAGCGGCGTCGGCAATTTTTCTCGGGTCGGTCTGCCCCATCTCGAACACGGGGACTTCGGCGCGCTCGCCGACGATTTTTAACTGTTCTATCGCGGCGGGGCGGTAGATATCGCAGGCGACCAGAAGCGGACGGTGGTCCTGAGCCTTGAAATACTTCGCAAGCTTGGCCGCGTGGGTGGTTTTACCGCTTCCCTGAAGGCCGCACATCATTATCACGCAGGGCGGCTTTGAGGGAAAGTTTATCTTTGAATTGCTCTCGCCCATCAGCGAAATAAGCTCTTCGTGAACGATCTTTATGACCTGCTGGGCGGGGGTGAGGCTTTCAAGCACCTCGGCGCCGATGCAGCGCTCGGTGACCTTCGCGACAAAGTCTTTGACGACCTTATAGCTGACGTCGGCCTCTAAAAGCGCGAGGCGAACCTCACGCATGCTTGCCCTGACGTCGGCCTCGGACAGCTTGCCGCGGGATTTAAGCTTTTTAAATACGCTGTTGAGCTTTTCGGACAGGCCTTCAAAAGCCATTGGCGCTCGCTCCTTTTAAAAATTACTTTCGCGAGTTGTCGATCGCGGATTTTATCTTGCCGAGCTTCTCGATGACGCTCTTTGTGGTGGTGTAGGATCGGCAGTCGGAGATTATATCGTCGCAGCCCGATATGACAATATCAAGAATGCGCTCATAGCTTTCTTTCATCTTTGTCACCCCGATTTTTTCGTCGAGGTCTGAAAGCGCATCTTCGCCGCGCTTGATGCTGTCGCGCACGCCCTGGCGGGATATGCCCTCGTTGGCGGCGATTTCCGAAAGCGATAAATCCTCATTGTAATACAGCTCGAGCATTTCACGCTGTTTGTCGGTAAGAACGCCGCCGTAAATGTCAAGCAGTGAGGCGAACTTCAAATCCTTTGCCACACAATATCACCCTTTCGGAAACTGTCGGTACACTAAATGTCGTAGTAGTTGTAAAGCAAAACGGCTTTACAGTGGTATATTATATACCATTCCGCAGCCGTTGTCAAGGGGGTATTAAAAATTTTCGGAAATTTATACTTTTTGTAATAATCGGGTGGATAAAAGGTAAATGAGAGGTTGATTTTTTAACGAGGAATTGTTAATTGACCCGCAGAAAAAACGATGGTAAAATTAAGGCACACCGGTGAATTAAATTTCGGAGGAATAATTATGGCATATGAAATAGGAAGGCAGATAAAAGAGCTTCGGACACGCGACGGAAGAACTCAGGAGGAGGTCGCGGCGGCATTAGGAGTCACTGCGCAGGCGGTTTCAAGGTGGGAGAAGTCCGCATGCTGCCCCGATATCGGGCTGCTGCCGTCGATCGCGAACTATTTTGACGTCTCCATCGACCGACTTTTCGGCTATGACGTTGAGCGAAAGAGAAAGATCGAGGAGCTCTGCGAAAAGCTCGCGAAAATGAATCGCGAAAACAACGGCGAGGACGTCTCGATGAGCGAATGTATTCGCCTTGCGCGGGAGGGGCTTCTTGAATTTCCCGCGAACCCGAGTGTGATGCTCGCGCTCGCGGATATCCTCTATAACGCGGGATATGTGCGCTACGGCGAGTTTCATCTCACCGACGGGGAGGGGTATGAGGTCTTTGACGTTGAGCGCCACAAAAAATATGACGAGTGGCGGGAAGCGATATCGCTTTATGAGCGGGCGATACCGATGTTCGACGACGGCGACGAGAAATTCGCCGCGGTGAAATCGCTCGCGACGCTTTACGCCGTTACGGGCGAGACGGAAAAGGCGGTGAAGCTTGCCGAGCGGGCGCCGAAGATTTCGGGCTGCCGCGAGTTTCTGAACATCTGCGGCCTTGTCGGCAAAGAGCGCACCGAAGCTTATGAGGACGTTATAATCGTTCTTGCGCAGAGGCTTGTCGAGTTTATCGTTCACTGCGAGATCTCGCGAAACACAAACTCGCCCGAAGAGACCGCAAAAGCCGTCGCAAAGGCCTTGGAGATAGGCGACGCGGTGCTCGGGGCAGGGTATCGGGACGACAAGGCGCTCAGGGCATACCTCGCGAGGATAGAGCTGTTTTTGGCCGACCGCCTATGGGAATCGGGCGACGGCGACGGGGCTTTTGAAGCCCTCGACAGGGCATATGAGCGCGCGATGAGCGTTGGAGAGGCGACCGCAAAATCTCAGCCCGAATGCTTCCCGTGGTTCTGCGTTAAGGGCTCGCGCGAAGAAAGCATCAAGGACGACCCGAGGTGGGGCGACTGGGTCGAAAGATGCAGAAAATAAAGAGCGGGGATAAAAATTAAACCTGCGGTTTAACCGCGTGGCGCTGCGTTATCTTTACAAACGCCGCCGCGCGGGTTATTATTGTTATTGAAAACAAGCGCTTGTTTATCTTAATAAAAGGAGTGTCAGATATGAAAATAACGGTAGGAGAAAACATAAGGCGGCTGCGGCGAGAGCGCGATGTGACTCAGGAGCAGCTCGCCGAGGCGATGAACGTTTCGACAGCGGCGGTCTCAAAGTGGGAGCGCTGCGAGAGCTATCCCGACATCACGCTTTTGTTCCCGCTGGCGAATTATTTTGAGGTGTCTGTCGACGAATTGATGGGCTATGACGCCGAACGGATAAACGCGCAGATAGAGGAGATACTCGGCGAATTTTCAAAGCAGCATTTGTCGGGGACCTCTGCGGGGGAAGAGGAGGCGAAAAGGATAATAACCGAAGCTTACCGCGAATACCCGAACGACTGCCGCGTGATGTCGCGGTATATGTGGTTTATCGCGGGGGATATGGCGGATAACGACCCCGAGGTGCTGCTCTCGCGCAAGGAAGAGCTTCTCGGAATATGCGAAAAGCTCATTGAGAATTGCGGCGACGAGGGGATAAGGCTTGGCGCTTGGAATATGCGTGCGAAGATACTTCACGCCGAGGGAAATACCGCCGAAGCTCTCGAAATTTATCGCACGAGGTTTGCAAATCGGTATCAGACCTGCGAACAGAAGAGCGAACAGCTTTTTGCCAAAGATACCGATGATTATTACCTCTGGGTGAGAAGGAATATGTATGGGCTTTTCAGCTTTGCCGCCGACAAGCTGGGGCGTGCGGTTTTCTTCGACAAAAGCCTCACAAACACCGAAAAGACCGAAAAGGCGCTTTTATACGGCGAGCTCCTGTTCGAAGCATACGAAAAGACCGACGACGGCGCGTTCTTGGTCATCGCGCAGTCATTCCTCGGGCGAATGGGTAACGACCTTTGCTATCGCGGCGGGACGGCTAAAGAGATCGCTTCGGTGATGGAGCTGAATATCAGGGCTCTTGAGCTTTTAGACAAGTGCCCGAACGGCGGCGCCATCTATGAGGCTGTTTACGCGGAAAACCCGTTCTGGACGGGCGCGAAGGGCGATTTGGCGGGGCGGTTCATCAGCAGACGAAAAAGCGCAAAGGAGGGCAGGCTCGCCGAGCTTCTCAAAGACGCGGATTACCTCGGAGCGCTTGAGAAAGCCTGAAAAAAGGACGGTTTACCCGTCCTTTTTGTTTATTTTTCGCTGAGGACCGTGGCGATGTGGAGCTCTTTGAGCTGGCTTTCGTCGACGGGGGAAGGGCAGCCGCTCATCAGCTCGCTGGCGTTCTGGACCTTCGGGAAGGCGACGACATCGCGGAGATTGTCTGCCCCGCAGAGGATCATCGAGAGCCTGTCGATGCCGAGACCGAGGCCGCCGTGCGGCGGTGCGCCATATTTGTAGGCATCGACCAAAAAGCCGAATTTCGCCTCGATTTCTTCATCGGTGAGGCCGAGCGCCTCGAACATTCGGTTCTGAAGCTCGGGGTCGGTGATTCTCATTGAGCCCGAGCAAAGCTCGGTGCCGTTTAAAACAAGGTCGAACGCCGTTGCGCGGACGTTTTCGGGGTCGGTGTCGAGAAGCGGTATGCACTCCTCAAGAGGCATCGTGAACGGGTGGTGCGCGGCCTCCCACTGATTAGTCTCGTCGTTGAACTCGAAGAAGGGCATTTCGACTATCCAGACGAGGTTGAACTTGTCGGCGGGAATGATGTCGAGGCGCTTGGCAACCATGTTTCTGAGTGCGCCTAAAACGGTGCAGACGATTTTTTTGCGGTCGGCCGCGATGAGAACGACATCGCCCTTTTCGGCGCCGAGGCGGGCAAGAAGCTCTTCAAGCTCGCCCTCTTTGAGAAATTTCGCGAACGAGCAGTTCGGCTGCTCCTCGGACCAGCGGATATATGAGAGGCCCTTTGCGCCGATGCCCTTGGCGTGCTCGACGAGCTTGTCGATTTCTTTTCGCGAGTATGTCGCGGCGGCGTTCTTTGCGACAATGGCGCGGACGGTGCCGCCGTTTTCGACAGCGCCCTTGAAGACCGCAAAATCGGTCTTTGCGGCGAAGTCGGTGATGTCTTGAATCTCCATTCCGAAGCGGGTATCGGGCTTGTCTGAGCCGTAGCGGTTCATCGCATCGGCAAAGGTGAGGCGCGGCAGGGGAGTTTCAACATCGATGCCCTTGATTTCTTTGAACAGGCGCTTGACCCAGCCCTCAGCCATGGTGCGGATATCCTCTTCATCGACAAAGGACATTTCAAGGTCGATCTGGGTGAATTCGGGCTGGCGGTCGGCCCTTAAGTCTTCATCGCGGAAGCAGCGGGCGAGCTGGATATATCTGTCAAAGCCCGCGACCATCAGCAGCTGCTTGTAGATCTGGGGCGACTGGGGCAGGGCATAGAACTTGCCCTCGTGGATTCTTGACGGAACGAGGTAGTCGCGCGCGCCCTCGGGGGTGGACTTCATCATCATCGGGGTCTCGATCTCGATGAAGCCGTTTTCATAGAAATACTCGCGGGTGATCTTCGCGATCTTGTGACGGGTGATGATGTTCTGCGTGAGGCGCTGATTTCTCAGGTCGAGATAGCGGTATTTGAGTTTGAGCTCGTCGTTGACCTTGTCGGAGTTTGTGACCTCAAACGGCGTGGTTTGGGCCTTTGAGAGGATTTTGAGCTCGCTGACCCTGACTTCAACGGTGCCCGTTCTTATTTCGGTGTTGATGCTCTCACGCGGGGTGATTCTGCCCCTCGCCATTAAAACATATTCATTTCTGACGGTCGAGGCCTTCTCGAATACGGCGGGGTCGGTGTCATCGCCAAAGGCAAGCTGGACTATTCCCGTGCGGTCGCGAAGGTCGATGAAAATGAGGTTGCCGAGGTTTCTGACCTTCTGTACAAAGCCGCAGACAACGACCTCGCAGGGCTCGAGCGGGACTTCGCCGCAGTAATGCGTTCTTCTTAATTTTCCCATTGTATCCATGATTTTCTGCTCCTTTATTTTAAAGTGGGTTATTCTTTGTCTTCGCCGCTGATCTCGTCGGTCATCGCGCCGACGATGTCATCGCCGAGGCCGTTTTCAAATACCTCGTTGATAAACGCCGAGGAAAACGCGGCCATGAAGTTTTCAAGCACGACGGGTGTCTCGTCGCCCGTGCGCATGTTCTTTAGCTTTGCCTCGCCGCTTTCAAGCTCGTTGTCGCCGATCACGACGACAAACTTCGCCCCGACCTTGTCGGCGTATCTCATCTGGGGCTTGATACCCCTGCCGATGAGGTCAGTTTCGGCGGCATAGCCGTTGCGCCGAACGGCATCGGCAAGAAGAGCCGCCTTTCTTTGGGCCTTTTCGCCCATCGGCGCGATGTAAAGATCGGGCGTTTTGGGGGCTTCAAACTCGCAGCCCGAGTTTTCCATCGTCATGATGATTCTCTCGAGGCCCATGCCGAAGCCGAGCGCGGGAACGGCCTGACCGCCGAGCTCGGAGACAAGGCCGTCATATCGGCCGCCGCCGCAGACCGTGCCCTGAGCGCCGATGTCTTCGGAGATGAACTCGAAAACGGTTCGGGTGTAGTAGTCGAGACCCCTGACGATCTTCGGGTCGACGGTGAACGCCACGCCGAAGTCGGTGAGGATATCTTTGAGGGTATCGAAGTGGGCGCGGCAGTCATCGCAGAGAAAATCGACGGTCGTAGGCGCGTTCTTTGCGATCTCCTTGCAGATCGGCGATTTGCAGTCCAAAAGGCGCATCGGGTTTTTCTTCAGGCGCTCCTGACAGGTCTCGCAGAGCTCGCTTTCATGGGGCGCGAAGTATTCCCTGAGCGCGTCGCGGTATTTTGCTCGGCACTCGGGGCAGCCGATGGAGTTGATGTGCAGGCTTACATTTTCAATGCCGAGGCTTTCAAGAACGGTGGAGGCGAGAAGAATTATCTCGGCGTCGGCATAGGGAGAAGCGGCGCCGAACATCTCGAGCCCGAACTGGTGAAATTCGCGGAGGCGGCCCGCCTGGGGCTTTTCGTGACGATAGCAGGGCATCAGATAATAAACCTTCTGGGGGAAGCCCTCGTTCATCACGCCGTTTTCAAGAAGAGCCCTGACTATTCCCGCAGTGCCCTCGGGGCGAAGAGTAAAAGTGTCGCTGCCTTTTGATGAAACGGTGTACATCTCCTTGGTGACGACGTCGGAAGTATCGCCGACAGAGCGGACATAAAGCCCTGTCTCCTCAAAGACGGGGGTTCGCATCTCTTTGAAGCCGAACTGCTCGGCGACCTGCCTTACGGTTTCTTCGACGGTGCGCCATTTCGCCGCCTGAGAGGGGAGCATGTCCTGAGTGCCCTTGGGGCGCTTGATTTGCATTGACATAAATTTCTTTCCTTTCAAGATTTTTCAGAAAAAATAAAACGGCCGTAATCCCCAAAGGGACGACGGCCGTCGCGGTACCACCCTTGTTACCGCACGAAGCGGTCACTCGAAGCCCTTAACGCGGGGAAACGCCCGTGCTTTGTCACACGGGGGCTTGCGGGTGTCCTTCACGCAAGGCTTTGCAAAGGCGCTTTCAGCAAAAACGCGCCCTCTCTTTGATTGCAAAGTCGGGTTACTCTCCCGTTCGATGCCTTTGAATATTATTCCCGAGCTTTATCTCGTAAGCTCGCGCCAGTCGAGATCGCCGCGCTCGAGAGCCATTATAAGCGCCTCGGCCGTTGCGATATTTGTCGCCGCGGGAATGTTGTGAACGTCGCATAGGCGGAGAAGATCCTGCTCGTTCGGTTCGTTGGGCTTGCGGTTCAACGGGTCGCGGAAGAAGATCAGCAGGTCGATCTCGTTGCAGGAGATCTTTGCTCCGATTTGCTGGCACCCGCCCTGAGATCCGATGAGATATTGCTGAATGCTCAGGCCGGTAGCCTCGGAAACCTGCTTTCCGGTAGTGCCGGTCGCGCAGAGGGAATGCTTGCTGAGAATCCCGCTGTAGGCGATGCAGAACTGAATCATCAGCTCTTTTTTGGAGTCATGTGCAATAAGTGCGATGTGCATATGGAGCCTCCTATCGGTTTAATATTTGAACATACAGAAATACATAACAACATGTGATTATGATATCACAAAAATTCATTTTTGTCAAAGAGTTTTTTCAATATTTTAAAAATTTTACAAGATTATCATAAAACTTTAGTGCTGCAAAACTATACTTGTCAAAGTTCCGTTCGGATTTTCGACGGTTTTTGACTCATAGCCGTAGTATGCTTCAATAATTTTCCTGACGAGATACTTTGAATATTCGCCGTTTTCGATGACCGCGGCAAAGGCGATCTCGGGGTCGTCGGCGGGGTAGAACCCGACGACGGTGGAATTCTGGGTGGCTTTGTTAGAGGCCTGCGGGGTGCCCGTTTTTATCGCGGCGGGCTCGGGCAGCGCCTCGGTAGAAAACTGGGCGAGATAGGCAGCGCTTGCGTTTGTCGGGTAATAGGTCGAGGCGGTGGTGTTCTCGGCCGCAAGCTTCATGCCCGCGATGACGGTGTCGAACACCGTTTCGTCGGCGGATATCTTCGCGACAAGCTCGGGCTCGGTCTTGATGAGCTGTTCTGTCATGTTGTAGTCCCATATCGAGTCGACAAGGTGGGGGCGGTATCTCTCGCCCTTGTTCGCGATGGTCGCGGCAAGAACGCACATCTGAAGCGGGGTTACGCCGACCTCGGACTGGCCGATTGCCGCCTGAAGAACCTGACCGACTGTCCAGTCGAGGCCGAGCTCTGAGAAGGTGTCGGGGCAGGCGAGATAGCCCTTGGCGCTGTTTATCTCAAGCCCCATGTCCTCGCCGAGGCCGTAGGCGGACTCATACTCAAGAAGCTTGTCGAGGCCGAGCTCCTGAACGACCTGATAGAAGAAGATGTTACAGCTCTTCTGAATCGCGGTGACGACGTTGATGTTGCCGTGGCTGCCGGTGCAGTGGACCTCGATATCCAAAAAATTATAGTTTCGGTGGCAGGCGAATTTGTCATCGGGAGTTATAATACCCTCGGCGAGAGCAGCCGTCGCGGTGACTGTCTTCATCACCGAGCCCGGGCGGTAAAGGCCGTCGGTGGCGCGGTTATACAGCGGGTTTCCCTCGGCGCGAAGAACAGAGGAGTAGTCGTCGATGAGGTCGTTGATGTCATAGTTCGGATAGGTGGCCATGCCCTTTACGGCAAATGTCTTGGCGTCCATCACGATGATAGCGCCCGCTGAACAGTCGGTGAAGTCGTAATCTGTCTTGGTGAGGGTGCCGTCGGCAAGGGAATGGATAAAATCGGCGAGAATATCTTGGAGTTTTTGCTGAAATTCGCTGTCGATGGTGAGCATAACGGTTTTGCCCGGGATCGCCTCTTGGGTTACGGTTTCGGTGATATCGCCGTCGCTCGTGACGGTTATCTGCTTTTTTCCGCGCTGACCGCGAAGATAGGCCTCCATCGAGCGCTCGATGCCCGCCTTTCCGACGGTGTCGCTGATGAGGTAGCCCGCCTCTTTGAGCATCGGGTACTCCTCGGCATAAATCGGGCCGACATAGCCTATTCCGTGGGGGAAGATGCTTCCGCTTTTATAGACCCTTACCGCGTCCTCGACGATTCCCGCGCCCGTGAGCTGATAGCTGAGCTCGCGGATCTTCGCGGCGGTTTCGATAGGGACATCTTTAATAAAGGTGTAATCGGTCTTTGAGGAGAAGTCCGAAAGGATCATCTCATATCTAATTCCCGCGACGGTGCGCTTCTGCTCGTCGGTATAGCTGTCGGGAATATCGAACATCTCGACAAGCGCGTCGATGCAGTTTTCGGCGGTCGCATAGCTTGCGAGGCGAAGCTTATCAAAAATTCTCCGAACGGCGGAGGAATCGGTCGAAAGGGTGTATTCATAGGGCTTTTCGCGGGTTATCGGAATGGTGTCTATCCACTCGAGGCCGTCGGCCTTGCAGATCTCGGAGATTTTCAGGAGTATTTCATTCTGAGATTCGCGGTCGGAGGGGAAGAACGAGTCGCTTATCACGATGTTGTAGGAGACCCTGTTTTCGACGAGCGGCGAGCCGCTTATATCGACTATCTGGCCCCTTGCGGCCGAGACAGACTGCTCGGCGGTGGTGGAGGACCTTGACATTTCAAGGTACTTCGCGCCGTCGACGACCTGAATTTTCATCAGCGTTGAGCCCGCAAAGAGCACGCACAAGGCGAGTATAACTATTGCGGCGCCTATTCTCGCCACTTCAAAAAACCGTTTCATTTCTCTTCCTTTCAGATGCGCTCGATGTTTGCGTCCTGCTCCTCGGGGCTGAGCTTTCTCGGCGCGCCGCAGACCCTCTCGACGACATAAACCGCCCCGTAGACGGGTATCGACCACAAAAGGGTCTTAATCGCGGAGGGTATGAGATATTTTGTCAGCGCGAGTTTGTAGCCCTCATAAGCCCAGATCTTATAATAAAAATAGTAGTCGGTGTAAAGGTATATTCCGCCGATCAGAACAAATATCCAGAGGAAGTTGAGGATATTTTTTCTGAAAAGCCTCGCGAAAAGGGCGGCTGTTCCCGCGCAGCAGAGGCAGAGCCAGAGCGCGGTGAAGCCCGTGAGCTTGCCGAGGGAGACGTCGAGCAGAAGGCCGCAGAACGCGCCGAAAACCGCCGACGGTATCTCGGATTCAAATACCGCAGCCGCGGCCGCCAGCGGAAACAGCAGCAGCGCCTTCGGCTTTGCGGCGCCCGAGGTCGAGGAGGCATACATCAGGACGGCGAGAACAAAGAATATCAGCCACTTTATCGCCGCCTTTATCTCGGGGCGGAGGGGCTTTCTTTCGGGGTTATTTTTCATCGTCATAGCCCGAGCCCTTTCCGTCGAAATCGGTGATGACAAACACCGTCTTGAGGTCGGCGGGGTCGACCGTCGGGGTGATTAGGCCCGTTCGCGAGAGGCCGTTTTTTGCAATCTCGGTGTCGCCGATAGTGCCGACGACAAGCCCCCGCGGGACCGTTCCGCTGTATCCCGAGGTGATGACGACGTCGCCGCTGCCCATTTCGCACTCGAGCGGGATATAGACCATTCTGACCCTGCCGTCAAGGGCGAGCTCATAGCTGCCCTCAATGACGCCCGTTTCGCCCGTTCTGACGCAGTAGACGCCGAGAGAGATCTCGTTCGAGAGGACGGTGGTGACGCAGGAATATGTGTATTCGACCTCGGTCACAAAGCCGACGAGCCCGCTCGCCGTGACGACGGGGTCATAGTATTCGATGCCGTCTTTTTTGCCCTTGTTGATGAAGAACGAGCCGTAGATGTCGTTGGCGGTTCGGCCGATTACGGTGCAGGGCTCGGAAAGCTCGAGGCCGTCGCTTGATTTGACAAGATTTATCATCTCGCGGAGGTGGTCGTTTTCCTGCGAGACCTCGGTATAATCGGAGATTTGGGCGTAAAGCTCGGCAATTTCGGCTTTGAGCCTTTGGTTCTCGTCGTAGTAGTCGCGCGCGTTGATGAGCATGTCAAGCCACTCGGTGACCTTGTCGGAGATGCTGTTTGAAAATTTCTGTACAGGTGAAAAAACGGTGCCTATCGCGGAGGATATGCCGTTTGAAGAGCTCACCGCCGCATAGATCATTATGCCGATCAGAAATGCCGCGATGCAGGCGATAACTATGAACTTTTTTGAGCTGAAGAATTCCTTCACCGCGACACCGCCTTTCTTTGAAATTCAAACAAAACGCGCCGCTTTGACCCTAACGGGCAGAAACGGCGCGGGAAGATCGGCCGAAGCCTTTATCAGACGCTCTCGCCGTTGAGAACGTCGTGAAGCTCCTCCATGTTGTCAAGAAGCTTGCCCGTTCCGTCGACAACGCAGTCGAGCGGCCTTTCGGCAATATTGACGGGTATGCCCGTTTCCTCGTGAATCAGCTGATCAAGGCCGCGAAGAAGCGCTCCGCCGCCCGCAAGGGTTATGCCCGAGTCGATTATATCGGCCGAAAGCTCAGGCGGGGTTCTTTCAAGAGTGACCTTTATCGCCTCGACGATATGAGAGAGCGACTCGGAAAGGGCATCTCTTATCTCCTCGGAAGTGACGGTGATGTTCTCGGGCAGGCCCGTGAGGAGGTTGCGGCCCTTGATCTCAAGCTCAGAGTCCTCGTCGGTCGGGTAGGCCGAGCCGATCGAAATCTTGATCTGTTCGGCGGTGCGCTCGCCGATGAGAAGATTATATTTCTTCTTGATGAAGTTGATGATAGAGTTGTCGAATTCATCGCCCGCGACGCGGACAGAGCGGCTTGTGACAATTCCGCAGAGGGAAATAACCGCGACTTCGCTTGTTCCGCCGCCGATGTCGACGATCATTGAGCCCGTCGGCGACTCGACAGGAAGGCCAGCGCCGATAGCGGCGGCCATAGGCTCTTCAATTATGGCGACGCGCTTTGCGCCCGCGCCCTCGGCGGCCTCTTTTACCGCCCTTCTCTCGACCGCGGTGACGCCCGAGGGAATGCAGATTATGACCCTCGCCTTAACGAACGGGTTGCCGAGAGCTTTTCTGATGAATTCCTGAAGCATCGCGGTGGTCATGTCAAAGTCGGCGATGACGCCGTCTTTAAGCGGGCGGACCGCACGGATTGAGCCCGGGGTTCTTCCGATGATGTTCTTTGCCTCTGTTCCGACATAGCGCACGACGTCGGTCTTGGTGTCGACCGCGACGACGGACGGCTCGCGCAGGATTATCCCCTTGCCCTTTGCATAGACGAGGGTATTGGCGGTTCCGAGGTCAATTCCTATATCCTTCTTGAACATACTCATTTTACCAATTCCTTCTTTTAAGATTTCGCTGTTAAGTATATCACATTTACACCGCCGTTACAAGCGGTTTTTGAAAAATTTTCTTAAAATTTAAAAAAGGCAGGGAAACCCTGCTCACAAAAATGAATATGTATGCCCCGACGATCGGGGCAAAAGAGTGTTATGACAAAGACGGAGAAATCATTCGTTGGGGTACATTCCGTTCTGGGACATATACGCCCAGAGCTTTTCGCCGTGCTGCTGCTCCTCGGCCTGAATGTGGTTGAGGGCCTTTCTTGCGGCGGGGTCGGTGAATTCAAAGACGCTGACGTCATAGAGCGAGGAGGCGTGCTTTTCGGAGGCAAGCATATCGGTGCAGAGGAATTTGTCGATGTTCTTCGACATGTCGTCGGTATAGCTTACCTTTTTGCACCAGCGGTTGTTCTCGTTCTGAAGCCCTGTCGGCATCATCGGCACCGTTCCGCCGAGCATTTGGCAGACGGAATCGTAGTGCTGCCTTTCGGTTTGGGCCATCTCGCTGAAGAGGTTTTTAAGCTCCTCGGCGCAGGCGTCGCAGCTGTATTTGTCATACTTCTCCCAGCAGAGCTTTTCCTGCCCCTTTAAGTCCTTGAGCAGCGAGGTTTCCTTTGGCGTTAAATTCATAATACTGACACTCCTTTTTTAAAAGATGTCAGTATTATAACCGATATCGGGAAAATTATACCGAGATTTTACTCGAGCCCGAAGCCGAAGAGCTCGGAAGAATTTTTCCAAAGTATAAGCTTGTTTTCCTCCTCGGAAAGCCCGAGGGCGCGGAACCTTTCAAGCTCGGCCTTGAATTCCCACATCGGGTAGTCGGTGCCGAAGAGAACCCTCTCGGCGCCGTAGTCGCGGATTATCGCGGCGGCCTGCTCGGGGGGCATGAACGCGAGCGAGCTTGAACAGTCGACGTAAAAATCGGGGTATTCGGCAAGGGTGTCGGCGGCTTCTTTCCAAAGGCTCCAGCCGCCGAGGTGGGCGCCGATGACCTTTAAGCCCGAGAATTCCTTTATCACGGGAATGAGCTTTTCGGGGCGGGAGTATTCATATCTGAGGTCGCCCATGTGGATCAGAACGGTGAGGCCGCGCTCGAGGCAGAGCCCGTAGATCTTCATGCAGCGGGGGTCGTTGATGTCAAACCCCTGAAAATCGGGGTGAAGCTTTACGCCCCTGAGCCCGAGAGAGACTATTCGGTCGATGTCGGCGCGTTGGTCGGGGCTCTCGGGGTGAACGGCGCCGAGGCCGACAAGGTTGTCGTGTTTTTCAACCTCGGCCGCGATGAAGCTGTTGATGCTCTCGACCTGATGAGGGGTGGTCGCGACAGAGAATACTACGCTATGGGTGATGCCTGCCTCGCGGCTTTTTTCAAGCATCTGAGAGACGGTGCCGTTGTATTCCATCGGCAGGTCGTAGAACTTTCCGATGCCCTCGACGGCGCGGGCGGCGATTTTTTCGGGGTATATGTGGCAGTGGCAGTCAATTATCGGCATGATTATCTTCCTCAAAAAATATTTTTCTGAAATTATACACTCAGCGGGGAAAAATGTCAACTCTCAATAAAGGAAAAACAGCCGACCGACTTGCGGCCGACTGCTTCTCCGAGAGGGAAAAAATGAAAACAGCGCACTAAAAAATGCTGGAAGCTGTCGCGGGTCCCGCCCGAGAACCTGCCTCGGGCGGGCAAAAGAAAGGGAAAAATATGAAAAAGCGATTGAAGATGTCGTTATTAAGGGGCTCAGTTGTTCTGAGTGGTCTCGCCGAGAGTTACCCTCACGTCGAAGTTTTCGCCGTCGCGATAGACGGTAAGGATCATGGTGTCGCCGACCGAGTGTTTGTTCTTGATCTCGGTGAGCTCGTTCATGCTTGTGATGCTCTCGCCGTCGGCGCCGATTATCGTGTCGCCGACCTTGATGCCCGCCTTGTCTGCGCCCGAGCCGTCTTCAACGCCCCAGATGAATACGCCCTTGGGGGTTCTGTAATACCACGAGGTTATCTCGTCGATGTCCTCGCCGCTGATGCCGATCGACGGGCGGCCGGGAATATAGCCGTATCTTATAAGGTTTTCAACTATCGGCAGGGCGTCGTCAATGGGTATCGCAAAGCCCATGCCCTCGCCGTAATAGGAATTTATCTTTACCGAAGTGATGCCGATGACCCTGCCGTAGGCGTCGATGAGCGGACCGCCCGAGTTGCCGTTGTTGATGAGGGCGTTGGTCTGCAAAAGGGTCATGGTCTTGTCGCTTACCGTCACCGACCTGTTGAGGCCCGAGATTATTCCCGTGGTCATGGTTCCGTAGTAGTCGAAGCCGAGCGGGTTGCCGATGGCGATTGCAAGCTCGCCGATTCTTAACTCGCCCGATTTGCCGAACTCGACGGGCACAAGGTCGATGGTTTCGGGGTCGACCTTTAAGACCGCGATGTCGGTCTGGGTGTCATAGCCGATTACCTCGGCCTCGAAGGTGTTCATCTCGCTGTCGACAATCGAGACCTCGATGAAGCCGTCGATGACGTGGGCGTTGGTGATTATATAGCCGTCCTCGCTGATGACGAAGCCCGTGCCTGTCTGGGTGCCGCCGTAGACCTCGGTCGAAACGCCGACGACCGACGGGCTTACTTTTTCATAGATATCGGGAATGCTGAGCGCGTCCTCGGGCGCGGCAAGCTGTTCAAGAGTCGGAAAATCGCGGATAACGGTCGGCTCAGAGGTCTCGATGCTCTCCTCGTCGTCGATGTCGACGTCGTTGTCAAAATCGTCGTCGTCGCCGATATTTACTTCCTGAGAGGGGTTGCCGTAAGAGTCAAGCGGGGGAGTATCCCGATCGGCAGGGCGGAGCCTGTCAAGAGTGAGATAGGAATTGCCCTCTATTTTTCCCGTTGAAATCAGGTAGTTGTATATTGAGATTGAGCCGATTGAAATCACGAAAACCGAGAGAATCGCCGCAATCGCGATGAGAACGATCTTGCCGACGCTGCTCTTTTTCTTGGGCGGCTGAGGGCTGTAGACGTACTCGTTGCCGTAGGGCTGATAGAACCCCCTCGACTGCTGATACTGGGGCTGCTGATACTCCTGCCTCGGCGGCTCGCTGAAGCGGGGCGTCTCGGGGCGGGGGCTTGTGTATTGGTATTCGGCGCTTTCGGGCGATGGCTGAGGCTCTGCCTGCTCGGGCTCGGTGTTTTCGGGCTCAACGGGCGCGGAAAACTCGGGCTCGGGGGCGGCAGGCTCTTCGGTTTCGGGCGCTGCGCCGTCTGCGGCTGAGTCGGCCGAATCGGCCTCGGAAGCGGAAAACTTATCTTCGGAGGGTTGGCTGTTCTGCTCCTCGGAAGAGCTCTCCTCGGTCTCGACGTTGTTATCGTTAAGGTTCATTTCGCTCATCTTGTTTACCTCCAAGAAGTAAATGCTTTTGATATTGCGGACTTGTCACCGCTCTGATAATGTAATTTAAATTATATCCGTTTGTGTGAAAACTGTATGAAAAAGAGCCGAATTTTTTCTGATTTGCGTATGCAAGTTTTTGAACGGTACTTGATAAATGCTTGCGGTTGTGATATACTTATTCGGGATTTGACTTTAAAGGAGATTCTTAAATGCTCTTTTCGGATTTGATTTTCGTCTTTGCTTTTCTTCCGATATATACGGCGATAACCCTCTGCTGCCGCGAGGCATGGGCAAAAAACGCCGTCTCGGTTATCGGCGCGCTGGTGCTCATCACATGGGGCCGACAGTGGTATTATGCGCTGATAATTCTGCCCGTATTCCTTATATATATCTGCGGCTTTTTCGCAAATAAAATCAGAAGAACGGTGCTCGAGGCGGTCGGAGATATCTCGGCGGTGTGTTTTTGCGCCGTCGCGATAATCGGCCTCGGCGGGGGAAGCCTTAAAAACGCCGTTTGGGCGGTCGGGCTTATTCTCTTCGCGATGAGGTGCGTGCACTATAATAAAGAGGTCTCGTCGGGCGAAGAACCCGAGCGCGATTTCTTTGCGCTTGCGGCATATCTTGTCTCGCTCGAAAACATTCTCATTTCGCCGCTTGGCAGTTATTCTGACTCGCGGGAGAGGCTTCGCAAAAGAAAGCAGTCGCTTTCAAGGCTCTCATATGGGCTTTCAGCGTTTATAAGGGGCTTTGCGCTCGTCGCCGTCTCGGGCCTTGCCGCAGAGAGGATAAGGCTTGCGGCTCACGAATACGCGGCTTTTCCGTGGCTCAACGCGGTAATTTTAGTTGTGATAACCTTTGTCGAGGCTTACACCGTCGCGGCGGGGGTGCTCGGAATGTCGCGGGGGCTCGGGCTTATGGGCGGGCTCTCGCCGAAAAATTCGATACCCGCGTTTTTACCGAGGGCGAGGGTGGGCGAGCACCTTGAGGAATTCTGGGAGAGCCTGCCGAAATTCGCGTCGGAATGTTTTTATGAGCGCTCGGCGGCAGGGCGGGCGGTTTCGCTCGCGGCAATATCGCTTCTTTCGGGCGTTTTTCTGAGCTTCGGCTGCGGGGCGGGGGCGTTCTTCGGGGTGATTATTCTTGCGATCGTCCTTGAGAATATGTCAGAAAAAAAGAGCAGAGCGGCGGACATAGCTTTCTCCGCGGTAATGATGATTCTCGCTTTTCCGGCGCTTTCGGGCGGCTCGGTAGGCGGGATTGCGGAGATCTTCGGCGCGTTTAATATAAGAAAGTATGACTATGACATTACCTACGCCCTCTATACCGAGCTTTTGCGCGGGCTGCCTTGGGTGATTATCGGGGCGGCGGCGGTATCACCGCTCGGAAGGTTCATCGCCGCGAAAATTCGCCCGATGACTGCGGAAAATGAGAAGACCTACGGCACGATGAGAATTATCGGCACGGCGCTGAGCGCGATTCTTCTTCTGATCGCGACAGTGGCCTCGGCGGCGTCGGTCTGAGGAAAGGAGCGGGAAGAATGGCAAGAAAAAGAAAAAAGCCCGAGCCGATTCGCGAGCCCTCGCAGAAGGCCGCCGAAAGCCTTGTGCCGAAGTTTGAAATCGGCGTAAAGGGCGACGAGTTCGACCTTAAATATACTCGCGCGGCGGCGGAAAAAACCGCGGGCGCCGACAGCCTGTTGCGGAGCCTTTCAAAGGAGAGCAGGGCGGCGGAATTCAACCTTATTAACTTCGCGGTGCTTGCGCTGCTGATTCTTCTTGCGGCGCTGAGCTTTGCGTTTCTCTCGCGGGAGGATACCCCGCCGAAGTTCAAGGCCTCGGCGCTTTTAAGCGGGGAATATACCGCAAGGCTCACCGAATATTACAACGGCTCGCTGCCCTTCGGCGACGGGCTCAGGGCGATAGGCGCAAGGCTGGGCTTCTGCGAAAAGGCGGATAAAACCCCCGAGCCTGAGCCCGACGACAGCGGCAACAGCGTTGTTGAGCCGCCCGTGACCGTTTCGACAGAGCCCGCAGTTACCACTGCGCCGCCGACAGAGACCGACGCCCTGACAAGCGCACCCTCGGTCGAGACGACCGAGATGACCGAGCCCGACACATACAGAATGTTTGCGGGGGATACCCTCAACGTCTGCCTTGAGCCGAACGCGGGCTCGATGATAATGGGCTACTTCGACATCAATGAGGAAGTAAACGTCATTGAGGTGAGAGACGACGGCTTCGCGGCGATTTGGTATAACGGCATGGTGGCCTATGTCAACGCGGCAAACCTCAGCGAGAAAAAGGTAAGAATAACCGTCGCGACGACCGAGGAGGAAATTATCGTTACCGCAGAGGAGACGGAGGAGACATCGCCCGAAGAAACCGAGCCTGTTGATAGCGAGACCGAGACCGAGGCCGAAGTTACCACTACCCGCCCGAACCTCGCGATCATGGACCCCGCTGTTTCAAGGTATCTTGAGATGTCGCGAAAGGCGGCGGAGGAATCGCGCGCGGCGGCGACCCAAACCGAGGAGACCGCCGAAACCGAAGCCCCCGAGGGCGGCGAAGAGTGAACACTCGTTGAGATTTCAAACATTATCTCACACGCGGGTTGATATATTGTACAAAATCAGCGGGGCTAATTTGTGACAACTGATAATTGAACGCGGTTAATTTTCGTGATATAATATTGGTGTCAGATTCCGCAGTAACATGCGGACAGAATGGAGGTCAATTATGAAAATCACGAAAATCCTTTCTTTGGTGATGGCGGCGGTTTTGATCATCGCGCTCGTGGGCTGCGGAGCTCAGAAGCGTGAGAGGATCGAGCTTACCCTCAACACTGAAGACGCTGAGGCGATCCTTAAGGCGGCCGGTATCTGGCTGCCCGAAAAGGAAGACGCCAAGGGCACCGACACTACACTTATCTGGTATGCCAACTATGACTTTTACGCGTACAGCGAAGACGAAATGTCTCAGCTCGGATTCTTTACCTTTAAGGAAAAGTACGGCGGAGACGTTGAGTGGTGGCAGATGGTCTGGGAAACCAGATGGGATCAGCTCGCCAACTATATCCTCGGCGGCACCCCCCCGGATTTCACTCAGTCGAACAACGAAATGTTCCCGAAGAAGATAATCAGGGGTATGGCTCAGCCTGTCAACGACTACATAAACTATGACGACCCGCTTTGGGAAGAGATGAAGCCTTATGCCGAGGCATACTTCACCCTCGGCGGCAACACCTATATGATCGTTACCGACATCGGTGTTGACCTTGTTGTTCCTTACAACAGAAGAACCATCAACGAGTGGGGCTTCGACGACCCCGCAGAGCTCTTCTACAACGATCAGTGGACTTGGGATAAGTTCTATGACATGTGCCTCGAATTCACCGATCCCGATGAAGACCGCTACGCTCTTGACGGCTGGTACTTCGGACGTACTATCATGCGCTCCACGGGTACAAACGTTGTAAACTACGACATCGACACGGGCCACTTCGTCTCTAACGTTGACGACCCGAGGCTTGAGCGCGCTGCTCAGGTTTGCTACGATATCGGACGTAACGGCCTCTGCTATCCTTGGTGGAACGGTTGGTCCCTCAGAAACGGCACTGACGGCGGCGGCATGGCCGAAGGCACCTGCCTCTTCCAGCCGATCGGCATCTGGGGCTTCACCAGCGGCGGATATGAAGCTGTAACTGCGGTCTGGGGCGACGCTGCACAAGACGAGCTTATGTTCGTTCCCGCTCCTCGCGACCCGAACGGCGACGGCAAGTATTATCTCCCTGCTTCTGCTTCGGGATATTACATCATCAACGGCGCTGCTCACCCCGAGGGTGTTGCGCTTCTTGCAACCTGCGAGAGATTCAAGGCTGTTGACCCGACTGTTGTCGGTATCGACCGTTATCAGTATGAGCACACCATGCACTGGAGACAGGATATGCTTGAAATGTACGACACCTGCAAGGAGATCGCGAATTCGGGCGTCGGAAACATCATCATGGCATACGGCGAAGATAATCAGGCGGGCTACGGCACCGACGTCGGCGAGATGCTCAGATACTTCAACGACGACCTCGCTCACCCGACTTCTCTCGGCGGCAACCAGACATGGGCTCAGGCAAAGGAAGCCTATGGCGACACGTTTACCTATAACATCGAACAGCTGAATAATGATATCGACGCGTTTATCGCGAACGGTATGAAGGCCGAACCTTCCGCGGGCAACTGACGGTAAAATCGAATATTTTCAAGGGAGCAGGGCTTCGGCCTTGCTCCTTTATTTTGTTGAAGGTGCATAAACCGCGGCGCAAGGTTTTGGAGTATACGTCAATTGATAACTAAAGTAAAGTGTGATAAACTGTTAGTTGAACCCATTTTACGCGGTATCACCTTCAAGGAGGAAAGAATATGTTAAAAAAGATTGCGGCTTTATCAATGGTTCTTTTGCTGATAGTTGCGCTTGTCGGCTGCGGCAATACAAAGAGGCAGATAATAGAGCTTACACTTTCGACCGAGGACGCTGCGAAGATCCTTGCGGCGGCGGGCGTTCGTCTTCCCGATGAATCGGTTGCCCCGGGTGCCAACTCTACCATTGTATGGTACAGCTGGTTCGACGACTTCCACAACTACAGCGAGGGCGAAGTTGTCAACACGGGTTACTTCACCTTTAAAGAAAAGTATCACTGCGACATCGATTGGATCGAGTGCACTTGGGACGAGAGATTCACGAGGGTCGCCCAGCTTATTCTCAGCAGCGACGCACCCGACTTCTATAACGGCGAGACCGAGAACTTCCCCTACTACGCCACCCAGCACGTCTTCCAGCCGATCAACGACTACATAGACCTTGACGACCCGCTCTGGGCGGATATCGCGGACTATATGAGAACATACTTCTCGCTCGGCGACGACGTTTATCTCCTCTGCACCGACCTTTACTTCGGCTCGGTCATGGCCTATAACAGAAGAGTCTTCAACGAGTGGGGCTTCGACGATCCCGCAGAGCTCTTCTACAACGGCAACTGGACATGGGACGCCTTTGAAGATATGGCGATGGACTTCTCGGATGACGACCTCGACCAGTATGCACTCGACGGCTGGTTCTATGCCAGGGCGTTCGAGCGCGCGAGCGGCGCACCGCTTATCGAGCTTGACCTTGAAACGGGCGATTTCGTCTCGAACCTCGACGACCCGAGAATCGAACGCGCCAACGACTTCATCTATAACCTCAACAAGAACGGCTGCATCTATCCTTGGTATAACAACGGATATAAGGTAAGAGGCCAGGGCCAGTCGACCGCCTGCGACTTCGGCGACGGACTTAAGGAAGGCAACCTGCTCTTCAGCGTCGGCGGACCTTACTTCTTCACGGGCCCTGTTGATGAGATCTCGGCCGAATATGCCGACGTTCTCGCCAACGAGCTGATGTTCGTACCTCTGCCGAGAGACCCGAGCGGCGACGGCATCAACTATGTTGAATCCGACCCTGTCGGTTACAGCATAATCGAGGGCGCAAAGAACCCCGAGGGCGTTGCTCTTCTTGCGATGTGCGACAGGTTCAAGGTTCTTGACCCGACGGTAGTCTCGATCGACGAGATTCAGAAGAGGGAGAAATACCTCTGGACCGACGAGATGATGGAAATGTACGACACCTGCATTGAGATGGCTAACAGCGGCGACGTTGTTCTTGCCTATGACTCGGTAAGCTTCAGCGGCCAGCTCGGAAGCCTTGTTGACACCATCGAGCAGAACTCGATGCAGCTCAACTCTTCGACATGGGCTCAGCTTAAAGAGGCTAACGCCGACAACCTTCAGTATTATCTTGACGACTTCAACAAGACGATTGCTGAGCTGAAA